>NZ_JBHSON010000114.1:0-32846 GCF_042656285.1 Actinomadura rugatobispora | reverse complement strand
GCACGTCGACTTGCCCGCCCCGGTCGCACCCGCGATCAGGATGTGCGGCATCTTGGCCAGATTCGCCACCACCGTGCGGCCCTCGACGTCCTTGCCCAGCCCCACGACCATCGGATGGTGCTCATTGGTCGCCGCCGGCGAACGCAGCACATCCCCCAGGCTGACGATGTCCTTGTCGACGTTGGGAATCTCCACCCCGATCGCCGACTTCCCCGGGATCGGGGAGATGATCCGCACATCGGCGCTCTTGACCGCGTAAGCGATGTTCTTGGTCAGCGCGGTGACCTTCTCCACCTTCACCGCCGGACCCAGCTCGATCTCGTACCGCGTGATCGTCGGCCCCCGGGTGAACCCCGTGACCTGCGCGTCGATGTCGAACTGCTCCAGCACCCCGGTGAGCGCGTTCACCACCGTGTCATTGGCCTTGGTCCGCGGCTTGGCCACGCTGCCCGGACGCAGCAGCGCGGGCTCGGGCAGCTCGTAGATCTCGCCGGACGACGACAGCGGCAGCTGCTCCACGCGGCGCGGCGCGGGCGTCGGGTCGGGCGTGCGGCGCGCGCGCGACGGCGCGGGCGGATCGGCGACCGTCTCGGGCTCGGGAGCCGCGTCCGGCTCGGGCGGCGGCGGCGCGTCGGAGCCGAACGGGTCCGGCTCGAACAGCTCGTCGGCCAGGTCGCGGGCGCCCTTGCCCTTGGTGGGCGCGTCGTCCAGCACGGGGGTGTCGTACGGCTTGGAGTGCTCGCCGACCTCCACCGCGGGGTCGCCGGCCTCCCCCTCGCCGCCCCGCGCGGCCCGTTCCGGCTTCGGCTTGCGGCGGCGCTTGGGCTTGGACGCCTCCGCCGTCTCGCGGTCGTCGGCGCGGCCGTCCTCGCCGTCGTCGGCGTCCCGGCCCCGGTCCAGCGGCCGCGAGGGACGCCCCGGGCGGCCCTGCAGGGTCGCCACGGACCACAGCTCGTTGAGCCGTTCCGGGACCCGGGCGATCGGGGTGGCGGTGACCACCAGCAGCCCGAAGCCCGACAGCAGGATCAGCAGCGGCACCGCCACCCAGCCGCTCAGCGCCGCCTCCAGCGGCGCCGACGACAGCCAGCCGACCACGCCGCCCGCGCGGCGCACCTCGTCCATGCCGCGGGCCGGCGCCGGGACCCCGGCGGCGATGTGCACGATGCCCAGCACGCCCACGATGAGCGCGGTCATCCCGATGACGACGCGCCCGGTGTCGTCGTTGTGCTCGGGGTGCCGCAGCGTCCGCCAGGCCAGCACGGCCAGCAGCACCGGCAGCGCCATCGCCAGCATCCCGATGCCGCCCCGCACCACCTGCTCGAGCGCGATCGTGACCACGCCGGACGGCCGCCACCAGGTCACCGAGGCCAGCACGATCGCGCCGCCCAGCAGCGCCAGGCCCAACCCGTCGCGCTGGTGCTCGGCGTCCAGCCCCTGGGCGCCGCGCCGGTACGCGCGGAAGATCGAGCCGACCGTCACCGCGGCCAGGTGGTACAGCTGGAACAGCAGCTTGAAGAACCCGAAGAACAGCTGGCGGATCGGATCCGGTCTCTGCGGGGGACGCCCCTTGCCGGAGCCGCGGCCACCGCCGCCCTTCGCGCCGCCGCTGGGACGCTTGCGGGGGGCCGTGCCCGCGCCTTTGCGGGCACCACCGGCGCCGGCCCGGGTACGCGAGGACGCCTTGGCTCCCCCGGACGCACGTGTGGCCATGGTGATGAGGGTAACCAAGGAGCCGGCTGGTTCCGGTCAATCCGGCCGGGCGGGCGTGTTGCTCCGGAACCGGACCCGGCCCGGCCGCCGGGCCGGCGGCCGGACTCCGGGCGGGTCCGGGCGGGGTCCCGGCGGATCCGGGCGGGCTAGATCTCGACGACCACCGGGATGATCATCGGACGGCGGCGGTAGTTGTCGTTGACCCACTTGCCGACCGTGCGGCGGACCAGCTGGTTCATCTGGTGCAGGTCGTTGACGCCGTCGGCGCCGGCGTCCTGCAGCACCGCCTCGAGCCGCCCGATGACCTCCTCGAAGTCCTCGTTGACGATGCCGGCCCCGCGGGCGTGGATCTCCGGGCCCGCCACGACCTTGCCCGAGGTGGAGTCGACGCCGACGACGATGGAGACGAACCCCTCCTCGCCCAGGATCCGGCGGTCCTTGAGGGAGGTCTCGGTGACCTCGCCGACCGACAGCCCGTCGACGTAGACGTACCCGGCGGGGACCGCGCCGACGATGGAGGCCTGGCCGTCGACCAGGTCGACCACGACGCCGTCCTCGGCGATGACGATGTTCTCCTCCGGGACGCCGGTGAGCGCGGCCAGCTTGGCGTGCGCCCGCAGGTGCCGCCACTCGCCGTGGATCGGCATGAAGTTGCCCGGCCTGGTCATGTTGAGCACGTACAGCAGCTCGCCCGCGGACGCGTGCCCGGACACGTGCACCAGCGCGTTGCCCTTGTGGACGACCCGCGCCCCCCACCGGGTGAGCCCGTTGATGACCCGGTTGACGGCGGTCTCGTTCCCGGGGATCAGCGAGGACGCCAGCATGACGGTGTCGCGCCGGGTGATGCGGATCTGGTGGTCGCGGTTGGCCATCCGCGACAGCGCCGACATCGGCTCGCCCTGCGAGCCCGTGCAGACCAGCACCAGCCGGTCGGGCGGCACGTCGTCGAGCTGCCGGGGCTCGACCATGATCTCCTCGGGCACGTCCAGGTAGCCCAGCTCGCGGGCCACGCCCATGTTGCGCACCATCGAGCGGCCGACGAAGCAGACCTTGCGGCCGCTGGCGACCGCGGCGTCCAGCACCTGCTGCACCCGGTGGATGTGCGAGGCGAAGCAGGCCACGATGATCCGCTCCTGCGCGGTGCGGAACACGTCGTCGACCACCGGGCCGATGTTGCGCTCGCTGGTGACGAACCCGGCCACCTCGGCGTTGGTGGAGTCCGACATCAGCAGGTCGATGCCCTCGGCGCCGAGCCGGGCGAATCCGCCCAGGTCGGTCAGGCGGCCGTCCAGCGGCAGCTGGTCCATCTTGAAGTCGCCGGTGTGCAGGACCAGTCCGGCCGGGGTGCGGACGGCCAGCGCCAGCGCGTCGGGGATGGAGTGGTTGACCGCCAGGAACTCGCAGTCGAACGGGCCGAACGAGCGCCGGTCGCCCTCCTTCACCTCCACGGTGGTGGGCTTGATCCGGTGCTCGGTGAGCTTGGCCTCCAGCAGCGCCAGGGTCAGCCTGGAGCCGGCGAGCGGGATCCCGGGGCGCTCGCGCAGCAGGTAGGGGACGGCGCCGATGTGGTCCTCGTGGCCGTGCGTCAGGACGACCGCCTCGACGTCGTCGAGCCGGTCCCTGACATAGTCGAAGTCGGGCAGGATCAGATCGATCCCGGGCTGCTCGGTCTCGGGGAACAGCACCCCGCAGTCGATGATCAGCAGCCGCCCGCCGTACTCGAACACGGCCATGTTGCGGCCGATCTCGCCCAGGCCGCCGAGCGCGACGATGCGCAGGCCGTTGCCGGGCAGTGCGGGCGGTGCGGTCAGCTCCGGGTGAGGGTGACTCACCGGGCAACCTCCGGAATGGTGACCTCCGGCACTTTGACTCCCCCAATCGTGAGGTCTTCGCGCAGGCGCGCCGCGAACTCCAGCGAGGCGTCGACGAGCGGCGCGCGGACCGTGCCGCCCGGCAGCCCCAGCAGGTTCAGCGCGGCCTTCACGGCGATGGCGCCCTGCGTACGGGTCATGATCGCCGTGACCACGGGCAGCAGGCGGCGGTGGATCTGCTGCGCGTTCTCCCGGTCGCCGGCGAGATACGCGTCGATCATCTCATGGAGATCGGCCCCCACGACATGGCCGACCACGCTGACGAACCCGCAGCCGCCCACCGACAGCCAGGGCAGGTTGAGCGCGTCGTCGCCGGAGTAGTAGGCCAGGTCGGTGCCCGCCATCACCAGGGAGCCGGCGAACAGGTCGCCCTTGGCGTCCTTGACCGCGACGATCCGCGGATGCTCGCCCAGCTTCAGCAGCGTCTCGGTGAGGATCGGCACCCCCGAGCGGCCCGGGATGTCGTAGAGCATCGCCGGCAGCGCGGCCGCGTCCGCGACCTCGGTGAAGTGGTGCAGCAGCCCCTCCTGCGGGGGCTTGTTGTAGTACGGCGTGACGATCAGCGTGCCGTCCGCGCCGGCCTCCTCGGCCGCCCGGGCCAGGGCGCGGCTGTGCGCGGTGTCGTTGGTGCCGACCCCGGCGACCACGACGGCGCGGTCGCCGACCGCGTCGATCACGGTGCGGAGCAGGCGGTCCTTCTCGGCGTCGCTCGTCGTCGGCGACTCTCCCGTCGTCCCGTTGACGACGATGCCGTCGTTGCGCTGCTCGTCGACCAGGTAGGTCGCCAGGCGCGCGGCTCCGTCGTAGTCGACCCCGCCGTCGGGCCGGAACGGCGTGACCATCGCGGTCAGCATCCTCCCGAAGGGAGCGCCGCTTGTTGTGCTGGGTGCCATGCATCGAACGGTACCGTTCCGGGCGGCCGCCTTGGACCCACAGGTCCCCACAAAGGAGCAATGTCGCGGAGCCGTGACTCGCCCCGCCGACCAGCGGAGTCTCGAGTGATGCGGGGGACGCGGGCGGGCCGGGTGATCGGGCGGGATTTGGGGCGGTCTGCCGGTCGCATTGGACGACTCCGCCCGGACGCGCCGACGGCCGGCTGCGGGGCCGGAAGTGGGACCGGGAGCGAGGCTGGGAGCGGGGCGCGCGTGGGGCCTGCCGGCGACGAGGCCGGGGCGGGCGCCGGGGCCTCCTGGGCCGGGAAGGCAGAAGCCGCCCGCCACACGCTCGGGGGTACGCGTGGCGGGCGGCTTCTGTTCTCCACATCGTGGCACGCAAATGCCGCGTTACGGGGTCAGTCCGGCTACTTCCCGGAATCGGTTGGATAACGTGCCCGCAGCGGTCCTGCTCCACGGACGGTCGTTCCGCAACCGGCTCGCGGAAACACCTTCCGTTAGGACCGGGGAGGCGGGCCGCCCGCCCCGCCCCTGGTCCCGGGCGCGCGTCCACGGGGTCCGCGGCGCCTACCGGCGCTCGCCGCCCGTCGGCGGCGGCAGGGTCACCGGTTCTCGCCGAGTTCGTACAGACGCGCGCGCAACTCGTCCACGTCGGGGGTGCGGACGAGTTCGTCGCCGCGCACCGCCCACCAATGGCCGGAGCCGCCGCGGCCGATCCGCCATCCGGTGAATTCGGCCGAAAGCTCGGTCAGCTGGTCCGACTCATGCCACGCGGTCCGCTGGATGCCCATCGGCGTCACTCCCCCACTCTCGTGCGATCGTCCTGTCCGGTTCCGCCGGTCGTGCCCGCTCTCGACGTGCACGCCCGATCCGCCGGTTCCGCCGCTGCTTGCCTACCCCCGCGGAAGGCTCCGTCAACTAACCTTTTGACCTGCACAAACGCAAGGACGGGAACGTGACGGGGCGGGTACCGTCAACGCCAATTCATGCTGACCCGCGCGGCAGCCAGTTAGCCCGGTAAAGCGCCCATTCAGCGGGTATGGTCGTCCATTCCGCATAAATCCCGACACCGTAGGGGCGGGCGGGCGGACGATCAAGCGCGTCCAGCCCCCGCCGCACGCCCCGCAGCGCCACCGGCAGGTTGTCCGCCCAGTCCATCAGCGGGCGGTAGGTGGGGACTCCCATGAACACCGTCGTCCGGTCGCCGATCAGCCGCAGCGTCCGCTCGGTGTGCCGGGCGTAGTCCAGACCGGCCAGGGACGCGGTCGGCTGCGCCGCGTCGTAGGTCATGATCGCGACCTGGTCGGCCCGGTCGGCCAGCGCGCGCAGGTACTCCTCGGTGGGACGCGGCGGGTAGTGGAAGCGGCCGTGTCCTTGCGGGATGAGGGCGCGGTAGATCGGCTGCGCCCCGTCCACGAGGGTGAGCTGCTCGATGGCCACCGACAGCAGCCGGCCCCGCGAGCGCGTCAGCTCCCTGGTCTTCTCCATCAGCTCCAGGAACGCGGTGTCGTCGGCGTAGATGGGCTCGAAGTCGTAGTGGATGCCGTCGAAGCCGAGGTCGAGGAAGAGCGCGTCGGTGCGCAGGACGCTCGCGCGGACGGCCGGGTCGTCCAGGTCGGTGACGCCGTAGCCGTCCAGCTTCCTGATCTGCCCGAGGTAGGCCTGGGCGCGCACGCCGGGCGCGTGCTCGCGCATGGCCTGGATCAGCCTGCGCGCGTTGCGGTACTTGGCGGGCGGCACGGTGCCGTCGGCCTCGAACGGGCCCGCGTGGAAGAACACGTCGGTGATGCGGTTCTCCCTGAGCAGGCGGCCGAGGTCGCGGTACTCCTGCTCGGTGTGCTCCTCCCCCACCCACTGGTGCCGCGCCCAGAGCGCGTTGGCGACGGTGCCGCGCGCCTCCGGCTCGGGCTGCCACCACACCCACGCGCCGCCCAGCAGCAGCGCCACGAGGCCGAGCGCGCACGCCGCGGTCCAGCCCGCCCACCGCAGGCCCCGAACGATCCGCCTTTTCCATGCCATCGGACAATGATCGCGGAAAACCGGGCGGGGCGGGTCTCTCCGGCCCGGACCGGGCCCGGAGAAGCACCGGACACCGCCGGGCCGGGGGCGGCGTCCGGCTCGGGCCTTAAAACACCGGAATGATGTCCTCGGGGTCGATGATGTCGACCTTCACCCCCGAGATGTCCAGTTCCGGAATGGCCGGGAAGGCGATGCCCCAGCGTTCGACGATGGCGCGGATACGGGCGATGGCCAGTTTCCAGTTCTCCGCCTGCTCCTCGAACGAGAGGACGCCCAGGCCCGCGTCCCGCGCATGGCTCATCAGCACGCGGTGGTTGGTGAGGAAATACGGCGGCAGGTCCCAGAATCCCTCGGGCGGCTCCCACAGGATCATCGACAGGAAGACGAACCCCGCCCGCAACTGCTTGGTGATCTGCCCCTTGACCTCCTCGTTCAGGCCGGGCCACTCGTTGTCGAGGATCGTCATGCAGATCTGCAGATGGCGCGACTCGTCGCGGCCGATGCGCTGGAACATCTCCCCGAAGACCGGGTGCCGGGTGCCGGAGGCCATGCCGCGGAACAGCGTGGACGCGGCCATCTCGCCCATCATGAAACTGGTGAACAGAACGGCGAGCGAGTATTTGCGGACCGCGGTGTTGTAACCCTGCCAGTAACGGCCGCCGTTGTAGTAGAGCCAGCCGATGTTGTTGTGGGCGGCGTGCTCGAGCTCGGTGCCCGGCGTCCAGTCCAGCGGCCCGCCCGGCCACAGTTTCGCGATGGTCCGCTGGCAGCACTCCTCGTGGTTCATCTCGTCCCGCGTGATCGAGAAGAAGCACTTGCGGACCGGATCCTCCTCGTGCTGCTCGAACGCGTGGATCGTGGCGCGGGCGAACACCGCGGGCCCGGAGGCGTCGAAGTTGGCCAGCACCGCGAACCAGTACATGATCCCCAGCCGCTGCTCCGGGGTGAAGTCCTCCGGTCGGATCCCGTCCCAGGGCAGGTCGGCGGGGTTCCACACGGTCCGCTTGGACTTCTCGTAGATGGCGGCGAGCTTGCCGGTCTCGACCCGCCACTCCATCGGGTAGATGTTCGGCTGCGGGATCTCCGGGGCGGGCCAGAACCCGCCCTCGGGGACGGTGAGCTTGTCGTCCATGCGGCCCCCTGCGTTCACATCGTTGTGACGCTTTCCTTCCCATCGTGTGGCCGTGTGTCACGTTCCGCAAGGCCGGTCGGGCCCGTTCCGCCGCCCCTGCCGCCGTCCCTGCCGCTGCCGCTGCCGCCGTCCCGGACCCGGCGGGCGGGCGGGGGCGCGTTCCGTACGCGGGCGCGCTGGGTCAGCGCCACGCAGACCAGCACGCCCACGGCGGCCAGCGCGGTGAGGCCGTCGATCAGCTCGCCCAGGAGGATCCCCGACCACAGCAGTGTGAGCAGCGGCTGGGCGAGCTGGACCTGGCTCGCGCGCGCGATCCCGGCCCGCGCCAGACCCTCGTACCAGGCGAAGAAGCCCAGGTAGGCCGAGAGCAGGGCGACGTAGCCGAAGCCGAGCGCCGCGCCGCCGGTCCACTGCGGACCCGTCGTGGCGAGCAACCAGACCGTGACGGGCATGGTGATCGGCGCGGCCAGCAGCAGCGTCCACGAGATGACCCGCCAGCCCGGCATCTCCCGGGTCAGCCGGCCGCCCTCGGTGTACCCGACCGCGGCCGCGAGCATCGCGCCGAACAGCAGCAGGTCGGCGCCGGTGAGATGACCGGCGCCGCGGATCACCGCGAACCCGGTCACCACCACCGCGCCGGACGCGCCCGCCAGCCAGAACGCGAGCGAGGGCCGTTCCCCGGCGCGGAGGACGGCGAGCACCGCCGTCGCGGCGGGCAGCAGGCCGACCACCACGGCGGCGTGCGCGGACGACGCGCCGTGGTCGAGCGCCAGCGTGGTCAGCACCGGGAAGCCGAAGACCACTCCGGACGCGGTGACCGCCACCGCCGCCCACTGCCGGCCGCGCGGCCGGACCAGGGCGTCCCGGGCGCCCCGGGACCCCGCGGCCGCCCGGGAGCGGGAGCGGAGGTGCACGGCGAGGAGCGCGATCGCGGCCAGGACGGTAGCGGCGGCCGAGCGCCCGATGCCGATCAGGTACGGGTCGAGCCCCTCCAGGGCGAACGCCGTGGCGGGCAAGGTCAGCGAGAAGACCAGCACACCGAGGCCGGCCAGCCCCAAGCCGGCCGCCCGTCCGGGGGCGGGGGCATCCGGTTCCGCTATCGACGCGGAGGCAGTAGCGCTATCGTTATCGCTCATGCACCAGGATAGCAGTGTGTCCGTTTTGGCCGAGCGGCTGCGGGACGAGCTGCGCGGGATGCACCCCGGCCAGCGGCTCCCGTCCAGCCGCGCGCTGACCCGCCGCCACCAGGTCAGCCCGGTCACGGTCGCGCGGGCCCTGGGCCTGCTCGCCGCGGAGGGGCTGGTGGTCACGCGCCCGGGCAGCGGCGCGTTCGCGGCCGGCCGTCCCGGACCCGCGCCCGGCGCCGACGCCGCCGGGCCCGCCGACCTGGGCTGGCAGGCGGTCGCGCTCGGCGACCGCGCCGTGGACTCCGACGGCGTCGCCCGGCTGCTCCTGCCCGCGCCCGAGGGCGCGATCACGCTCAGCGGCGGCTACCTGCACCCCACCCTCCAGCCGCTGCGGGCGCTGGCCACGGCCGCCGCCCGCGCCGCCCGCCGCCCGGACGCCTGGGACCCGCCCCCGCTGGCCGGGGTCGCGGAACTGCGCGCCTGGTTCGCCCGGACGGCCGCGCCCGGCGGCGAGATCGCGCCCGCCGACGTCCTCGTCACCGGCGGCGGGCAGCAGTCACTGACGACGGTCCTGCGCGCGCTGCTGCCGCCCGGCTCGCCGCTCCTGGTCGAGTCCCCCACCTACCTGGGCGTCCTCGCGATCGCGCGGGCCGGCCGGCTGCACCCGGTGCCGGTCCCGGCCGACGGCGAGGGCGTGCGGCCCGACCTGCTGGCGGAGGCGTTCGCCATGACCGGCGCCCGCGCGGTGTACGTCCAGCCCACCTTCCAGAACCCGACGGGCGCGGTACTGACCGCCGAGCGGCGGGCGCGGGTGATCGAGGCGGCCCGTGCCGCGGGCGCGTTCGTGATCGAGGACGACTTCGCCCGCCATCTGGCCATCGACCCGGTGGCGCCCCCGATGGTCGGCGCGGACCGGGAGGGCCGGGTCGTGCACATCGCCTCGCCGACCAAGGGCACCGCCGCCAGCCTGCGGGTGGCCGCGGTGATCGCCCGCGGCCCGGTCGCCGAGCGCATCCGCGCGACCCAGCTGGTCGAGGGGTTCTTCCCGGCCAGGCCGCTGCAGGAGACGCTGCTGGAGCTGGTCAGCTCCCCGGGCTGGCCGCGGCACCTGCGCGCGGTGCGCACCGCGCTGCGCTCCCGCCGGGACGCGGCGCGCGCCGCGCTGGCCCGCGAGCTGCCCGAGCTGGAGGTCAACCGGCCCGCCGGGGGCCCGCACCTGTGGGTCCGGCTGCGCGACGGCACCGACGACGTCGCGCTGGCGGACGCGGCCCTGCGCGCCGGCGTGCTGGTGAGCGCGGGACGGCCGTTCTTCCCGGCCGAACCGCCCGGCCCGTACCTGCGGATCGGCTACGGAGCCGCCGCCAACGAGGCGGAACTGGACGAGGGCGTGCGCCGCCTGGCCGAGGTCGTCCGCGCGCGGGAACGCGCTACTCGGTGACGAAGCAGAACTCGTTGCCCTGGGGGTCGAGCCACACCCGGAACGGGCGCTCGGGGTTGCCCATCGGCTCGCCGTGCGGGGTGGCGCCCAGTTCGCGGGCGCGCTCGCCGGCGGCGTGGACGTCGGGCACCGCCACGTCCAGGTGGACGCGGTTCTTCCCGCTCTTGGACTCGGGGACGAGCTGGAAGCTCAGCAGCGGCCCGCCGTCGCCGAGCGGTTCGAGGTCGATCCAGTCCTCGTCGCGGCCGGTGACCTTCATGCCGAGCAGCCCGCCCCAGAACTCGGCCATGACGTCCAGGTCCGTGCAGTCGATCGCGACGTTCGTCACCGTCGTGCGCATCCTCGGCTCCTCTCTTCGACACCGTCCAAAACGGTACGCAGGTGTCGCCCGGTCCCGCAACCGCCCATCCGGGAACACCGGTGTCGTAGCTGGTAGAGTGCGCCCGACGGCAGGAGCGGAGTGATGGACAGCGCGCAGCCCGACCAGGGGCGCACCGGCGTCCGGGCCGGTTCCCCGGCCGCCCTGCTCCTGCGCGACTTCGTCAACACACTCGACGTGGAATGCGCCACCGACGCGATCGACGCTCCGGCGCGCCTGGCCGACTGGCTGGCCGCGCACGGGCTGGCGCCCGCCGGCGCGCGGGCCGACCAGTCCGACGTCGACCTGGCCGCCACCCTCCGCGAGGGCCTGCGCACCGCGATGCTCGCCCATCACACGCTCGGCGCTGCCGCGTCCCCGCTCGCCGGGGGCGGCCTGCCCGGGGACCTCGAACGGTCGCTGGGACGGCTGCCGCTGCGGCTCACGCTCGACGGCGGCCGTCCCGCGCTGGTCCCCCTGGGCGGCGGCACGACCGCGGGCCTGGCGAGGATCGCGGCGGCCGTGACCGAGTCGGCCGCCGACGGCACCTGGCCCCGCCTCAAGGTCTGCCTGGAGGACACCTGCCAGTGGGCGTTCCTCGACACCTCCAAGAACCGCAGCCGATCCTGGTGCTCGATGCGGGTGTGCGGCAACCGCACCAAGACCCGCGCCTACCGCGCACGCCGCCGCGACCGCACGGCGACGCGGTGACCGCATCCAGCGACCGGCCCGACCACCACCACCGATGAGAGGACGTGGCAAGCCATGGCCGACGTGGGCGTACGGCCCGCCCGCCGGGCGGACGCCGCCGCCGTCGCCGACATCCAGGTGCGCGCCTGGCGGCAGGCGTACCGTGACCTGCTCCCCGCCGGGGTGCTCGCCGAGGTGACCGGCACGGAGGCCCGGGAGGTGTGGCGCGAGCGCTGGACGGAGGCGGTCACCGACCCGCCGGGCCCCCGGCACCGGCTGCTGGTCGCGGTCTCCTCCGACCTGGTCGTCGGCTTCGCCGCCTCCGGCCCGGCCGAGAACGACCCCGACCACGACCCGGCCGCGGCCGCCGAGCTGATCACCCTGCTGGTCGACCCGCTGCACGCGCGGGCCGGGCACGGCAGCCGGCTGCTGGCCGCCACCGTCGACCTGCTCCGCGACGACGGCTTCGCCACCCTGATCACCTGGACGTTCGAGAAGGACGAGGTGATGCGGGCGTTCCTGGGCTCGGCCGGGTGGGCGCCCGACGGCACCGCGCGCGACCTGGACATGGGCGAGCCGGTCCGGCAGATCCGCCTGCACACCGACATCACCGCCGACGCGGAGGGCTCCGGAACGGGCGCCTGAACGTCAAGGGCGCCGGGGCGTTCCGGGGCGCTCCGGGCGCAACCACGGGGTCGGTGAGGAGCATCGAAGGACCGGGCTTAAGTTGGAAGTCGTGCCCATGACCACCTCCGCGACACCGTCCGACTCCGGATCCAGGGCGACCGGCCCGGCGTCCCACCGCCGCCGCTGGCTCTGCCTGGCCGTGATGAGCCTGGGCGTCTCGCTGATCGTCGTGGACGCCACCATCGTCGGCGTCCTGATGCCCCAGATCGTCTCCGGGCTGGGCCTGACCACCTCGGACGCCGAATGGGTGACCTCGGTGTACGCGCTGGTGTTCGCGGCCCTGCTGATCCCGGCCGGGCGGGCCGGCGACCTGTTCGGGCGGCGCCGCGCGTTCGTCGCCGGGGTCGCGATCTTCGCGGGGGCGAGCGTCCTGGCGGCGCTGGCGGGGGACGGGTCGGCGCTGATCGGGGCCCGCGCCCTGCAGGGCGTGGGCGCCGCGATGATGCTGCCCGCCACGCTGTCCACGGTGAACGCGCTGTTCACCGGACGGGAGCGGGCCGTCGCGTTCGGCATCTGGGGGTCGCTGATCGCGGGCATGGCCGCGCTGGGCCCGCTGCTCGGCGGCGCGGTGGCGAGCACGGCCGGCTGGCGCTGGGCGTTCGGCGTCAACCTGCCGCTCGGCCTGGCATTGCTCGGCGGCGCGCTCGCCCTCATGCCCGAGACACGCTCCCCGCGCCCCGCCGAGGCGGGCCGGGCGGCCACCGGGAGCGGGCGGCGGCGCGCGCTGCGCAACACCGTGCGCGAGATCGACTGGCCCGGCGGGGCGCTGTCGGCGCTCGGGCTCGGCGCCGTGGTCTGCGGCCTGATCGAGGGCCAGACCTACGGCTGGTGGACGGCGACCCGCCCGTTCGCGATGGGGCCGTTCACCTGGCCGCCGAACGGGCTGTCGCCGGTGCCGGTGGTGCTCGGGCTCGGCGCCGTGCTGCTCGCCGCGCTGGTCGTCGTGGAACGTGCCCGCGCCGCGGCCGGGCGGCCCGTCATGCTCGACCTCGCCCTGTTCCGGATCCCCAACTTCCGGCACGGCAACCTCGCCTCCGCCCTGATCAACGTGGGCGAGCTGGGGCTGGTGTTCGTCCTGCCGCTGTTCCTGCTCGGCGTGCACGGGACCGCCCCGCTGCAGATCAGCGTGGCGCTGCTGCCGCTGGCCGCGGGGGCGTTCCTGTCCGGCGGGGGCGCGGGCAGGCTGGCCCACCGGCACGGCGCGCACCGCGTCGTCCAGTTCGGCATCGCGCTGGAGGTGGCGGCCGTGGCCGCGCTGGCGCTGACGCTGACCGCCACCACCACCGGGTTCGGCCTGGCCCCGTGGATGCTGCTGTACGGCGTCGGCCTGGGCCTGACCTCCGCCCAGCTCACCAACGTCTCGCTCGCCGACGTCCCGCCCGGGCAGGCCGGGCAGGCGTCCGGCACCCAGTCGACGGCGCGGCAGGTCGGCGCCGCGCTGGGCATCGCGCTGATCGGGACGGTCTTCGCCACCGGGCTCGGCCACGCGATGGCCGAGCGGCTGCGCGGCACGGACCTGCCCGCCGCCCGGCAGGCCGCCCTCACCCGGGAACTGCGCGAGAGCGCCGGAACCCATGCCCGCGAGCTGCACGAGGCCGCCGAGCGCGCGGCCGCCGCGGGCGGAGCCTCGGGGGCGTCCCCGCGGATCGAGGCGGCGATCGCCGCGGCCGCCGACGCGAGCCTGGCCGAGGCCACGCGCCGCGCCGCCCTCGCCACGGCCGCCATCCTGGCCCTGGGCCTGGTCCTTTCGCTTCGCCTGCGCCCCGTCTCCCCCTCCCGCGCGGGGCTGGATTCGCGCCGGGCCGCTGATCCGGGACAATTGGCGGGCTAGTCCCCTGTCGCCCCACGAGAACCAACGGTAACCAGTGGCCACGCTCTCCCAATGGGTCGCCGGATCACGGCCCCGCACCCTTCCCGCCTCCCTCGTCCCCGTCATCGTCGGCACGGGCGTCGCGATCGGGGAGGGCGGGGCGGTGTGGTGGCGCGCGCTCCTCGCCGCCTTCGTCGCCCTGGCGCTGCAGGTCGGCGTCAACTACTCCAACGACTACAGCGACGGCGTCAAGGGCACCGACGAGGAACGCGTCGGCCCGCTCCGCCTGGTCGGCTCCAAGGTCGCCAAGCCGGGGCAGGTGCTGGCCGCCGCCCTCGGCTGCTTCCTCGCCGCCGCCGTCGCCGGGCTCGTCCTGGCCGCCGTGACCACCTGGTGGCTGCTCCTGGTCGGCGCGCTGGCGATCCTGGCCGCCTGGTTCTACACCGGCGGCAAGACCCCCTACGGCTACCGCGCGCTCGGCGAGGTGTCGGTCTTCGTCTTCTTCGGCCTGGTAGCCGTGGTCGGCACGGTGTACGTGCAGGTCGAGGGGATCCCGTGGGAGGCGTGGGCGGCCGCCGTGCCGGTCGGGCTGCTGGCCTGCGGGCTGCTGGTCGCCAACAACCTGCGCGACATCCCCACCGACGAGGTCACCGGCAAGCGCACCCTGGCCGTCGTCCTCGGCGACCGCTGGACCCGGATCCTGTACGCGGCGTGCGCGGCCCTGCCCTACCCGATCGTGCTGGCCGTCGCGGCACCGCACCCGTGGGCGCTGCTGGCCCTGCTGTCGGCCCCGCTGTCGGTGCCCCCGACGCAGACGGTGCTGAGGGGCGCCACCGGACCGGAGCTCATCCCCGTGCTCGGCGGCACCGGCCGCCTCCAGCTCGCCTTCGGCGCCCTGCTGGCCATCGGCCTGGCCCTCTGACCCCGGCGCCCCGCCGAGGGCCCGGCGGGGACCGGGGACCGGTCAGGAGCGGGGGACGACGGCCCAGTCGATCTCGGGCTGGCCGGCGTCCGCCAGGGCCTTGTTGACGGCGCTGAACGGGCGCGTGCCGAAGAACTTCTTGGCGCTCAGCGGGCTCGGGTGCGCCGACTCGTGCACCACGTGCTGCTCGCCGGTGATCAGCTTGGCCTTCTTGCGGGCATAGGCCCCCCAGAGCACGAACACCACCCGCTCGCGCTTGTCGTTCAGCGCGCGGATGGCGGCGTCGGTGAAGTCCTCCCAGCCCTTGCCCGCGTGCGACCCGGCCTCGCTCGCCCGCACCGTCAGCACCGCGTTCAGCATCAGCACGCCCTGGTCGGCCCAGCAGGTGAGGTCGCCGGTCTTGGCCACCGGCACCTCCAGGTCGCTCGCCAGCTCCTTGTACATGTTGCGCAGCGAGGGCGGTGGCTTCACCCCGTCGCGGACGCTGAAGCTCAACCCGTGCGCCTGGCCCGGCCCGTGGTAGGGGTCCTGGCCGAGAATGAGCACGCGCGCCCGGTCGTAGGGGCAGTGCCGGAACGCGTTGAAGAGGTCCTCCCGCGGCGGGAAGACCGTCTGCTCCTCGTACTCCTGGGCGACGAACGAGCCGAGCGCCGCGACGCCCAGCGGGTCGACGAGCGGATCGAGCCGCTCCCGCCAGTCGGCGGGCAGAAGTTCCATGAGGTCGAGGGACACGGGGGGCCTCCGGGGACGATGAGTTCGGCTACCGGAACCCTAGCGGCGGCCACTGACACGCTCGCGCCGAATCACCGGAGCAGAACCGTCCCGACCCTAAGATCTGGACATATGCCGGACTCCCCCCTGCGGCGGCGTGCCGCCGCATGCGCCGTGCTGTCCCTCCTCGTCGCCGGCTCGGTCGCGGCCGGCTGCCGCGGCGCCTCCGACGGCGCGACGCTCACCGTGCTGGCGGCCTCGTCCACGCAGGAGGCGCTGCAGGAACTCGGGCTCGCCTACACGCAGGAGCACCGCGGCGTCCAGGTCAGATTCCTCTTCGGCGGCTCCCAGGAGATGGCCCAACGGCTCTCGGAGCCCAAGAACGGCGACGTGCTGGTGACGGCGGACGAGAAGACCATGAACAAGGCCGACGACCACCTCACCGGCCGCCGCCGCATCATCGCGCACAACTCGATGACGATCGCGGTCGGCCCGGGCAACCCGCGCCGCGTCCGGGGACTGCGCGACCTGGGCAGGCCCGGGCTGCGGGTCGCGATCGCGGCGGCGACCAACCCGGCCGGGGCGTACGCGCGGCAGATCTTCGCGGGCGCGGGCATCACCGTGCGGCCCTCCTCGGAGGAGATCAGCGTGCGCGCCGTCCTGGACCGGGTCCGCACCGGCCAGGCCGACGCCGGGCTCGTCTACATCACCGATCTGCGGGCGGCGGGAGTGGCCGCGAGCAGCGTGCCGATCGCCGCGCTGGAGAACGTCACCGCCACCTACCTGGCGGCGGCGGTCGACGACAGCGGCCACGGGAAGGAGGCGGCGTCGTTCGTCGCCTGGCTGACCACCCCCGCCGCCCGCAGGCTCTTCAACAAGTACGGCTTCGTCACCCCCCAGCCCTGAGCGGGCCGGATCAGGGCCTGGGCAGGCCGATCGGGTTGGGAAACGGGACGTCCCCGGAGGCGGCCACGGCGCGAGCGACCGGCTCCAGCAGCGCGAACAGCTCCTCCGGCTCGTCCAGCACGCGGTAGGGCGGTGCGGCGAGCGCGTCGGTGCGCTCCTCGATCCGCCGCCGGAACACGCGCCCCTCCTCGGTGGCCGTGCCGTCGGCGTTCAGCAGCCCACGCCCGGCGAGCGCGGCGACGGCCGCCCGCAGCCGCTCCGCCGACCATCCGCGGGTCACGGTGAGCTTGTCGATGGAGTCGCCGGCCACGGCCAGGGACAGCACGCTCGCCTCCGGGCCGTCCAGACCCTCCGCCGTGAGGAGCATCAGGTGGCCCTCCCCGCGGTGCTCCCGCAGCACGGTCGTGGCCAGCCAGAGCGCCGCGACGTCGTCGTCCGGCACGGGCAGGTCACGGTTCGCACAGAACAGCGGGCGCCCCGGCGCATCGGCCGCCTCCGCCACACGGCGGAGCAGCGGGACGGCCTTGGGCGCGATCTCGTCCACGATGGGGGCGTGCCTGCGCAGGGCCGCGGCCGCGGCCGCCTCGCGCGAACGCAGGATGTCCTCGGGAGAGGCGTACGACCACGCGTCCGGGACGGCCCGGCGGACCCGTTCCGGCTCGAACACGTAGAACGTCGCGTCCACCACACCGGCCGACGCCGCCCCCATGGGAGCCGCGCGGCCCCCGAAGTACCCCATCCAGAAGCCCTTCAGGCCCACGTCCTTGTGCGCCTGGAGGCACTCGGCCGAGAAGTAGGTGACCACGTGCACCGGCTCGATGACCGTCCAGAGCGTCCGCGCGTACGAATCGTCCATGCGGGGCATTCTGCCGCAGAGCGTCGATCACAGCTCCGCGGACGGGAGCTCACCGGTCTCGCACAGGCGCACGCAGTCGTCGTGGGCCTTCAGGACGTCCAGGACGGCCGGATGCGGATCGGCGTACACCGTCCGGTAGTCGGATTCCCCCAGCGCCGGATCGGGCGTGAACGCGAGCCTGTCCTCCTCGGCGGAGAACTCCACGTCGATGCCGGGCTTGTTGCCGCGCGGGTCGAGCCGCACCCACCGGTCGTCGATCAGCGCCGCGGCCAGCCCGTGCAGGACGAAGCCCTCGCCCGCGCGCAGCCGCTGGTAGCAGAACCCCGCCTGGATGCCGCCCGCGCGCAGCAGCGCCACGAACGCGTGCGCCTTGGCGTAGCACAGACCCGTGCCCTCCCGCAGCACGTCCGACGCCCGCCAGGTGACGCGCCGGTCGCCCGCGTCCACCGAATGCGTGATCCGGTCACGGACCAGCTCGAACGCCGCCCGCGCGTACGCGATGTCGTCACCGGTGCGCAACTCCGACGCCGTCGCCTGCACCAGCTCGTGCTCCAGGTCGACCGCCTCGCTCTCGCCGAGGTAGTCCCACGGCTCGGCGGCGAACTCCAGCGGCGTCACAGTCCCAGCAGCGACTCGACGCCGACCGTGAGCCGGTCGGGCAGCCCGGCGACCCTCCGCACGCCCAGCAGCACGCCCGGCATGAACGACTCGCGGTTCATCGAGTCGTGCCGGATGGTGAACACCTCGCCGTGCCCGCCCAGCAGCACCTCCTGGTGGGCGATCAGGCCGGACAGCCGGACGGCGTGGACCCGCACCCCGTCCACGTCGGTGCCCCGCGCGCCGTCCAGCTCCGTGGTGGTGGCGTCCGGGGAACGCGGCACCCCGGCCTCGGCGCGCGCCGCCGCGATCAGCTCGGCGGTGCGGTACGCGGTGCCCGACGGCGCGTCCACCTTCTGCGGGTGGTGCAGCTCGACGACCTCGACCGACTCGAAGAACGGCGCCGCCTTCTCCGCGAAGTGCATCATCAGCACCGCGCCGATGCCGAAGTTGGGCGCGATCAGCACGTTGCCGCCGGCGGCCCCGGCCTGCCACCCGCGCACCGCGTCCAGCCGGGCGGGATCGAACCCGCTGGTGCCCACGACGGCGTGCAGCCCGTGCTCGACACACCAGCGGAGGTTGTCCATGACCACGCCGGGATGGGTGAAGTCGACCACGACTCCGGCGCCGGTGAGGGCGTCCCGCGGGTCGCCCTGGTCGACGGCGGCGACCAGCTCCATGTCGTCGGCGGCCTCCACGGCCCGGCACACCTCGGCGCCCATCCGGCCGCGCGCGCCCAGCACCCCAACCTTGATCACACGTTCCTCCCGATCCGGCGTCCGGGCAGCTTATCGCGCTGCGGGACGACCGCCCGACGGCGCTTCTGTCAGAGCGTAACGCTACTGTTGCCCTGAGTGAGATCAAGGAGGTGAAACGTGGAAACGCCCCGCTCGCCCGCCCTGGTGATCCTGGTCGGCTCGGCCGCCGCCGTGGTCATCATGGCCGGGCTGAAAGCGGCCTCCTCGATCGTCGGCCCGGTCTTCCTGGCGCTGGTCCTGGTGATCGCGGTCAACCCGCTGCGCGCCTGGCTCGACCGGCGCGGCGCCCCCTTCTGGGTCTGCGTCTCCGTGCCCCTCGCCACCGTGATCGCGCTGCTGCTGGCACTGGGCGCCGCACTGGCCGTCTCCGTCGCCCAGCTCGCCGCCCTGCTGCCCGCCTACACCGACCAGTTCAACGAGCTCCTCGCCTCCGCCACCCGCGCCCTCGCCCGGTACGGCGTCGACCACCACAAGCTCGGCCAGGCCGTCTCCCGGCTCGACCCCGGCCAGCTGTTCACCTTCGTCGAGGGCTTCCTGGCCGGGCTGCTCAGCGCCTCGTCCGCGCTCCTGCTGATCGTGCTGATGCTGTTCGGCATGTGCATCGACGCCACCGGCACCGTCCGCCAGCTGGAGCGCCTGGCCACCAGCCACCCGGCCCTGGTCGGCGCGCTGCGCGGCTTCGCCCGCGACACCGGCCGCTACCTGATCGTCAGCACCGTCTTCGGCGCCGTCGTGGCCGTGCTCGACACCGTGGTCCTGTACCTGTTCGCGGTCCCGCTGCCGCTGCTGTGGGGGCTGCTGGCCTTCCTCACCAACTACATCCCCAACATCGGCTTCGTCGTCGGCCTCGTCCCGCCCGCCGTGCTCGGCCTGCTCACCGGCGGCCTCGGCACCATGATCTGGATCATCGTCGCGTACAGCGTCATCAACTTCGTGCTGCAGTCGCTCGTCCAGCCCAAGTTCTTCGGCACCGCCGTCGGCCTCTCCTTCACCCTGGTGTCCATCTCCCTGATCCTGTGGTCGTGGGTCCTGGGCCCCCTGGGCGCCATCCTCGCCGTCCCCCTCACCACCCTGGCCCGCGCCCTCCTGATCGACCTGGACCCCCGCAAGCGCTGGCTGGACGGCCTACTGACCTCCGCCCTCGACAAGCCCCCCAAACGCCAAAAACACACCCCCAAAGAGGCCACCGAGCCATGACCCGACACCGCGAAACATCACCCGAACGCCGAGCGGCCCGAGCCCCGGAGTCCAGCCCCCGTAGGCGACGACCAGGGAGCGAAGTCGCGGTCTCCGAACGGCGATGACCGTCAGGGCCGGGACGCCGCGAGGCCCCGGAACGCCAAGGCCCTTGGAACCAAGAAAGCCGGGAGCCCGCAACGCCAAGTCCCCAGGCCCTGGAGAGGCCGGGAAGCCCGAGAAGACCGGGAATCTCAGAACGCCGAGCCCCCAGGCTCCGGGGACACCGGGAAGCCCGAGGAGGCCCGGAATCCCGCAACGCCGAGCCCCCGGGCTCCGGGGAGGCCGGGAAGCCCGGGCCTCCGGGAGGCCAGCCTCCGGGAGGGAGAGGCACCGAAGGCCAGTCCTCCGAAGCAGGGGGTCCCGGGAGGCCGGGCCCCGGGAGGGAGGGTCAGAGGGTGAAGTCGCGGTCTCCGAAGGGGCCGATGACCGTCAGGGCCTGGGGCGCCGCCAGGACGCTCTGGGCGACGGCACGGATGTCGTCGGGGGTCACGGCCTCGATGCGGCCCAGGACCTCCTCGATCGGGAGGTACGACTCGTACACCAGCTCGCTCTTGCCGATGCGGCTCATCCGCGACCCGCTGTCCTCCAGGCCCAGCACCATCGCGCCGCGCAGCTGGCCCTTGCCGCGGTCCAGCTCCTCGCCCTCGATGCCCTGGTCGGCGATGCGGGCGATCTCGTCCCGGCAGATCGACAGCACCTCGTCGACCTTGCCCGGCTGGCAGCCCGCATAGACGCCGAAGACGCCCGTGTCGGCGTACTGGGAGGTGTAGCTGTAGACCGAGTAGGCCAGCCCCCGCTTCTCGCGGATCTCCTGGAACAGCCGGGAGGACATGCCCCCGCCCAGGGCCGCGTTGAGGACGCCCAGGGCGAACCGGCGTTCATCGGTGCGGGAGACGCCGACACCGCCCAGGATCACGTGCGCCTGCTCGGTGTCCTTGTCCAGGACCCGCACGGACGGCGCCGCGGGCACCGGGTCCCCGTCGATCCGCGGCGCGGCGGGGACGTCGTCGCCGCCGAGCCGGTCCTCGAACGCCCGGGTCACCAGCCGGACCACCTCGTCGTGGTCGATGTTGCCGGCGACCGCCACGACCAGGTTCTGGGGGACGTAGTGCCGCGTGTAGTACCCGTGGATCCGGTCGCGGGTCAGCGCGTTGATCGACTCGACCGTGCCGAGGATGGGCCGTCCCAGCGGCGCGTCCCCGTACAGCGCGATGGAGAACTCGTCGTGGATCAGGTCGCCGGGGTCGTCGTCGCGCATGTGGATCTCTTCGAGGATCACGCCGCGCTCGGCCTCGACGTCCTCGGGGCGGTTGACCGACGAGGCCACCATGTCCGACACCACGTCCGCGGCCAGCGGCAGGTCGTCGTCCAGCACCCGCGCGTAGTAGCAGGTGTACTCCTTGGCGGTGAAGGCGTTGAGGTCGCCGCCGACCGCGTCGATCGCCGCGGAGATCTCCAGCGCGGACCGCCGCCGGGTGCCCTTGAACAGCACGTGCTCCAGGTAGTGGCTGGCCCCCGCGTCCGCCGGGGACTCGTCCCGGGAGCCGATCCCCGCCCAGATCCCGAACGCGGCCGACCGCACGGTCGGCATCGACTCGGTGATCACCCGGAGCCCGCCGGGGAGCACGGTGCGCCGCACCGCTCCGGCACCGGCCTCGCCGGGGTGGACGGTCTGTGTGGTCCCGGGCTCCTGCACCCTGGCCGGCAGCGTCACTGGTGACCTCTCCATCATCGAACGAACAGAACGCGAAACGAACGACGAGCCGGTCTCACGGCCACCTTCGCCTGCGTTCCCAGGTTGCCAGACCCACCGCGAATCTCGCGCCCGGAGACCCCAGCCGCTCCCCTGCCGGGCGCACCGGCCCACATCCCGAGTCAGGCACACTCGGCCCACACCCCAAGTCGGGCAACGTCTGCCTGCGCACCAAGTCATAGGCACCCGAGCCGCCGTATCCGCCCGGACCCGAGCCGGGCACAGCCGGTTCACCCGGCTCGGGGCATCGCCGTGTGGTGAGTCAGGCGGGCTCCGGGACGTCCAGGCGGGGCGGATTCTCGGTCGGGGTGTACGAATGCGGCCGAGCGGGCTGCCCCGTGGGGCAGGCCGGTCGGCCGGTCGTCGGTCTTGCTCAGGAGTTGCGCTGGGTGGCGTCGTCGCCGGTGCGGCGGGTGCGGCGGCGGCGCGGAGCGCGGCGCTCGCCGGACTCGCCCTCGCCGTCGCCCTCGTCGGCCGGCGCGGCGCCGTCGCCGCCGTCCTCCTTGGCGGCGGCCTCGCGCTCCACCACCTCGACCGGGACCAGCGAGAGCTTGCCGCGCTGGTCGATCTCGGTGACCTCGACCTGGATCTTCTCGCCGACCGAGATGACGTCGTCCACGTTCTCGATCCGGGCGCCGCCGTGCAGCTTGCGGATCTGCGAGACGTGCAGCAGGCCGTCCTTGCCGGGCAGCAGCGACACGAACGCGCCGAACGTGGTGGTCTTGACGACGGTGCCCAGGTAGCGCTCGCCGACCTCGGGCATGTGCGGGTTGGCGATCGCGTTGATCGCCTGCCGCGCGGCCTCGGCGGACGGGCCGTCGGTGGCGCCGACGTAGATGGTGCCGTCGTCCTCGATGGTGATGTCGGCGCCGGTGTCGTCCTGGATCGAGTTGATCATCTTGCCCTTGGGGCCGATGACCTCGCCGATCTTGTCGACCGGGACCTTGATGGTGATGATCCGCGGCGCGAACTCGCTCATCTCGGCCGGAGCCTCGATCGCCTCGGCCATCACGTCCAGGATCGCCAGCCGGGCGCCCTTGGCCTGCTTCAGCGCGGCGGCCAGCACCGAGGCGGGGATGCCGTCGAGCTTGGTGTCCAGCTGCAGCGCGGTGATCAGGTCGCGGGTGCCGGCGACCTTGAAGTCCATGTCGCCGAAGGCGTCCTCGGCGCCGAGGATGTCGGTCAGCGTGGCGTACTCGCCGCCCTCGTGGATCAGGCCCATCGCGATGCCCGCCACCATCTGCTTGAGCGGCACGCCCGCGTCCAGCAGCGACATGGTGGACGCGCAGACCGAGCCCATCGACGTGGAGCCGTTGGAGCTCAGCGCCTCCGACACCTGCCGGATCGCGTACGGGAACTCCTCGCGGGTCGGGAGCACCGGGATCAGCGCCCGCTCGGCCAGCGCGCCGTGCCCGATCTCGCGGCGCTTGGGCGAGCCGACCCGGCCGGTCTCACCGGTGGAGTACGGCGGGAAGTTGTAGTTGTGCATGTAGCGCTTGGTGCGCTCGGGGTTGAGCGTGTCGATCATCTGCTCCATCCGGAGCATGTTCAGCGTGGTGATGCCCATGATCTGGGTCTCGCCCCGCTCGAACAGCGCCGACCCGTGCACCCGCGGCACCACGTGCGCCTCGGCGGTCAGCTGCCGGATGTCCTTGACGCCGCGGCCGTCGATCCGCAGCCCGTCGCGGATGACGCGCTCGCGCACCAGCTTCTTGGTCACCGCGCGGAACGCCGCGGAGACCTCCTTCTCCCGGCCCTCGAAGTCGGCGGCCAGCTTCTCGGCGGCGGCCGCCTTGATCTCGTCCAGCCGGGACTCGCGCTCCTGCTTGCCCGCGATCGTCAGCGCCTCGGCCAGCTCGGCCGAGACGGTGGCGGTCACGGCCTCCAGGACCTCGTCGGTGTACTCGGGGAACAGCGGGTACTCGGCGGTCGGCTTGGCCGCGACGGCGGCCAGTTCGCTCTGCGCCTTGCACAGCGCCTGGATGAACGGCTTGGCGGCCTCCAGGCCCTGCGCGACCGTCTCCTCGGTCGGGGCCACGGCGCCGTCGCCGACCAGGCGGATGGTGTCGCGGGTGGACTCGGCCTCCACCATCATGATCGCGACATCGCCGTCCTCGAGCACCCGGCCCGCGACGACCATGTCGAAGGTGGCCCGCTCGAGCTCGGGGTGGGTCGGGAAGCCGATCCACTGGCCGTCGATCAGCGCCACCCGGACGCCGCCGATCGGGCCGGAGAACGGCAGCCCGGCCAGCTGGGTGGACATCGACGCGGCGTTGATCGCCACGACGTCGTACAGGTGGTCGGGGTGCAGCGCCAGGATCGTCTCGACGACCTGGATCTCGTTGCGCAGCCCCTTGGTGAACGACGGGCGCAGCGGCCGGTCGATCAGCCGGCAGGTGAGGATCGCGTCCTCGGACGGCCGGCCCTCGCGGCGGAAGAACGAGCCGGGGATGCGGCCGGCCGCGTACATCCGCTCCTCGACGTCCACGGTGAGCGGGAAGAAGTCCAGGTTGTCCTTGGGCTTCTTGGACGCGGTGGTGGCCGACAGCACCATCGTCTCGTCGTCGAGGTAGGCGACGGCGGACCCGGCGGCCTGGCGGGCCAGCCGGCCGGTCTCGAACCGGATGGTCCGGGTGCCGAAGGCACCGTTGTCGATCACTGCTTCGGTGCTCTGCGCACCGTCGATGCGCACGGCATCTGACACGGGGAAACCTCCTCAGGTTTCGGTCGTCTCCCCGCGGTCTTCTCCCGTGGCTTCGCGCAGTGCCGGTCTTCGATCGAAGCGCCCGGATCGGCCCCCCGCCGGGGCGGGACGGGATCCGGAGGCCACTACCGAGGACCGGCCGCACCAGGGCGGTGTCCGCGGGGCTTGCTTGTCCAGTTGTACGGGCGGCGGCCGGTCGGCGCCTCCCGGTGACCGGTCACGGCCTCCGACCGCGGTGGATCGGAACCGGTGACCGATGGCCCGTCGCCGATGCGGACGGCCGTCTCGGGGCCGTGAATCGGGCCCGGGGCCGTACCGGCGCTCCGGCGGTGCTCCTTGCGGTCACGCATTCCCGTGAACCGGCGTTTCTACGCCCTCCGCCGCGCGGAACCGCGCCGGGGCCGCCGTGCACGACGGCTTCCCGGCCGCCCGCGGCGGTGGGTCTCTTCAGACCCTACGGCCGATGGGGCCGTCACGGCCAGTGCCGCCGCGCCCTCGGAGCCGACTTCCCGGGCCGGGGACGCGATGCGTCCCGGCTCGGACGGGCTGGGACGCGGCGCCGCGACGGGCGTTCCGGGCCGATACAGGAAGGGAGCGGCACCGGGCCGCTCCCTTGTCACGCTATCGCCGCAGGCCGAGCCGCTCGATCAGCTGCCGGTAGCGGTTGATGTCCTTGTTGCTCAGGTACTTCAGGAGCTGGCGACGACGGCCGACCAGCAGCAGCAGACCGCGGCGGCTGTGGTGGTCGTGCTTGTGCTCCTTGAGGTGCTCGGTCAGGTCGTTGATCCGCCGGGTCAGCAGCGCGACCTGGACCTCCGGGGATCCGGTGTCACCCTCAGTGGTCGCGTACTCGGCGATGATCTTGTTCTTGGTGGCGGTGTCGAGCGACACGTGGCTCCTTCGATGGAATCGTCACCCGCAGATCGGGCCTGGTCGGCGCGTCGGTCCGCATGGTGCGTGGGAAGATCGTGGCGGGCCGCATGAGGGTGCAGCTCACCGCGCCGGGACCTTTCCCGGCGACTCTTCACCGTACCATGCCCGGCGCACGACCCGTCCGCGCCGACGAACCCGCCCTGATCAGGGCGTTCGCCGCCTTTCGCCAGGCCGGGGCCGCGGTCAGGCGGAGGTGATCTCGCGGGCCCGGTCCACGTCGCGGTGCATCTCCTCGATCAGCGCGTCGATCGAGTCGAATTTGAGCGTGTCCCGGATCCTGGCCTGGAAGTCGACCGCCATGTGCTCGCCGTACAGGTCGAGGTCGTCGCGGTCCAGCGCGTACGCCTCCACCGTCCGCTCCTCCCCCTCGAAGGTGGGGTTGGTGCCGATGGAGATCGCGGCGGGCCAGTGGAAGCCCGGGTAGCGGTCGGAGTCGCAGACCAGCCAGCCCGCGTACACCCCGTCGGCCGGGATCGCGGTGTGCGGCATCGTCTCCAGGTTGGCGGTGGGGAAGCCGAGCGCCCTGCCCCGCTGGTGCCCGCGCACCACCACGCCCTCCACCCGGTGGGGACGGCCCAGCGCGCCGGCGGCGTCCTCGACCGCGCCGGCCTCCAGCCGCTCGCGGATGTAGGTGGAGGAGATCGTGTCGCCGTTGGCCACCAGCGGCATGCCCGCCACGGTGAAGTCGTACTTGTCGCCCAGCTCGGTCAGCAGCGGCACGTCGCCCTTGGCCCGGTGGCCGAACCGGAAGTCCTCCCCGACGATCACGTGCGCCGCGTGCAGCCGCTCCACCAGGACCGACTGGACGAACTCGTCCGGCGGCACCTTCGACAGCTCCAGCGTGAACGGGACCACCGCGACCGCCTCGGTGCCGAGGCCCTCCAGCAGCCCGATCCGGCGGCGGGTCGTGGTCAGCAGGGGCGGGTGGGTACCGGGCCTGACCACCTCGTCCGGATGCGGGTCGAAGGTGATCACCACCGACCGCAGGCCGCGCTCGCGGGCCAGCTCGGCGGCGGCGCGGACGATCCGCTGATGACCGCGGTGCACGCCGTCGAACACGCCGATCGTGACGACCGACCTGCCCCAGTCGGCGGGTACCTCCTCGAGGCCGTGCCAGCGCCGCACCATGCTCTCCCTGCGTTGACCTGCCTGCCGGCCTGTGCCGGTCTGCCGTCGCCCGAAGGCCTTGCTGTCGACTTAAAGAGTGCCATGCGGCCGGAAGAGAGATGACCGAGGGGCTCCCGCTGGCGAATTCTACCCACCGGTAGCCCCTCCCACCCTCAGGCGGACTGGTAGACGACCAGCGACACCGCCACGTACTGCAGGACGTAGGCCGCCAGCGTGCACGCGTGGAAGACCTCGTGGAAGCCGAACCAGCTCGGCGAGGGGTCGGGACGGCGCAGGCCGTACACCACACCGCCCACGCTGTAGGCGATCCCGCCGGCGGCGACGAGCACGCAGGCCGCGATCCCCGCGCCCTCGAGGAACTGCGGCATGAAGAACACCGCGACCCATCCCAGGGCGATGTAGAGGGTCACGTACAGCCAGCGCGGCGCGCCCACCCACGTGGTACGGAAGATCACACCGGCGACCGCGCCCGTCCAGACGACGGCCAGCACCCCGACGCGGGTGGCGCCGTCCAGGGCCACCACGGCGAACGGCGTGTACGTCCCGGCGATGATCAGGTAGATGTTGGCGTGGTCGAAGCGGCGCAGCAGTTCGATGAGCCGGGTGGAGCGCTGCCGGTGGTAGGTCCCCGAGATCCCGAACAGCAGGCCCGAGGCCGCCACGTACACCGCCGACGCCAGCCGCGCCTGGAGGGTGGGGCCGAGCGCGACGAGCACGAGCCCGGCCACCAGCACGGCGGGGAACGCGCCCAGATGCAGCCAGCCGCGCAGCCGGGGCCTGGTCGGGGACGGAACGCCGCCCGCCGCCGCGCCGTGCCCCGGCGGCCGCGTGGCGCGCACCACCGGCGGACTGCCGGGCCGCGGCGGGGAGTCGGTCGTCGACGGGGACGCCGTGGACGGGCGGTGGCGCGATGTGGCCACGGGCAACCTCCTCGCTCACTAACCTACGCATCCGTAGGTTACGCGACCGTAGGTTGCCGTGGGAGGTGCCGCCGCACGTGAGCCTCATCACCGCGGCCCGACCTGGGGCGACGCGGGACGACGCGGGTCAGGGGACGAAGACCGCCAGCGGCTTGGCCGCCCCGCCCTGCTCCTCCACCAGTGCCAGCAGCGTCCCGTCGGGCGCGAACACGCCCACCGGCCCCGGACCGAGCCCGACCGCCGGAAGCCGCCCCCCGTGCATGACCTTGCGCGCGTCGTCGGCGTCGACCTCGCGGCGCGGGAACGCCTCCGACACCGCCTCCCCCATCGGGAGGACCTCCAGCTTCTCGGAGAGCTGCTCGATCGTCCGCGCCATGCCGAGGTCGTACGGGCCCACCCTGGTCCTGCGCAGGTACGTCAGATGCCCGCCGGTGCCCAGCGCGGCGCCCAGATCGCGGGCCAGCGCCCGGATGTAGGTGCCCGACGAGCACGCGATCGAGGCGTCCACGTCGATGACGTCGCCGTCCCGGCGCACGTCCGTCACCGTGAACGAGCGCACCGTCACCGGCCGCGCCTCCAGCGCCACCCGCTCGCCCTTGCGGGCCATCTTGTACGCCCGCTCGCCGTTCACCTTGATCGCGCTGACCTGCGGCGGCACCTGCCGGATCTCCCCGGTCAGCGCGGCGATCCCCGCCTCCAGCGCCGCATCGGCCACGCCCGCCGCCGACGCGGTCGCCGTGATCTCGCCCTCGGCGTCGTCGGTGTTGGTGGACTGCCCGAGCCGGATCGTGGCGTCGTACCCCTTCTCGGTCAGCGCCAGATGGCCGAGCAGCCGGGTCGCCTTCTCCACCCCGATCACCAGCACCCCGGTCGCCATCGGGTCCAGCGTGCCCGCGTGCCCCACCCGCCGGGTCCGCGCCAGCCGCCGCAGCTTCCCCACCACGTCGTGCGAGGTCCACTCCGCCGGCTTGTCCACGATCACCAGCCCGGAGCCCGCCTTCTCGGTCATGCCGCGTCCCTCAGTGCGTTCCTCAGGCGGTCGATGATGGCGGCGGGCTCGCCGTGGAGGGTGAACGCCGCCGCGGTGCGGTGGCCGCCGCCGCCGAGGGCCACGCAGGCGCGGCCCACGTCGACGCGGCCCTTGGACCGGGTCGAGACGTACCAGTCGCCCTGGTCGTTCTGCTTGCAGACCACCGCGACCTCGGCCTCGTCGGTACGGCGGAGCTGGTCGATGACGCCCTCCAGCTGGTCGTACGGGACACCGCGGCTGTCGCGGTCGGCGCGGCCGATGGTCGTCCAGACCAGGCCGAGGCCGCCCGCGGCGTCACGTTCCAGACGGGCCCGGGCCAGGGCGCCCGCCAGCACCATCAGGTAGCCGAACGGGGCACGGTCCCACAGCTCGCGGCTCACCGCCTCGGGGCGCACCCCGGCGGCCAGCAGGCGCCCCGCCAGGTCGTGCACCTGCGGGGTGGTGCAGGGGTACTTGAACGAACCGGTGTCGCTGGCCAGCCCCGCGTACAGGCCCTGGGCGATGTCGCGGGACAGCGGGACGCCGAGCCGGCCGATCAGCTCGTCCACCAGCACGGCGGTGGCGGCGGCGTCGGGGTCGACGAGGCGCACCGCGCCGAAGCCGGTGTTGGACGCGTGGTGGTCGACCACGATCAGCGCGGAGGCGGCGGAGGCCGGCCCGGCCAGGGACCCGAGGCGTTCCACGCCCGCCGCGTCCAGGGTGACCATGACCTCCGGCCGCTCCGGCACCCGGAACGGTTCCACCAGCAGTTCCTGGCCGGGCAGGAAGCGCAGGCTGGCCGGGATCGTGAACGGCTCGCCGAACGAGGCGACGCAGCGCTTGCCCAGGGCCCGCAGTGCCTGGCCCAGAGCCAGCATCGAGCCGAGCGCGTCGCCGTCGGGGGCGATGTGGCAGGCCAGGACGATCTCGTCGGCGGCCTGGATGAGCTCGACGGCGCGGTCCCAGTCGAGCCCGGGGCCGACGTCCCCCGGACCGCGCCGGCCGCCCGGCCCTCCGGAACCGGCGCGGAGGCCGGAAACGCCGGGTACGGGGCCTCCGGGCCCGCCGGCGGGCCCGGCCGCGGCCTCCGCCCGGACCAGGACGGCGCGCTCGGGTGCGATCAGGACGCTCAGCTCGTCGGGGAGGCGCGGTGCGGGCCCGGCCGCCGAACGCAGCGAATGGTCCACGTGCTCGGACGCGGCTCCCCACGCCGCGGCGGGCAGGCCCCACGCCGGTGCGGGGGCCTCGTGGTCGCTGGTCCAGACGGCGCCCGGTGTCCGCGCGCCCCCCGCCACCGGTTCACTCACGATGACGAGTGTCCCGCTTCGCCGCCCTCGTCGTCGCCGGTTTCGTCGACATCGCCGTCCTCGTCCGCCCGGTAGGGGTTGGCGTCGCCGGCGTGGACGGCCCCCTGCGCGGCCTTGGCGACCTCGGCGTCCCTGGCCCGCGCCTGGGCGAGCAGGTCGTCGATGTGGGCGGCGTTCTGCGCCACGGAGTCGGCGACGAAGGTGAGGCTCGGGGTGTGCCGGACACCGGTCTTGCGCCCGACCTCCGTGCGGATCACGCCCTTGGCGCTCTCCAGGGCGGCGGCGGTCTCGGCCCGCTCGCTGTCAGACCCGTACACCGTGTAGTAGACGGTGGCGTCGCGCAGGTCGTTGGTGATGCGGGCGTCCGTCACGGTGACGAACCCGAGCCGGGGGTCCTTGATCCGCCGCTCCAGCATCTCCGCCACGATCTGCTGGATGCGGTCGGCGAGCTTACGCGCGCGAGCTGCGTCCACCATGATCGCACTCCCTTTCCATGGGTCGTCGCGAGGGGGTTGTCAATCCTCGCCGTTGTAGAGCCGCCGCCGTGCCGACAGCAGCTCGATCTCGGGGCGACCGGCCACCAGCCGCTCGCACTGGTCCAGCACCTCGGTGCAGTTGCCGGCGGTCGCCGACACGACCGCCACCCCGATCTCCGCGCGGCGGTGCAGGTCGGTGGCGCCGGTCTCGGCGACGGCCACGCCCGGGAACCGCTTGCGGACCTCGGCGATGACGGGGCGGACGACCGAGCGCTTCTGCTTCAGCGACCGGACGTCCCCCAAGAGCAGATCGAGTGTCAGCGCACCCACGTACACCTGGTGGATCACCTCGGGTTTCTGTTGGAGTGGAACGACGGACGGGGCCCGGGGTGTTCCCGTGCCCCGCGTGGCGGGACGCACACGGGGGGCGGCCTCGCGGGCCGGGACGCTGGCGCGGCCGGGTCCGGGCGGCGCCGGGCGGCGGCGCCAGGACGCCGCCGACGCGACACGGCGCCAGGACGGGAGACCCGCCCTGACGCCGTGCGCGCGTACTACGGCGTACCGCTCGACGCGGTGCCTCAGTCGCGGGGCTTCTCCCGCATCTCGAAGCACTCGATGGTGTCGCCGAGCTTGATGTCGTTGTAGCCGACGCCGATACCGCACTCGAAGCCCTCGCGGACCTCGGTGGCGTCGTCCTTGAAGCGGCGCAGGGACGACACGGTGAGGTTGTCGGACACCACGACCCCGTCGCGGACCAGCCGGGCCTTGGCGTTGCGCTGGATGATCCCGGAGGTGACCATCGAACCGGCCACGTTGCCGATCCGCGGCACCTTGAAGATCTCGCGGATCTCCGCGGTGCCCAGCTGGACCTCCTCGAACTCCGGCTTCAGCATGCCCTTGAGGGCCGCCTCGACCTCCTCGATCGCCTGGTAGATGACCGAGTAGTAGCGGATGTCCACGCCCTCGCGGTCGGCCAGCTCCTGCGCGTTGCGCTCGGGCCGCACGTTGAAGCCGATGATGACCGCGCCGTCGGAGGCCAGCGACAGGTTGACGTCGTCCTGCGTGATCGCGCCGACGCCGCGGCGGATGACCCGCAGGTTGACCTCGTCGCCGACGTCGATCTTCGACAGCGAGTCCTCCAGCGCCTCCACCGAACCGGACACGTCGCCCTTGAGGATGAGCAGCAGTTCCTGCCGCTCGCCCTTCTCCAGGTCCTTGAACAGCTCTTCGAGGGAGCTGCTCTTGCGGCTCTTGAGAAGCTCGGCGTTGCGCTTGCGGGCGACCCGCTTGTCGGCGATCTGCCGGGCGACCCGGTCGTCGTCGACGACCAGGAAGTTGTCACCCGCGCCGGGCACGGCGGTGAGGCCGAGCACCAGCACCGGACGCGAGGGTGTCGCCTCCTCGACGTTGTTGCCGTTCTCGTCGAGCATCGCCCGGACGCGGCCGTAGGCCACGCCGCAGACGATCGAGTCGCCGACCCGCAGCGTGCCGCGCTGCACCAGCACGGTCGCCACGGCGCCGCGGCCCCGGTCGAGGTTGGCCTCGATGGCCGAGCCCTGGGCGGGCATGTCCGGGTTGGCCTTGAGCTCCAGCTCGGCGTCGGCGGTCAGGATGACCGCCTCGAGCAGCCCGTCGATGTTGATGCCCTGGCGGGCGGAGACGTCGACGAACTGGGTCTGGCCGCCGAACTCCTCGGCGATCAGGCCGTACTCGGTGAGCTGGGCCCGCACCCGCTGCGGATCCGCGCCCTCCACATCGATCTTGTTGACCGCGACGACGATCGGCACCCCGGCCGCCGTGGCGTGGTCGATCGCCTCGGTGGTCTGCGGCTTGACGCCGTCGTCGGCGGCGACCACCAGCACCACCAGGTCGGTGGTGTCGGCACCGCGGGCACGCATGGCGGTGAACGCCTCGTGACCCGGGGTGTCGATGAAGGTGATCTTGCGCTCCTCGCCGTCGACCTCGGTCTGCACCTGGTAGGCGCCGATGTGCTGGGTGATCCCGCCGGCCTCGCCCGCCTGGACGTTGGCGTTGCGGATCGCGTCCAGCAGCTTGGTCTTACCGTGGTCGACGTGACCCATGACGGTCACGACCGGCGGACGCGGCTGCAGGTGGTCCTCGCCGCCGTCGTCCTCGCCGTACTCGATGTCGAACGACTCGAGCAGCTCGCGGTCCTCGTCCTCCGCGCTGACGACCTGGACGTCGAAGTCCAGCTCGAGCCCGAGGGCCAGGAGGTCGTCCTGCTCCACCGACTGGGTGGCGGTGACCATCTTGCCCAGGTGCATCATGATCTGGACCAGCGAGGCCGGGTTCGCCCCGATCTTCTCGGCGAAGTCGGTCAGCGTGGCGCCCTGCGGCAGGCGGATGACCTTGCCGTTGCCGCGCGGGGCCTGGACGCCGCCGATCGCCGGCGCCTGCATGTTGTCGAACTCTTGACGCCGCTGCTTCTTGGACTTGCGCCCGCGGGCCGGACGGCCTCCGGGGCGTCCGAACGCGCCCTGCGTGCCGCCGCGGCCGCGACCGCCGCCACCGGGACGGGGACCGCCGAAGCCGCCGCCGCCACCCGGACGACCGCCGCCACCGGGACGCGGGCCGCCGAAGCCGCCGCCACCGCCGCCGGGACGACCGCCGCCACCGGGACGACCGCCGCCACCGCCACCGCCCGGACGGCCACCGCCGCCACCGGGACGGCCACCGCCGCCACCGCCGGGACCGCCGCTCCGCCCGGGGGCGGAGGGCCGCGAGGACGGCATGTTCATCGGGCTCGGCCGCGGGCCTCCCCCTGGACGCGGCGGCATGTTGCCCGGGCTGGGCCGCGGGCCGCCGGCGCCCGGGGCGCCGGTGCGCGGACCGCCGGACGGGCGCGGGCCGCCTCGGCGGTCGCCGGCGGAG
>NZ_JBHSON010000113.1:0-33380 GCF_042656285.1 Actinomadura rugatobispora | reverse complement strand
CGGGCCGTGCTCCGCGGGCGGCGGCCCGTCGGCGCCGGACGCGGGCGCCGCGGCGGCGTAGCGCAGCACGCCGACGGCGGTCGCGGCCACGCTGACCGCGCCGAGCGTCCACGTGCACCACCACGGCACGCCGAACTCGTGCAGCCCGGCCGACACGCCCGCGCCGATCCCGGCGACCACGGCGACGGGGGCGGCCAGGCGCGGCGCCCCGCTCCAGGTCCGCACCGCCGCGTCCCGCCACAGTTCGCGCCCCGCGACGCCGGCGGCGGTCTCCGTGCGACTCCCGGTGCGGCTCCTCGTGCGGCGCCACCGGGCGTAGGCGAGGCCCGCCGCCGCCGTCGCGGCGGCCCACACGGCGAGCATCGCCCAGGTGGGCGGGTCGAGCGGCAGGCTGAGGTGGTAGACCAGCGTCCACAGCGCGAAGGCGATCACCAGCCCGTCGGTGCCGCGGTCGAGTACCCGCGTGAGGGGCGCGTCCCGCGCGGCAGGACCCGCCGCCTCCCCCCGCCGCTGCGCCGCCTGCTCGTCAACGCGGACCATGCCGCTCCCCGATCGTGATCGCCAACCCGGATGAACCTGAACTATGGGACGTCTCAGGCGTTCCCCGAGTTTACTTGTCAAAACTGGCCAGAAATGGGTGCTGACCTGCGGCGATATCGACCTCAACATCCCGATGTGGTGTGATACAGACGGAACTACTGCGCTATACGGGACGCACATGCTGTGATGGGGGCCATACGGACGCCCGCGCGGCAGGGCGCGGGCTCGTGGAATGGGAAGTGATGCCCGGTGCGCCATGCGTTCGGATTCCTGCTCGGCGTCCTGCTGACCCCCGCGCTGGCCTACGGCGCGGCCTGGGGCTACGTCCAGGCCGGGCAGTCCTTCGACGGGGCCGGACAGGAGATCACCGACAGCACCCGGATGTACGGCGCGTTCGCCCTCCTCGCGGCGGTGGGCCTGGTCACCGGAGTGATCATCGTGGCCCGCTGGGCGTCGCCGCTGGTGTCGCTGGTGCCCGCGCTGGCGCTGCTGGGCCTGTCGGTCTACTTCCTCGTCGACCCCGGCGGGATGCTCGACCTGCCCGGGAAGGTGCCCCCGGCCGGAGACCTCGACTTCGGGCTGCGGATGCTGATGGGCTCGGGGATCTACGCGATGATGGGCTTCGCGCTGCTGATGCCGACCTGGGCGCCGCGCCGCTGGGGGGCCGACCGCGAGGACGAGGAGGAGGCCGCGGAGGCGTACTACTCCGCCGTCGGGCGCTGACCGGCCCCGCCGGGCGTCACGGCGCCACCGGGCGGCCGGGACGCTCGTACGCATGATCTCCACGGTAGAGGCGGGCGACCACTTCTTCGATATCGGCGTCCCGCAGCGCGATGTCCCGCACCTCGTACCGGTCCGCCAGCGCCGCCACGACGGCCGCCGCGTTGGCCGTGCGGGGCAGCCGCAGCCACTGCCGCGGCCCCTCGGCCGCCACCACCTCCACCTCCGGGAGCGCCACCGGCGGGCCCGGCCTGGCCAGCTCCACCACCAGCACCCGGTCGGCGTCCACGGTCTCGCGCAGCCGGTCCAGATCCCCGTCGTAGGCGAGCCGGCCGTGATCGATGATCAGGACGCGCCGGCACAGCCGCTCGATGTCGCCCAGGTCGTGCGTGGTGAGCAGGATCGTGGTGCCCCGCTCGGCGTTGAGCCGCTCCAGGAACTCGCGGACCGTCGCCTTGCTGACCACGTCCAGGCCGATCGTCGGCTCGTCCAGCACCAGCAGCTCGGGATCGTGCAGCAGCGCCGCCGCCAGGTCGCCGCGCATCCGCTGGCCCAGGCTCAGCTGGCGCACCGGGGTGTCCAGGAACGGCTCCAGCTCCAGCAGCGCGGTCAGCTCGGCCAGCCGGGTCCGGTGCGCGACCGGCTCCACCCGGTACAGGCGGCGGATCAGGGCCAGGCTGTCGCGCAGCGGCAGGTCCCACCACAGCGTGGTGCGCTGCCCGAAGACCACGCCGATCCGCCGGGCCAGCGCGGTGCGCTGCCGGGACGGGTCCAGCCCGCACACCCGCACCCGGCCCGAGGACGGGGTGAGGATCCCGGTCAGCATCTTGATCGTGGTCGACTTCCCCGCGCCGTTGGGCCCCAGGTAGCCGACGAACTCCCCGCGCCCGACGGTGAACGACACCTCGCGCACGGCCCGCACCGCCGTCCGGGAGCGGCGGATCCGGCGCCCCTCGCGCCTGCGCACGGTGAATGCCTTGGAGACGCCCTCGACCTCGATCATCCCGCCCTCTACCTCTCCGTCGCCCCATCGGCTCCGCCGGCTCCGTCAGCTCCCCGTCGAGCGGTAGCGGCGCAGCCCGGCCCGCCAGGCCAGCGCCGCCGCCGCGCACACCGCCACGGCCACCGCCGGCGAGGCGAACCGCAGCCACCCCGGCAGCCCCGCGGGGTCGGGCCGGTCCAGCACGTACAGCGCCGGCTGCCAGTTCACGAACGCCAGCGGCACGACGAACGTCAGCCCGCGCACCAGGTCGCGGGCGAACACGCTCATCGGGTACTGGGTGAGGAACGAGCCGCCGTTGGTGATCGACTTGGTGGCCGCGTGCCCGTCGATCATCACGAACTGCACCGAGGCCGTCAGCACCCACAGCCCGCCGAAGATGGCGGCGCCCGCCAGCACCATCACCGGGACCATCGCGATCCGCCCGGCGTCCCAGGGCGCCTCCAGCCGCGGCAGCACCAGCGCCAGCACGGCCACCGCGGGGATCAGCTTGCCCAGCCGCCGCGGCGAGAAGTCCTCGGTGGCGATCTGGATCAGCGGGCTCACCGGCCGCACCAGCATCGGGTCCAGCGAACCCGTGCGGATGTGCCGGCCCAGCCGGTCGGTGGTGCCGAGCAGCACGTCGCCCAGCGCGAAGGCCAGCGCCGAGGTGCCGTACAGGAAGATCACCTCGACCGCCGAGAAGCCGGCGATCGTCGGGGTCCGGGAGAACATCAGCACGATCGCGGCCAGGTCCAGGGCGCCGACCGCGGCCGTGGCCAGGCTGAGCAGCAGCATCGACACCGGGTACCGCGCGGCGGCCCGGACCCAGGTCCAGGCGAGCAGGCCGTACATGCGGACCGTCCGGTCGTAGACCTCGGCCGGCAGGCCCGGGCGGCGCGCCGTCCCCTCAGCCACCGTGGATCACCAGCCTCCGCCGTACCGCCAGCGTCAGCGCGCGGCCGGCCGCCAGCAGCGCGACCGCCCACGCCGCCTGGAACGCCAGCGCCTCCACCAGGCCCGTCCCGGTGTGCTTGCCGAGGAAGACGTCGGCGGGGACCTGGATCAGCGCGGCCCACGGCGTCGCCTGCGCGAACCCGCCCAGCCATCCGGGAAAGGCCACCAGCGGCAGGATCAGGCCGGAGAAGAACATCGCCAGGATCAGCGAGACCGACTGCAGCCCCCGGTCGTCGTGCAGCCAGAACATGGCCAGCGCGACCAGGTAGCGGAGGCCGAAGCCCACCAGCACCGCCAGCAGGAGCGCCAGCGAGAACGCCGCCAGCCCCCACGGCCCCGGAAAGCGCAGCTCGAAGACGACCGCCCCGGCCGCCAGCGGAGGTCCGCCCCGCAGCAGCAGGGCCGCGACCGCGCGCGCCAGGTCGTCGGCCAGCCACCAGCCCTGCAGGTCGACGGGACGGTGCAGGTCGATCGCCACGTCCCCGCTGCGGATCCGCTCGGTCAGCTCGAGCCCGCCGAACAGCTGCACGGGGCCGATGAGGGCCTGGGTGAGGAAGCAGAAGGTGACCGCGTCCGCCACCTCGTAGCCGCCCAGGGACGGGCGCTCGTTCCACAGGGCGATGAGGATGTAGGCGCGGATGAACCCGAACACGGTGTTGGTGACCGCCTCCGCGACGGCGCCCAGCGGGTAGGCGGTGTGCCGCCTGAACGCGTACCACGCGACCCACGGAAAGACGCCCACTCGCCGTGAGCATACGGCCCGGAGGTCCGCCACGCGACTCGCGCCGGGGCCGGTCCGTGGTGACCGGGACGTCAGAAGGCCCCTCCTCCGGGTGTAGGGACGGAGGAGGGGCCTTCCTCGTGCCGACCGGGGCTGGGTCGGCTTTCCTCAGTGAGCTTCAGGACCGGCCCTCAGGACCGGGCCGTCAGGACTGAGGAAGCGGTGAGGGGACCGCGGCCGATGACGGCGGCCTAGTGGAACTGGGCCTCCTCGGTGGAGCCCTTGAGGGCGGTGGTCGAGGAGTCCGGCGCGATCGCCGTGCTGACCTGGTCGAAGTAGCCGGTGCCGGCCTCGCGCTGGTGCTTGACCGCCGAGAAGCCGCGGTCGACCGCCGCGAACTCGCGCTCCTGCAGGTCGACGTAGGCCGTCATGCCCTCGCGGGCGTAGCCGTGCGCCAGGTCGAACATGCCGTAGTTGAGCGCGTGGAAGCCGGCCAGCGTGATGAACTGGAACTTGAAGCCCATGTGGCCGAGCTCGCGCTGGAACTTGGCGATGGTCGAGTCGTCCAGGTGCTTCTTCCAGTTGAACGACGGCGAGCAGTTGTAGGCCAGCATCTGGTCGGGGTACTCGGCCTTGACCGCCTCGGCGAACTTGCGCGCGACCTCCAGGTCGGGCGTGCCGGTCTCCATCCAGATGAGGTCGGAGTGCGGCGCGTAGGCCTTGGCGCGGGCGATGCAGGGCTCGATGCCGTTGCGGACCCGGTAGAAGCCCTCGCCGGTGCGCTCGCCGGTGAGGAACTCGCGGTCGCGCTCGTCCACGTCCGTGGTGATCAGGGTCGCGGCCTCGGCGTCGGTCCGCGCGATGATCAGGGACGGGACGCCGGCGATGTCGGCGGCCAGCCGGGCGGTGTTGAGGGTCTTGACGTGCTGCGAGGTCGGGATGAGGACCTTCCCGCCCAGGTGCCCGCACTTCTTCTCGGAGGCCAGCTGGTCCTCCCAGTGCACCCCCGCCGCACCGGCGGCGATCATGCCCTTCATCAGCTCGAAGGCGTTGAGCACGCCGCCGAACCCGGCCTCGGCGTCGGCGACGATGGGCGCCAGGAAGTGGGTGTCGCCCGAGCCCTCCGACCACTGGACCTGGTCGGCGCGCAGCAGCGCGTTGTTGATCCGGCGGACCACGGCCGGGACCGAGTTGGCCGGGTAGATGCTCTGGTCGGGGTAGGTCTGGCCGGCCAGGTTGGCGTCGGCGGCGACCTGCCAGCCCGACAGGTAGATGGCCTTGAGGCCGGCCTTGACCTGCTGGACGGCCTGCATGCCGGTCAGCGCGCCGAGGGAGTGGACGTAGTCCTCCTCGTGCAGCAGCTTCCACAGGCGCTCGGCGCCGAGCCGCGCCAGGGTGTGCTCCTCCTGGACCGAGCCGCGCAGGCGGATGACGTCCTCGGCGGTGTAGGTCCGCTCGATGCCCTTCCAGCGCTCGTCGGTCTCCCACTGCTTCTGCAGCTCGTCGGCTGCGCCCTTGAGGCGACTGTCGCTCATGATGTGCCCTTCTGTGTCGTCCCCTGGGTGCTTGCCTCGACTATGCCCCGGCCGCAACCCCCGGATGAACTCGCAAGTAACAGAAGAACTGCGAAATTTCCGGTAATCTGAAGCTGTGACGACCTTGCGGCCAGAAGAACCCCTCAACTTGACGAGCGACGTAGACCTCGTCACCTTCGGGCAGCGGCTGCGGCATCTGCGGCGCGCCCGCGGCATGACGCTGTCGGATCTCGGCGAGCGCGTCGGCCGGGCCCCCTCCCAGCTCTCCCTGCTGGAGAACGGCCGGCGCGAGCCCAAGCTGTCGCTGCTGCAGGCCCTGGCCACCGCGCTGGAGGTCCCGGTCGAGGAGCTGCTGCGCCGGCAGCCGCCCAGCCGCCGCGCGCAACTGGAGATCGCGCTGGAGGAGGCGCAGCGCGACCCGCTGTACCGCTCCCTCGGGGTGTCCCACCTCAAGGTCAGCAAGCGGCTGCCCAACGAGGTGATCGAGCACATCCTCGCCCTGTACGGCGAGCTGCGGCGCAGCCGCACCAAGCCCACCGCCAGCCCCGAGGAGGCGCGCAAGGCCAACGCCGAGCTGCGCCGCCAGATGCACGAGCGCGGCAACTACTTCCCCGAGATCGAGCGGGTCGCCACCCAGACCCTGGACGCGATCGGCTACCGGGGCGGGGCGGTGTCGCAGGGCATGCTGATGACCCTGGTCAACCACTTCGGGTTCGGGCTGCAGTACGTCCAGGACCTGCCGCGCTCGGTCCGCTCGATCACCGACCTGCGCAACCGCCGCATCTACCTGGAGCGCGAGCAGCTGGGCATGCACACGCCCCGCACCATCCTGCTCCAGACGCTCGGGCACATCGCCCTGGACCACGACGTGCCCAAGGATTTCGCCGACTTCCTGCGCCAGCGGGTGGAGGCCAACTACTTCGGCGCGGCGATGATGATGCCGGAGCGGGCCGTCGTCCCCTACCTGCAGGAGGCCAAGGAGGCGCGCGAGCTGTCGGTGGAGGACCTGGCCGACGTGTTCTCGGTGTCGTACGAGATGGCCGCCCACCGCTTCACCAACGTGGCGACCCACCACCTGGACCTGCAGCTGCACTTCACCAAGAACGACGAGAACGGCACCATCTACAAGGCCTACGCCAACGACGGCCTGATCTTCCCGCAGGACGAGGACGGCGCCATCGAGGGCCAGCGGATGTGCCGCCAGTGGGCCGGCCGGCACGTCTTCCAGACCGCCGACCGCTTCTCGGTCTACTACCAGTACACCGACACCCCGACCGGGACGTACTGGTGCCTGTCGCACATCGACCCCAGCCACGAGCGCGACTTCGCGATCACCCTGGGGGTGCGGTTCGAGGACTCCCGCTGGTTCCGCGGCCGGGAGACCACCAACCGGGTGCGGTCGGCCTGCCCGGACGGCGACTGCTGCCAGCGGCCGCCGGTGGAGCTGGCCGAACGCTGGGAGGGCATGGCCTGGCCGTCGGCGCGCGCCCACTCCCACGTGCTCTCGGTGCTGCCCCCCGGGGCCTTCCCGGGGGTGGACGAGGCGGATGTTTACACCTTCTTGGACCGGCATGCCGCCGAATGACCGATGTGTTGTCCCGACGTTAAGTTCTCGGGTCGGCTCGAACGGGCCCGTTCCAACGGTGAATCATCTGCGGTGACATGGCGTTTCCTGTTCTAAGGACGTCTTTGTCCCCCCGGACGATCCCGACGGAAGGGAGATCGCGTGCTGCCTGAGGTCGCGTCGTGGTGGCGCCGCCGTACCAGCGATACGGCGGACTGGCCCCTCGACACCCTGCTCGCGGCGAAGGGCGCCACCAGGATCAGCGTGGTGCTGCCCGCCCGCGACGAGGAGGAGACGGTGGGCGCCATCGTCGCCGCCATCCGAGCCGAACTGATCGATCAGGCCCCCCTGGTCGACGAGATCGTGGTGATCGACTCCCGGTCCACCGACCGCACGGCGGAGGTGGCCGCGGCCGCCGGCGCCGAGGTGGTCGCGCAGGACTCCGTGCTGCCGGAGACGGGCCGGATGTCGGGGAAGGGGGAGGCGCTGTGGAAGTCCCTCGCGGCCACCCGGGGCGATCTGATCGTTTTCGTGGACGCCGATCTGCGCGGCTTCTCCACCGCCTACGTCACCGGCCTGCTCGGCCCGCTGCTCACCGATCCGTCGGTGGGCTACGTCAAGGGCTGCTACGACCGCCCGCTGGTCAACGGCGAGCTCAAGGTCGAGGGCGGCGGCGGGCGCGTCACCGAGCTGGTCGCCCGGCCGCTGATCAACCTGCACTGGCCGCTGCTGGCGGGCGTCATGCAGCCCCTGGGCGGGGAGTACGCCGGCCGCCGCGCCCTGCTGGAACGGCTGCCCTTCGTCACCGGGTACGGCGTGGAGCTGGGCCTGCTCCTCGACGTGTTCCAGGACGCGGGGCTGGACGCCATCGCCCAGGTCGACCTCGGCCGCCGGGTCCACTCCCACCAGTCCAACGAGGCTCTCGGCGCGATGTCGTCGCAGATCCTGCTGACCGCCTGGTCGCGCCTGCAGCGGCACGGCCGGATGCTCCCGCTGGAGGCACCCTCCACGGCGCTGACCCAGTTCCGCCGCGGCCCGGGCGGCCATGACGCGCACGTCCGCGACGTGAGCGTGGGCGAGCGCCCGCCCATGGCCGAGGTCCCCGGTTACGTCTCGGCGCGCCGCCCGCTGCTCTCCTGACCCGCCCCGGCCGACGGCGTCCGGGGCGCCCTCGCTTGATGCCGGCAGCAGCGTCGCTGCCGCATCGGGTGCGGTCCGCCGCCGGCGCCCGCGGGGCCACCGGCGGCCCGCCGTCCGCGATCACTCCTCGGGTGAGTGTTCTCCGGCGATCTTTGTGCGGATCCGCGTATATCCGCTCGCTCTCTGTGACTCTTCCCATGCTGTCCCCCTTGTCGGCGGGCCTCGGTGCTACCGTTGGTAACAGCAAATATTGGAGAGAGGGTCAATAACGATGACGAGCACCGAGCCGAAGCCGTTCTCGATCGACCTCGGCGAGGACGTGCGCGAGGTCCGGCAGTGGGTCCACGAGTTCGCGCGCGATGTGATCCGTCCCGCCGCCGAGGAGTGGGACGAGCGCGAGGAGACCCCCTGGCCGCTGATCCAGGAGGCCTCCAAGGTCGGCCTCTACTCGCTGGACTTCTTCGCCACCCAGTGGCTGGAGCCCACCGGCCTCGGCATCCCGGTCGCCTTCGAGGAGCTGTTCTGGGGCGACGCCGGGATCGCGCTGTCGATCGTGGGCACCGGCCTGGCCGCCGCCTCCGTCGCCGCCGTCGGCACCCCCGAGCAGACCGCCGAGTGGGTCCCGCAGATGTTCGGCACCCCCGACGACGTCAGGCTGGGCGCGTTCTGCGCCTCCGAGCCGGACGCGGGCAGCGACGTGGGCGCCATCCGCACCCGCGCCGTCTACGACGAGGCGAAGGACGAGTGGGTGATCGACGGCACCAAGACCTGGGCCACCAACGGCGGCATCGCCGACGTGCACGTGGTGGTCGCCTCGGTGCACCCCGAGCTGGGCAGCCGCGGCCAGGCCAGCTTCATCGTGCCGCCCGGCACCCCCGGGCTGAGGCAGGGGCAGAAGTTCAAGAAGCACGGCATCCGCGCCTCGCACACCGCCGAGGTGATCCTGGACGGCGTCCGCGTCCCCGCCGGGCTGATCGTCGGCGGCAAGGAGAAGTTCGACGAGCGGATCGCCCGGGTGCGCGAGGGCAAGAGCGCCAAGGGCCAGGCCGCCATGAAGACCTTCGAGACCACCCGGCCCTCGGTGGGCGCCATGGCGCTGGGCGTGGCCCGCGCCGCCTACGACTACGCGCTGCAGTACGCCCGGGAGCGCGAGCAGTTCGGCCGCAAGATCGGCGACTTCCAGGCCGTCGCGTTCAAGCTGGCCGACATGAAGTGCCAGGTCGACGCCGCCCGGCTGATGGTGTGGCGGGCCGCGTGGATGGCCCGCACCGGCAAGGAGTTCGAGAACGCCGAGGGCTCCATGGCCAAGCTCATGGCCAGCGAGGCGGCCGTCCGGGTCACCGAGGAGGCCATCCAGATCCTCGGCGGCAACGGCTACACCCGCGAGTACCCGGTCGAGCGGATGCACCGGGACTCCAAGATCTTCACCATCTTCGAGGGGACCAGCGAAATTCAGCGGCTGGTCATCGGCCGTACCATCACCGGACTTCCGGTCCGATGACCGTTCGGTCATGTCCGAGCCCATACCCGGCGACCGCCTTGTCTGGGGACGCGGTTGGCCACATCTTTACCCGGCCCTCCTCGCCCGGCCGTCCGCCGCGGCGGAGAGCGATCATGAACGTTGCCCGGCCGCCGGTCCCCGGCCCCGGTAGTAGCGTACGGTTCTGACCATGGCGACCACGGGCACGGCGAGGGCGGGATCGCGGCGCGATCCCGACCGGCGGCGTGCCCTGCTCGAGGCGGCCGACCGGGTCATCCAGCGGGAGGGCCCGGAGGCGTCGATGGCGGCCATCGCGGCGGAGGCGGGGATCAGCAAGCCGATCCTCTACCGCCACTTCGGCGACAAGAGCGGGCTCTACCAGGCGCTGGCCGGGCGGCACACGCGGCGGCTGGTGGAGGGCATCCGGGCGGAGTTCTCCCGCTCCGGCTCGGTGCGCGCCCGCACCCGCTCCACCATCGACACCTACCTGGCCACCGTCTCGGCGAACCTGAACCTCTACCGCTTCCTGATGCACCGTGCCAGCGCGGAGGACGCCGCCACGCACAGCGTGATGAGCACCATGATCCGCGAGGTGAGCCGGGAGTTGGCCGAGGTGATGATCGCCGAGGGGGACGGGATCGACCCGACCCGCGCCTATGTGTGGGGGCACGCCGTCGTCGGTATGGTGCAGACCGCCGGCGACTGGTGGCTCGACCACGCCGGGGAGGTGCCCCGCGCGATGGTCGTCGACAGCCTCGCCGACCTGATCCTGGCGGGACTGCCCGGGGGGCTGCCCCGGCGTCCCGCCGAGACGTGCCACGAACGATGATCTCCGAGGTGACTGTGCAGACCGACCTGAGGCCCGAACCCTCCGTCGTGACCGAGCGGCGGCCGTGGGGGAGCTTCGAGCGCTTCACCCTGAACGAGCCGTCCACGGTGAAGCTGATCCACGTGGAGCCGGGCCAGCGGCTGAGCCTGCAGCGCCACCGCGACCGCGACGAGCTGTGGGTGGCGCTCGACCCGGGCGCGGTGTTCGAGGTGGCCGGGCGCCGGATCGAGCCGGAGGTCGGCGAGCGGGTGCTGATCCGGGCCGGCGACACCCACCGGCTGAGCTCCTCGGGCCCCGCCGTGCGCGTCATGGAGATCGCCTTCGGCCACTTCGACGAGGACGACATCGAGCGGCTCGAGGACTCCTACGGGCGCGCCTGACCCGCCCGCCGCCCCGCGTGCCAGGATGGGGAAAGCGATCACTTATCCGGGTGGTCGCCCCGACGGCTGGGAGTGCGGATGGATCTGGAGGGGCTGGCCGGCCCGCTGGCCGGTGTGCTCGCCGAACGGTACGGCCCGGGAGTCGGCGTCCACGGCCTGAGCAGGGCCGAGGGCGGCGCCTCCCGGATCACCTGCGCGTTCGAGGCGGTCACCGCGGCCGGGGAGACCCGTCCGCTGATCCTGCGGCTGGGCACCGAGGGCGCCCTGGCCGGGGCGCCGCTGACGCGCGAGGCCGAGCTGATGCGGGCGGCGGCCGCCGCGGGCGTGCCCAGCCCCGAGGTGATCGCGGCGGGTGGTGACGACGGCCCGCTCGGCGCCGAGTTCGTGGTGATGGAGCGGATCGAGGGCGAGAGCATCCCGCGCCGCATCCTGCGCGATCCGGGGCTGGCCGCCGTCCGCGGCCGGCTGGCCGCCCAGTGCGGCGAGATCCTCGCGGCCGTGCACCGCATCCCGGTGGACGCCGTCGACGGCCTCGACCGCGCCGACCAGCTCCGCACCTGGCTGGACGTCCTGGACGAGATCGGCGAGCCGCACCCGGCGCTGGAGCTCGCCCTGCGCTGGCTGGACCGCAACCGCCCGCCCGCCAGGCCGCCAGCCGTCGTGCACGGCGACTTCCGCAACGGCAACTTCATCGTCGGCCCCGACGGCATCCGCGCGGTGCTGGACTGGGAGCTGGTCCACGTGGGCGACCCGATCGAGGACCTCGGCTGGCTGTGCGCGAAGGCCTGGCGGTTCGGATCCGCGCAGCCCGTCGGCGGGTTCGGCCCCTACGAGCAGCTCATCGAGGCCTACGAGAAGGCCGGCGGCGGCGCGGTGGACCGCGACGAGCTGCACTGGTGGGAGATGTTCGGCGTGGCGCGCTGGGGCATCATCTGCGCCATGCAGGCGCGGCGCCACCTGTCGGGCGGGGAGCGGTCGGTGGAGCTCGCCGTCCTGGGACGGCGCGTCGCCGAGAACGAGTGGGACGTGCTGCAGATGCTGCCCTAGCGGACCCCGGTCGGCGCTAGCGTCCGTCAGCCCCGGTGAGGTGCGCGTACACGATGAGGTTGTCGCTGTAGGAGCGGTCGGCCCTGTCGTACTTCCCGCCGCACGTGATGAGGCGCAGCCCGGCGTAGCGCACCTTCCCGTACACACGCGCGCGCGGGAACTCCCATTTGGGCACGCGTTCCATCGCGTCCACGCGGAACACCGCGACACTGCGGTCGTGCCGGGTCACCTTGATGCGCGCTCCCGGGCGGATCTCGTGCAGTTTGTGGAAGACGGCGGGGCCGCCCAGGTCGTCGTAGTGGCCGAGGACGACGGACGGCCCGCGGCTGCCGGGGGGAGGGCCGTGCTCGTACCAGCCCGTGCGCTCGGGCCGGTTCAGCGGCGGGACGCCGACCGTGCCGTCCCGGTTGAGCCCGACCCGCATCACCGGCGCGTCCACGCCGATGCCGGGGATCTCGATCCGGGACGGGGGAGAGGCGGGGAGCGCGTCGCCGTCGGGGATGTGCCAGAGCGCGCGCGGCCCGCCGAAGTCGCGGTAGTGCACGCCCGGCTCGCGGTCGCGCGCGCCGTGGCCCACCGCGAGGGCGCCCGCGACGGCCAGCAGCGCCGCGACGGCGTACCCGCCGTTACGGCCTCCCATGGGCAGCCCGGGAGCGCATCAGCGCCATCGCGCCGACTCCGCCGGCGCACGCCAGCAGCGCCAGGCCCGTCAGCGTCCACCCCAGGCGGTCCGGCTGCGCTCCGCCGCCGCCCGTCTTGGCCCAGCCGCGCGGCTCGCGCGGCTCGAAGGGTTTCCGGCGGACCGGCGCGGTCACGCTGACCAGGCCCTCCTGGGTGAAGCCGGAGCCGAAGCAGGTGGTCTTGATCCGATAGCCGCCCGCGCGGTCGCGGACGATGCGGGCCCGCACGCTGAACCAGCCGTCGCTCACCTTGCCCGTGCCTCGGGCGGCGCCGCTGACGGTCACCCTGCGGTCGTCGATCTGGCAGGCGCCGGACACGGTGACCGAACGTCCCGCGCGGACGGTCGCGGGCGCGATGTCGAGGTCGTCGGAGCGCGCGGCCGGGGCGAGAGCGACCCCCGGGGCGAACGCGGCCACGGTCAGCGTGGCGGCGGTGACGGTCCGTGCGCGTACGGTGGCGACCCTCATCGGTGCTCTCACCCTCCGTGTCCCCTGTCTCCTGCGGTGGCGCGGGCCCGCCGGGGGCTCGCGGGCGCGGGACGGCCCAAAGCGGTGAACGGCGCCGCCCGGCACCGTTCACCGCCGTGGGTGATTCCCGAGCCTGCCCTCGCTCAAGGCGTCGCCGCGGCTATCTTTGCCGACTCTTGGCGAGTCTCGCGGGCCCGGCGCGGCGGAGGGGCGGGACACGTCCTGTTCTGAGCGGATTGTCAGGCGGGCGTCGGCGCGGGAGGGGCGGTGCCGCCCGCCGCGTCCGCGAAGTGGCAGGCGACCGGGCGGCCCAGGCCGCCGTGCACCGCCAGCTCGGGCGCCTTCTCGGCGCACACGTCCGCGGCCATGTAGCAGCGGGTGCGGAAACGGCACCCGCTCGGCGGCGAGGCGGGCGAGGGCACGTCGCCGGCGAGCACGATCTCGCCGTCCGCCGCGCCGTCCCCGCCGGTGCCCGGCCGGTCGTGCACCGACGGCGCCGCCGACAGCAGCGCCCGCGTGTACGGGTGCTGCGGATCCGCGAAGACCTCGGCGGCATCGCCCTGCTCGACGATCGTGCCCAGGTACATGACCGCGACCTCGTGCGCGACGTGCCGCACCACGTCCAGGTCGTGCGAGATGAACAGGTAGGCGACGCCCAGATCGGCCTGGAGCTCGGCGAGCAGGTTGAGGATCTGGGCCCGCACCGACACGTCCAGCGCCGACACCGCCTCGTCGCACACGATCAGCTTCGGCCGCGGCGCCAGCGCGCGGGCGATGGCGACCCGCTGGCACTGGCCGCCGGACAGCTCGTGCAGGTGCCGCGCGCCGTGCTCGGCGCGCAGCCCGACCAGGTCGAGCAGCCGGGCGACCTCGGCGCCGTACCGGTCGCGCGGGACGATCCCGGGGTGGACGCGCCACCCCTCGGAGATGACCGCCGCGACCGTCATCCGCGGATTGAGGGAGGTGTAGGGGTCCTGGAAGACCATCTGGAGGTCGCGGCTCAGCCGCCGGCGGCGCCGCGGCGGGGTGGCGGCCAGGTCGTGCCCGGCGAACTCGATCGACCCGGCGAACGCGGGGCGCAGCCCGACGATCGCCCGGGCCAGCGTCGACTTGCCGCACCCCGACTCGCCCACGATCCCCAGGGTCCGCCCGGCCCGCACGGTGAGGTCGATCCCGGCGACCGCGCGGACGCGCTCGCGCCCGAACCCGCGGCCGCCGCGCCGCTCGTACCCGGCCTCCAGGCCGCGGACCCGCAGGACGACCCCGGGGCCGGCGGTCTCGGTCGTGGTGCTCATCGTGCCTCCGGAGCCTCGGCCAGGACGGCGGTGGAGTTGTGGCAGGCCACGGCCCGGCCCGCGGCGGCGTCCCCGCCGTCGAGGGGGAGCAGCGGCGGGTCGTCGGTCAGGCACGCGGCGGTGGCGAACGGGCAGCGCGGATGGAACGCGCACCCGCCCGGCAGCCGCCGCGGGTCCGGGGGCTGCCCGGGGATCGGCCGCAGCCGTCCCGCCGCCGTGCCGGGATCGGGGACGGCGCGCAGCAGCCCGAGCGTGTACGGGTGCGCGGGCCGCGTGTAGACCGGGTCGAGGGGGCCCTGCTCGACGATGCGGCCGGCGTACATCACCGCGACCTCCTGGGCGACCCGCGCGACGACGCCGAGATCGTGCGAGACCAGCAGCGTCGCCAGTTCGGCCTCGCGCTGCCGGCGGGCGAGCAGCCGCAGGATCTGCGCCTGGACGGTGACGTCCAGCGCCGTGGTCGGCTCGTCGGCCAGCAGCACCTCCGGTCCGAGCGCCAGCGCCATCGCGATCACCGCGCGCTGCCGCATGCCGCCGGAGAACTCGTGCGGGTGGGCGTCGAAGCGGGACGCGGCGTCGGCGATGCCGACCTCGGTCATCAGCGCGACGGCCTTGGCGCGGGCGGTGCGCCGGTCGTCCCCGAGCCGGCGCCGGAACGGCTCGGCGACCTGCCGCCCGACGCTGAAGCCGGGGTTGAGGGCGGCCATCGGGTCCTGGAAGACCATCGCGACCCGGCGGCCCCGGACCTCCCGCCACCGCCGGGCGGAGAAGCAGGCGGTGTCCTCGCCGCCGAGGACGACGCCGCCCGCGGTGGCGGCGGCGCCGGGCGGGAGCAGGCCGATCAGGGCGAGCGAGGTCAGGCTCTTGCCGCAGCCGGACTCGCCGAGCAGCGCCAGCACCCGGCCCCGGCGCAGGGTCAGGCTGACGCCGCGGACGACGGGCACGGCGCGCCCGCCGGCGCCGAACCCGATGTGCAGGTCGCGCAGCTCGGCGGCGATCTCCCCGCCGGAGCCGGCGGGGACGGGGGCGGGGCGGGCGGTCGGGGTGGGAGGGGTGGTCATGGATGCCTCTCTCAGATCGCGGATCTCAGAGCTCAGATCTGCGTGCGCGGGTCGGCGATGTCGCGGAACGCGTCCCCGACGACGCCGACGCCGGTGACCACGGCGGCCAGCGCCAGCGCGGGCACCGTGGAGATCCACCAGGCGGAGCCGAGGTGGTCGCGGCCGGCCGAGACGGTCGCGCCCCACGAGGCGGCGTCGGCGGGGATGCCCAGGCCGAGGAAGCTCAGCGACGCCTCGGCGACCATGGTCAGGCCGATCTGCACGGTCGCGGCGACCAGCAGCGGCTGCCAGCAGGACGGCAGCACGTGCCGGAACAGGATGCGCGCGTGGCCCGCGCCGAGCACGCGGGCCGAGTCGACGAACTCCAGGTCCCGGGTGGCCAGCGCGGACGCCCGCACCACCCGGGCGAAGATGACCCAGCGGGTCACCGCCAGGGTGATGACGATGTTGGTGATGCTCGGGCCCAGCACCCCGGCGATCAGGATGGCCAGCAGGATCGAGGGGAAGGCCAGCTGGACGTCCCCGACCCGCGACAGCAGGGTGTCGAGCGGTCCGCCGAAGTAGCCCGAGACGAGCCCGGCCAGCAGCCCCACGGCGCCGCCGATCAGCACGGTCGCCAGCGCCACCGCGAGCGAGACCCGGCTCCCGGCGAGCAGGTTGGCGAGCATGTCCCGGCCCACCTGGTCGGTGCCGAGCCACGCGGTGCCGCCGGCGGTGGCCGAGCCGGGCGGCAGCAGCCGGTGCGCCAGGTCGGTGGCCACCGGGTCGTAGGGCCGCAGCCACGGCCCGGCGACGGCCGCCGCGACGAACAGCGCCAGCACCGCCAGCCCGGCCCAGGCCCGCGCGGGCAGCCGGTGGCGGAGCGCGGCGAGGGACCGCGTCCGGGACGGGCCGGGGGCGGTGGTCGCGACGGTGCTCATGCTGTGTCCTCGCTCATGCGGCGTCGGGGGTCAGGCGCGGGTCGAGCGCCACGTACAGGACGTCGACCAGCAGGTTCAACACGATGTAGGACAGTGTGACCGTCACGATCGCCGCCTCCACGACCGCGTAGTCCCGGTTGGTGATGGCGTCCACCATCAGCGAGCCGAGACCGGGCCAGGAGAAGACCACCTCGACGATCACCGCGTTGGCGATGAAGTTGCCCATCAGCAGGCCGAGCACGGTGACGACGGGGACGGCGATGTTGCGGGCCACGTGCACGTACATCACGGCGCCCTCGCCGGTGCCCTTGGCGCGGGCGGTACGGACGTAGTCCTTGGCCACCTCCTCCAGGGCGCCGTTGCGCACCAGCCGGGCCAGCCAGCCGACGAACGGCAGCGCCAGCGTCACCGCGGGCAGCACCACCGCCTCCGGCCCGCCGCCGGCGGTGCCCGGCAGCCAGTGCAGCTCCCGCGCGAACACCAGGATCAACACGATCCCGAGCCAGAACGACGGCAGCGCCTGCCCGACCAGCGAGCCGGTGGAGACCAGCAGGTCCAGCACCTTCCCGGGACGCCGGGCGCACGCCATGCCGAGCGGGAACCCGGCGCCGAGCGTGATGAGCAGGGCCAGCGCGGCCAGCGCCAGCGTGGCCGGGAACCGGTCCAGCACGGCGGACATGGCGCCGCCGCCCAGCCTCCAGGAGTCGCCGAAGTCCCCGCGCAGCACCTCGCCCATGTGGGTCAGGTACTGCTGCCACAGCGGCCGGTCCAGCCCGAAGTCCGCCCGCACCGAGGCGAGCTGGTCGGCGCTGGCGTCCGGCCCGAGGATGAGCGTCGCGGGATCGCCGGGCACGACCCGCACGACCACGAACACCAGGCTGATCGCGCCCAGGGCCACCACGGCGGCCTGGCCCGCGCGCCTGAGCAGGAACCGTCCCATCAGGGAACCTCCGTCCCGGTGGACCCCGTGGAACCAGTGGACGCCCGGACGACCACTTCGGCGGGCAGCAGCGTCGTCCGCGGCGCCCCCGTCGCGGCCTCGCCCCCCTCGCCGCCCATGCGCTCCAGCAGCCGGTCGACGGCGGTGGCGCCGACCTCGGCGGCGGGCAGCCGGACGGTGGTCAGCGGCGGGTTCAGGTACGCGGCGAACGGGTGGTCGCCGTGCCCGGCCACCGCCACGTCCCCGGGGACGGCCAGCCCGTGCTCGGTGAACGCGCGGTACACGCCCAGCGCGAAGTAGTCGTTGCCGGCGAGCACGGCGCTCCCGGGCCCGACCCGGGCGGCCAGTTCGCGCCCGATCGCGTAGGAGTCGACCGGGTCCCACGGCTGCGAGCTGGACTCGCGGCGCCGCGTGGGCACCCGGATGATGTGGTCGTCGCCGACGGTGACGCCGCGCTCGTCCAGCACGGTGCGGAACCCGCGGACGCGCTCGGCGACGGGGGAGATGTCCAGGTCCTCCTCGACCAGGTACAGGTCGCGGGCGCCGCCGTCCAGCAGCAGCCCGGTGGCGCGGCGGGCGCTGTCGTAGTAGTCGACGCCGACCAGGTCGGCGTCCAGTCCGGGCAGGTCGCGGTTGAGCAGCACGACGGGCGTGCCGGACCTGCGCAGCCGGTCCCAGTGGTCGGCGCCGTGCTGGACGGGCACGGCCAGGACCCCGTCCACGCCCCACCGCATCAGCTCCTCGGCGACGCGGCGCTCGTTGTCGACGCTGTCCTCGGTGACCATGAGCATCAGCGAGTAGCCGTGCACCCGGCCGCGCTCCTCGATCGCGCTGATCAGGCGGGCGTAGAACGGGTTGGACGGGTTGGTGATCACCAGCCCGATCGCCATCGCGTTCCGCAGCACCAGCGACCGGGCCATCGTGTTGGGCACGTAGCCGAGCCGCTCGGCCTCCCGCCGGACCCGCTCGCGGGTCTCCTCGCTGACCGCGTCCTTGCCCGCCAGCGCGCGCGAGACGGTGTTGACCGACAGGTCGAGCGCGGCGGCGATGTCGCGCAGGGTGGCCCTGCGTCGCGGGGTCATGGGGTCCTCCCGGGGGTGTCGTCTCGGTGCACGGGGTCACCCTCTCCTGACCGCGGACAGGTCCGGCTGGTTGTTCGCCGCGGGAGTGAAACCGGTGAGGTCCGAGCGCAGCCCGTAGGCGGTGGTGAGCGCGGCGGGGAAGATCCCCACCGCGTCGGACCAGATGATCCGGCAGGCGCGCCCGTACAGCTCCGCGCGCCGCCCGCCGTCGGCCTCCCTCCCGGCCGCGGCGAGGATTCCGTCGAGCTCGGGGTTCCTGTAGCCCATCCGGTTCGCCTTGGAGGTGTAGAGGCGGCCGAGGGTGAACGCGGCGTCCCCGGTGGTGACGGTGTTGGTCTGCAGCTCCATGTCCCAGTCCAGGACGTTGAGGCGCTGCAGCCACTGGGCCTTCTCGATGCTCTGCGGCCGTACGGTCACCCCGATCTCCGCCCAGGAGGAGATCATCGTCTGGGCGAGCTCGCGGGCCAGCGGCCCGGTCGCGTCGAACCACATCATCGAGGTGGTGAACCCCTCGCCGAGCCCGGCGTCGCGGAGCGCCCGCCGCGCCGCGCCGGGGTCGTGGGCGTACGGCGGCTGCTCGGCGTACCCGAACACGGTCGGGGGGATCGGCGCCCGCATCCGCTCCGCGCCCGCGCCGAACAGCCGGCCGACGATCTCCTCCAGGTCCAGGGCCTGGCACATCGCCCGCCGCACCCGCGGGTCGGTGAACGGCCGCCGCCCGCAGTGGAACCACGTCAGGTAGTACGTCCAGCTCGGCACGGTGCGGACCGACACCCCGCCCGCCCGCACCTCGGGGAGCTGGTCGGACGGCACCGGCCACAGCAGGTCGACCTCGCCGTTGCGCAGCGCCGTGATGGCGCTGGAGGTCTCGGCGATGTAGGGCATCGACACCCCCGGCAGCGCCGCCGGCCCGTTCCAGTACCCGTCGAACCGCGCCAGCTCGACGCTGGTCGAGGGGGTGAAGCCGGTGACGCGGAACGGGCCGGAGCCGATCGGGCGGCGCTTCTGCGCGGGGTCGGCCACCAGCCGCTCCGGGACGATGAACAGCAGCGTCAGGTTGACCGGCAGCGTCGCCATCGGCCCGTCGGTCTCGAACACCACCGTGTGGTCGCCGTCCGCCCGCGCCGACGTCACCGCGGCCCACAGCGAGCTCTGCGCCGACTTCACCGACTGCGTCCGCTTCAGGCACGCCACCACGTCCCGGGCGGTCAGCGGCGTGCCGTCGTGGAAGCGCACCCCGCCGCGCAGCTCGAACACCCAGGTGGTGTCGCCCTCGCGCCGCCACCGCGCGGCCAGCCCCGGGACGAGGCGCTCCCCGTCCCGGCGGACCAGCGTGTCGAACACCAGCCGCTTGACGATCAGCGACGCCTCGTCCACGGCGGTGCCGGCGTTGTAGGGGTCCAGGTCGGTGACCGGCTGCCCGAACGCGGCGCGCAGCGACCCGTCCGGCGCGGACCCGCCGCCGCCCGCCGCGCCGCAGCCGCCGGCCAGCACGCTGGAGGCGGCCAGCCCGGCGAGGGCGAGGAACTCGCGCCTGCGCATCACCATGGCCGCACCTCAGCTCTTCAGCGCGAGATAGATCATCACCTTGGCGGCCGCGGGCTCGTCGTTCTCGCCGGGCTTCCCGCCGGCCTGCACGGTGCCCTTGAGGCGCAGCCACCCGCCGAACTCCGCGGAGGTCCAGGTGGCCAGGTCCCCCTCCAGCTCCCGCGCCGCGTCCAGGTCGCACCAGTGCAGGCCGTCGGGGGAGACCTGGGTGGTCACCCGCAGCCGGACGCCGGGCTCGGACCGTTCCAGCGTCCGGACGAACCAGCGCGCCTCGGCGGCCCACGCCACCTCGTACGGCTCGGTCGCGAACTCGCCCGACAGGGTCCGGTTGCGCTCCAGGACGGCGGTGAACGACTGTCGCATGCTCGAAGAACTCCTGCTCATCGCCGCGCTCACCAGTCCACCGAGATCAGGACCGAGTCCAGGTACAGGAAGTTGCGCACGTCGGTGTGGGTGCGGACGGAGACGTAGAAGTTGAGCAGGTTCTGCAGCGACCCGTACTCCTCGTCGTAGGGCGGCACCGGCACGTCCCGCATGTCGTAGACGGTGTCGTTGAGCTGCAGCTCGATGTTGGAGCGGGTGTCCGTGTCGATCAGCCAGCGCAGGTAGTGCCAGTTGACCTTGGTCGGGACCTCGTTGTAGCAGAGCTCCTGAGGCCCGCCGAACGGCTTCCAGTCGTCCCGGCCGGGCGCGGTGAAGTCGGCCGTGGGCGGCAGCTTGAGCTTGCCCTCGAAGTGCTCGCGCGGGGTCGGCTCCGGCACGGTCGGGTAGATCCACTCGCGGCGCGGCCGGTTGTCCAGGTCGGTGTTGAGGTAGCGGGCCACGCAGTGGTAGCGGACGCCGTCGCAGATGTCGGTGGCGACGGTGAACGCGCCGAACTGGTTCTCCGACGGGTGGAAGTTGGCGTCCCATTCGCCGCCGCCCGCCTTGCTCGCCGCCTGGTTCTCCGCCGAGGCCGCCTCGGTCTTGAACGTCAGGTACGTCTCGAACTGCACCCGCCCGCGCCCGGCCATCGTGAGCCGCCGGATGGCGACGCCGGTGTGCCCGGCCAGCGGGCGGGTGGCGACCTTCAGCGCGTACGTGCCGGACATGGCGCCGTGCGTGCCCACGTCGAAGAAGTTGCACGAGCTGAGCTGCGGGGGCCGGAAGTCGCGCATGTGGTCGTCGACGGTGTCGAGGTTCCCGTGCCCGTCGTAGTTGCCCAGCAGTTCGATCCAGCCGTGCGTGCCGGTGTTGAAGTCGTCGTGCACGAGGATGCGCCTGAGCGGGTTGAACCGGGACAGGGCCGGGTCGGCGTGCCGCAGGTCCGCGGTGAGGGAAGAGGGGCCGCCGGTCATCGGGTCACCGCCAGCCGGACGGTGGTGTGCGTCAGGTTGTGGTCGGAGCGGAGCAGGTCCCAGGCGGCTCCGGACTGCGCCGTGGTCTGCGGGACGAGCGTCCACTGCCGCACCGGGGTCCCGGCCTTGACGTAGACGTGATCGATCTTGTCGCCCTTGGGCAAGGGGATCTTCCCTCCGTTGAACGAGGCGTACTCGGTGCCGTGGCGCCGCTGAGGCGGGGCCAGGTCCAGCGCGTCGGCGTACCCGGCGTCGGCGAACGCGTCGTGCGCGCTCGCCCCGTCCTCGCGGGTCGCCGAGTTCATGTCCCCGGCGAACACGATGGGCAGCCGCCGGGTGGCCGGGTTGTCGCGGGTGAGGTGCTCGGCGGTGCGCCGGGCGTCGGCGTGGCGGACCTGGTCCCAGTTCTTGGTCCAGCCGTTGGGGTCGGTGGCGCCGTTCCTGCGGAACTCCAGGTGCATGTTGACCACCACGAACCGCGCGCCGGTGCGGCGGTCGCGGAGGGTGTTCCAGGTCATCGTCTTGCCGTAGATCTCGGTGGAGTCGGGCAGCCAGAGCAGGTCGTGCGGGAGCGGGCGGCCGGAGTCGTCCAGGTGGGAGAAGCGGCGGGCGTCGTAGTAGGTGAACCGTCCCGCACCGGACTTCAGCGGGTAGCCGTCCACCGGATGCCGCGTCCCGGCGTAGTCGGCGGGGGCTTCGGCGTAGCCGCGCAGCCGCATTGCCTCGGTCAGCGGCGCGCGGAAGGACTCGACGTCCACGCCGGGCTGGCTGGGCGTGGCGTTGTTGCCGATCTCCTGGGTGACCACGACGCCGGCCCGGGCGCGGGCGATGTCGTCCGCGACCTGGGCGGCGCGGCCGCCGGCCCAGGGCCGCAGCTTGGTCGCGCAGTCCCGGCCGATGGTGTCCACGCACTCCCGGGTGCTCGGCAGGCAACCGTGCCCGCAGGTGTTGTAGCTGGCGATCCGCACGTCGATGCCGCGTCCCGGGCCGGCGGCGTGGGCGGTCGCGGGCTGCAGGAGCGCGGCGGCGGCCGCGGCGGGGAGCGCGCAGGCCAGGAGCACGGACGCGGTGCTCGCGGGTGACCGGGGGGCGGTCGTCATCCGGGGACGCCTTTCTGTTGCCTGGCTCACATTAACGTTCACGTTAGCGTTGAGAATGATCCCCGGAGCGGAGCGCTGTCAAGTCTGGAATCGGATTCGGTGCTTCTGTAGGATCCCGTTCCGTCCTCGACCGGGGACGCGACCGGGCACCCGACCGAGGAGCCGCGCGATGGCCCAGCCCCATGACGCCCCCTCCGCCCGCGAGCTGGTGGAGGCGGTACGGGAGTTCCTTGAACGCGACGTGCTCGGCGCACTGGAGGGCCGCACCCGCTTCCACGCCCTCGTCGCGGTGAACGCCCTGTCGATCGTCGAGCGGGAGATGGCGGAGGGCCCCGCCCAGGCCGAGCGGCACCGCGCTCGTCTGGAGGCCCTTGGCTACGCCGACGACGCGGCGCTGGCGGCGGCGATCCGGGCGGGCGAGACCGACGGGCGCCACGCCGAGGTCAAGGCGGCGCTGACCGAGGCCGTCCGCGACAAGCTCCTGGTCGCCAACCCCCGCCATCTCGCCACCTGACCCGGCCCGGACCCGCCGCGCACGCGCGAGGGCCCGGCCACCGCCTCGCGGTGACCGGGCCCTGCCCCCGGCTCGTGCCGCGCCGGGGGATCGTGCCGGGATCAGGTGCTGCTGGTCAGCTCCAGGTCCTTGACCTTGGGGTCGCCCTCGTCGGCCGTGTAGTCGGTCGCCCGGGTCGCGTCCTCGCCGTCGGCGAGCTTGGCCGCGCGGCAGACGAACGTCCCGGCGACCGCCACGACCAGGTTGACGGCCAGGGCCAGCATGCCCACGTACACCGTCATCTTGGTGTCCAGGCCGAGCTCGCTCAGCTTGTACGCCGAGCCGCCGAAGTGCTCCTTGCCCTTGGCCGGGTTGGGGATCTGGTACAGCATCCACAGACCGGCCAGCAGGCCCGCCGCCCAGCCGGCGACCAGGGCGCCGCGGTGGAACCAGCGGGTGACCAGGCCCAGCGCGACCGCCGGCAGCGTCTGCAGGATGATCACGCCGCCGATCAGCTGGAGGTCGATGGAGAACTCGGGGTCCAGCAGCAGGATGCAGGCCACCGCGCCGACCTTGACCAGCAGCGAGACGATCTTGCTGACCGTGGCCTCCTGCTTGTCGGTGGCGTCCTTGCGGATGTACTCCTTGTAGATGTTGCGGGTGAACAGGTTCGCCGCCGCGATCGACATGATCGCCGCCGGGACCAGCGCGCCGATCCCGACCGCCGCGTAGGCCACGCCGGTGAACCAGTCGGGGAACATCTTGTCGAACAGCAGCGGCACGACGGTGTTGGTGTCGGCCTTGCCGTCGGTGGTCACCGGCGTCACCCCGGCGGCGATCGCCATGAAGCCCAGCAGCGCGATCAGGCCGAGCACGAAGCTGTAGGCGGGCAGCGCCGACATGTTCCGCTTGATCACGTTACGGTTCCTGCTGGCCAGCACGCCGGTGATGCTGTGCGGGTAGAGGAACAGCGCCAGTGCCGAGCCCAGTGCCAGCATCGCGTAGTTGAGCTGGTTGGTGCCGTCCAGCAGGATGCCGTCGGACGGCGCGGGCGTCTTCTCGAACTTGGCCTGCGCCGCGCCGAAGATGTTGTCCCAGCCGCCCAGCCGGGACGGGATGTAGAGCACCGCCACGATGATCACCAGGTAGATCAGGATGTCCTTGACGAAGGCGATCAGCGCCGGCGCCCGCAGCCCCGACTGGTAGGTGTAGGCGGCCAGGATGGCGAACGCGATGACGATCGGCAGGTGGCCGTGCACGCCCATCGCCTTCAGCACCGCCTCGATCCCGACCAGCTGCAGCGCGATGTACGGCATCGTCGCCACGATCCCGGTGATCGCGACGGCCAGCGCCAGGGTGGGCGAGCCGAACCGGGCGCGGACGAAGTCGGCCGGGGTGACGAAGCCGTGCACGTGCGACACCGACCAGAGCCGGATGAGCACCAGGAACACCAGCGGGTAGACCACGATGGTGTACGGCACCGCGTAGAAGCCGGCGGCGCCCGCGCCGAAGACGAGGGCGGGGACGGCGACGAAGGTGTAGGCGGTGTAGAGGTCGCCGCCGATCAGGAACCAGGTGATCCAGCTGCCGAAGCTGCGGCCGCCCAGCCCCCACTCGTCGAGGCTGTCCATCGTGTCCGGCCGGCGCCACCGGGCCGCGACGAAGCCCATCCCGCTGACCAGCAGGAAGAGCACGGTGAAGATGATCAGTTCGGGGATGTGGTCGGACACGTCAGCCCCGCTTCCTGGTCGCGCGGTAGACGATCACCGTGCAGGTCACGCCCAGCGGGATGAACAGGAACTGGATCCAGTAGAAGGCGGGGAAGCCGGCGATCCGCGGCTCGTCACGGTTGAACAGGAAGGTCAGCAGGGGGATCAGCACCGGAACGATCAACAGCCAGTTCCAGGGGCTGCGGTCGGAACGCCGCGGCTGCGGCGGTTCCTGGGAGCTCGAGGCCAACAGGTCCTCCTCGTCGCGCGGGCCGCCCGGATCGCGGTCCGGCCCGGTCACAGGGGTGAAAACTGCGTGAGCCTACCCCGACCGGGATCACAAGGGGATATCGGTGACGGCACGACTTGGGTGGATCGTTCCATCCACACCGGGTCGAAAAAGGGACGACTGACCTGGGGTTTCGTCGCCAGGACCGGAAGGCGTGCCGCGTGGTGCGCGCCGTGCCGTTACCTGGCCGGGGATCAGACCGTGCGGTCGGCGGAGGTCTTCGGCTCGTGCCGGACGTCGCCGGGGGAGTTCAGCTCCCGCGTCCAGGCGGCGAACTCCACCAGGATCCCGTCGGGGTCCTTGAAGTAGATCGACCGCACGAAGACCCCGTCGTGCGGCTCGGGCGCCACGCCGAACTCGCTGTCGTCGTGGTTGAGCAGGGTGCCGACGTCGACGCCCTTGGCGATCAGCCGGTCCCGGTACTCCTCGATCCGCTCCGGCGGCACGTCGAAGGCGATGTGGTTCATGGATCCGACCGCCGAGAGCAGTTCGCCGCGGTCGGGCAGGTTCCGCGGGGCCGACACCCCCGGCACCGGCTCGGGCGCGTCCGGGAACCAGAAGAAGGCCAGCGCGTTCCCGCCGCCGCAGTCGAAGAAGAAGTGCTGCCCCCAGCCCATCGGCAGCTCGATGGTCTTGATCAGCGGCATGCCGAGCACGCCCTGGTAGAAGTCCACCGTCCGCTTCATGTCGCTGCACACCAGCGCCAGGTGGTTGACCCCGCGCAGCTCGAACTCGGTGTTCTCCCTGCCCGCGCTCGTCATGGGAGCCGGCCCCCGTTCCGTAAGCGAACCCTTGCGCTCTCATGATGGCAAGGTCCGCCGCTGATGCAAACCCTGGGGCGACACGGCGGGCGGCGGCTTGGCCCATGGCCCCGCCTGCGGGTACGCTCTCCGCATGCGAACCGTGACCCGCCCGCGCCGGTGGTGGTGGCGCCGCTGAGGCGGCGCCGGTTCGAGCTGTTCCGACATCCAGGCGACCGCCCTCACCCGGCGGTCGTCCCGTGTTCGCGGCGGCCCCGGGCAGAGGGCCCGATCTTGAGGGGCCACCGCGGTGGAGACCGTCCCAGAACGATCGCAGTGCAGCGAGTTCACGACGGCCGGGGGAGTACGGGTGACCCGTACGGCGACACCGGTCGATTCCGAACGCAGGTCCGACGTGCTCAACGACCTCGTCGCCGCCCTGGGCGAGCGGCGGGGCGGCGTGCTGAGCTCCGGCATGGAGTATCCCGGCCGCTACAGCCGCTGGCACATGGCCTACCTGGACCCGTGCCTGGAGATCGTCGCGCGCGGGCGCACGGTCACCGCCCGGGCGCTCAACGGCCGGGGCCGGGTGGTGCTGCCCGCGATCGCGGCCGTCCTGCGCGCGGTGGGGGAGGCGCGGGCCGACGAGCCGGGCTCGGTGCGGGTGCACGTGCCGCCCGCCGAGGGGTTCTTCCCCGAGGAGGAGCGCAGCCGCCAGCCCACCGTCTTCAGCGCGCTGCGCGCCGTGATCGACCTGTTCCGCTGCGACGATCCGCACCTGGGCCTGTACGGGGCGTTCGGCTACGACCTGTCGCTGCAGTTCGAGCCGCTGCGCACCCGGCTGGAGCGTTCCGCCGACCAGCGCGACCTCGTGCTGCACCTGGCCGACGAGATGATCGTGGTCGACCGCAAGCGGGAGACCTCGCACCGGATGTCCTACGACTTCGAGGTGGACGGGGCGAGCACCGCGGGACTGTCCCGCGAGACCGAGCCGACGCCCGCCCTCGAGCCCTCCGCCGCCGCCGAGCTGCCCCCGCAGCCGGTCCCCGGCGTGTACGCGCAGATGGTCCGGGACGCCAAGGAGAAGTTCGTCCGCGGCGACCTCTTCGAGGTGACCCCCGGGCACGCGATGTCCGCCCGCTGCGACTCGCCCCCGGCGTTCTTCGAGCGGCTCCGCGAGACCAACCCGGCGCCGTACGAGTTCCTGTTCAACCTCGGCGAGGGCGAGCACCTGGTCGGGGCCTCCCCGGAGATGTTCGTGCGGGTCGGCGGGGACCGGGTGGAGACCTGCCCGATCGCCGGGACGATCCGGCGCGGCGCCGACGCGCTGGAGGACGCCGAGCAGATCCGCACGATCCTGTCCTCGGCCAAGGACGAGTCGGAGCTGACCATGTGCACCGACGTGGACCGCAACGACAAGTCGCGGATCTGCGTGCCGGGCAGCGTCCGGGTCCTGGGGCGGCGGCAGATCGAGCTGTACTCGCGGCTGATCCACACCGTCGACCACATCGAGGGGCGGCTGCGCCCCGGCTTCGACGCGCTCGACGCCTTCCTCACCCACATGTGGGCGGTCACGGTCACCGGCGCCCCCAAGACCTGGGCGATGCAGTTCATCGAGGACCACGAGGACACCCCGCGCCGCTGGTACGGCGGGGCGGTCGGGTTCGTCGGCTTCGACGGGTCGATGAACACCGGGCTCACGCTGCGCACCGCGCAGATCAAGGACGGGATCGCGACCGTCCGCGCCGGAGCCACCCTGCTGTACGACTCCGACCCCGACGAGGAGGAGCGGGAGACCCACCTCAAGGCGAGCGCGCTGCTGGGCGCGCTGGCCGAGTCGCAGGCGTCCGGCGTGCAGGACGACGGCGCGCGGGACGGCGCCGCCGCCGCGCCCGGCGGCCCGGAGGGGGAGCGCGCGGGGGAGGGCCTGAAAGTCCTGGTCGTCGACCACGAGGACTCCTTCGTCAACACCCTCGCGGACTACTTCCGCCAGGAGGGCTGCGACGTGGTCACGCTCCGGCACGGCTTCCCGGTCCCGATGCTGGACGAGCACGCGCCCGACCTGGTCGTGCTGTCGCCGGGGCCGGGCCGTCCGGAGGACTTCGCCACCGGCGCGCTGCTGGACGCCCTCGACGAGCGCGCGCTGCCCGTCTTCGGGGTGTGCCTGGGGCTGCAGGCGATGGTCGAGCACGCGGGCGGCGAACTGGCGCTGCTGCCCGAGCCGTCGCACGGCAAGCCGGGACGGGTCAAGGTGGCGGGCGGGGCGCTGTTCGAGGGCCTGCCCGACGAGTTCACCGCGGCCCGCTACCACTCCCTGCACGCCACGCCCGATCAGGTGAAGGGCTTCCAGGTCACCGCGCTCACCGGGGACGTGGTGATGGCCATCGAGGACCCGGCGCGGCGGCGGTGGGCGGTGCAGTTCCACCCCGAGTCGATCCTGACGGCGACCGGGCGGGCCGGGCACCGGATCGTGGCCAACGCGCTGCGGCTGTGCGGGGAGCCCGCCGCCACCCCCTAGCGTTATAACAAAACGGTAATTTCGGACATCCGTTTCGGCAAGGCCGTTTCATGGTCGCGGGGCCGGGGACCCCGCGACCATGCTTACCTTGCTGTGGCTCATCGCGGTGGCCCTGATCATCGCGGGTATCTATGTCATCATCGCGCGACGCGAGCTGATCTTCGGCATCGTCCTGATCGTCCTCGGCTTCCTGGTGGGGCCGGGCGGCGTCAGCATCTTCAATCCCTGACCTCCGCCCCCTGACCTGTCCCGCGTCCGCCGGAAAGGCTGACGCGGGCTGTCAGGTTTCGCTGCCAGCATCGTCCCCATGAGCCAGAACACGACCGAGAACACCCTTGACGGCGACCGGCGGGAACGCCCGCTGGCGGGAAAGATCGCGCTGGTCGCCGGCGCCACGCGCGCCGCCGGGCGCGGCATCGCCGTGGAGCTGGGCGCCGCCGGCGCCACCGTCTACGCCACCGGCCGCACCACCCGCGAGCGGCGCTCGGAGATGGACCGTCCCGAGACCATCGAGGAGACCGCCGAACTGGTCACCGCGGCCGGCGGCGAGGGCGTCGCCGTCCCGGTGGACCACCTCGACCCCGACCAGGTGACGCGCCTGGTGGACCGGATCGACGCCGACCACGGCCGCCTCGACGTCCTGGTCAACGACATCTGGGGCGCCGACCACCTCACCAAGTTCGACACCAGGCTGTGGGACCTGCCGCTGGAGGACGGGCTCCGGCTGTTCCGGCTGGCGCTGGACACCCACGCCATCACCAGCCACCGCGCCCTCCCGCTGCTGATCAGGAACCCCGGCGGGCTGGTCGTCGAGATGACCGACGGCACCGCCGAGACCAACGCCGCCTACCGCTGGCAGAACGGCTTCTTCTACGACATCGCCAAATGGGCGGTGATCCGCATGGGCCTGGCCCTGTCGGAGGAGATCAAGGGGCACGGCGGCACCGCGGTGTCGCTGACCCCCGGCTGGCTGCGGTCGGAGGCGATGCTGGAGCACTTCGGCGTCACCGAGGACACCTGGCTGGAGGGCACCCGCGTCAACGAGCACTTCGCCATCTCCGAGTCGCCCGCGTTCGTCGGGCGGGCGGTCGCGGCCCTGGCCGCCGACCCCGACCGGGCGCGGTGGAACGGGCAGTCGCTGTCCAGCGGCGGGCTGGCCCAGGTGTACGGCTTCACCGACGCCGACGGGAGCCGTCCCGACGCCTGGCGCTACATCGCCGAGGTGGAGTCGGCCGGCAAGCCCGCCGACGTCACCGGCTATCGCTGACCGGGCGTCACGGCCCCTCGCCTCTCGCTTCGCCTCCCTCCGCGCGGGGGCCGTGCCGCGGCTCCCCGTAGAGGGCGGCGATGCGGGCGGCCGTCCCGGCGATCTCGGCGCGCAGTCCGGGCGGGTCGAGGATCTCGATGTCGGCGCCGAGCCGCAGCAGCTCGGAGCGGGCCACCTCGGCGGACTCGATCGGCAGCGTGGTGACCACCCAGCCGTCGCCGTCGGGCTCCCCGGCCGCCTCCGCGGCCCGCCGCGCCGCGTACGGCTCGACCGCGTACCGCAGCGCCCGCAGCCCGGCCGGGCTGAGCCGCACCGTGATCTCCTCGCGCAGCATCGCCCGCAGGAACGCCTCGGCCTGCACGGACCAGTATCCGGGCAGGTCGAAGTCCGCGTCGCGGTCGAAGAGCTCCCCGGTCGGGACCAGGTCGGACATCCGGTCCACCCGGTAGGTGCGGTGGCCCTCGCGGTGCCGGTCGCCCACCCGCGCGACCAGGTACCAGGTGCCGCTCTTCAGCACCAGGCCGTACGGCTCGGCGGTCCGCTCGGCCGCCCGGTCCCGGTCGCGGCGGTAGCGGAACCGGACGATCTCGTCCCGCCACACGGCCCGGGCCAGCTCGCGCAGCACCGGCGGCGGGCCGGAGCGGCCGAACCAGCCGGGGGCGTCCAGGTGGAAGCGCAGGCCGGCCCGCACGGGGGCGTCCCGGAGCGCGGCCGGCAGCGCGGCCAGCACCTTCAGCTCCGCCGCGGCCACGGCGTCGGCGAGCCCGAGGTCCTCGGCCGGCCCGGGCAGCCCGGACAGGAACAGCGCCTCGGCCTCCTCCCGGCTGAGCCCGGTCAGCCGGGTCCGATACCCGCCGACGAGGCGGTAGCCGCCGCGGCGGCCCTGCTCGGCGTACACCGGGACGCCCGCCGCCGACAGCGCCTCCACGTCCCGGTACACGGTCCGCTCGGAGACCTCCAGCTCGCGGGCCAGCTCGGCGGCCGTCATCCGCTCCCGCGACTGCAGCAGGAGCACCAGTGAGATCAGCCGGGACGCGCGCATACGGCCATTCTGACATTGTTGTGTTAGATAACGCCGGATGTCCTATCGCGCGCCCGGACACCGCTGTTAGCGTCCCCGCGTGTCCACAACGATCAACGATCTGCACGCGTTCATCGACGCGCTCCCGAAGGTCGAGCTGCACGTCCACCTGGTCGGCTCGGCGTCGGTCCCCACCGTCCTGGAACTGGCCCGCCGCCACCCCGGGGGTCCGGTGCCCACCGGCGAGGAGGAACTGCGGCGCTTCTACGAGTTCCGCGACTTCCCGCACTTCGCCGAGGTCTACCAGGCGGTCAACGCGCTGGTCCGGGAACCGGAGGACGTCGCCACCCTGGTGCTCGGCAGCGCCCGCGACCTGGCCGCGCAGAACGTGCGTTACGTGGAGCTGACCGTCACCCCGCACGCCCACCGGCTGGTCGGGATGCCGCCCGCCGCGGTCACCGAGGCGCTGGACATCGCGGCCCGGCGGGCGCGCGAACTGCACGGCGTCCAGATGGCCTACATCTTCGACGTCCCCGCCGACCTGCCCGGGGACTTCGTCGGCGGCACCCTCGACCAGGCCCTCGAGCATCCCCCCGAGGCGCTGGTCGGGTTCGGGCTGGCCGGGATCGAGCAGGCCCGCGCCGGGCACACCGACGCGATCCGCGACGCGTTCCGCGCCGCCCGCGCCGCCGGCCTGCGCAGCCTCCCGCACGCCGGGGAGATGACGGGCCCGGAGACGATCTGGGAGGTCGTGGAGGGGCTGGGCGCCGAGCGGATCGGGCACGGCCTCAGCTGCGTCCGGGACCCGAGGCTGGTGGCGCACCTGCGCGAGACCCAGATCCCCCTGGAGGTGTGCCCGACCTCCAACGTGTGCACCGGGCAGATCCCCGACGTGGCGTCCCATCCGCTGCCCCGCATGCTGGAGGAGGGGCTGTTCGTCACCCTCAACAGCGACGACCCGCCCATGTTCGACACCACGCTGACCGGGGAGTACCGGGTGGCGGCCGACACCTTCGGGCTCGGCCGCGCAGACCTGGCCGCCCTCGCCCGCAACGCCGTGACCGCCTCCTCGCTGGACGAGGCGGGCAAGCGGGCGATCAACGCCGACATCGACGCGCTCCTCGCCGCGTGACCGGCCCCGCCCCCGCGTCCGCCTCCGGGCCCGCCTCCGGGCCCTCCTCCGGGTACGTCTACGTGGCCGACGCCGACCCCGGCCGCATGGCCGGGGCGGAGGCGGGACGCCGGGTGGCGAACCCCGACCCCGAGCCGCCGTACATCGTCGCCACGCGCTCCCTCGGCGGCCTCACGGTCTGGAACTGGCCGGGCCGGCTCTTCCGGGTCGAGGTCGTCCCGCCCGAGGACGAGCGCTGGCGGGAGCGGATCGACCGGGCCAACGCCGAGCTGGTCCCGGAGGCCGGCTACACGCGCGCCATGTCGGTGGACGTCGTCGCGGAACTGCCCGTGTCGGCGCTGTTCGGCCCGCACGGCGAGCGGGTCGCCGAGGTGATCGAGGCGACCCGCGGGCTGACCCAGGAAAGGGCCGAGCGGCTCGCGTCCGCGCGCCACCCCGGCGCGGGCGAGGCCTACAGCGCCGCCTGGGACCGCTGGCTCGCCGCGCAGCCCAACCCCGGGCCCTACCTGGGCACCCCGCACGAAGGGGTCACGGCGATCCCCGGCGCCCGCGCCATCGGGACCGCGGCGTCCCCCGTCGGGTCGGGGTTCACGGCGGTGTACCGGATGGCGTGGCTGGCCGCCCGGTCCCGAGGGCGCCCGGGAATCGCCGTGGTCGTCGAGGACGGCGAGACCGAGGAGTACTTCGAACCGCCCTGGCGCCGCGCCTTCCTCGCGGCGGTCGAGGCGGCGATGGCCTTCGGGGCGCCGCACCTGGTGGAGGGCGGCGAGGCGGGCGTGCTGACGGCCGCGTGGGACGCCGCCGTCACCGGGGATCGCTGACCCCGGCCGGCCCGGGCCGATCAGCCCCAGGCGAGCTTGCGCCAGGGGCTGCCGGGATCGTCCAGGAGCATGCGGTGGACGGCGACCGACCGCTCGTACCACTCGCCGAACTCGTCGTCGTCGAACCGCAGCATCCGGCCCAGCGTGTACCCGGCGGAGAACTCCGCCCACGACCCGTACGTCCGGCGGGCCCGGTCCCCGGCGATCAGCACGCACTTCTCGGCCTCGTCGGCGGCGCAGTACCCGGCGTTGCGCCCCCAGCGCGCCATGTTGACCGCGCGGCCGAAGTCGTAGCCGTACACGCTGCCGATCCGGCCGTCGGGGGCCAGCGCCCCGTCGGCCCGGAACCGCGCCTCGTACCGCAGGACGCGCGTGGACAGCTTGATCAGCGCGGTCGTCGTGTCCGTCGAGATGTCCTTCTCGCCGCACCACACGGCGATGGCGTCCTGCCAGGCGTACTCGTCGTCGCCCCGGCGGCGGCGGTCGAGCACGGCCTGGATCGCCGGATCGCTGTTCTCGGCGGCCAGCAGCGCGTCGATCTGCTCGCGCCAGCCGTCGTGGTCGGTGACGCCCCAGCTCTGGGCCAGCCGCTCCTTGGTGCCGGCGGGGTCCTCGTCGCCGCCGTCGGCCAGGTTCCACGCCACGCCGTTACCGGTCGCCAGGTGCGCGCCGACCGCCAGCGCCCCCGCCAGCCGCCCCCACGACGGCACGTCCGGATCGGTGACGATCACGTCGTGGTCCCGGTCGGGGCGCCGCTCGGCCTCGGCCAGGATCACCGCCACCTGACGGTGGACGTCCCCGGCCGGGTCGACCGAGGCCAGCAGTTCGCGGATCGCCGGGACCGCGGCCCGGTGCCCCATCTCCCTGATCGCCAGCCGGGCGGCGTGCAGCGCCGCGCGGTCGGCCCGCCGGTGGTCCTGGACGGCCCGGAACCCGCCCATCGCCGCCAGCGCCCTGCCGCGCGCCTCCGCCGGCAGGCCCGCGCCCGCCAGCACGTGCGCCGCCTGGCCGTCCAGCACGGCCCGCGCGTCGCCCGCCAGCGCGGGCAGGCCCGCGGCGGCGGCCTC
>NZ_JBHSON010000112.1:0-33429 GCF_042656285.1 Actinomadura rugatobispora | reverse complement strand
GGCGGCGTAGTCCTGATCGAGCGTGTCACGCGCCACCACCGCGTAGAACCGGGCGCCCTGCCCGGAGGACTTGGGCCGCAGCAGCCGTCCCAGACGCTGCGCCTCCTCCTGACGCGACCCGTACACACCCCGATGCCCTCGACTGTCACCCGAGTTAGTGTCCGCGGTGCGTTGGGCGGCGTAGCTGTGGGCGAGGAAGCGCTGACAGCGGGCCGCCGCCGTAGGGCCGACTCCTGACGCGACCCGTGAGAACCCGACGCACGGCGATGGGCTGCTCCTGGCGCCAGCTGTACTCGCCTGACGCCTGCATCGCCACGCCGCGTCGGTGTCCACGATGTGGAAGGCGTAGCGCTGGCGGGCGAGGCCAGGTGTCGGCCTGGTCGAGGGTGGCGCGGGCCTCCACCAGCGAGTACAGGCCGGGGGCTTGGGCGCGGGAGTCTTGGCGGTGGGAGCTGTGCGTGCCCGAGGCTTGTGCCGCTTCTATCGTGTCGGCCTCTATGAGGCGGGTGGTCAGACGTGATCGCTGCGGCTATCGCGCGACTGCGGTGGCTAGCTGTATTTGTGGTGTTGAGAGGCGCGGTGCTTCTTCGGTGCGTGGTGTCGACGTTTACAGCTTGATTTGGACCGATACGCGCCCACCATGGTCTTGCTGCCTGGGCCATGGGCTTGTGGGCGGGTAGAACGGGCGGCCCAGGCTGCGCCCGCCCAAGAGTTCAGCAGTCCAGCAAGGCGCCGCGCTTGCACCTTGGCTTACCACGGCCAGGTGCACTCGGCGGCCTTACACCCGCGGACGGCTTGGTCTGAGGGCGTCCGCGGCCCTTTCTGGAGTTGGCTGTACGCAACCGATCGGTGTGGGCGTGTTCCCGTTCGGGCGGAAGTGTTGGGGGTGGACGGGCAGCCTGGGTTTGGGTGCCAAGTTGTTCTTTGTGGGGTGGGGCGTGCTGGGCCTTTATTGGGTGAGGGTCAGGCGGCGGGTTACGGTGCGGGCGATCAGGCGGCCGATTGCTGGGAGTTCCAGCGGTAGCAGTGAGGTGCGTGGGTGGACGCGGCGTGTGCGGCCGCGTTCCAGGGCGGTGACGATGGCGTCGGCGGCGGATTCCGGGGAGACGGGCGGCGGGGTGCGCATCGGGGTCGAGCGCCAGGGCAGCAGGTCGATGTCGCGGGCGTCGGTGTCGGTGGCGCCGGGCACCACTTCCAGGACCGAGACGTCGGCCAGCTCGTGGCGGAGGGTGCGTGTCGCGTGGGCCAGGGCGGCCTTGGACGCGCCGTAGTAGGCGAGCGAGGGGATGGGCACGGCCTGGAGGCTGGAGGTGACGTTGGCGACGGCCTGGAGACCCGGGAGCAGTGCGCGGGTCAGCGCGAGCGGGGACCAGAAGTTGGTCTCGAACAATGCGCGGACCTGGGCGTCGTCCCCCAGGGTGCCCTGGGCGCCCACCACCGCCACCCCGGCGTTGTTGATCAGGACCCGCACCGATCCCAGTTCGGCGAGAGCCTGCTCGGCCAGCGTCGCCGCGGCGCCGGCGCGTGACAGGTCGGCCTCGATGATCACTGGACGTTCGTGTTCCGCCGCTATCTGATCGGCGATCTCGGTGAGGTTGGCCGTGCGGCGGGCGGCGATCGCCAGCCGGGCGCCCCGCCCGGCCAGCGCGAAGGCCAGCGCCCGGCCGATCCCGCTGGAGGCCCCGGTCACCAGCACCGGGGCGTCCCGCAACGTCATACCGCCCATCCGCTCCTCCTTGACTGATAATCAATCAGTCGGGACGATAGGTTCAGCGCATCCAGACCGTCAACCCCGGAGTCCCGTGACATCCACCGACCGCCGCGCCCTGCTGATCGAGGCGGCCTCGGCGCTGTTCGCCGAGCGCGCCTACGACGAGGTGACGACCGCCGAGATCGCCCGGCGCGCCGACGTCGCCTACGGCCTCATCGCCCATCACTTCACCAACAAGCGGGGGCTCTATCTCGCGACGATCCTCGCCGCCGCCGACCGGCTGAAGGCCGTCCATGAGTCGGCGCCGGTGGGCGACACGCCCGCGGAGCTGCTCCACGACGCGCTTTCCCGGCACATCGCCCACATGGAGGCCAACGCCAAGGGGTTCCTCGCCCTGATGCGCGGCGGGAACGGGTCCGACCCGCAGGTCCACGCGATCATCGAGGATCTGCGCTGGCAGGGCGCCGTCCGCCTGCTGAACGCCCTGGGTGTCGCCGAGCCCGTGCGTCCCGCTCTGCGCACGACCATGGGCGGCTGGGTCGGCTACCTCGACGAGATCCTCATCGATCACCTCGAGCACCGCGACCTCACCCGGGACGACCTCGCCCATCTGGCCGCCGCCACCCTCTCGGCCGCTCTTCGGGCCGCCCGTGAGATCGACCCGGCCGTCGGGCTCGACCCGCGGATGATCGCCTCGCTCGCACCGGCCGAGGGCTGATGAGTCAGACCAGAACTCCGAGGTCGGCAGTGCGCCCCGCCGACTGTCGCAGAAGGTTTAGTGCAAAGATATAGTCGGCACATCCGGACCTCTGGAGGGGCTGCTCTATGCGTGTGACGGACGAGATCCTTGTCGGCGGCCAGTGGCGGCAGGGGGGCGGGGCCTATGCCGAGACCCGCGATCCCGCGACCGGCGCGGTGATCGCCGGGCTGCGCCAGGCCTCGGCCGGGGACGTGGACGAGGCGGTCGAGGCGGGGCGGCGGGCCGCCGCCGAGCCGGGCTGGCGGGACCTGCTCCCGCACGAGCGGGCCCGCGTCCTGGTGCGGATCGCCGACCTGATCGCGGAGCGGGCCGAGGATCTGGCCCGGCTGCAGACCGCCGACACTGGCAAGTCCATCAACGAGACCAGGGCGCTGGTGGCCAGCGCGGCGGGGACGTTCCGCTACTTCGCCGGGGCGCTGGAGACCCTGGAGGACGCCTGGACGCCGCCGCGAGGCCCGTACCTCACGGTGAGCCTGCACGAGCCGATCGGGGTGGTCGGCGCGATCACCCCGTGGAACTCGCCGATCGCCAGCGACGCCCAGAAGGTCGCGCCGGCTCTCGCGGCCGGGAACGCGGTGATCCTCAAGCCCGCCGAGTGGACGCCGCTGGTGTCGCTGGCGCTGGGCCGGCTGATCTCCGAGTCCGGGCTGCCGGCGGGGCTGCTGTCGGTGCTGCCGGGGCCAGGCGGCATCGTCGGGGACGCGATCGTGCGGCATCCGGGGGTCGGGAAGGTCAGCTTCACCGGCGGGACCGCGACGGGACGGAAGATCGGCGCGGCGGCCGCGGAGAAGATCATGCCGGTGTCGCTGGAACTGGGCGGCAAGTCGCCGACGATCGTGCTGCCCGACGCCGACGTGGACCAGGCGGTGGCCGGGGTGCTCTTCGGGGTCTTCTCGTCCTCGGGGCAGAGCTGCGTGGCGGGCTCGCGGCTGTTCGTCCACGCCGACCGGTACGACGAGGTGCTCGACCGGATCGTGCGGGCGACGGAGAAGCTGCGGGTCGGGCCGGGGGACGACCCGGCCACACAGGTGGCGCCGCTGGTCACGCACGCGCACCGGGACCGGGTGGCGGCGATGGTCGACCGGGCCCGCGCCGAGGGCGCCCGGGTGCTGTGCGGCGGCCGGGCCCCGGAGGGGGAGGGGTATGCCGCGGGCGCCTACTACCTGCCGACCGTGCTGGACGGGCTGCCGAACGACGCGGCGACGTGCCAGGAGGAGATCTTCGGCCCGGTGCTGGTGGCGCTGCCGTTCACCGACGAGGAGGACCTGGTCCGGCAGGCCAACGACACCGTGTACGGGCTGGCGTGCGGCGTCTGGACCCGCGACTACCGGGCGGCCTGGCGGGTGGCGCGGCGCGTCGAGGCCGGGACGGTGTGGGTGAACACCTACAAGCAGTTCAGCGTCTCCACGCCGTTCGGCGGCTGGAAGGAGAGCGGCATCGGCACGGAGAAGGGCCGCGCCGGGATTCTCGGCTACACCAGGAACAAGAGCGTCTACTGGGGGATGGACGAGGAGCCGTTGCCCTGGGCGGGGAGCTGACCGCGGGGCAGTGACGGCGTCCGCTCGGCCTTCTCCAGCGAGCGTTCCAGCTTGCTGAGCAGGCGGCCGAGCTGGCGGCGCTCGGCGTCGGTGAGGCCGTCGAGCATGCGGGCCTCGTTGGCGAAGTGGGCGCGGGCGACGCTGCCGGCGACCTCCAGGCCCTTGTCGGTGAGCCGCGCGTACACGACCCGCCGGTCCTCGGCGTCGCGTTCCCGCACGACCAGGCCCGCCTTCTCGAGCCGGTCGAGGCGCAGGGAGATGCCCCCGGTGGTGAGCAGGGAGATCTCGGCGAGCTCGCCGGCGGTGCGGCGGTACGGAGGGCCCGAGCGGCGCAGGGTGGCGAGCATGTCGAAGGAGGCCATGTTGAGGTCGTAGCGGTCGAACAGCTCCGACAGGAGGCTCTGGTAGCGCAGGAAGCTGCGGTGCAGGCGGCCGAAGACCTCCATGGGGGAGGCGTCGACGGCGGGCAGTTCGCGCCGCCACTGCTCGAGGATCAGGTCGACCGCGTCGGGGCGGCCCGGGGTTCTGCGTGTCATCGACGATCGGCGGGCGGTGCTGCCGCCCGGCCCGGCCTCCCTCCGGTGGCCGCCCGGGGGCGGCGGAAAGATCTCGACGCGAGGGTGCGAAGCCTCAACGCAAAGATACACCGGTCCGCGCGGCCCCCTTGTTCGCGCCCGATGCCGTCCGCACCGGCCGCAGCACCGTGCGCGACCTGTTCGCCGGACGCTACCTGCGCCGCACCGTGGTGATCTCGCTGCTTGGTTCTTCGCCTACTACGTCAACCACCGCATCACGGCCTGGCTGCCGTCCCTCTACACCAAGGACTTCGGCCTCGACCTGGGGGCCGCGCTGCGGTTCACGCCGCTCAGCAACATCACCGGCCTGCTCGGCTGCCTCATTGTCGCGCTGGTCATCGACCGCGTCGGCCGCCGCCCCGCGCTGGCCGTCGGCATGGGCGGCGCCGCCGCGGCCCTGATCCCCCTGGCCCTGTCGGGCGCCGTGTCGGGCGGCCAGGTGGCGGTCTGGGCCTCGGTCGCGACCCTGTTCGTGTACGCCACCAACGTCAGCCTCTACCTCTACACGCCCGAGCTCTACCCGACCCGCAGCCGCGCGCTGGGCGCCTCCTTCGGCGGGGTCTGGCACCGGCTCGGCGTGATTATCGGCCCGGTCGTGGTCGGCGCCGACATCGGGGCCGGCGGCGGCCTCGTCACCGTGTTCACCGTCCTGGGCTGCGTCGCCGCCGCCGGCGCCGTCACCGCCCTGTTCGCCGTCGAGACCAAGGGCCGCACCCTCGAACAGCTCAACGACTGATCACCGCCCGGAGGGAGGGCCCCGCGGACGACCCACCGCGGGGCCCGCCCGCGTGTCCCGCCCCGGCCCGGCTCACCTGTCCGGGCCGGGGGTCCGAGGACGTCCGCCTCACCCGTCCCGCCGACCGGCAGGGGTGAGGGTGGTCCGGCTTGGCCCGGCCGTCACCTGCCGTGGCCGGGTGGGACGACGGGCCGCCGTCCGGGGGCTTGGACCGGGGGGACCTGCCGCCCGCTGGGGGCGACCGGTGCGGGCAGGTTCGCCACCTCGTAGTGGGCCAACGCGAGGTTCCCTGCCGTGCTGGGCATCGTGGGCGGTTCAGCCGGTTTGCCGCGGAAGCGGAAGGCCGAGGTGAGATCGCCGAAGGTCTCCCTCCGCCAGGCACTGATGTTGGAGCACTCCACGCCCGTCACCCGCTCCAGTAGCCGCAGGTTCGAGGTGTGCTCGAACGGCTCGCTGCACACCCAGCCACCCGCCGTCCACGGCGAGACGACGATGCAACCGACACGGAAGCCCGCACCGATGGGAAGGCCGCCGCCGTTGACGCCCCCCGGGGAGGTCTTGGTCACGAACTCGTCGGGAGTGCCGGCCGGTGGGGTCGGCGGCGGGACGTGGTCGAACATGCCGCCGTTCTCGTCCCAAACCAGGATGAACACGGTCTTGGCCCACACATCCGGGTTCGCGGCGATGGCGTCGATCTTCGAGGCGATGTACTGCGCCCCGGCGGCGGGCATGGATTGATTGGGATGCTCGTTCTGCCCTGCCGGAGGGAACAGCCAGCTCACGGCCGGAAGCCGATCATTGAGCGCGTCGTACTCGAACTGGCCGGGAGCGGAAGGCGTCCGGGTGTTCTCATAGAGGGGCGAGTTCGCCGGTGCGTCTCGGTACGCCTGGAAATACGGGTAGGCCTGGCTCCGCATTCCTCCTTGTTCCCAGTAGAATTTCCAGCTCACGCCGGCATCGGTGAGGTCCTCCGCGTAGGTCCTCCACCTGTTGACGTTCATATTGTTGATGAGAATGGGGCCACCGGCCGTTCCGTTGGGATCGATGGTTCCGGTTTCCCACATGACCCGGTTCGGGGTGGTGGACCCGAGGACCGAGCAGAAGTAGTTGTCGCAGATGGTGAACGCATCGGCCAGCGCCCGGTGAAACGGGAGGTCCTGCTCGTCGAAGTATCCCATCAGCAGCGGAATGCGGCTCTGGTCGCCCTGGATATAGCGATAACTGGCAGGCAGCCATTGGTCCATCCTGCCGCCGTTCCACGCCATGTGCGACGGGTTCCACGCGTAGTCGCCGGCCGTCGGCATCCCTTGCGCCGCCGTCGTGCGACTGTCGAGGTGGAAGGGAAGCACGTAACCGTACGGGTTCTTGTCCGTCGGCTGGTGGAAAACGTTACGCCCCGTCGACAACCGGATCGCATCCGGATCCGAGAAACCCGCCACACCCGACATGGTCCCGAAGTAGTGGTCGAAGCTCCGGTTCTCCTGCATGAGGAGCACGACATGCTCGATGTCGTTCAGTGACGGGCGCCTGCTCGGCGGAGGTGCCGCCAGAGCCTTGTGAACGTTGGGCGCCATCTGCCACAACGCCGCACCTCCTGCGGCAAGGCCCGCCCCCAGCATCCGGCGCCGAGTGAAAACCGGGTCCTGGGCAGACCGAGTCTCTTCGCCCATCCCGCGCTCCTCCCTGTGAGGCGACCCGCCCCCAGGCCGCACATCGAATCCGACACAGCGGGCGTCGACGTTAGGCGCCAGGTGCGAACACAAGATCCTCTCGGGAAGAACTCCCGTTGACCTCGGGTTGATCGTTTCGAGGTGACCTCGAGACGCCCCTCACGGCCGCTGCGCGTTCGGGCGTGTCCGCCTGTCCACGCCACGGCGGAGACGACGGGGGTGCGGCGGGCGAGACCCGGGCGGAGTCCGTCATGAACGTGCTCGAGAACGAGCATCGCGCCGCCTGGCGGAGGGAACTCCAGGCGGCGCGGTCGCCGGTGAGGGTCAGGTGTGGGCCGGAGGGCGCGGCCGGTCGATGTGGTGGGGGACGGCGTTCAGGTGGCCGGTGTCCGTCGCGGTGTACGCCGAGGGCTTGGCGGACGAGGCGGTGCCCGGGTCCTCGGCGAGCCGGTGCGCCCCGTACAGGACCAGGGCCCAGGCCAGGCAGGCGAACGAGGCGGTGTGCAGCAGGGCACGGACGATGTTCCAAGCGACCCACTTGCTTTCGTACTGGTCGCGGACCGCTGCGATGTCGTGGATGCGCTCGGGGTCACCTGCCCTGTCGAGCTGGTCGTTGAGAGGGACGTTGGCGGCCATGGTGACGATGAACGCGACCACGTAGAGCACCAGTGCGGCGACGAGCCAGGGCGCCGCCTCGCGTCCATGCCCTCGGAAGGCGAGCAGGGCGGCCAGCCCGATGACGGGGATCGAGCCGACGAACATGAGCATGAACACGGGATTGAGGATGCCCTTGTTGATGCCCTGCATCGCGTCGACGAGGGTGCGGTCGGACGCTCTGGCCAGGCCGGGCATGACCCCGCAGACGAAGCCCACGAACAGCCCGGCCATGAGCCCGGCGAAGATGACGGCGGTCAGGAGCGTGCCGGTCTGCAGGAGTCTCATCTCGCGTCCTTCCGGTTCCAGACGCCGGTGGCGGCGGTGTCCCTGGCGTAGTCGGAGAAGTCCCGGGCAGGACGGCCCAGCACCTGCCGGACGCCGTCGCCGACGCTGGAGTTGCGGCCGTCCAGGATCGTGGTGAACAGGTAGGTCAGCAGGCCGGTGACGTCGTCGGGCACGCCTTCGGCCGACAGCGCGGCGGCGAAGTCGTCGGCGGGAATCCGGACGAAGGAGAGGTCGCGACCGGCGGCGGCGCCGATGGCGGCGACGGCTTCGGTGAAGGTGAGCAGCCGCGGTCCGGTCATCTCGTAGACGCGGCCGGTGTGCCCGTCCTGAGTGAGGACGGCCGCGGCGACCTCGGCGATGTCGTCGATGTCCACGAACGGCTCGCCGACGTTCCCCGCGGGCAGGGTGACCTGGCCTCCCAGGACGGGGTCGAGCAGGTAGCCCTCGCTGAAGTTCTGGGCGAACCAGGCGGCGCGCAGGACGGTCCAGTCGGCGCCCGAAGCGGCCAGGGCCTTCTCGGACGCCACGGCCTCCTCCTCGCCGCGTCCCGAGAGCAGCACCAGCCGCCGGGCGCCGGAGCGCACCGCGAGTTCGGCGAAGGCGCCGATCGCCTCGGGGGCCCCGGGGGCGGCCACGTCCGGGTAGTAGGAGACGTACACCGCGCGCACGCCTTCGAGGGCGGGCTCCCAGGTCGCGGGGTCCTCCCAGGCGAAGGGCACGCCGCCGGAGCGGGAGCCGATCCGGACCGGGAGGTCGCGGCCGGTCAGCAGTCGCACGACGCGGCGGCCGGTCTTTCCGGTCCCGCCCAGAACGAGGGTCAGTTCGTTCGCGCCCATCTGTTCTCTCCTTCGTTTGCCCTGGTCGTACCGTTTTCGGTCACACCCCCACTCTCGGGTGGCGGGGGATCGCGAACAACGATCAGCCGTGCAAGGATCGTTAACCCCGGGGTTGACGGACGGAGGCGCTGTGGAACAGCGCGAGATCGAGATCTTCCTGACGGTCGGCGAGGAACTGCACTTCGGTCGCAGCGCCGAGCGGTTGCACATCTCGGTGGCCATGGTCAGCAAGACGATCAAGAAGATCGAGCGGGCGGTGGGGGCGGCCCTGTTCGACCGCACCAGCCGCCGGGTGGCCCTGACCCCGATCGGCCGGCGGCTCTATGACGACCTGCGCCCCGCCTACCAGCAGATCCTCGACGGGGTCGAGCGAGCCGTCGCCGCAGGCCGCGGCATCGACGGGGCGCTGCGCGTCGGATTCCTCGGCACCGTCGTCGCCCAGTTCGTCCTCCAGGTCGCGGAGGTCTTCCACGCCAGGCACCCCGCCTGCCAGGTCCACATCCAGGAGAGCCGCTACGCCGACGGCCTGGGCCTGCTGTACGGCGACGCCGTCGACATCCTGCTTCTGGCCGCTCCGGGAATGGCCCCCGACCTCAGCGAGAGCCCGGTCCTGTTCCAGGAGCCCCCGGTCCTCGCCGTCTCGGCCAGGCATCCTTTCGCGCGCCGCGAGTCGGTCTGCCTGGACGACCTTGCCCGCGACAAGGTGCTACGCCCCCGCGGGGTCCCCGACGAACTCGAAGCCCTCTCCGTTCCGACCCATGCGCCCGGCGGGCGACCCATCGAGCGGGGCGTGGAGTTCGGCACCATCCAGGAGATGTTCGCCCTGGTCGGCGCGGGACGGGGCATCTTCCCCGTCCCCACCCACGCCAGCCTGTACGACGTCCGCCCGGATATCGCCTACGTCCCGATCAGCGATGGGCTGCCCTTCCAGTGGCGGCTGGTGTGGCGGACCGCCGGCGAGACCAACCGGGTCCGGGCCTTCTGCCAGGCCGCCCGCGACTTCGTCGACACCCACGGCGACCCGCTGATCGAACAGGCGCGGCCGAACGGCTAGCCGGACGGCGGCGGCGAGCGGTGCAGGACCGGTTCGAGGGTGGCGGCCCACTGCCGCAGGAGCCGCGAGCGGCGGGCCGAGTCGTCGGTCAGCAGGTCGGCCAGGCCCAGGCCGCGCACGAGATCGAGGGTGGCCTGCACGCTCTCCCGCACGCCGGGCACGCTCTCGTCGGCGCCCAGCGCCTCCACCGTCAGCCGGTGCGCCTCCCGGCCGACCTTGGCCTCCAGCGGGACGACCCGCGCGCGCAGCTGCTCGTCGGAGGCCGCGGCGACCCACAGCTGCAGGGCGGCCCGGAACAGCGGGCTGGTGTACATCTCGGCCAGGGAGGTGAGCACCTCCAGGGTGGACGGCCGCCGCCCGGCCAGGCCGTCCAGGTGCTCGCGCATGCGCGCGGTGCGCACGTCCGAGCCGTACTCGACGGCCGCGGTGACCAGCTCCTCGCGGGTGCGGAAGTGGTGCTGGGCGGCCCCGCGGGACACCCCGGCGCGCTCGGCGACCACGGCCACGGTCGTGCCGGCCCAGCCCACGGAGGCCAGGCAGCCGACGGCGGCCTCGAGCAGCCGCGCGCGGGTGGCGCGGCTGCGGTCCTGCTGCGGTTCGCGGGGGAGTGCCTGCGTGGTCATCGCTTCCTCGGCTCGGCTGCGCGTCCAGTCAACCAAACGGTGGAACGGCAAAGCAATCAAGCACGATTGATTTTTTATCGCCCGGCTGGCAGGGTGCAGCACATGACGCGACCCCAGAGTCGTCCACTGCGGATCGGCAACGCCTCGGGCTTCTACGGCGACCGCTTCGAGGCGGTGCGGGAGATGCTGGAGGGCGGCCCGCTGGACGTCCTGACCGGCGACTACCTGGCCGAGCTGACCATGCTGATCCTCGGCAGGGGGAGGCTGAAGGACCCCGGCGCCGGGTACGCGGCGACCTTCCTGCGGCAGATGGAGGAGTGCCTGGGCCTGGCCGCCGGGCGCGGCACGAAGATCGTCACCAATGCGGGCGGGCTCAACCCGGCCGGGCTGGCCGAGCGGCTGCGGGCGCTGGCCGAGCGGGCCGGTGTCCGGGTCCGCGTCGCCCATGTGGAGGGCGACGATCTGCTGCCCCGGGCCGAGGAGCTGGGCTTCGTCCACCCGCGGTACGGGGCTCCGCTGACCGCCAACGCCTATCTGGGCGCCTGGGGGATCGCCGAGTGCCTGCGGGACGGCGCCGACATCGTGGTGACCGGGCGCGTCACCGACGCCTCGCTGGTGGCCGGCCCGGCCGCCGCGCACTTCGGATGGGCCCGCGACGACTGGGACGCCCTCGCCGGCGCCACCGTGGCCGGGCATGTGCTGGAGTGCGGGGCGCAGGCGACCGGCGGCAACTACGCCTTCTTCCAAGAAATCTACAACGTAAAGGCGCCGGGCGGTCCGGCCGTGCCGGGCTTCCCGCTCGCCGAGATCCACTCCGACGGCTCCAGCGTCATCACCAAGCACGAGGGCACCGGCGGCGCCGTCACCGTGGAGACCGTCACGGCCCAGCTCCTGTACGAGATCGGCGGCCCCGCCTACGCCGGCCCGGACGTGACGACCCGGTTCGACACCATCGAGCTGCGCCAGGAGGGCCCGGACCGGGTCGCCGTCACCGGGACGAGAGGCTCCCCGCCGCCCGCGACCACCAAGGTGTGCCTCAACCACCTGGGCGGCCACCGCAACGAGATGACCTTCGTGCTCACCGGGCTGGACGTCCACGGCAAGGCGGACTTCGCCCGCGCCCAGCTGGAGGCGGTCCTCGGCGGTGACCGTCCGGCGAAGGTGGAGTGGACGATGATCGGCGCCCCCGCCTCCGACCCCGGGACGCAGGGGGAGGCCACGGCCCTGCTGCGCTGCGCCGTGCTGGACCCCGACCCGGAGAAGGTGGGCCGGGCGTTCAGCGGCGCGGCCGTCGAACTGGCGCTCGCCGGGTATCCGGGCTTCACGATGACCTCGCCGCCGGGCAAGGGGAGCCCCTGCGGCGTCTACGCGCCGGCGTTCGTGCCCAACGGGGAGATCGAGCATGTCGCCGTGCTGCCCGACGGCACCCGCCGGGTCGTCGAGGGGTGCGGCGCGGCGGCGGTGGACGAAACGCCGTCGCCGAGGCGTCCATCCGCCCCCGTCCCAGGGCCGCTGGTGCGGGTCCCGCTCGGACGGGTCGCCGGGGCGCGCAGCGGAGACAAGGGCGGTGACGCCAACATCGGCGTCTGGGCCCGTACCGCCGAGCAGTGGCGCTGGCTCGACGGCTTCCTCACGGCGGAACGGCTCGCCGCGCTCCTCCCCGAGACGCGCGACCTCCCCGTCACGCGCCACACCCTGCCCAACCTCCGCGCGGTCAACTTCGTCGTCGAAGGGCTGCTGCAGGAGGGAGTCTCGGCGTCGACCCGCTTCGATCCGCAGGGCAAGGCCCTCGGCGAATGGCTGCGGTCCCGCCTCGTCGACGTCCCGGAGGCGATCCTGTGACCCTCAAGAGCACCCTGGACGCGCAGGGACCCGAGTACCGGGAGCGGCGCGAGGCGATGCTCGCCAAGCTGGACGAGCTGGCGGCCGAACACGAGAAGGTGCTGCTGGGCGGCGGCGAGAAGTACGTGGCCCGGCATCGCGGGCGCGGCAAGCTGCTCGCCCGCGAGCGGATCGAGCTGCTGCTGGACCCCGACGCGCCGTTCCTGGAGCTGAGCCCGCTGGCGGCCTGGGGCAGCGACTTCCAGGTCGGGGCCGGTGTCGTCACCGGGATCGGCGTGGTCGAGGGCGTCGAGTGCATGATCGTCGCCAACGATCCGACGGTGCGGGGCGGGGCCAGCAACCCCTGGACGCTCAAGAAGAGCTTCCGGGCCTCCGACATCGCGCTGGAGAACCGGCTGCCGCTGATCAACCTGGTCGAGTCCGGCGGCGCCGACCTGCCCACCCAGAAGGAGATCTTCATTCCGGGCGGGCGGATGTTCCGCGACCTGACCCGGCTGTCGGCGGCCGGGATCCCGACGATCGCGCTGGTCTTCGGCAACTCCACGGCGGGCGGCGCGTACATCCCGGGGATGTGCGACCACGTCGTCATGGTGAAGGAGCGCGCGAAGGTGTTCCTGGGCGGGCCTCCGCTGGTGAAGATGGCCACCGGCGAGGAGGCCGATGACGAGGAGCTGGGCGGCGCCGAGATGCACGCCCGCTCCTCCGGCCTGGCCGATCACATGGCGGTGGACGAGGCCGACGCGATCCGGCTGGGGCGGCGCATCGTCGCCCGGCTCAACCACCGCAAGGCCGGTCCGGCGCCCGCGCCGTCCAGGGAGCCGCTGTACGACCCCGAGGAGCTGGCGGGGATCGTCCCGGCGGACCTGAAGATCCCGTTCGACCCGCGCGAGGTGATCGCCCGCGTGGTGGACGACTCCGAGTTCGACGAGTTCAAGCCGCTGTACGGAACCAGCCTCGTCACGGGCTGGGCGCGGCTGCACGGCTATCCGGTCGGGATCCTCGCCAACGCGCAGGGCGTGCTGTTCAGCCAGGAGGCGCAGAAGGCCGCGCAGTTCATCCAGCTGGCCAACCAGAGCGACACGCCGCTGCTGTTCCTGCACAACACCACCGGCTACATGGTCGGCAAGGAGTACGAGCAGGCCGGGATCATCAAGCACGGCGCGCTGATGATCAACGCGGTGGCCAACAGCACGGTGCCGCACCTGACGCTGGTCATGGGGGCCTCCTACGGCGCGGGCAACTACGGGATGTGCGGGCGGGCCTACGATCCCCGGTTCCTGTTCACCTGGCCGAGCGCGAAGTCGGCGGTGATGGGCCCGCAGCAGCTGGCCGGGGTGCTGTCGATCGTCGCCCGGCAGGCGGCCATGGCGCGGGGCGCGGAAACAGGTGGCCAGGTGTACGACGAGGAGCAGGACCGGGCGATGCGGGAGATGGTGGAGAGCCAGATCGAGGCCGAGTCGCTGCCGTTCTTCCTGTCCGGGCGGCTGTACGACGACGGGGTGATCGACCCGCGCGACACCCGCACGGTGCTGGGCCTGTGCCTGTCGGTCGTGCACAACGCCCCGATCCGCGGCGCCGGGGGAGGCTTCGGCGTCTTCCGCATGTGAGCCGTCCGGTGACCGACGAGTCCGTGAACGCCGAGCCTGTGAGTGACGAGCGAATGATCGACAGACTGCTGGTGGCCAACCGCGGCGAGATCGCCCGCCGCGTCTTCCGCACCTGCCGGGACCTGGGCGTCGGGACGGTCGCGGTGTTCTCCGACGCCGACGGCGCGGCGGCGCCGGGCGAGCCGGCGGGGGCGTCCCCGCACGTGCGCGAGGCGGACGTAGCGGTGCGGCTGCCCGGCGCGGCCCCGGCCGACACCTACCTGCGCGGCGACCTCATCATCGCCGCGGCCAGGAGCGCGGGCGCGGACGCGGTCCATCCCGGGTACGGGTTCCTGTCGGAGAACGCCGCGTTCGCGCGGGCGGTCGCCGGCGCGGGGCTGGTGTGGGTGGGGCCGCCGCCGGAGGCGATCGAGGCGATGGGCTCCAAGATCGAGGCGAAGAAGCTGATGGCGGCGGCGGGCGTGCCCGTCCTGCCGGAGCTGGACCCCGGCGCCGTCACCGAGGCGGACCTGCCGATCCTGGTGAAGGCGTCGGCCGGCGGCGGCGGGCGCGGCATGCGGGTGGTGCGGACGCTCGCCGAGCTCCCCGAGGCCGTCGCCGGGGCCCGCCGCGAGGCGCAGTCGGCCTTCGGCGATCCGGCGGTGTTCTGCGAGCCGCTGCTGGAGGGCGCCCGGCACGTCGAGGTGCAGCTGCTCGCCGACGCGCACGGGACGGTGTGGGCGCTGGGGGAGCGCGACTGCTCGGTGCAGCGCCGCCACCAGAAGATCATCGAGGAGGCGCCGTCGCCCGCCGTGGACGCCGGGCTGCGGGCGGAGCTGAGCCGGGCGGCGGTGGAGGCGGCCCGCGCCATCGGCTACGTCGGCGCCGGCACGGTGGAGTTCATGCTCGCCGGCGACGGGCGGCGGTTCTTCTTCCTGGAGGTGAACACGCGCCTTCAGGTGGAGCATCCGGTGACCGAGTGCGTGTACGGGCTCGACCTGGTGCGGCTGCAGATCGAGATCGCCGAGGGCGCGCGGCTGCCCGCCGGGCCGCCGGAGCCGCGCGGGCACGCGATCGAGGTGCGCCTGTACGCCGAGGACCCCGCGGCCGGCTGGCGCCCGGGCAGCGGGACCCTGCACACGTTCGAGGTGCCGGGGGTCGACGCCGAGTTCGGCGTCCCGGCGGGGTACGGGCTGCGGCTGGACAGCGGGGTGGAGAGCGGCGGCGAGGTCGGCGTCCACTACGACCCGATGCTGGCCAAGCTGATCGCTTGGGGGCCGACGCGCCCGGCCGCCGCGCGGCGGCTGCGGGCGGCGCTCGCCGGCGCCCGCGTCCACGGGGTCACCACCAACCGGGACCTGCTCGCGCGCACGCTCGCCGAGCCGGTGTTCCTGGGCGGGGGAGCCACGACCGGCTATCTCGACCAGGTGGGGCTGGACGAGCTGGCCCGTCCGCTCGCCGACGAGGGCGCGGTGCGGCTGTCGGCGCGGGCGGCCGCGCTGGCCGAGGCCGCCGCCGACCGGGCCGCGGCGCCGGTGCTGGGCGGGCTGCCGGCGGGCTGGCGGAACGTGCCGTCGCAGCCGCGGCGCAGGTCGTACGAGGGGCCGGGCGGGGAGGCGGTCGAGGTCGCCTACCGGACGGGCCGCGGCGGCCTGCGCGCCGAAGGCCATGAGGGGGTGCGGCTGGTGGCCGCGTCCCCGGACCAGGTGACCCTCGACGTCGACGGGGTGCGGTACGGCTTCGACGTGCGGACCGTCCCGGACGGCGCCGCGGTGTACGTCGACTCGCCGCTGGGCCCGGTGGCGCTGCGCGCGCTGCCGCGCTTCGCCGACCCCGGCGACCTGGTCGCGCCCGGTTCGCTGCTGGCTCCCATGCCCGGCACCGTCGTCCGGGTCGAGACCGAGCCGGGCGCCGCCGTGGCCGAGGGCCAGACGCTGCTGGTGCTGGAGGCGATGAAGATGGAGCACCGCATCGCCGCGCCCGCGGCGGGCACCGTCGCCGAACTGAACGTCGCCGCCGGGCGGCAGGTCGAGGCGGGCGCCGTTCTCGCCGTCATCTCCGAGGGGACGGACCACCGGTGAGCTTCATCGAGAGCGAGGAGCGGCAGGCGCTGCGCGCCGCCGTCGCGGGACTCGGCGCCGAGTACGGTGCGGCGTACTACGTGGAGAAGGCCAGGGCCGGGAAGAAGACCGACGAGCTGTGGGCCGAGGCTGGGCGGCTCGGCTACCTGGGCGTGAACGTGCCCGAGGAGTACGGCGGCGGGGGCGGCGGGATCGGCGACCTGGCCGCGGTGTGCGAGGAGCTGGCCGCGGCGGGGTGCCCGCTGCTGCTCATGGTCGTCTCCCCGGCGATCTGCGCGACGATCATCGCCCGGTCCGGGACGCAGGCGCAGAAGGACCACTGGCTGCCGCGCTTCGCCGACGGGTCGGTGAAGATGGCCTTCGCGATCACCGAGCCGGACGCCGGGTCCAACGCCCACCGCATCACCACCACCGCCCGCCGCGACGGCGACGGCTGGATCCTCAGCGGCCAGAAGACCTTCATCTCCGGCGTGGACGAGTCGGACGCCGTGCTGTTCGTCGCCCGCACCGAGGACCAGAAGGGAAATCTGCGGCCGTCGCTGTTCATCGTGCCGACCGACGCCCCCGGGTTCACCTTCACCCCGATCGAGATGGAGATCGTGTCGCCGGAGCGGCAGTTCGTCTGCCATCTGGACGAGGTGCGGCTGCCCTACGAGGCGCTGGTCGGCGACGAGGACGGCGGGCTGCTGCAGCTGTTCGCGGGGCTCAACCCCGAGCGGATCATGGCGGCGGCGATGGGCGCCGGGATCGGGCGGCTGGCCCTCGGCAAGGCGATCGCCTACGCCAAGGAGCGCCAGGTGTTCAAGACCCCGATCGGGGCGCACCAGGGCCTTGCGCATCCGCTGGCCGCCGCCAAGATCGAGCTGGAGCTGGCCCGGCTGATGGGGCAGAAGGCCGCCTGGCTGTACGACCGGGGCGACGACATGGGCGCGGGCGAGGCGGCGAACATGGCCAAGTACGCCACCGCCGAGGCGGCGATCCACTGCGTCGACCAGGCCATCCAGACCCATGGCGGCAACGGCCTGACCACCGAGTACGGCGTGGGCATGCTCGCCGGGGTGGTGCGGCTGATGCGGATCGCCCCGGTGAGCCGCGAGATGATCCTCAACTTCGTCGCCCAGCACTCTCTGGGGCTGCCCAAGTCGTACTAGTCGACGCGGGGCGGAGCGCGCCCGGGTCACTCCCGGGAGCTACGCGGCGGGGTGGCTCCGCCGGGTGACGACTCCGCCGCCGGGATCCTCTAGCGTCGACCGCGACGGGTGACGGCGGGTGACGTGCGCGGGAGCGGGGAGACGTGGCGAGGCGGAGGACGGGCGGCGTGTGGCGGCGGCGGGCCGGGCGACTGGCCGCGGACCTGGCGCCGGCGGCGGGCACGCCGCTGCTGCCGCTGCGGCGCCCGGGCTGGACGGCGTGGCTGCCGCACGTGGCCGTCGCGCTCTTCTCCGCCTCCCTGTGCGGGGTCGTCTGGCACACCCTGATCGAGGACTTCGGCGTTCCCAACCAGATGGCCGGGACGCTGGGGTTCGCGCACGCGCTGGCGCTGGTGGTGGCGCTGTACTGGCCGCTGTCGGGCTGGTGGCTGTCGCTGGCGGCCGCGGTGACGGCGGCGGCCGTCGCGGGCGGGGCGGGCGACCCCGACCCGGTGCGCGGCACCGTGGCGCTGTGGCCCGGGCCCGACCTGGTGGCCCACCTCAGCGTGATGGCGCTGGTGGGCATGCGGGCGCGGGTGCGGGTCCAGGTGGAGATGTGGGTGCTCACGCTGGTGGCGGGCGTCGCGCTGGCGGTCGCGTTCCCCGGCCGGGCCCCGTTCACCGGGGTGCTGTCGATGAGCGTGTACTCGGCCGTGGTCCTGGTGGCGGCCGGCGCGCTGCGGTCGCGGGGCGAGGCGGTGCGGCGGCTGGCCGAGCAGCTGCACATCAGCGAGCAGGAGCGGGCGCGGCGGGCCCTGCTGGAGGAGCGCGCCCGCATCGCCCGCGAGCTGCACGACGTCGTCGCCCACCACATGTCGGTGATCGCCATCCAGGCCGAGGCGGCGCCGCTGCGCGTGCCCGACCCGCCGGGGGAGCTGGCCCGCTCGTTCGCCACGATCCGGAACAACGCGGTCGAGGCGCTGACCGAGCTGCACCGGGTGCTGGACGTCCTGCGCGGCGACCACGGCCCGCCCGTCCCCGACGGGGAGGCCGACACGCCCCAGCCCACCCTGGACCGCCTGGAGGACCTGCTGTCCGGGGTGCGCGGCGCGGGCCTGGCGGTGACGGTCGAGGTGGCCGGGACGCGGCGGCCGCTGGCGCAGGGCGTGGAGCTGTCGGCGTACCGTATCGTCCAGGAGGCGCTGAGCAACGTCCTGCGGCACGCCCCCGACGCCGAGGTGACCGTGAGCCTGGAGTACCTGCCCGGCCGCCTGGACGTGCGCGTGACCAACACCGCGGGCACGGTCGCGCGGGACCGCGGGCGGGGTCCGGCCGCGGCGTCCGGCGGCGGGCACGGGCTGATCGGCATGCGCGAGCGGGCCGCGATGCTGGGCGGGACGCTGGAGGCCGGTCCGCGCCCCGGCGGCGGCTACGCGGTGCTGGCCCGGCTGCCCGCCGCGCCGGCGCCGGAGCCCGTGCGATCGCCGCGGGTGCACGTGCCGTCCGAGGGAGAGGGAGCGGCGTGACGATCCGGGTGCTGATCGCCGACGACCAGGCCATGGTGCGCGAGGGCTTCTCCGTGCTGCTCGGGGCGCGGCCGGACATCGACATCGCGGGCGAGGCCGCCGACGGCCGCGACGCGGTCGAGCGGGCCGAGGCGCTGCGCCCCGACGTGGTGCTGATGGACGTGCGCATGCCCGTGATGAGCGGCCTGGAGGCCACCCGGCTCATCACCGCGGCCGGGACCGCGCGCGTGCTGGTCCTGACGACCTTCGACCTGGACGAGTACGTCTACGAGGCGCTGCGCTCGGGGGCCAGCGGCTTCATGCTCAAGAGCGCCACCGGTTCGGCCCTGGCCGAGGCGGTACGGGTCGTCGCGGGCGGGGAGGCGCTGCTGGCGCCCAGCGTCACCCGGAGGCTCATCACCCACTTCGCCCGCTCCGGCCGAGGCGGCGGACGGCCGCTCAAGACCGTCGAGGAGCTGACCGAGCGGGAGACCGAGGTCCTCGCGCTCGTCGCCGGCGGGCTGTCGAACGCCGAGATCGGCGAGCGGCTCGTCGTCGCCGAGCAGACCGTCAAGACCCACGTCAGCCGGATCCTCACCAAGCTGGGCCTGCGCGACCGCACCCAGGCGGCCGTCTACGCCTACGAGACCGGGCTGGTCCGTCCCGGCTCGGGCTGAACGACGGTCAGCCGGTGAACCGGACCAGGCGCTCCACCTGCTCCTCCAGCGGCACCGGCGCGGCCGGCCGGTTGTCGACCTCCAGATGCGGGACGGGCGGCGGCTCCTCCGGCCGCATCCGCGCCACGAACGCCTCGAAGGCCGCCAGCTTGCCGGTGTCGCGGTGCGAGCCCCGGTCGGTCAGCCGCCGCCGCAGCGTCGCGGCGTCGGTGCGGACCCACACCAGCCGCACCGGCGGCCCGCCGAGCTCCCCGACCCACCCCGCCCAGCGCTCGGGGGAGCGGATCTGCCCGGTGAACGGGCCGCTCAGCAGCACCGGGCAGCCGTGCGCCCGGATCTCCCGCGCGGTCGCGGTCATGCCCTCGTACTCGTGCCGCTTGACGTGCTCGTCGTACCAGGGGCCCTCGCGCTCGCCCGGGTCGCGCCCGTGCGCGTCCAGGACCGCCGCGACGAACGCGCCGTACACGGTGTCCTTGTCCAGGAGCGCGGGGACGGGACGCAGCCGTTCCAGCAGCAGCCGCGACACCGTCGTCTTCCCGGAGCCGGGCGGCCCCGCCACCACCCAGACCGTGCCCTGCCCGCCCTCGGCGGCATCGCCGCCGCCGGTCACGCGGGGATGCGCAGGCGGCGGCTGGCGAGCCGTTCGATGCGCGCCTCGTCGATCTCGTGGCCCAGCCCCGGCTGGGTGTACGGGACGCCCACCACCCCGCCCGACGACCGCACCGGCGGCGACACGAACGCCGGCCCGCCCGCAGGATCGGACACCTCGCTGGGCAGCGTGACGCCCGGCAGCGAGGCCAGCGCCACCGCCGCGGCCTGCCCGATGCCGAACGCGCCCGTGCCGGTGCACCACACGTCCCAGCCGGCCGCGTACGCCAGGTCGTGCGCGGCGCGCGCCGCCGTCAGCCCGCCCATGCCGGCCACGCCCAGCTCCAGCACCCGCCCGGCCTCCCGCGAGATCGCCGCGTCCAGGGTGTCCAGATCGCCGATGCCGGGCGCCAGCGCGGTGCCGACCAGGCGCTGCAGCCGCGCGTGCGCCGCCAGGTCCTCGCCGGGGAACGGCCGCGCGATCGCCAGCAGCCCGTAGCCGTCCAGCGCCTCCATGACCGCCAGGTGCTCGGGCGTCTCCCGGTAGGCGTGCCCGGCGTCGGCGACCACCGCCAGCGCGGGGAACGCCTGCCTGATCAGCCGCACCGGCTCGATGTCCCAGCCGGGCCGCACGTCCACCGTGACCCGGGTGTGCCCGGCGCCGACCGCCTGGTTGGCCCGGGTCACCACCGTCTCCAGCAGCGGCTCGGGGGTGATCCGGGCCCCGGTGACGATCGAGGTGCGGGTGCCGCCGAGGGCGTGCGCCAGTGGTTCGCCGCGGGACCGGCACCACAGGTCCCAGCAGGCCATGTCGATCGCGGAGGCGGCTCCGGCGCAGCCCAGCTCGGCCGCCGCCGACACGTCCTCGGGACGTTCCAGGTCGAGCCCGATCAGCGCCGGGCCCATGCGCTCCTCGATGTCGGCCCAGACATCGCCGGCCGCGCCCCCGCCGCCGCCTCCCGGGCCGCGGGCCGTGACGGCGGCCTCGCCCCAGCCCACCACGTCGTCCTGGCCCGTCAGCCGCACCAGGACGCTCTCCGGCCGCCGTCCGCGCGGCATCGCCACCCGGAACGCGTCGCAGCCCTGGATCTGGGGCACCCGCACCCGCCCTTCACGCTCGTCGGTGTCTCCCTCCATGATCCCCCCTCCGGGGACCAGCGAAGACACCCGGCCCGGGTACGCGGGGCCCGGGGAGCGGGCGTCACCGGCGGCGCGAGCGCCAGGGGCGGCGGAGGGGACGCCGCTCGTAGCCGCCCTCGGCGAGCCCCGCGAGCCGCTCGAAGGGGTTGTACGAGGCGTGGTCGCCCGACAGCGCCAGCGACACCGCCGCGCACACCAGATACGCCGGGATCATGACCGGGCCCAGGCAGAAGGCGTACTGCGTCGAGTGACGGGCCTCGTGCCGCAGCAGCCCGGGACGCTCCAGCAGCGCCTCCGGCTCGCGCCGCACCAGCACCACGTTCCCGACGGTGAAGGCCGACGCCACCGGCAGCGGCAGGCGGTAGCCGCCGGCGACGAGCAGGCCGCCGGGGGCGCGCAGCACCCGCCGCGGCGCCCGCGTGCCCGCCGCGGCGAGCAGCAGGCCCAGCGGCGTCGACAGGTTGACCAGGTTGACGGCCTGGCGGAGGCGGTACGCGGCCTTCACCTCATCCTCCTCGCGGGGGGCGGCCGGCCGGGGGCGGCCGGTGGAGGCGGGGACCGGCCGGCGGCGACCGGTCCACGGGGGTCAGCTGGGGCGGCTCACTTGGGGCAGGTGTCGTCGAGGGAGACCGGCTTGGTGTCCGTCCTGCTCGGCGAGGGTGACGGCGAGGCTCCGCCGGCCTCGGTGGCGGGCCTGGTCTTGGTGCTCGACGCCGACGGTGAGGCCGACGGCGACGCCGACGAACCCGCCCGGTCGCCCGCCAGCGCCCGCGTGGTGAGCCGCCGGATCAGGGCGTAGTCGGGGTTGCCGGTGTGGATCAGCGGCGGCACGAACTGCAGGCTGTCGATCCGGGAGCCGTCCTTGACCTTGGTGGACAGCGACACGAACGCCGGCAGCAGCTCCTGCGGGATGTCGGTGGAGATGGCCCGCTTGGTGGCGGCCGCCAGCCGGTCGAACTTGGTCAGCACGGTCTGCGGGTCGGCCTGCCGGGCGATCGCGTTCAGCAGGCACTTCTGCCGGCCCATCCGGGCGTAGTCGCTGCTGAGCGTGCGGGACCGGCCGTACCAGAGGGCCTCCTTGCCCTTCAGCACCCGGTCGCCCGGCTGCAGCACCTCGCCGCGCTGCCCGTACGGGATCGGCTCGGTGATCTTGATCCGGACCCCGCCCATCGCGTCCACGATGTCGGCGAACCCGAACATGTCGACCAGGATGTAGTAGTCGACCGGCTGCTGCAGGATCCCGCTGATGGTGGCCTTCAGCAGCTCGGGGCCGCGCTGGTTCTTGCGCGCGCCGGGCACCACGTCGGGGTGGTCCTCGGCGTACTGGTAGACCTCGTTGAGCAGGCCCGGGGTGCCGGCGCCGTCGCCGGTGAAGCCGTAGGGGAAGCGGTCGCGGGAGGGCCCGGCCGGCATCGGGACGTTCTCCAGGTTGCGCGGCAGGCTCAGCAGCACCGTCTCACCGGTCTTGGTGTCGATGCTGGCCAGCGTCATGCTGTCGGTCCGCACGCCCTGCCGGTTGGCGGCCGCGTCGCCGCCCAGCAGCAGCACGTTGACGCGGGACTGGCCGTTCCAGGGGTCCTTGGTGTTGACGGCGCGGCCGTTGCCGCCGCCCGCCTGGAAGATGCTGGTGAGCGTGTCGCGGGCGACATAGGTGTTGTAGGCGCCCCAGGAGACCGGCACCGCCACCGCGAAGCACAGCACCGTCACCGCCACCGCGCCCGCCGTGCTCGCGCCCAGCGACAGCGAGCCGGGACGGGCCAGCTGGTAGGAGCGGATGACGACGGTGACCCACACCAGCCCGAGCGCCAGGATCCCGCCGGCCACGCCCGACAGCCACGCCGGCTGCACCGCCAGCTCCATCAGCCGGGGGCGGAAGAACAGCCCCAGCACGGCCGCCGCCGCGCCCAGCAGCACGAAGGCGCCCAGCAGGATCGAGCCGACGATCCGGCGGCCGGTGACCAGGTGCGCCACGCCCCAGACCAGGGCGGAGGCCAAGGTGAGCGCCAGGGCGCGCAGGAGGCCGGGTTCGGCGTCGCCCTTCTGGGCACGCCGGCCGGCCGATCGACTCGCCATGTACGCTCCGATCCCCACGCACGATCATCTGACGCCTCGCCTACATTATGGACGCGCGAAACCGGCCGGGAGTTGCCCGGCGTCCGGACGGGCGCGCGCCCGGCTCCGAACCGGCGCCCGCCGGGCGCCGTGGAGGCACGGTCCGTGCGCCGCCGGCCGCGGCTCCCGCTCGGCCCGGGCGTCCTGGCTCCGCGACGGGAGCCCGATCCGGGGACCTGGACGGCCCGCGCGGTCAGCCCTGGCGCGGCCCGGCGGCCCGGATCATCCGGTGATACTAGCGGTGACGCGCGCCGCCCAACGGTGATCTTGACGATCCCGACGCGCCGTACACCCGCCGCGTCGGGATCGTCCAACCCCGTACCGCCCTGTCCTCCGGGCGGGCCCGCCCGAATCACCGGACCCGGGGGCCCGAATGATCCACCGGCCGCACCGGACGGACCGGGGTACAGCGACGACTTCGGATAGTACCCGTTCGAGCACGGTCCGTACCGTAATTCGGTCGCGCCGCCGCGCCCCGGGAAACGGGACGGCTCAGCGCTGCCTCACCAGCTGCTCGACAGCGGCATCCCCTCGGCGTAGCCCGACGAGCTCTGGACGCCCACCGTGGCGCGGTCGTGGAACTCCTCCAGCGTGCGCGCGCCCGCGTAGGTGCACGAGCTGCGCAGCCCCGCCACGATCGAGTCGATCAGGTCCTCGACGCCGGGCCGCTCGGGGTCCAGGAACATTCGCGAGGTCGAGATGCCCTCCTCGAACAGCGCCTTGCGCGCCCGCTCGAAGGGGGAGTCCTCGGCGGTGCGCAGCCGCACCGCGCGGGCCGAGGCCATCCCGAAGCTCTCCTTGTACAGCCGGCCGTCGGCGGCGCGCTGCAGGTCGCCCGGCGACTCGTAGGTGCCGGCGAACCAGGAGCCGACCATCACGTTGGACGCCCCGGCGGCCAGCGCCAGCGCCACGTCGCGGGGGTGGCGGACGCCGCCGTCGGCCCACACGTGCCGTCCCAGCCGCCGCGCCTCCGCCGAGCACTCCAGCACCGCCGAGAACTGCGGGCGGCCCACCCCGGTCATCATCCGGGTGGTGCACATGGCGCCCGGCCCCACCCCCACCTTGACGATGTCGGCGCCGGCCTCGATCAGGTCGCGGGTGCCCTCGGCCGTGACCACGTTCCCGGCGGCGACCGGCACCCCCGGGTCCAGGCCGCGCACCGCCGCCAGCGCGGCGATCATCTTCTCCTGGTGGCCGTGCGCGGTGTCGACCACCAGCAGGTCGGCCCCGGCCTCCAGCAGCGCCTTGGCCTTGCCCGCCACGTCGCCGTTCACGCCGACCGCCGCGGCGACGCGCATCCGGCCCGCCCCGTCCAGCGCGGGGGTGTAGAGGGTGGCGCGCAGCGCCCCGGTGCGGGTCAGGATTCCGGTGAGGCGGCCCTCGGCGTCCACGACCGGGGCCAGCCGGTGGCCGCGCTCGTGCAGCCGGTCGAACGCCTCGCGCGGGTCGACCCCGTCCGGGAGCGTCACCAGGTCGCGGGACATGATGTCGCGCAGCTGGGAGAAGCGGTCGACCCCGTGGCAGTCGGCCTCGGTGACCACCCCGACGGGACGGCCCTCCTCGACCACGATCACCGCGCCGTGCGAGCGCTTGTGCAGTAGCGCCAGCGCCTCCCCGGCGGTGTCGCCGGGGGACAGCCGGATCGGGGTGTCGTAGACCAGATGGCGGCGCTTGACCCATCCGATCACGTCCGCCACGACCTCGACCGGGATGTCCTGCGGGAGGACGGCCAGGGCGCCGCGCCGGGCGACCGTCTCGGCCATCCGCCGTCCCGACACCGCCGTCATGTTGGCCACCACGACCGGGAGCGCGGTGCCGCTGCCGTCGGAGGTGGACAGGTCCACCTCCAGCCGGGACCCGACCGCGGAGCGGCGCGGGACCATGAACACGTCGTTGTAGGTGAGATCGTGAGCGGAGTGCTCACCCTTCAGCAGGCGCACGCTGTCGACACACCAATCGGGGCTGGGAATGGCTGGGCCACCGTACATTGTGCGCCATACCCCCAGAAACCGGGACCGAAGCAGCGTCCGACCCCCTGACGATCAAGGCGGGCGCCGGTCCGGCGGCCGATACAGGCCGTGAACGGGGGGCATGCCGTGGGGCGGGACACGGGCCGTGACGGCCCGCGCCCGCCGCCGGCCGGGCGCCTACCGGCGGGAACTCCCCGAGGTGACGATGACATGGCCGCCCGGTGCCTTTCGCGAGCGATCCGGGTGTCGCGCGCGTAATCATGGAGACGGCGCGGACGCAGTGGTTTTGAGTGCAACGTGAGGTTTAGCTCTGTGTAAAGTCACCTCTTGACGATCCTGCGCGCGCGATGCAGTTTTCTTACATGTGCCTCGCGCGGACATCCGCCCCCCGTAGGAGGCGTCACAGCAGAACATCGGGAGCAGCGCATGCAGGTCACGCAGGTGAACCCGGTGCGCAGCCTCCGCCTGCGCCGCCGTGCCGGGCCGCCGCGGGACCGATCACGGGACCGGCGGGGCGCCGGGGACCGTGCGCCGCCCCGTGATCCTCGCCACTCCGGGCGCCGCCGTGCCCTCGCACCGCGGCGCCGGTCGCGCGCGATGATCCCGGTCGCGTTGCGGTGCCGTGGTGCTTTATCCCGCGCCGAATTCGGCGCCTCCGGGACCGAAAGCCGACGCTTCGACGGTCTGCGGGCACGGCGAACACGAGCAAGATCAATATTTGACGACAGACCGTCCCGAAATGGAATGATCTTGCAGTTGTCAGCGAAACGAGTCATCGCACCCCGAGGAGGAGAGCCGTGCTGGATGCGGTCGACGCCGTGCTCGTCCGCGAGCTCCAGCGGGATGGCAGGGCGACGTTCCAGGCCCTCGCCGACCGGGTGGGGCTGTCCCGCACGGCCGTGCGGGCACGGGTGCAGAACCTTCTCGAGACCGAGGTCGTCCGCGTCGTGGGCATCGTGCACGCCGCGGTCGTCGGGGCCGAGGCCATCGGGCACGTCTCGGTCACCGTCGACGGCTCGGCCCGCAAGGTCGCCGCGGCCATCGCCGAGCGGCCGGCGGTCAGCTTCACCGCGCTGACCGCGGGCCCGCACGACCTGGTCGCGCAGGTGCGCACCCGCGACGACGCCGCGCTGGCCGCCGAGGTGGACCACATCCGCTCGGTCGCCGGGGTCCGCTCGGCGGAGGTGTTCCGCTCGGTGTCCACCGTGCGCGACACCCACGCCGTCGTCCGCGAGCTCGGCGACATCGCGCTGGACGACATCGACTGGCGGCTGCTGCAGGAGCTGCAGCGCGACGGCCGCGCGCCCTACACCCGGCTGGCCCACATCATCGGGCTGTCCCAGGCCGCGACCCGCGCCCGCGTGGTCAGGCTGATGCGCTCGGGCGTCATCCAGGTGACCGGGCTGGCCGACCCGCTGGCCCTGGGCGCCGCCGAGCTCGGCGGGTTCGGGCTGGTGGTGACCGGCGGGCTGCGCCGCGTCGCCGAGGCCGTGGCCGAGCAGGACGGCGTGCGGTACGTGGCGACGGGCTTCGGCCGGTACGACATCGTCGGCCAGGCGGAGGCGTCCTCGCGGGCGGAGATGGTCGCGGTGCTGGACGCCATCCGGGCCGTCCCCGGCGCCACCGTCCGCGAGTCCTGGCACCACCTGGACGTGGTCAAGGAGTCCTACGCCGTCGAGCTGCCCGACAAGCCGCTCAACGGCGGCGACTAGCCGGGACGCCCGCGCCCCGGGCGCCCGGGAGACCGGGCGCCCGGGGAGACCGGGAATCGTGCGGGCCCCGGCCCCCGGGCCCGGTGAGGGCTCAGAACCGCACGGGGAGCGCGGTCAGCGACCGGTGGAAGGGTCCCGGGCGCCACCGCAGCTCCGCGGGGTCGATCGCCACCTCCATGTCGGGGAACCGGTCGAGCAGCCGCTCGATGGCCACCGTCGCGATCAGCCGGGCGGGGCGCTTGGCCGGGCAGGTGTGCGGCCCGGCCCCCCACGCCAGGTGCGCGCGGTTGCCCACCCGGCTGCCCGCGGCCCGGCTGGGGTCGGTGTTGGCGGCCGCGAAGCTCACCAGGACGGGCCGGTCGGCGGGCAGCCGCGTGCCGGCGAAGTCGGTGTCGCGCACGGGGAAGCTGAACCCGAGGTTGGCCAGTGGTGGATCGGTCCACAGGATCTCGTCCAGCGCGTCCTCGATGGCCAGGTTGCCGCCCGACAGGTCGCCGGCGAACCGGTCGTCGGTCAGCAGCAGCCGCAGCCCGTTGGCGATCAGGCTGTGCTGCGGCTCGGTGCCGAAGCCGAAGAAGAGCGCGATCGAGTCCATCATCTCCTGGTCGGTCAGCCGCGCCGGATGCGCCATCATCCAGGACGCCACGTCCGGGCCCGGCTCCCGCCGCTTGAGCAGCACCAGGTCGGCCAGCGCCTCGGTGAGCATCATGTTGGCCTCGGCGGCCTGCTCCACGTCGATGATCCGGCTCAACGCGAGGATCACCCGCTCGGCGAGCTCGGGCGGGCAGCCGAACAGCCGGGTGAACACGCTGGCCACCAGCACCCGGGCGTACTCGCCGACCAGGTCCGCCTCGCCCCGCACGGCCAGCGACTCGATCAGCGAGTCGGCCGTCTCCTCCACATGCCGGCGCAGGTCGATGACGTCGATCCGGCCCAGCGGGTCCTGCAGCGCCGAGCGCAGCCGCGCGTGCCGCTCGCCGTCGGCGTACAGGCAGCTGGGACGGTAGGCCATGACCGGCTTGACGGGGCAGTCGTCGGCGACGGTCTTCTCCCACGCCCGCCCGTCCTTGGGGAAGCTGCCGGGGTCGCGCAGCACCTCCAGCGCGGCGTCGTACCCGAGGATCAGCGTCGCCTCCACGCCCGGTGCCAGCTCCACCGGCACCGCTGTGCCGCGGGGGCGGTTCTCGTCGTAGACCTGGCGGGGGTCGGCGGCGAAGTCGGTTCCGTACATCGGCACGGGTTCGTGCGGGGAACCCTGGCCTGCGGTGGTCGGGGGCGTTTCGGTCGTCACACTGGCTCCTGGTCGTGAACGGTCTTGCGGGCCGGTCCCGCGCCCGCGGGCCGGCCGATGGGCACCCGGCCCGCGTCAGAGCGGCGGGAAGCGGACGGGCAGCGCCGTCAAAGCGCGGTGGAACGGGCCCGGCCGCCAGGCGAGCTCCCCGGCGGGCACGGCCGGTTCCATGTCGGGGATCCGGTCCAGCAGCTTCTCGATCGCGACCGAGGCGATCAGCCGGGCGTGCCGCTTGGCCGGGCAGGTGTGCGGGCCGGCGCTCCACGCCAGGTGCGCGCGGTTGCCGGTGCGGTGGGCCACCGCCCGGGACGGGTCGGTGTTGGCGGCGGCGAAGCTGACCAGCACCGGCTGGTCGGCGGGCAGCCGGACGCCCGCGAAGTCCACCTCCCGCACCGGGTAGGTGGTGCCCAGGTTGGCCAGCGGCGGATCGGTCCACAGGACCTCGTCGAGGGCGTCCTCGACGGCCAGGCTGCCGCCCGACAGGCCGCTGGCGAACCGGTCGTCGGTCAGCAGCAGCAACAGCCCGTTGGCGATCAGGTTCAGCTCCGGCTCGGTGCCCGCCGCGATCACCGTGTAGATCTGCAGGGCCAGCTCGTCGTCGTCCAGCCGCGCCGGATGGGCCAGCATCCACGAGGCCAGGTCGGCGCCCGGCCGCTCGCGCTTGAGCGCCACCAGGTCCGCCAGCGCCTCCGCGACCAGCAGGGCCGAGTCCCGGGCGGACGCGCCGACCTCCATGACCCCCATCAGGCCCCGCAGGATCCGCTCGGCGATGCCGGGCGGGCAGCCGAACAGCCGCGTGAACACCCGCACCGGCAGCGGCCGCGCGTAGCGGCCGACGAGGTCGGCCTCGCCCTCGCCGGCCAGCTCGTCGATCAGCTCGTCGGCGGTCTCCTCGACGTGCAGGCGCAGCGCGAAGTCGTCGATGCGCCCCAGCGCGTCCGTCACCGCCGAGCGCAGCCGGGCGTGCGCCTCGCCGTCGGTGAACAGGCAGCTCGGCCGGGACCCCATGACCGCCAGCAGCGGGCAGTCCTCCGGGACGGTCTTCTCCCAGCGGCTCGGGTCCTTGGGGAAGGTGCCCGGGTCGCGCAGCACCTCCAGCGCCGCGTCGTACCCCAGCACCAGCGTCGCGGGGACGCCGGGGGCCAGCTCCACCGGAGCGGCCGGGCCGTGGCGGCGCAGCTCGTCGTAGACGCGCCGGGGGTCCTCGGCGAAGTCGTCCCCGTACAGCGGAACGCGCGCGGGCCCGGCCCCGCCTGCCGGGGAGGGGGAGGACGAGGACGACTCAGAGGTCATGAGCGCTCCTGATCGAGGCGGACGGACGGTACGGCGTCAGGCGGTCGCGGGGAAGCGGACGGGCAGCGCCACCATCGCCCGGTGGAACGGCCCGGGACGCCACTGGATCTCCTCCGCGGGCACCGCCGGCTCCATGTCGGGGATCCGGTCCAGCAGCTTCTCGATCGCGACCGAGGCGATCAGCCGGGCGTGCCCCTTGGCCGGGCAGGTGTGCGGCCCGGCGCTCCAGGCCAGGTGCGCCCGGTTCCCCTTGCGGCCGGACACGGCGCGGGAGGGGTCGGTGTTGGCCGCGGCGAAGCTGATCACCACCGGCCGGTCGGCGGGCAGCCGCGTCCCCGCGAAGTCCACGTCGCGGACGGGATAGGTCACCCCGAAGTTGGCCATGGGCGGGTCGGTCCACAGGATCTCGTCCAGAGCGTCCTCGACCGGCAGGCTGCCGCCCGACAGGTCGCCGCCGAACCGGTCGTCGGTCAGCAGCAGCAACAGCCCGTTGGCGATCAGGTTCTGCTGCGGCTCGGTCCCGGCCGCCATCAGCAGCAGGAGCTGGTACGCCATCTCCTCGTCGTCCAGCCGCGCCGGATGGGCCATCATCCACGAGGCCACGTCGGCGCCCGGCCGCTCGCGCTTGAGCGCGACCAGCTCGAACACCGCCTCGGTGAGGACCTTGTACGCCTCCTCGGCGTGCTCGACCTCGAAGATCCCGCTCACCCCGCGGACCAGCCGCTCGCTGATCTCGGGCGGGCAGCCGAACGTCTCGTTGAACACCAGCTGCGGCAGCCGCCGCGCGTACTGGCCGAGCAGGTCGGCCTCGCCCGCGCCGGCGAACTCCTCCAGCAGCCGGTCGGCGGCGCGCTCCACGTAGTCGCGCAGCGCCGCCAGGTCGATCCGCGACAGCGCGTCGTTGACGGCCGAGCGCAGCCGCGCGTGCGCCTCGCCGTCGGTGAACAGGGCGTTGGGCCGGGACTGCATCATCGGCAGCAGCGGGCAGTCGGCCGGGACGGTCTTCTCCCAGCGGCTCGGGTCCTTGGGGAAGGTGCCCGGGTCGCGCAGCACCTCCAGCGCGGCGTCGTAGGCCAGCACCAGCGACGCGTTGTAGCCGGGCGCGAGCTCCACCGGTGCGACGGAGCCGTGCGCGCGCATCTCGTCGTACAGCCGCCGCGGGTCCTCGGCGAACTCGGGGCCGTACATGGGGACGCGGTCGCGGGGCCGCGACACCGGGCAGGACGGCGTCGCGGCCCCGGCCGGGGACTCGTCGGTCACGCCGACTCCCGGTCGAGGGTCAGCAGATGGTCGACGAGGGAGATCAGCGCCTTGGCGGACGAGGCGTGGTCGCGGGCGTCGCAGACGATCAGCGGGGTGGTGGGCAGCAGGTCCAGCGCCTCCCGCACCTCCTCGTCGGGGAAGACGGGCGCCTGGTCGAACTGGTTGACGGCCACCGCGTACGGCAGCCCGTAGGACTCCAGCAGGTCCATCACCTCGAACGACTGCTCCAGCCGCTCGGTGTCGACCAGCACCAGCGCGCCCAGCGCCCCGCGCGCCAGATCGCTCCACATCTGCTTGAAGCGGTGCTGCCCCGGCGTGCCGAACAGGTACAGCACCAGGTTCTCGCTCAGGGTCAGCCGGCCGAAGTCCATCGCCACGGTCGTGGTCGTCTTGTCGCGGACCCCGGCCAGGTCGTCGATGACCGCCCCGGCCTGCGTCATGCGCTCCTCGGTCCTCAGCGGCCGGATCTCCGACAGCGTGCCGACGAAGGTGGTCTTGCCGACCGCGAAGTGCCCCACGATGAGCAGCTTCACCGACGTGCGCACCGTGTCGGGCAGGTAGTCGGGCTTGGCGGACGCCTCAGAGACGGGCGCGGAGTCCATCGAGCACCTCCTGGAGGATCTCGGTCCGGGAGAGCCGGGCCGCGGGGGCCGGCGCACGGGTGGTGACGTGGCCGCTGTCCATGAGGTCCGACAGCAGCACCCGGGTGACCCCGACGGGCAGCCGGAGGTGGCCGGCGATCTCGACCACCGACAGCGCGCCGCCGCGGCACAGCGTCACGATGCGGCGCTCCTCGGGGCTCAGCCCGGCCAGCTGGTCGCTGACGGCCACCACCAGCGTCACCAGGTCGAAGACGTTGCGGGTGGGGTGGGCCCGGCCGCCGGTCACCACATGCGGCCGGACCAGCGCCCGCTCGTTCCTGCGTGGCGTCATGCGCCCGGCCCGTGGCGCGGCGGCGAGGTCAGCTCCTTGCCGAGCCGCTGCACCAGCTCCTGCAGCCGGAACGAGACCGCCTCCATGTCCACCCGCGGGCTCGCCGACACCGCCAGGTACGCGCCCGGCCCGGCCGCGACCAGGAACACGTACCCGTCGTCGAACTCGGTGATGGTCTGCCGCCAGGTGGTGTCCCGGTCGCCGCAGAACTCGGCGGTGCCGCGGGCCAGCGACTGCAGTCCGGCCATCCCGGCCGCCTGCCGTTCGGCCTCGTCCCGGCCGATCCGCTCGGAGTGGGCCATCAGCAGCCCATCGGCCGACAGCAGGATGGCGTACCGGGTCTCGGGCATCCGCAGCGTCTCGTCGAGCATCCAGCCGAGCTTGTTGTCCCCCAGGTGGTGCGTGAGCTCGTTCATGAACGCTGGTCCTCTCCTTCTCCTGCGCGCGCGCCGTCGGACTCGGGCGCTTCGTCGGACGGTTCCGCCTGACTGCCGGGCGGTACGGCGGTGCCGTCGGACGGTGTGGAGGCACGTCCGGAACGGGTGCCGCGCTGCCAGGCGCCCAGACCCGCGGCGGTCTCCTTCGCGGGACGGGCGGGCCGGTCGGCGGTGGCGCCCTCGGCCGGGAGGGCCTCGCCGGACTCCATCCGGCGCCGCTTGGGCAGCCCGCCCACCGTCTTGGTGCCGCCGCCGGAGGCCCGTCCGGGCCGGGCGTCGGCGACCGCGCGGGCGGTCCCGCCGGAGGCCGTGACGGAGGCGGCCGCGGTGGTCTTGGCGGTGCGCGAGGCGCGCGCCGATCCGGCCAGCGACGACGAGCCGCGGGCGGGCGCGGGCTCGTCGTCGGCGGGGACGGTCGTGATCAGGACGCTGGGCAGGAACACCACGGCGCGGACGCCGCCGTAGGGGGACCGGGTGTCCACCGAGACGGTGAACCCGTACCGCGCCGCCAGCACGCCGGCCAGCGCGAACCCGACCTGGGGCGGGTCGCCGAGCTGGTTCATGTCCACCGAGCCGAGCCCGCTCAGCAGCCGGCTCGCGTGCGCCAGCTCCTCGGCGTCCATCGCGACCCCGGCGTCGTCGATCATGATCGCCACGCCGTTGTGCGTGGTCTGCACGTTGACCTCGACGGAGGTGTCGGGCTGGGAGTGCCGGGCGGCGTTGTCCAGCAGCTCGGCCAGCACCAGCACGACGGGCTCGACGGCGCGGCTGACGACCGCCGCGTTCACCGGCGAGTGGACCCGCACGCGCAGGTAGTCGCGGATCCGGGAGGTGGCGCCGCGCACCACGTCGCTCAGCGAGGACGCCGAGCGCTGCTGCCCCGGCCAGGAGCCGCACAGCACCGCGGTGGCCTGCGCGCGCCGTCCCAGCTGGGCGTTCATGTGGTCCAGCCGCAGCAGGTCCTCCAGGACGTCGGGGTCGTCGTGCCGCTCCTGCATGGTGGTGATGGCCAGCTGCTGCTCGCTGGCCAGGCTCTGCACGCCGCGCATCGTGGAGCGCAGCGTGGACTTGGCGGCCTGGTCGGCGCGGGCCCGCACCTGCTCGACGGAGCTGGAGAACACCTCCATCAGCTCCTCGATGCCGCGCTCGTAGGACGCGCCGAGCTGCCGCGGGTCGTGCAGCGGCGCCGTGACGGTCACGGCCGGGTTGTGCAGCGACTCCATCAGCTCCGGCAGGCGCTTGGCGGCCAGGTGCCGGATCTCCTCGTCGCGTCGTGTCAGGCCGTCGGTCAGTGCGGCGTTCTGCCGGCGCAGGACCTGGGTGATCTGGCGCTGGCGGAACAGCAGCACGCCGACGGCGGCCAGTCCGGCCAGCGAGCAGACGATCGCCAGGGCCAACAGGAATTGCTCCATCGGGTCCTCGAG
>NZ_JBHSON010000111.1:0-33910 GCF_042656285.1 Actinomadura rugatobispora | reverse complement strand
GTTCGCGCCCTTCCGCTCGCCTGGGGGCTCGCTCCAGGGCGCGCACCCCCCGGTGGGGGCTCCGCCCCCACGCCCCCGGCAAGGGGCTCCGCCCCCTGCACCCCCAACGGCCATCCGTACGTGGACTTCAATCCCCCAAGCCCACGCAGCACCAATGGCCTTGTGCAAGGTCTTGGTCCCCTCAGTTCACCCTGCGGTGTTGCTTGTCGGGGGGTGCAGGGGGGCGGAGCCCCTCCTGCCGGGGGTGCAGGGGGCGGAGCCCCTTGCCGGGGTGGGCGGACCCGTAAGGAGCGCCAGCGACTGGAGGGGCCGATCGCCCCGCCCTGGGGGTCTGGGGGGTGGCCCCCCAGGTCAACGCAGCTCTCGCCAGCGGTTGGTTATCGGGAGGCGGCGGTCGCGGCCGAAGTTCTTGGGGGTGATCTTGGGGCCGGGCGGGTACTGGCGGCGCTTGTATTCGGCCAGGTCGACGAGGCGGATGACGCGTTCGACCAGGGCGGGGTCGTGGCCGGCGGCGATGAGGGCGTCGCGGCCCATGTCGCGTTCGACGTAGTCGACCAGGAGGGGGTCGAGGACGTCGTACGGGGGGAGGGTGTCGCGGTCCTTCTGGTCGGGACGGAGTTCGGCGGAGGGCTCCTTGACGATGATGGCCTCGGGGATGGGTTCGACCTCGAAGGGGTGGAGGGCGGGGTGGTCCTTGCCGGCCTGGTCGTTGCGCCAGCGGGCCAGGGCCCAGACCATCGTCTTGGTGAGGTCCTTGATGGGGCCGAAGCCGCCGGCGGAGTCGCCGTAGAGGGTGGAGTAGCCGGTGGCGAGCTCGCTCTTGTTCCCGCCGGTGAGGACGAGGTGGCCGTGCTCGTTGGAGAGGCCCATCCAGATGTTGGCGCGGATGCGGGCCTGGAGGTTCTCGGCGGCGAGGCCGTGGAGTTCGAGCTCGGATTCGAAGGCGTCCACCATGCCGCGGATGGGGACGATGCGGGAGTGCAGGCCCTGGCGTTTGACGAGGTCTTCGGCGTCGGTGACGGAGCCTTCGGTGGAGTAGCGGCTGGGGAGCAGGACCACGTGGACGAGGTCGGGGCCGATGGCGTCGGCGGCGATGGTGGCGACGAGGGCGGAGTCGATGCCGCCGGACAGGCCGAGCAGGACGGAGCGGAAGCCGTTCTTGCGGACGTAGTCGCGGGTGCCGAGGACGAGCGCGCCGTAGACCTCGGCGAGGTCGTCGAGGGGCCGGGCGGCGGTGGGCGGGGACGGGTCGTAGGCGGGGACGGGGTCCTCGGTGACGACGTGGTGGTCGATGCTGATGGTGGTGCCGTCGAGGGCGTTGACGGGGCCGGTGACGGGTTCGATGGCGGCGGCGGGCAGGTCGAGGTCGGCGACGAGGAGGTGCTCGGTGAACTGGGGGGCGCGGGCGAGGAGTTCGCCGTCGGCGCCGACGATGACCGAGTCGCCGTCGAAGACGAGTTCGTCCTGGCCGCCGACCATGTTGACGTAGGCGAGGGCGCAGCCGGCCTCGCGGGCGCGGGTGGCGCACAGTTCGAGGCGGACGTCGTCCTTGTTGCGCTCGTAGGGGGAGGCGTTGATGGCCAGGAGCAGGCCGGCGTCGGCGGTGGAGGTGACGCTGACGGGGCCGCCGTCCTGCCAGAGGTCCTCGCAGATGACGGTGGCGACGTCGACGCCGTGGACGCGGACGACGGGGAGGGTGTCGCCGCGGACGAAGATGCGGTACTCGTCGAAGACGCCGTAGTTGGGCAGGTGGTGCTTGGCGGAGCGGATCAGCACCTCGCCGTGGTGGAGCCAGGCGGCGGCGTCGAGGGGGGATCCGGCGGGGAGTCCGGCGCGGATCATGCTGACCGGGCGGCGGTCGAGGTAGCCGGTGACGACGGGGACGTCGCCCAGGCCCTCGTCGGCGAGGGTGCGGGCGGCGCGGGCGAGGGTGCGCTGGGAGGCCTCCACGAACGAGGAGCGCAGCGCGAGGTCCTCGACGGGGTAGCCGGTCAGCATCATCTCGGGGAAGGCGACCAGGTGCGCGCCGGCCTCGGCGGCGCGCCGGGTCCATTCCACCAGGAGGCCGGCGTTGCCCTCCAGGTCGCCGACCGTCGGGTTCACCTGCGCGAGAGCGATCCTGAGCTGTGCCACGTCCACCAGCCTAAGTGACGGGAATAGGTATCGTCATTATGACGAAAAGTGGGTCGGGGTGCCAGTGCGGCGGCGGATGGCGGGGCCCAGGGCCAGCTGTGCGGCGGCGGCGGCCAGGCCCAGGGCCAGGCACGACAGCCACAGCGCGGGCGCTCCGAGGCCGAGCAGCCAGGTGCCGCCGAGCGGTGCGAGCAGGAAGCCGCCCGACCACGACAGCCCGTACAGTCCGCTGTAGCGGCCGCGCAGGTGTTCGGGGGCGAGGTCGGCGACCACGGCCTGCAGCACGGACGCGGCGACCACCTCGCCGAGCGTCCAGACCAGGATGGCGCCGGTGTAGGCCCACACGGTGGTGGCCGCGGTGGTGAGGCCGTAGCCCAGGCCGACGACGGCGAAGCCGGCGGCCAGCACGCGGCTGTGGTCGCGCCGGGCGAGCCAGGCGCCGACCAGCGGCTGGACGGCGATGATCACCAGGCCGTTGGCGGCGATCGCCAGCCCGTACGCCTGCGGTCCGAGGCCCTGCTCCTTCATCGCCAGCGGCATCGTGGTCAGGCCCTGCATGAGCACGAAGGTGTAGACCAGGGTGATCAGCGTGTACGCGACCATCACCCGGTCGCGCAGCGCCGCGCTCCAGGTGCCGGCGGCCCGGTCCTCGGGCGGTGAGGCCGGACGGGTCTCGGGGACGGCGCGCCACACCAGGATCCCGAACGCGGCGCAGCTGAGCGCGTCGATCCAGAACAGCCACATGAAGCCGTGCCCGGCCAGGGTTCCGCCGAGCACCATCGCGGCGGCCCAGCCCAGGTTGACCGCCCAGAACAGCAGCCCGAAGGCGCGCGGCCGGTCCTCGGGGCCGATGAGGTCGGCGACCATGGCGGCGGCCGCCGGGCGGTACATGTCCAGGACGAGTCCCAGCACGAACGCGGCCGTGATGATCGCGGGGAGCCCTTCGGCGTAGCCGAGCGCGAGCATCCCGGCGCCGGTGGCGACCGTGGCGGCGGTGAGGGTGGCGCGGCGTCCGATCCGGTCGGCGAGGGCCCCGCCGGCCAGCTGGCCGGCCAGCGAGCCGGCGCCGAGCACGGCCATCACCGCGCCCGCCTGGACCAGCGACAGGCCGCGGACGGTGGTCAGGTACAGGCCGAGGAACGGCTCCACCATGGTGCCGAGCCGGTTGAGGAGCTGGCCCGACCACAGCACCCAGAAGGGGCGGGGGAGGCCGCCGAGGCGGGGGGCGAGGAACGCGGCCACGCGACCGGGCGCGGGGGCGGGGGGTTCGAGGGTGGACACGACCGCGATCCTCGGAGCGCGGCGGGGCGGTGCACAGTGATTTAGCCTGGGCTAAATGATCGAGTTCGTGTTCGCGCCGGACGACGTCGCGCGGGTGCGGTTCGCCTTCTCCCCGCTGTGGGAGCTCGTGCACGGCCTGCGCGTCCTCGCCGACCCCTCCCGGCACGCGCTGCACCTGCCGTGGGTGCGCCGGGTGCGGCCGCGGCTGCGCGGGCTCGACCTGGAGCTGCTCGGCGAGCTCGTCCCGGCCGAGGGGTACGTCCCCGACTTCCTCACCCCGCCCCCGGCCACCCCGCTGCCCGACTTCGCCGCCGAGCTGGAGACCGTGCGGGCGACGCCGCCGTGCACCGTCGCCGAGGAGATCACCTGGGCGCGGCCGGGGGTCGCCGTGGGGGCGCGGCGCCGCGCCCTCGCCGGCGAGCCGGACCGCACCCTGGAACGCGTCGCCGACCAGCTGGAGCGTTTCTGGACGCAGGCGGTCGAGCCGTACTGGGAGCCGATCCGGGACCTGCTCGAAGGCGATGTGCTGCGCCGCACCCGCGCGCTGGCCGCGCACGGCGCCGAGGGCGTGTTCGCCGACCTGCACCGGGGCGTGGCGTGGCGCACCGACACCCTGGTCGTGGACCGGCCGTGGAGTTTCCGCAGCGAGCTGCGCGGCCGGGGACTGCTGCTGGTACCCAGCGCGTTCGTGTGGCCGCGGGTGTCGGTGATGGTGCCGCCGTACCAGCCGATGCTCAGCTACCCGCCGCTCGGCGTGGCGACGCTGTGGGAGTCGAGGCCCGCGGCGCCGCCGGACGCGCTGGCCGCCCTGGTCGGACGCCGCCGCGCCCAGCTGCTGGCGGCGCTGGAGACCCCGGCCTCCACCACCGAGCTGGCCCGCCGGCTCGGGGTGACGGCGGGGGCGGTCAGCCAGCATCTCGGCGTGCTGCGCGCGTGCGGCCTGGTCACCGGGCACCGGCTGGGCCGCCGGGTCCTCTACTCGCGGACGGGTGCGGGCGACGCCCTCGCGGCGGCCGGTGACGCGGGCTAGCGGAGCGAGGCGAGGCCGTCCAGGCGGAGGCCGTCCCGGCCGTAGTAGCCGGGGGAGGTCCCCTCCGGGGGGCTGTAGCGTCCCGACTCGGCGAGCCAGTCGATGTGCGCGCGGGGCGCCCGCAGCAGGACCTCGATCACCCGGTCCGCCGCGTCCCGGTCCGGTGCCGACAGGCCCAGCCGGGCGACGGTGGCCTTCAGCGCGCCGGCCGCGTCGCGCAGCTCGTCCGCCAGGACCGCGATCCGCTCGGCGACCCGGCGCATCGCCTGCGCCGGCTCGAGACCGTACGCCTCGGCCAGCACGATCACGTGGTTGTGCACGTCCCCCTGCACCGCCTCGCGGCCGTAGGAGACGATGTCGTTCGACCAGGTGACCACGTCGGCGGTGCCCTCCAGCAGCGCCTGCCAGGCGGGCAGGGCCAGCGGCCGGGTCGGCAGCTCCACGTCGAGCACGGGCTCCATCAGGTCGTACAGGAACGGGCCGGCGGCGCGGCGGCGCAGCGCCGGGTACTCCTCGGGCGTGGGCGTCTGGCGGATCCGGCGGAACACGGCCTGCTCGGAGCAGCCCGTCCGGTGCTCCTCCAGGTGCCCCAGGAACCGGCGCCGCCACTCCCGGCTCATCCGCGCCGAGGTGTCCTGCCACAGCTCGATCAGGGTGCTCTCCAGGGGCCGCGCCCCCGGGCTGGGCTGGCCGCGCCGGATCGCCCGCAGCAGGTCGTCGCAGACCGCGTGGACGGCGGTGGCGCTGCCCGACACCGACGCCTGGTCGAGCGTGTCGTCCAGCGCGAAGGTCCAGGTCAGCCAGCGGGCGAACAGTTCCACCCGGACCGGTTCGGCGTCCGGGAACAGCCGGGCGGCCAGCCGTTCGCAGCGCGCGCGGCCCAGCGGCGAGGTGTCCGGATCGCCGAGCACCAGGCCCCGGCCGCGCGCCCAGGCGTCGACGCGCTCGCCGAGCTGCCAGACGTCGGCGTGCATGGCCGACGGGACGGCCAGCGCGGCGGACCGGTCGGCGAGCGAGTGCAGCAGTGAGGTGTTCACGACCACTTCACCGTAGTGATCATTCCGTTGTCGGACCGATGATCGCCACGTCAATTTTAGGGAAATGGATGGGTGAGACTGAGGGTGGACCGTCCCGCGCGGTGAGCCGCGCGGCGCCGACACGGCGGTCCGTGATCGATCACTGGAGGAATCGTGTCCGGACCGACCCCCCGCCGCCTCATGGCCGCAGCGGCGGCGCTCGCCCTGGCCCTGACCTCCGCCGCGGCCTGCGGCGGAGACGAGGGCGCCACCGTGCAGGGCGTCAAGCTGATCAAGAAGGGCGAGCTCACCTCGTGCACCCACCTGCCCTACCCGCCGTTCCAGGTGGAGCAGGGCGGCAAGGTGGTCGGCTTCGACGTCGACATGATCGACCTGGTGGCCAAGAAGCTCGGCGTCACCCAGAAGATCGTGGACACCCCGTTCGAGACGATGAAGACCGGCTCGGCGCTCAACGCCGGCAAGTGCGACATCGTCATGGGCGGCATGACGATCAAGCCGGACCGGGTCCAGCACATGGACGTCAGCAAGCCCTACTTCGACGCCACCCAGGCCCTCATGGCCAAGAAGGACAGCGGGATCACCTCGCTGGACGACGTGAAGAACCGCAAGCTCAAGCTCGGCTCCCAGGCGTCCACCACCGGTGAGGACTTCGTCAAGGGCAAGGGCCTGGACCCGCGCTCGTTCGACAACTCCCTCGCCGAGCTCGACGGGCTGCGCACCGGCCAGGTCGACGTCATCGTGCAGGACTACCCGGTCGTCCAGGGCTGGCTGAAGAACCCGGCCGACAACGCCAAGTACGCGATCGTCGCCAACCTGGAGACCGGTGAGCAGTACGGCTTCTGGACGCGCAAGGGCCACAACGCCAAGCTCGTCGAGCTGACCAACCAGGCGATCGCCGAGAGCAGGGCGAACGGCACGTACAAGAAGATCTACGAGAAGTGGATCGGGCCGATGCCCACGTCCGGCGGCACCTCGTGACGGCCGAGCCGGCGAAGGCGGCGGCGCCCCCGGGCCTGTCCCGGCGCACCCGCCGCCGGCTCGTGCTCGGCGGCCAGTACGCGCTGTTCGCCGCGGTCGTCCTGGTGGTGGTGCTGCTGGCCGACTGGCCGCAGCTGCGGGTCAACTTCGCCAACTGGGACGTGGCCAAGGAGTTGTTCCCGCAGATCCTGACCGTCGGGCTGCTCAACACCGCCCTCTACACCGGCCTCGGCTTCGCGTTCGGGCTGGTGGCCGGGCTGGTCGTCGCGCTGATGCGGCTGTCGTCGGTGGCGCCCTACCGCTGGTTCGCCACCGTCTACATCGAGATCTTCCGCGGCCTGCCGCTGCTGCTGATCTTCATCTTCGTCAGCGTGGGGGTGCCGCTGGCCTTCCCGGGCAGCAACGTGCCCGGCGGCGTGGCCGGGCAGGCCGGGCTCGCGCTGGGCCTGGCCGCCGCCGCGTACATGGCCGAGACGATCCGGGCCGGGATCGAGGCGGTGCCGCGCGGCCAGATGGAGGCGGCCCGGTCGCTGGGCATGTCGTACGGCCGGGCGATGCGGTCGATCATCATCCCGCAGGCGTTCCGGATCATCATCCCGCCGCTGACCAACCAGCTGGTGCTGCTGTGCAAGGACTCCTCGCTGGTGCTGTTCCTCGGCGTCACGCTGGAGCAGCGGGAGCTGACCAAGTTCGGGCGGGACCTGGCGGGGCAGCAGGGCAACACCACCCCGATCATCGTGGCGGGCATCTGCTACCTGCTGCTGACGATCCCGCTGAGCCTGCTGGCCCGGCGGCTGGAGGCCCGGCAACGGAGGGAGCGGCGATGAGCGAGCCCGCGGACGCGGTCCCCGGCGTCATCGAGATCAGGGACCTGCACAAGTCGTTCGGCCTGCACGAGGTGCTGCGCGGCATCGACTTCCACGTCGGCGCGGGCGAGGTGGTCTGCGTGATCGGGCCGTCCGGCTCCGGCAAGTCCACCCTGCTGCGCTGCGTGAACCTGCTGGAGGAGCCGAGTTCCGGGACGGTCCGGGTGGCCGGCGCCGAGATCACCGACCCGGAGGTCGACATCGACGCGGTGCGCCGCCGGATCGGGATGGTGTTCCAGTCGTTCAACCTGTTCCCGCACCTGACCGCGCTCGGGAACGTCACCATCGCGCAGCGCAAGGTGCTGCGGCGGGACCGGGGCGCGGCCGACCGGACCGCCCGGGAGGTGCTGGAACGGGTCGGCCTGGGCGACAAGTTCGGCTCCTACCCGGCGCAGCTGTCGGGCGGCCAGCAGCAGCGGGTGGCCATCGCGCGGGCGCTGGCGATGGGCCCGGAGGTCATGCTGTTCGACGAGCCGACCTCCGCGCTGGACCCGGAGCTGGTCGGGGACGTGCTGGGCGTCATGCGGGAGCTGGCCGAGGAGGGGATGACCATGCTGGTGGTCACCCACGAGATGAGCTTCGCCCGCGAGGTGGCCGACCGGGTGGTGTTCATGGACGGCGGGGTCGTGGTGGAGGAGGGGCCGCCGGAACGGGTGATCGCCGATCCGCGGCACGAGCGCACCCGCGCGTTCCTGTCCCGCGTCCTGGACCCGGCGGCGGCGCGGGTCGGCGAGGCCGGGCCGCCGTCCCCGTGACCGCCGCGTGAACGTTCCGTGACCCCGCGGGACGCCGATCCGGCCGCGGTCCGGCCCCCGACGCGCGGGGCCGGGCCGCGGTGACGGGCACTCCGGGATGTATGGCAGAGTTTGGAACGGTGTTATGAGCGGTTTTGCACCGTGCCGCCGCGGAGATCATCACCTGTAACGTCGCGGTAACAGCGGCCGGGCATACTGCAAGGTGGCTGGACTGTCGGTTCCTGCCCCGTACCTGCGCAAACACGCGGCGGAGCGGGAGGCGGCGGCCGGTCGGCGGCGGTCCGGGTGACGGACGGCCGCCACCGGGTACGGCTCGCACAAGGCACGAATACGGCACGGCACGCGACACGAGGCACAGGCACGGCATCGTCGAGGGAGAAGGCTTTGGACCGTCAGCAGGAGTTCGTGCTCCGCACGCTGGAGGAGCGCGACATCCGCTTCATCCGGCTGTGGTTCACCGACGTGCTCGGGTTCCTGAAGTCCGTTGCGGTGGCGCCCGCCGAGCTGGAGGGGGCCTTCGCCGAGGGCATCGGTTTCGACGGGTCGGCGATCGAGGGCTTCGCCCGGGTCTACGAGGCCGACATGATCGCCCAGCCGGACCCCGCCACGTTCCAGGTGCTGCCCTGGCGCAGCGAGGCGCCCGGCGTCGCCCGCATGTTCTGCGACATCCTCATGCCGGACGGCACGCCCAGCTTCGCCGACCCGCGGTACGTCCTCAAGCGCGCGCTGGCCCGCGCCGCCGACCTGGGCTTCACCTTCTACACCCATCCCGAGGTGGAGTTCTTCCTCCTCAAGGACAAGCCCGAGGACGGCCGCGAGCCCGAGCCGGTCGACGCCGGCGGCTACTTCGACCACACCCCGCACAGCGCGGCGCACGACTTCCGGCGCAACGCGATCATGATGCTGGAGTCGATGGGCATCTCGGTGGAGTTCAGCCACCACGAGGGCGCGCCCGGCCAGCAGGAGATCGACCTGCGCTACGCCGACGCGCTCACCACCGCCGACAACATCATGACCTTCCGGCTGGTGATGAAGGAGGTGGCGCTGGAGCAGGGGGTGTTCGCCTCGTTCATGCCCAAGCCGTTCACCGAGTACCCCGGTTCGGGCATGCACACCCACATGTCGCTGTTCGAGGGCGACCGCAACGCCTTCTACGAGCCCGGCGCCGAGTTCCAGCTGTCGAAGGTGGGCCGCGCGTTCATCGCGGGCATCCTGCGGCACTCGGCCGAGATCACCGCCGTCTGCAACCAGTTCGTCAACTCCTACAAGCGGCTGTGGGGCGGCGTGGGGTCCACGGCGGGCGCCGGCGGCGAGGCCCCGTCCTACATCTGCTGGGGCCACAACAACCGCTCCGCGCTGGTCCGCGTCCCGATGTACAAGCCGCACAAGGGTCACGCCACCCGGATCGAGTTCCGCTCCCTGGACACCGCCACCAACCCCTACCTGGCGTTCGCGGCGATCCTGGGCGCGGGCCTGAAGGGCATCGAGGAGGGCTACGAGCTGCCCCCGGGCGCCGAGGACGACGTGTGGGCGCTGACCTCGGCCGAGCGGCGGGCGCTGGGCATCCAGCCGCTGCCGCAGAGCCTGGACGAGGCCATCCACGCGATGGAGCGCAGCGAGCTGATGGCCGACGTGCTGGGCGAGCACGTGTTCGACTTCTTCCTGCGCAACAAGCGCGCCGAGTGGGAGGAGTACCGCCGCCAGGTCACCGAGTTCGAGCGCAAGCGCCTGATCGCGGTGCTCTAGCGAGACTCCGAAGCGAGCGCGGGGCGGGCGCGCGGCCGTCCGGCCGCACCAGGCCACACCCGGCCAGGTCCGTCCCGCGCCCGCAACGCGTTCGCAGAATCGGACACGCCGGTCAAAGCACGTCAAGATGGTCGAGGCCACCGTGGCCGATGAGCGCTGTGAGACGAACGCAGCGAAATTGAAACCTTTCGCGGCCCGGATCGCCTTCCAGGGCGGGGTCGCCCGATTACGGTTGAGGCCGTGAGCGAGCCGTGGACACCTGATCGCCGTCCCACCCTGGCCGGGCGCCTGGCCAGACTGGGTTTCACCGATGCGGGCCGCGCCGAGCGGGCGCTGCTGGAGGCCGGGCGCGAGGGGGGCGCCGCGCCGTCCGACGATCTGCTGGACGCACTGGGCGCCACGGCCGATCCCGATCTCGCCCTCGACGGGCTGGTGCGGCTGCTGGCGGCCGCCGACCAGGCCGGGCAGGGGGAGGAACTGCGCCGGGCGCTGGGCAAGGACGGCCCCGTCCGGGAGCGGCTGCCGGTCGTGCTGGGGGTGAGCGCGGCCCTGGGCGACCACCTGGCCCGCCATCCCGGGCACTGGCGAGCCCTGGACGGCGATGGACCGATCCAAGTCGGGGTCCTCGCCCCGGCGGCCGGCGCCTCCGCGACCGACGCCCCCGCCGGCGACGCCCCCGCCGCGGACGCCGCGTCCCCGGACGGCCTCGCCCAGGAGAGCGGCCCCGGCGCCGTCCGGCAGGCGGCGGAGGGGGAGGGGCCGAGCGCCTCGGGCGGTCCGCCCCCCGAAGCGCTCCGCGCGGCGCTCCTGCTCGCCGTGGGCGCCGACCCGGCCGCGTCCGAGCCCGTCGCCCGCGACGCCACCCCCGACACGCTGGTCGCGCTGCGCGCCGAGTACCGGCGGCACCTGCTGGCGCTGGCCGGCCGCGACCTGACCGGCGTGGCCGGCGTGGGGGAGGTGGCCGCAGAGCTGGCCGACCTGGCCGCCGCCGCGCTGGAGGCCGGCCTGGCCGTGGCCCGCGCCGAGGTCCCCGGCCACGGCGCCTGCCGGCTGGCGGTCATCGGCATGGGCAAGTGCGGCGGGCGCGAGCTCAACTACGTCAGCGACGTGGACGTGATCTTCGTGGCGGAAGCCCGCGACGGCGCCGCCGAGGACGTCGCCCTGCGCGCCGCCAACCGCCTCGCCTCCGCCATGATGCGCGCCTGCTCGGCCAGCACGATCGAGGGCTCGCTGTGGGAGGTGGACGCGGCGCTGCGTCCCGAGGGCAAGTCCGGCCCGCTGGCCCGCACGCTGGCCAGCCACCGCGCCTACTACGAGCGCTGGGCCAAGACCTGGGAGTTCCAGGCCCTGCTCAAGGCGCGCCCCGTCGCGGGCGACGCCGAGCTGGGCGCGCGCTACCTCGACACCATCACCCCGCTGGTCTGGAAGGCCGCGGCGGGCGTGGGCTTCGTCGAGGACATCCAGGCCATGCGCCGCCGCGTGGAGGCCCACCTCAACCAGCGCAGCGCCGAGGCCGAGCGGCAGCTCAAGCTCGGCCCGGGCGGGCTGCGGGACGTGGAGTTCGCCGTCCAGCTGCTCCAGCTCGTCCACGGCCGGGCCGACGAGGCCCTGCACACGCCCAACACGCTGGAGGCGCTGACCCGGCTGTCGGAGGGCGGGTACGTGGGCCGGGACGACGCCGCGGCGCTCACCTCCGCCTACCGCTTCCTGCGGCGCGTGGAGCACCTCGTCCAGCTGCACCGGCTCCGCCGCACCCACCTGGTGCCCGACGACCCCGACGACCTGCGCCGCCTCGGCCGGGCCCTGGGGCTGCGCACCGAGCCGATCGGCGAGTTCACCGCGCTGTGGCGGCGGCACGCCCGCGAGGTCCGGCGCATCCACGAGAAGCTCTTCTACCGGCCGCTGCTGCGCGCCGTGGCCCGGCTCCCCGGAGAGGGGGCCCGGCTCACCCCCGAGGCCGCCCGCACCCGCCTGGTGGCCCTCGGCTACAACGACCCGGCCGGGGCGCTGCGGCACATCGAGGCGCTCACCTCGGGGGTGTCGCGGCGCGCGGCCATCCAGCGCACCCTGCTGCCGGTGATGCTCGGCTGGTTCGCCGACGCCCCCGACCCCGACGCCGGGCTGCTGGGGTTCCGCAAGGTCAGCGACGCGCTCGGCACCACCCCCTGGTACCTGCGGCTGCTGCGCGACGAGGTCACCGTGGCCGAGCGGATGGCGTGGCTGCTGGGGTCCAGCCAGTACGCCACCGACCTGCTGCTGCGCGCGCCCGAGGCGGTCACCATGCTCGGCAAGAGCGCCGAGCTGGCCCCGCGCTCGTACGACGCGCTCCGTACCGAGGCGCTCGCGGCCGTGCGCCGCCACGCCGAGGGCGCCGGCGAGGGGACTCCGGGAGGTAGGGGGGCGCCGGGCGGTAAGGGGGCGCCGGGAGCACAGGGCGGCAAGGGAGCGCCGGGCGGCAAGGCGATGCCGGCCGAGGACGCCGTCGCCGTCGTCCGCGGGCTGCGCCGCCGCGAGCTGTTCCGGGTCGCGGTCGCCGACCTGCTCGGCCTGGCCGACGTCCGCGCCGTCGGCGAGGCGCTCACCGACATCGCCACCGTCACCGTCGAGGCCGGGCTGCGCGCCGCCGTCAGCAAGGTGGAGGCGGAGCTGCGCGCGCCGCTGCCCACCCGGATGGCGGTGGTGGCGATGGGCCGGTTCGGCGGCCACGAGCTCGGCTACGGCAGCGACGCCGACGTGATGTTCGTGCACGACCCGCTGCCCGGCGCCGACGAGCGGGACGCCGGACGCGCCGCGCACGCCGTGGCCGAGGAGATGCGCAGGCTGCTGGCGCTGCCCGCCCCCGACCCGCCGCTGGAGATCGACCCCAACCTGCGCCCCGAGGGGCGGCAGGGCCCGCTGGTGCGCACGCTGGCCTCCTACGCCGCGTACTACGCCCGCTGGTCGGCGCCCTGGGAGAGCCAGGCGCTGCTGCGCGCCGACCCGATCATCGGCGACCCGGAGCTGTGCGAGCGGTTCCGCGCCCTGATCGACCCGGTCCGCTGGCCGGAGGACGGCATCGACGACGACGCCGTGCGGCAGATCCGGCGGCTCAAGGCGCGGATGGAGTCCGAGCGGCTGCCGCGCGGGGTGGACCGGCGGCTGCACACCAAGCTGGGGCCGGGCGGGCTGTCGGACGTGGAGTGGGTCGCCCAGCTCCTCCAGCTCCGGCACGCGCACGAGTTCCCGGCACTGCGCACCACCCGCACCCTGGCCACCCTCGACGCCGCCGCGTCCGCCCGCCTCCTGGCCGAGGACGACGCCCGGGTGCTGTCGGAGGCGTGGCAGCTCGCCACGCGGATCAGGGGCACGATGATGCTGGTCCGCGGGCGGGCGTCCGACCTGCTCCCCACCGACCACCACAAGGAGCGCAGCGCCGTCACCCGCGTCCTCGGCTACCCCGGGACGGGCGACCTGCTGGAGGACTACCGCCGGCACGCCCGCCGCGCCAGGGCGGTCGTGGACCGGGTCTTCTACGGCGTCACCTGATCGGTCGAGCGGGCCCCCTGCTCCGGCCCGGAGACGCCCCCGACGGTCTCCGGGCCGGGCGGGGCGGCGGGCGCCCGTCCGGTGGACGAGGTCCAGGCCGCGGCGGGCCCGGCGGCCCGCCGCGCCATCAGCGCCGGCCACGCCACCCGGCGGACCAGCACCCCCGCCACCTGCCGGCACATCTCCTTCAGCTCGGCCGGGTAGCGGTGGTACAGCAGCCAGGACAGGCCCAGTGCGGCGCCGATCAGCGCCCAGCCGGCGACGGCGTCCAGCACGTAGTGGTTGGCGGTGCCCAGGATGACCAGCACCGTCGTCAGCGGGTACAGCACCCCGAACACCTTCGCCCAGCGCGGCGTGGCCAGCCGGACCAGCGCGAACCCGCACCACAGCGCCCAGCCGGCGTGCATCGACGGCATCGCCGCGTACTGGTTGGTGAACGTCGCCGAGGCGTCGCCCGCGTACAGGCCCAGCGACTGCAGCGCGGTGACCGGGTCGACGAACCCCTCGTCGGCCAGGAAGCGCGGCGGGGCCAGCGGGTACAGCCAGTACCCGACCAGCGCGACACCGGTGGCCACCATGATCCCCGTACGCAGCCAGCGGTAGTCGTGCGGGCGGCTGCGGTAGATCCACACCACCGTCGCCAGCGTCACCGCGAAGTGCGCGGTGGCGTAGAAGACGTTGGCGGCGCGCGCCAGCCACGGCACCTGCAGCAGCGCCTGGTTCATCCACAGCTCGACGTCGATGCCCAGGACCCGCTCGGCCCCCAGGATCTGGTCCGCGTGCGCGAACGCCGGACCGGTGCCGTCCTGAACCAGGAGCAGCCGCGTCAGCGTATAGGCGGAGTAGAAAAGGACGATCAGCAGGAGCTCGCGCCAGATCGGCGGCGCGGTGAGCGCTCGCGGAAGGGGGGGACGGCCCGTACGCGCGGTGGCGCGTCGGTCCTGGTCGGTGCGCCCCTCCAGGGGGGCCGGGGCGGTGTGCGCCATGCTGGCAACTTTGCCGCGATGTGATCAGTTTGAGATCACCGCGGCGAACGGTCTTTTTCTCAGACTTGAGTAGTACGACCCTCAGGCTTTATCCGGACTTTCGGGTGAGTTAATTCAGGGTTCGGAAGGAAAGCCAGGTCAGAGGCGGTCGAGGAGTCGTCCTCCAGGACGATGGGTAGGGCAGTGGCATCCCCCCGCGGTGGAACGGAGGGGAGTCATGACCCGGACGGCGATCGCGTTCCTGGCCCTGGCCGCCTGCGGGCTGACCGGCACCGGGACGGTCGCGTGCACGGGCGGCGGCGCCGATTCCCCGGCTGCGGGGACGGGTCTGGCCGGCCACGAACGCCTCCCGTCCTCGATCGCCGCGCAGCGGCCGACCTGGGGCCCGTGCCGCGATCTGCCCGGCGGCGGGACCGGCTCCGCGCAGCCCGCCCCCGCCTTCCAATGCGCGACCGTGAAGGTGCCGCTCAACTACGCCAAGCCCGACGAGCGCACGATCGGCATCGCGCTGATCCGCGCCAAGGCGACGCGGCCGGAGAGCCGCATCGGCTCGCTGCTGTTCAACTTCGGCGGGCCCGGCGGCTCCGGCGTCGACGCCCTCGCCCAGTCCGCCGCCGACTACTCCGCCCTCAACACCCGCTACGACCTGGTCGGCTTCGACCCGCGCGGCGTCGGCCGCAGCACCCCGGTCACCTGCGTGGACGACCGGCGGATGGACCAGATCACCGCCATGGACGACTCGCCCGACACCCCCGCCGAGGAACGCGCCCTCGCCGACACCCGCGTCTCCTACGACCAGGGCTGCGAGGCCCGCGCCGGAACGGTCCTCCCCTACGTCGGGACCCGGTCGGCGGCCCGCGACATGGACGTGATCCGCGACGCGCTCGGCGACCGCGGCCTCTCCTACTTCGGCGTCTCCTACGGCACCTGGCTGGGCGGCAGCTACGCCAACCAGCTGCCCCGCAACGTGGGACGCGCCGTCCTCGACGGCGCCGTCGACACCAAGATCGGCGACGTCCAGCTGGACCTGCAGCAGGCCGCCGCGTTCCAGCGCGCGCTCGGCGCGTTCGGCGCCACCTGCGCCCGCCTCGGCACCACCGCCTGCCCCCTCGGCCGCGATTCCCGCGCCGTCGTCGCCACCACCGGCAGGCTCCTGAACGGCCTGGACGCCCACCCCCTGCCCACCCGCGACCGCACCCGCCCCCTCACCCAGAGCCTGGGCACCACGGGCGTGCTGGCCGCGCTGTACTCCGAGCAGCTGTGGCCGCTCCTCGCCCGCGGCCTCACCGAGGCGACCCGGGCCAAGGACGGCAGCACCCTCCTGGCCCTGGCCGACGCCCAGCTCGGCCGCCGCGAGGACGGCCGCTACACCAACCTCCAGGCCGCCAACACCGCGATCAGCTGCGCCGACACCACCGAACGCCACACCGCCGAGGAGGTGCGGCGGCTGGAGCCCCGCTTCCGCGGCGCCTCACCGATCTTCGGGCCGTCGATGGCCTGGAGCCTGCTCCAGTGCAGCGGCTGGCCGGTCCGGGGCGACGACGCCAACAAGGAGGTGAGCGCGCCGTCCGCGCCGCCGATGGTCGTCGTCGGCAACACCGGCGACCCCGCCACCCCGTACGCGTGGGCGCCCGGCCTCGTCGACGAGATCGGCGGCCGGACCGTCCTGCTCACCCTCAAGGGCCAGGGCCACGGCGCGTACGACACGGGCAACGCCTGCGTCCGCAAGGCCGTCGACCGCTACCTCCTGGACGGCGTCGTCCCGCCGAACGGCACCGTCTGCGGCTGAGCCGTGCTCAGTCGGCGGCGAGCTCGGGCAGGACCTGCTCGACCTTCATCGGCTCCTTCAGCGCGTTCCCGACCGTGCAGTAGCTCTCGTGGACGCGCCCCGCCACCTTGGCGAACACCTCGGCCGCCTTCTCGTCGCCCTCGGGCAGCTCCACGTCGTAGGTGATCGTGATGTCGCCCAGCCGGCTGGTGGCGATCTTGTCGGCCCGCACCGTGGCCGACAGCCGCGCCAGCCGGTGCCCGCGCTTGGCCGTCAGCGGCTCCACGGTCACCAGCTCGCAGCCGCCCAGCGCCGCCAGCAGCAGCTCCACGGGCGAGAACACCCCGTCCTGCTCCGCCGTGCCGATCGCCACCCGCGCCCCGCGGTCGTTGGTCGCCTCGAAGACGTCCCCGGTACGTTCCACGTTCACGCCGGCCATCGGAGCCCCTTTGATCGTTTTCGATGTCTGATCGGGGCAACACGCTCCCCGCCCCCGTTCTTCCCGGCGCACGGCGAAGCCCCGCCGCCCTGCGCAGGGCGGCGGGGCTCCCGGCGAACGACTCAGATGTCGTAGTACAGCTCGAACTGAGACCTGCGGGTTTGTGACCAGGGCCGATCCGGCGACATGCCCCCTGACCTGGTCATTGTCTTCCTAACGCTTCCGGTCGATTCCGAGCGTTTCCGAGCCTCTGGCGGAACTGGGGCGGAACTGAGCGGGCCTACTTCTTCTTGCGGAGGTAGGCCCGCAGGCAGTCGTTCACCACGTCCGAGACGTTCTTTCCCTCGTCGGCGGCCTTCTTCTTCGCCTCCTCCCAGACCGCATCGGGCACGCGCACGGTGCGGTTGGGGGTCTGGCCGGTCGCCGGACGGCCACGCTTCTTTTCTGCCATGGCACGATTCTAGGTCTACCTGCGGTTTCGGCGTTGACGTATGCCGCTATGCCCGCTTATTCTGCAATGGCAGTAATTCGGCGTGAGCAGCAGCTATGCCGAAACAGGACGGGCCCGCCGCAGCGATTCCGGCGCTGGACGGGCCCTAGGAGATCAGCCTTACGAGGAGGCATCACCCCATGGGCATCGAGCCTACCTACTCCATCAGCTTCGACGCTGGCACCCTCACCGACGAGCAGCGCGACGGGACCGCGTGCGTGGCGTGCGGGACCGACCTCGCCGTCACCGGCCTGCCGAGCGTCCCCGTGGGCGTCGTCAAGGGCGCCATGGTGTTCGCGTGCACGCGCCATACCCAGGACGCCACCGCGGGGAAGTCGTCCGACTGGCCGGGCGGGGAGCCCCGCGGTGTGCGCACCCTGGAGGAGATCGCCGACGACGCGCAGTGGGCTCTCTTCGAGGGCATCAAGCGCGTCGAGCGCGACCACGGGCCCAAGGCGTCGAACGTCGCGCTGCGACTCATCAGGGCCGTGGTCGTCGACGAGACCGTTCCCGAGGTCGAGGGCATCGCCCTGCTACGCGAGGTGAGCCGGGGCGAGATCGACCGGGCGGCGGCCCGGCTGGACGAGATCGCCGGGTAGTTCGTCCGCGAGGTCCCGGAAGGACCTCGCCGAGGAGAGCCCCGTACGGTCCCGACCGGCGGGGCTCTTTCGCGTCCGGAACCATCTCCGCGGCGCCGCGGAGATGGTCAGGACCTGCGTTCTGATGAACGTAACGCAGGTCCCTACTCGGCCGGCGGGGCGTCCTGGTCGACGACGAACATCCCGCGGCCCGGCGCACCAACCAGGAGGCCGCGCTCCACCAGGATCGCCGTAGCGGCCCGCACGGTCTTGTGTGAGATGTCGAACTCATCGCACAGCGCGGCCGTGGACGGGATCGGGTAGCCAGGCCGGTAGGTGCCGCTCTCGATGCGCTCGATGAGCAACGCCGCAAGCTGCCGATAGATCGGCTCAGGCCCAAGCCACTCCATGATCCTGACGCTAGCTGACCTGCACTAATGCTCCACAGGTGGTGTAAGCACCTCCATAGCGGTGACAGGAGGTGCAAGGTTACGTAGCATCGTGCCCACGTTCCGCGACCGCGGGACCGACCCTGATCCGGCAGGGAGGAACCTCATGGCTCACGATCCCCACGACGAGATACCCGGCTGGCACGTCGAGCCCGGCCAGAACGGGACATGGCTCGCCCGCCGGCGCGGCACGCTCAGCGCCCTGCAGGTCGAGTACGGATGCCGCGCCCTGGTCGGCGCCAACAGCCGCGCCGAGTTGGAGCTTGCGTGCACGACCGAGGACGTCAAAGCGGGCCTTGTACGGGCCGCTGAACGGCTCGCCGAAGGCATGGCCGAAGCGGAGATCAAGCGCCAGGAGGACGCCCGCCGCGCGCAGCTCGAGCCGGGAAGCGGGATCAACCTGTGAGTGACCAGGAGATCGCGGCGACGATCGCCGGTCGGGCCGTGCGGATCGTCCAGCCCTACGGCACGGTGCCCACGCTGTTCAACGTCCGGGACGCCGACGGCGGCGAGCGCCTGGCGATCCTGCTCGACCTCGGCGACGACCGGTGGAAGGTCGTCCGTACCGACCTCGGCGAGCCGTTCAACCTGACCGAGGTGGACGCCGAGAGCGTCGAGGAGGCAGCGCAGGCGGCGCTGCTGCCCTGAACCCCTCGCCCCCGGCTAGCGGCGCGCGGACGGGGGCGAGGCTGGACGTGGGTCCTGGCCGGCCGATCCATCGCGGGGAGGGGACGGCCAGGGCCTACAGGGGGCGACCGGTTGGGGAAGCGGCCGGTCGCCCCCGTCCCGTGTCTGGGGGTGGAGCCCTCTCGGACGGCGAGGAGGGACCGCCCGAGAGGGCTCCAGGGGACCGCTGCAGCGGTTGGACCAGAGATGATCATGAAGCCTTGGACCTGACGGACCGGTCAGCGCCCTCCCGCACGGTCGAGCCCCCTAGATGATCAAGGGGTCCACCGGGAGGGGGTGACCGGACGGCCGGGCATCACCGGTCTCCCACGTGACCACGCCCAGCTCGACCACGCCCGCGGGCCCGCCCTCGGCGTCGACCATGAGCCCGCGCTCGGTCACCTGACCTCGGGCGATGACGTGCGGCCGGTCGACTGGGAGGCGCCGCACGGTGGTCACGGTCTCCTCGATCACCCTGCGGTCTCCTGCTCCTGGTGCTGCTGGGGAATCTCCCCGTCGCGCTCCATCTCGGCCCGTACGCTGCCCACGGTCTTGTGGTCGCACCCGACCGTCTCGGCGACCGCGCGGTTGGACTGGGAAGGGTCGGCGGCCAGCTGCTCGCGGATCCGGGCCCGGACGCCGGCGCGCTTGCCGGGCTCGCGGACCGGCTCGGCCCAGCCGTAGCGGATCCACTGGTCGGCGAGGTCCTGGGGCACGTCCAGTTCGGTGCCCCCCTGGTGGTGGCCGAGGTCGGTGACGACCTGGCGGTTCTCGGCGATACGGACCTTGGTCACGGAATCACTCCCAGGATGCGGACGACGGCGGCGGGGTTGGGCAGCACGAGGTCGGCGCGCAGCGTGACCCGTACCGCGGTCCGGTCGGAGGAGAACGCGGCCGAGGTGTCCACGTCGACCGTGGTGTCCTTGCGGATCACGGCGACCACCTGGTCGGCCTGGTAGACGTAGATCGAGTTGGCGGTGCTGGCGCTGCCCTGGGTCTCGTTGACGGCCAGCTGCGAGGTCAGCCAGACCGGGACGCCGTAGATCGACCGGCGCGGGCCCTCGGTCGGCGAGCCGGCCCCGTCGGTGATGACCGGCTTGTTGGAGCCGGTGGCTTCCTTGATCTTGCTGATGGCCCGCCAGTTGCGCGGGTGCATCACGATGGCCGTGCCCTCGGCGTCGGCCTCGGCGAGCAGGCCCAGCGCGTCGGCGAACGGGTCCAGCGTGGTCAGGGCGGCCCCGTTGGCGCCCATGGACACGGTCTGAATGCCGCTCTGGTTCTTCAGCCCGCGGATCTCCGGCGCGGTGCCGGTGCCCTCATAGAAGGACTTGTCGAGCTTGAGGGCGACCGCGCGGGCGAGGTTCTCGGCGAGGACGTTCTGCGCCTCGGGGTTGGAGTCGCTCACCAGCTCGTTGCTGGCGTAGGTGAGGGCGGCCAGCTTGCGGGGCGTGGCGGTCACCACGTCGGCGTTCGGGTCGGTCGGGGTGATCTCGGCACCCTCGGCCGTCCAGTTGGCCACGCCGTCGGCCAGGACGCGCGGGATCGCGAGCCGGGCGGCGAGGGTGGGAACGCGGCGGAAGCCGGACTCCAGCCCCACCGACATGGCGGCCAGGCGGTCGAAGAAGTAGTCGGCGGCCTCGGTCGGGGCGAAGGATCCGCCCGCCGTGCCGGTGGTGGTCAACCAGGTCACAGGGTTCTCCCGTGGTGCGTAGAGACGGAGTGTCGTCTCCGGCGCGGCCACGGGCCGTCATGCCGGTCGCCCTCGGGGCGGACGTGGCGGCGGGACCGACCACGGGTCGGGGGCCCGCCACCTCGTCACCCAGGATACCGCCCAGGGCCGTCAGACGGCCTAGGACGGCTTGCGGTCGAAGATGGCACCCATGCGGCTCGGGGGCGCCTTCACCGACCGGCGGGGCCCCTGGTCGGCCCCGCCCTGGAACCTGGGCTTGCTCGACAGGTACGCGCGCTCCTTCACCAGCTCGGCGACGGCGGCCTGGACCGCCTCGGCGTTCACGGTGCCGTCCTCGCTGAGGTACCCGGCGATGTCCTCCCCGCGGTACACCATCAGGTCGGCCCCGCGCGCCAGGCCCTGGCCGGCGAGCCGCTCGACCTCGGCGCGCTGCATCGCGGCCAGGCGGCCGGTGGCCTGCTCGAGCTGCGTCCGCGTCTCGCGCAGTTGGGTACGGTACCGGGCGGCCTCCCGGTTGGCCTTCCCGCCCTCCTGGTCGCCGTCCTGCTCGACCTCGGCGGCCTCGGCGGCGGGGGGCGCCTCCTCGGGCGCCTCCGGCTCGGCCGGGATCTCGGTGGTCTCCTCGGGCACGGTGGTCTCCTCTCTGCTCATGCCAGGGCCCCGGTCGGGAAGACGCCGTGATCGCGGTGGAGCCCCCGCAGGATGTCCAGGACGTCGGTGGAGTTGTAGATGGCTTGCAGCTCGTTGGACCGGCGCCGCGCGCCGCGCTGCCACTCCTCCGGCAGCTCGCACCGGCCGGCGGCCAGGCCCTCGCTGACGGCCTCCTTGTGGCCCTCCCACCACTCCAGGAACTCCGGGATGGACGGGGCGATCAGCAGGCCCATGACGCGCGGGGACATCACGGGTTCGCCGTGCATGGGGTCGCCGGGGGCGTCGATCTGCGAGACGTGCGGGTACAGGTCCTCAGCACCAGGTACGGGTTCGGTTCTCATGCGATGCTCCTTCCGAGGCCGGGCCCGGTTCGGGCGGGCCCGGCCCGGTCGTTGGTCAGGTGGTCTGCTTGGCCTTGATCAGCCGGATCAGGCCGACGGCGCGCGAAGCGGTGTTGTTCATCTCGGCCACCAGTGCGGCCAGCTCGGCGGCCGCGTACATCAACGCCTCGTTCAGCCGGTCGGCGTCGGCGTGGTCCAGGAGGATCCACTTCTCCTCGCCGTTGTCGTCCAGGAACGGCACGTGCTCCCAGCACGGGACCGGCCCGTCGAGCCCGGCAGCGACCTCCTGGACGTTCGCCAGGGCGGCCGTGATGGCCTCGGGTGCGAGGTGCTCACCGAACTCGCCGTCGGGGGAGACGCTGACGTGAGCGAGGTAGCGCTTGGCGATGTGCGCGGCGATGTCGTCCGGGGTCCTGGCGTTGGGCATGGTCTTCTCCTTGTCGTTGATCCGGGCGAGCTTGGTGGCGTGCCGGGCCCTCAACCCGGCCGCTCTCCGCTCGGCCCGTTCCGCGCGTTCGGCCTCGCGCCGTTCCCGTCGGCGCCGGGCGCTCTCCAGCCGTTCGGCGAGCCGCTCGTCAACGGCCTGCCGTAGCTCGGCGTCCATCTGGTCATCGGACTGTGAGGTTTCGACAGGCTTCTGACCTGCAGTTCTCACAGTTCTCACGGTTCTCACACTCATCCCTCGGGGGTGAAGTCGAGTTCGGGGTGGCCGGGCGGCGGCGGCAGGACGTAGATCCCGCGCTTGGGCTTGAGAAGGCGCCCGGACGAGGTGAGACGGCTGAGGTACTCGGCGGCGCTGGGGCCGAACTCGCCGGTGACCTCACCGGCGCGTGCGGTCCCGCCGCGGCGGGAGATGAAGTCCAGGATCGCCGTTGACGTCTCGCCGAGGTTCTGGCTCTCCTCGCGCCGCTCCACAGCGGCCGCGGCCTCGGCGAGCGTCCCGCCGTCCAAAACCCACCGGGTGCCCCCCTCCAACCGGAGGGCGTACTCCTCCTCCGGCACGTCCCGCCCGGTCACCTTCAGCACGGCATCGGACGACTTGCGCTGACGGGCCAGCACGATGATGGAGTCCGCGGAACCGGCCAGACCGTTGGTGCCTGACACGCTGTCGACGAAGTCCTCGGAAGCGGCCTTGCGGTCGTGGTGGACGACGACCACCGACAGGCCGGGCGTACCATCGGCAGCCCGCTTGAGTCCCGACCCGACCCGGTAGTCGCGCTGGTAAGACGACTCCCCCTGCATCGCCTGCGGCATGACCTTGCCGAGGGTGTCCAGGACGACCATGGCGGTGTCGGGGTACCGGCGCATCCACGCGTTGATCACCGCGATGATCCGGCCAGGCGGCACGGTGGTCTTGTAGTGGAACAGGCCGGGGATCGGCTCGCCGTCCAGGATGATTCGGCAGCGCGATTGCATCCGGCGGTCGCCGTCCTCCAGGGCGAGATACAACACGCGGCGGGCGGGCCCGGTGGCCAGCTTCCCCACCGCGTTCCTCCCGGCGGCGATGGCCAGTAGCAGGTTTGCCAGCAGCCACGACTTTCCGGCCTTGGGTGGCCCGACCAGTAGCGTCAGGCCCTCGGGGATGAGTCCGGGCACTGCCCACTGCAGCGGCGGGAACTCCTGGCCATCGAGCCATGCCCCGTCGCGCACGTCGGCCAGCAGCGCGTCATCCTCGACTTCCTCGGAGTCGGCGTGAGAACCGTGAGAAGTGTGAGGTTGCCTGGTCAAGGGCGGTCCACTTCCCCCGATCTCGCTGATGACCGTGAGAACGGCAGCACCCGCCGCACGCTCCGCCTCGCTGCGCTTCACGCTGCCGACTCCTGTCCGGCACCGGCGCCGTTCCATGGCTTGGGCCCGCCGGGGTGGTCTCCGGGCCGCGGCCGTCCGAAGTCCTCCCGGCGGCCGTCCCAGCGGATCAGCTCCAGCTCGGCGTGCTTGGGCGTGCTGGCCGTCCGGCGGATCTTGGCGGCGAGGTCCGACCAGGCGCGCTCCATGGCGTTCTCGGCCTGCCCGCGGCCTACCTCGGCCCCGGTCTCGAAGCCGTCCCGGTATCCCTCGGCCCATGCCATCTCGAAGATCGCCCGCTCGCGGTCGGCGGCCTGGCTGAGCATCTCGGCGGCCATGACGACCGACTGGCGTAGACTCGACGTGACGTCCTGCCTGCCCGGCCGCTCGTCCTCCACCGCCCCGGTCTGGTCGCCGGGGCGGTTCTCGTTGGTGGCCATGTCAGGCGGCCTCCCCGCCGTTGCTCTGCTGGTCGAGCCACTTCTCGATCTCGCTCCAGCGGTAGCGCCGATGCTTCCCAACCCGGTGGTAGACGGGACCGACACCCTTGTGCGCCCAGTCGTCCAGGGTGCGCACGGAGACCTTGAGGTACTCCGCCACCTCCAGCGAGTCGCCGAGGGGCTGTCGCACAGCAGTCACTGTTCCTCCATGAAACATCTCTGCTCTCTGATAGACCACGAACGTTGCGTGACCGATCAGAGCACGGCGCCCTTGTGCGTGTCAACGCGGATCGATACTGTTCCTTCATGGAACAGAGCGGATCGGAAGTAGATGTAGCAACGGCGTTCCTCGCCGCACACGTACGGGCGCTCCGCGACCGCAACGGTTGGTCGGCCGAGCGACTGGCCGAGGAGATGACGAAGGTCGGCGTCCCCTGGGGCCGGCTGGTTGTCACGAAGCTGGAGAACGGGAAGCGGCAGGCCGTGAGCGTTACCGAGTGGCTCGCGCTGGCCTACGTCTTCCAGGTCTCACCCATGCACCTGCTCATCCCGTTGCACGACATGGAGTACCCGGTCACCCCGAAGCACATGGAAGGCACCCGTGCCGTGCGGTCGTGGATCCGCGGGGAGCACGAACTCGATGGCATGGACGCTCGGATCTTCGCCAGCTACGTTCCGGAGCACGAGTTCGGCCGGCCGGTCGACTGGCCGGAGACGGTGACGTACGAGCGCACCGAGGGCGATCCGGAGCGGTGGACGGTCGACCTCGGCAGTCGTCAGGAACTCCGGCTCCGTCGCCGGCCGGAGTGGCGCCGGGTCGATGCCGGGGGCGACCGTGGCCAGGGTTAAGGATCTGTGGTTCTCCGAGGTCAGGGACCCGAGCGATCCCGAGGGCAAGCGGAAGATCAAGGTCCGTACGAAGCGGCACCCGGAGGAGGGCGGGAACCCGAAGGCGAAGCGGTGGCTCGCCTGCTGGGAGGGGCCGGACGGCAAGGAGAAGACGCAGGCGTTCGCGGTCAAGGCGAAGGCGAAGAAGTACGCCGAGGACCAGGAGGGCGACGTACGGCGTCAGACCTACATTGACCCGAAGGCGGCCCGGACGACCGTGGGGGAGTGGTGCGACACCTGGCTTAAGGGCTACGCGACCCGCCGGGCGTCCACGGTGCGTCAGGCCCAGGTGCACATCACCCTGATCAAGATCGAGTTCGGAGACTTCCCGCTCGGGGCCGTCCGGCCGTCACAGGTGAAGGCGTGGTGTGCCCGGCTGAAGGAGGACGGCGCGGCCCCGTCCTACGTCTACGCGCTGCACGCGCGCCTCGCCCAGATCATGAGCGATGCCGTGCATGACGGCGTGCTGGTGAAGTCTCCGTGCTCGCGCCGTACCTCGCCCGGCGCCGGCAAGCCTCGGCCGTTCGTGGCGACGACCGATCAGATCTGGGCGCTGTTCGACGCGACGGGGGAGCGGTACCGCGCGGGTGTGCTGCTCGGGGCGTTCGCCGGCCTGCGGGTCGCCGAGGCATGCGGGCTACGGACCAAGGGAGACGTCGACTACATGCGGGGCGTCATCAGCCCTGCCGTGCAGTACCCGGCCGAGCCGCTGAAGACGGAGGTCTCGCGGACCCCCATCCCCATCCCGGCCGAGCTGTCGGCCGAGCTGTCCGCGCACGTGGCCGCGGGCTACTCGGCCGAGTCGCTGCTCACGAACGCATGGAAGCAGCAGCTCACCCCGTGGTCCCTGGAACGGCAGTTCCGCCGGGCGCGGGACAAGGTACGGGCCGACGCCGAGAAAGCTCGCGAGGAGGGCCAGGACGTCCCGGTCCTCCCCGCGGACTTCCGGTTCCACGACCTACGGCACTACTTTGCGTCGCTGCTGATCGCCAGCGGTGCCGACGTCAAGACCGTCCAGGCGCGGCTACGGCACGCGTCCGCCAAGACGACTTTGGACGTCTACGCGCATCTGTGGCCGGACCGCGACGAGTCGACCCGTTCCGCGGTGGGCGCGGTGCTGAAGGCTCGCGCGGAACAGGGGCGGAACCAGGCGGGGGCGCGCTGAGGATCGGCCAGGTCAGCGCGCCCCCGATGCCTTAGATGTCGTAGTACAGCTCGAACTCGTGGGGGTGCGGGCGGAGGCGGATCGGGTCGATCTCGAACTCCCGCTTCATCGAGACGTAGGTCTCGATCAGGTCGGGCGTGAAGACGCCGCCCTCCAGCAGGAAGTCGTGGTCGCTCTCCAGGGACTCCAGCACGGCCTCCAGCGAGCCGGGCACCTGCGGGATCGCGCGGGCCTCCTCCGGCGGCAGCTCGTAGAGGTCCTTGTCCACCGGCTCCGCGGGCTCGATCTTGTTCTTGATGCCGTCCAGGCCGGCCATCAGCATCGCCGAGAAGGCCAGGTACGGGTTGCAGGACGGGTCGGGCACCCGGAACTCGAGCCGCTTGGCCTTCGGGTTGGAGCCGGTGATCGGCACGCGGATGCAGGCCGACCGGTTCCGCTGCGAGTACACCAGGTTGACCGGCGCCTCGTAGCCCGGCACCAGGCGGTGGTAGGAGTTCACGGTCGGGTTGGTGAACGCCAGCAGCGACGGCGCGTGCTTGAGCAGGCCGCCGATGTAGTAGCGGGCGTTGTCCGACAGCCCGGCGTAGCCGACCTCGTCGTAGAACAGCGGCGAGCCGTCCTTCCACAGCGACTGGTGGCAGTGCATGCCCGACCCGTTGTCACCGAAGATCGGCTTGGGCATGAACGTCACCGTCTTGCCCGCCTCGCGCGCGACGTTCTTGACGATGTACTTGTACAGCATCAGGTTGTCGGCCGTCTTCAGCAGCGTGTCGAAGCGGAAGTCGATCTCCGCCTGGCCCGCCGTGCCGACCTCGTGGTGCTGCATCTCGACGTGGATGCCGGACTGGAGCAGCTGGGACACCATCTCCGAGCGGAGGTCGGTGTAGTGGTCCATCGGCGGGACGGGGAAGTAGCCGCCCTTGTAGGGGGGCTTGGCGCCCAGGTTGCCGCCCGGCTCCTCGCGGCCGGTGTTCCACGCGCCCTCGATCGAGTCGAGGTAGTAGTAGCCCGCCTGCTCCTTGGTCTCGAAGCGGACGTCGTCGAAGATGTAGAACTCGGCCTCGGGCCCGAAGTAGCAGGTGTCGGCGATCCCGGTGCCGCGGAGGTAGTCCTGCGCCTTCTTGGCGACGTTGCGGGGGTCCCGGCTGTAGGGCTCGCCGGTCAGCGGGTCGTGCACGAAGAAGTTCAGGATCAGCGTCTTGTGCTGGCGGAACGGGTCGAGCACCGCCGTGCCCGGGTCCGGGAGCAGGAGCATGTCCGACTCGTGGATCTCCTGGAATCCGCGGACCGAGGACCCGTCGAACATCAGCCCCTCGGTGAAGACGTTCTCGCCGAAGCTCTCGACGGGGAACGTGAAGTGCTGCATCTTCCCGGGCAGGTCCACGAACCGGCAGTCGACGAATCGCACACCTTCGTTCCTGATATAGCTCAGGACCTCGTCGGCGCTGCTGAACATCCAGCCTCCTTGGGGCGCTTTTTTGGCTCTTGGCAGCCTACGGACCGGCCGTTTCCCGGCCATGTCTCATATGTTTCTACTGTGTTACGCATCACTCTGTGGATTGCGTCACTCCACCGGGCGCGCACGGCCACGGTAGACCCGCCCGGCGCCGCCGTGGCGGCCCCACCCGGTAAAGAGTCCGCCCGGGGACCGGATAGCGTAGGGCCATGAGCACGGGTAAGGGGCGGCAGGCCGCCGGTCCGCGGTGGACGCAGACGTGGCTGGGCGGCGCGCGCTCGGCCGGGGCCGACCTCGGCGTCCCCGGGACGCGGCTCGGCCTCCCGGAGAAGGGCAGCGGAGCGGCCGCGGGCTACGGCCGCCGGCTCCTGGCCCTCTTCATCGACTGGGGCCTGTCGCTGCTGGTGGCGAGCTTCTTCTCGCGGCTGTTCGAGTGGACGCCGCCGCAGCGCAGCCTGTGGACGCTGGTGATCTTCGGCATCCAGGTGTGGCTGCTGGTCGGGCTCATCGGCACCACCATCGGCAAGCGCCTGTGCGGCATCCGGGTGGTCCGCCTCGACGGCCGCCCGGTCGGCCCCCTCTGGTCCCTGGCGCGGACGGTGCTGATCCTGCTGGTCGTGCCCGCGCTGATCTGGGACCGCGACAACCGCGGCCTGCACGACCGGGCCGCCGACACCATCGTCGTCAACCTCTGACCACCCCTCGGGAACGGCGAAAGCGCCCGGCGGACGAGACGGGCGCTTTCGGTGTTCGGGACGGCGCGGCGCGGTCAGCGCGTCTTCGGCTTGGGGCCCTTCGGCATCCGCACGCCCTTGGGCATCGGGCCCTTCGGCATCTGCATGGAGCGCGGCAGCGCCTGCAGCCGGTCGTTCAGCTCGGCGACCTGGCCCTTGGTCAGGTTGCGGGGGAGCTTCATCAGGTGGCGCTGCAGCTTGTCGACCGGGATCTGGCCCTCCTCGGTGCCCACCTGCACGTCGTAGATCGGCACCTGCTGCGCGGCCCGGGAGATGCGCTTCTTCTCCGCGCCCAGCAGCGGGCCGACCCGGTTGCGCGGGCCCTCCGACACCAGCACCACGCCCGGACGCCCGACCGCGCGGTGCACCATGTCGAGGTTGCGGTTGCCGCTGACCGCCTCGGTGACCGTCCAGCCCCCGCGCATGTTCTTCAGGATCGCGGCGGCCGCGCCGGGCTGCCCGGCGATCACCTTGTACTGGGCGCGCTGCGCCATCTGGCCGAACACGATCATGCCCACGGCGGCGGCCGCCAGGATGCCCAGCGGGATCGTGAACCACAACTGGCCGATCAGGTACCCGATCAGGATGACGACGACCAGGGTGCCGATCGCGGCGGCGAACACGATCGGCAGGGCCTTCGGGTCGGCCTGGCGGAGGACCTGGGCGACCATGCGGATCTGCTTGAGGCGGCCCGGACGCTCCTGGGCCCCGTCCGTGGGCTTCTTCGACATGGACTCTAGTTTATTGCAAGCGCGAGCTGCGCTCGTCGCCAGCGCTCCTCGCTTGTCGCGCCTGCGGCGAGCGCTGCATCGCTCCGAACTCGCCTGGCGGCTCGCTTCGCGATCAGGTTCTCGCTTCGCTTGAACCTGCCTTCGGACGCGCTCGCAACGCTTGAGGTCCGTTCAACCTGATCAGGCTGGTTGAGGTTGTTATGCCTCGCGTGCGGATCGGGGCGGCAGGCTACGCGCGGGCTTCGACGGCCTTCTTGTAGAGGCGGCCGGCGCGGTAGCTGGAGCGCACCAGCGGGCCCGACATCACGCCGGCGAACCCGATCTCCTCGGCCTCGGCCGACAGCTCCACGAACTCCTCGGGCTTGACCCACCGCTCCACCGGGTGGTGGCGCGGCGAGGGGCGCAGGTACTGGGTGATGGTGACCAGTTCGCAGCCCGCCGCGTGCAGGTCGCGCAGCGCCTCGGAGATCTCCTCGCGGGTCTCGCCCATGCCGAGGATGAGGTTGGACTTGGTGACCAGGCCGTCCTCGCGGGCCCGGGTGATGACCTCCAGGGACCGCTCGTACCGGAACCCGGGCCGGATCCGCTTGAAGATCCGCGGCACGGTCTCCACGTTGTGCGCCAGCACCTCCGGCCGCGAGCCGAACACCTCGGCCAGCTGCCCGGGGTCGGCGTTGAAGTCGGGGATCAGCAGCTCCACGCCGCAGCCGGGGACGGCCTGGTGGATCTGCCGCACGGTCTCGGCGTACAGCCAGGCGCCGCCGTCCTCCAGGTCGTCGCGGGCCACGCCGGTGACGGTGGCGTAGTGCAGCCCCATCGTCACCACCGACTCGGCCACCCGGCGCGGCTCGTCGCGGTCGAGCGCGGCCGGCTTCCCGGTGTCGATGTTGCAGAAGTCGCAGCGCCGGGTGCACTGGTCGCCGCCGATGAGGAAGGTGGCCTCGCGGTCCTCCCAGCATTCGAAGATGTTGGGACAGGCGGCCTCCTGGCACACGGTGTGCAGCCCCTCGGACTTCACCAGCCCGATGAGTTCCCGATACTGCGGTCCCATCTTCAGCCGGGTCTTGATCCACTCGGGCTTGCGCTCGATCGGGGTCTGGCTGTTGCGGGCTTCAATGCGCAGGAGCTTGCGCCCCTCGGGTGTCACCGACGTCACCCCTTCAGGGTACGTCCCGATCGGCGCTGCCCCCGCCCCCCGCAACGAAGATCACACGTTCGGCACCCGGCGGATATCCATGTTCCGTCGATATCCGGGTTTCCGCCAAGGACGGCACCTGATCTCCTAAGGTGACTCCCTGTCGTCACGCAGAGCGTTCGCAGGAGGATCCACCGTGGGCCTGGCCATGTCGTACCTCAGGGTGCCGCCCGTGCTGGAGGGCGAGCGTGATCCCGGCGCGATCGCACGCCTGATCTTCGGTACCGCCGACTGGCGGCGCCGCCAGCCCGCCCCGCAGGTCCTGGACCTGGGCGGGGGCTGGCAGGCGCTGCACTACCTGATCACCGGCGACCCGTGGGACGGGCGGCCGCCGGAGGCCGACGTCGTGTGCGGGGGGCGGCTGCTCACCGAGGACGGCACCGCCGAGCTGGGCCTGGACGTGATCTACCTGGCGCCCGACCGGGTCAAGCCGGCCGCCGACCATCTGGTGGCCACCCCGTACGCGAAGGCCGCCGAGCGGTACGACCCGGCCGCCATGGCCGCCGCCGGGGTGCAGGAGGCGGAGGCGCTCGGGAACGACGCGGCGGCGCTCCGCCCGGCCTACGAGGGGCTGACCCGGTTCTTCCAGGGCGCGGCCACCGACGGGCAGGCCGTCTACAAGGTCATGTCCGAGCCGTCCTGAACCGTCCTGGGCCGTCCGCGGTGATCGCGCGACGGCCGTTCAGCCGCGCAGGTCGAGCTGGGCGGTGGTGCGGTGGAACGACTCCGTCGCGCCCAGGGCCTCGGCGAGGTGCCGCTCGACCAGCGGGGTGACCTCGGCGACGGTGACCGGGCGGCCCAGCTCGCGGCTGAGCGAGGTGGAGCCGACATCGCGGATGCCGCACGGGATGATCTTGTCGAACCAGCCCATGTCGCAGTCGCAGTTGAGCATGAAGCCGTGCATGGTGATCCCGCGCGAGACCCGGATCCCGATGGAGCCGATCTTGCGGTGGGGGGTGCCCTCCACCCACAGCCCGCTGTGCCCCTCGACCACGGTCGTGGGCAGTCCCAGCTCGGCGCAGACCGCCTGCATCATGCGCTCCAGCAGCCGCACGTAGGCGACCACGTCCACCGGGTCGGGCAGCCGCAGGATGGGGTAGCCGGTGAGCTGGCCGGGCCCGTGCCAGGTGATCTTGCCGCCGCGGTCGACGTCCACCACCGGCGCGCCGGGGTCGCCGATCGGACGGTCGGCCGCGCCCGTGCGCTTGCCCGCGGTGTAGACGGGCCGGTGCTCCAGCAGCAGCACGGTGTCGGGGATCTCGTCGTCGGCGCGCCGGTCGAGCGTGCGCCGCTGCAGGTCCCAGCCGTCCTGGTAGTCGACGGCCGCCGTCCCGAAGCCCGCGTGCACGAACACCAGCTCGCCCGTGCGCGATACCGGCGCGGCGCCCGCCGCGCTCTCGGAGGAGACCTTCGCGCCCGCCTCGCCCCCGGTGCCCTGACCGCCCGCCCCGCGTACCTTCAGCTCTACCTTCAGCTCGCTCACGCCGTTCAGCTTATGCGTCAGAGCGAGGCGAGCAGCCGGGGGGCGATCGGCGACTCCTTGGCCGCGCCCGAGCCGTCGGGCTCCACCCGGTAGGCGCCGGCCTCCTTCACGTACGACACCGCCTGGACGAACTCGGTGCCCACGTAGTGCAGCGCCACCGCCTCGTCGGCCGCGTACCCGCCCGGCAGCGTGCCCTCGCCCACCAGCTGCTGCAGCAGCGGGCGCCGCTGCGCGTCACTGTCGTAGTGGACGCCGCAGGAGTAGGGCAGGAAGCCCAGCCCGTCGGTCAGCGGGCGCAGCTGCGGGCCGTAGGAGTCGGTGTTCCCGCCCACGTGCCAGCACAGCGCCCCGGCGCTCTGCCCGGACAGCACCACGCCCTCGTTCCACGCCTCGCGCATGATCTCGTCCAGGCCGTGCAGCCGCCACAGGGCCAGCAGGTTGGCGACGCTGCCGCCGAACACGTACACCAGGTCCTGGGCCAGCAGGTGGGCGCGCATGTCGGCGATGTTGGGCATCGGGAACAGCGCGATATGGCTGACCTCGGCCTCGATCCGGCTGAACGCCGCGTAGGCGCGCCCGATCTGGTCGGCGCCGTCGCCGGTGGCGGTGGTCAGGAAGCAGATCCGGGGCCGGTCCTGGCCGGTGAGGTCGACGGCGTAGCGCAGCAGGGGGCTCGGGGTCAGGCCGTACCGGTCGTCGGGGATGAAGCTCCCGCCGCCGATGGCGAGGATGTGCGGCTGTCCGTCGGTGCTCATGTCCTCACGCTATGGCCGGGGCCTGGGGCGGGGCAGGACTTTGACGAATGTTGGAAGGACTCACCGCGCCCCCAGGACGGCGGCCAGCGCACCCTCCAGCTCCGGGTGGGCGAAGGAGAACCCGGACTCCTCCAGGCGCCGCGGGACGACCCGCTGGCTGATCAGCGGCCCCTCGTCGGCGAAGCCCAGCAGCGCGGCGCGCAGCGCGAACGCGGGCACCGGCACCACCGCGGGGCGGTGCAGGACGCGGCCGACCGCCCGGGTGTACGCGGCGTTGGTGACCGCCTCCGGCGCCACCAGGTTCACCGGACCGGCCAGGCCGTCCCGGGGCGCGTCCGGGCCGATCAGGTGGCGCAGGGCCGCGACGGTGTCGTCCAGGGCGATCCAGCTGACCCACTGGCGGCCGTTCCCGATCCTGCCGCCCAGCCCCAGCCGGAACAGCGGCAGCAGGCGGCCGAACAGCCCGCCGCCCGCGGAGAGCACGATCCCGGTCCGCGGGTGCGCGACCCGCACCCCGGCCTCGGCGGCGGGCGCCGCCGCGGCCTCCCAGTCGCGCACCAGCCCGGCCAGGAAGCCCTCGCCGATGGGCGCCGACTCGTCGACCGCGCGGCCTCCGGTGTCGCCGTAGAAGCCGATCGCCGACCCCGACACCAGCACCCGCGGCGGGTCGCCGGCCCGCGCGATCGCCTCCGCGAGGGTGCGCGTCCCGGTGATCCGGCTGTCGTAGATCAGCTTCTTGCGGGCGCGCGTCCAGGGCCGGTCACCGACGCCCGCGCCGGCCAGGTGGACGACCGCGTCCGCGCCGTCCAGGGCCTTGCCGTCGACGGTGCCGCCCATGGGGTCCCAGCGTGCCTCGCCGGGGCCCGAGGGGGCGCGGCGGACGAGCCGCACGACCTCGTCCCCGCCGTCCTCCAGGGCCCGGACGAGGGCCGTGCCGATCAGTCCGCTCGCGCCTGTCACGACCACCCGCATGGCCCCACCCTAGGCCGTGCGAACGCGCGGGGACCCCGCCGTTCGCGGAACGGCGGGGTCCCCGGCGGCCGTGGCCGCGTGGAGCGGGGGAAGGGGCTCAGAGGCCGAGCTCGGCCTCGAAGTTGCCCTCCTCCAGACGGTGCTTGATCGTGCCCAGGAAGCGGGCCGCGTCGGCGCCGTCGATGAGGCGGTGGTCGTAGCTCAGCGCCAGGTACACGATCGAGCGCACCGCGATGACCTCGCCCAGGTTCGGGTCCTCGATCACGGCGGGCCGCTTGACGACGGCGCCGGTACCGAGCATGCCGACCTGCGGCTGGTTGAGGATCGGGGTGTCGAACAGCGCGCCGCGGCTGCCGGTGTTGGTGAGCGTGAACGTGCCGCCCGCCAGCTCGTCCGGGCTGACCTTGTTGGTGCGGGTCCGCTCGGCCAGGTCGGCGATGCGCTGGGCGAGGCCGCCCAGGTTGAGCTGGCCGGCGTTGTGGACGACCGGGACCATCAGGCCGCGCTCGGGCACGTCGACGGCGAGGGCGAGGTTCTCCACGTCGTGGTAGGTGACCTCGTTGGTCTCGCTGTTGATGACGGCGTTGAGCTTGGGGTGGACCTTGAGGGCCTCGACCGTCGCCAGCGCGAAGAACGGCAGGAACGACAGCTTGACGCCCTCGCGGGCCTGGAAGTCGGCCCTGGCCCGGTCGCGCAGCCGGGCGATCTTGGTGATGTCCACCTCGACGACCGTGGTGAGCTGCGCGGAGACGTGCAGCGACTCCACCATCCGGCGGGCGATGGTCTGCCGGATCCGGGACATCTTCTCGGTCTTGCCGCGCAGCGCGATCTGCTCGGCGGGCGCGGTGGCCGGGGCGGGCCGGGCGGCGGCCGCCGGGGCGGCGGGCGCGGGGCGGA
>NZ_JBHSON010000110.1:0-34468 GCF_042656285.1 Actinomadura rugatobispora | reverse complement strand
CGCCGTCAACTCCGCGATCTGCTGCAACGTCGCGTTCACATCCGCCGTCAGCGTCGTCGTCATCGACTGCACCGACACCGGCGCGTCCCCGCCCACCGGCACATCCCCCACCATGATCCGCCGAGACGCACGGCGCGCGGCCACGGGACGCGACTCGCCCGCTCCGCCGGCCTCGTCGCGGATCGCCGGAATTCCGAGTGAAACGCTCATCCCTCTCCCTTTGACTGACGACCCTGTCACGGACGGCGCGCACGCCTCCGTCTTCCCCCGCGGGAGGGGCAGGCGGCCGGCCTCACCTCGGGCGCCTGGCCCCTCCTACCCTAAGCGCCCGGGACGAATGGGGTGACGCGGACGGGCGAGCAAAACAGTGACGGTTCAACTACCTGCCGTACACTATTCGGGCAGGCGCAGCGGGTTGATCAGATCGGCCAGAATCAGCAGCAGCCCGAGCCCGATCAGGAGCATCACCGCCAGGTAAGTGATGGGCAGCAGCTTGCTGACGTCGACCGTGCCGGGGTCGGGGCGGCCCCGCGCCCTGGCGGCCAGGGCGCGGGCGCGCTCGTACGCCACGATCGCCAGATGCCCGCCGTCCAGGGGCAGCAGGGGGAGCACGTTGAGCGCCCCGAGGAAGATGTTCACCGAAACGACAAGTGACAGATACAGAACGAGCTTGTCCTGCCAGGAGCTGTGGGAGGCGAAGATCTGGCCGGAGACGTCGGTGGCGCCGACCACGCTGCCGACCTGGCCGCCGGGCGTGCTGCCGCGCTGCTCGGAGAACAGGTTCGGGACGGCGCGGGGCAGGTCGGCCAGGGCCTGCCCGATGCCGCCCACGGTGCGGCCGATGACGCGGGTGGCGAAGACGGCGGCGTTCACCGGACCGGTGCGCTCGTACCGCTCCCCCACGATCCGCGGGGACATGCCGAGGAACGGCGTGCCACCCGACGACGCCAGCGGCACCTGGAGGGTCACCGGCCGGGCGCCCTGCGGGCCGGGCCGTTCGACGACCAGCCGGACGGTCTGGCCGGGCCGGGACGCGCCGATGGCCCGCCGCAGCTGCCCCCAGTCCGCCACCGGCCTGCCGTCGTACGACACCAGCCGGTCGCCCGCGCGCAGCCCCGCGGCGGCGGCCGGCGAGCGCGGGTCGCCGCGCGCGCACACCGCCTGCGCGTTCGCCGGGACGCACGGGCTGACCGTGTCGACCGTGCTGGTGGCGGTGCCGGGGACGCGGATGCCGATGGCCATCGCCATCAGCGTCAGCAGCAGGAACGCGAACGCGAAGTTCACCGCCACCCCGCCGGCGATCACGATCGCGCGCCGCCCGGCCGGCTGCCGGTAGAAGGCGCGCGGCCGGTCGGCCGGGGGGATCTCCTCCAGCGGGGTGTAGCCGACGATCTTGACGAAGCCGCCGAGCGGGATCGCCTTGACGCCGTACTCGGTCTCGCCCTTCCGCCACGACCAGATCGTCGGGCCGAACCCGACGAAGTACTGGGTGGCCTTCATGCCGAACCGCTTGGCGGGGACCAGGTGCCCCGCCTCGTGCAGCATCACCGACACCAGCAGCGCGACGACGAAGGCCACGGCGCCGAGGAGAAAGGCCATCGCTGCCCTCCCCTCGCCCGGCGATCAGCCCAGCCCGGTCACTTCCCTGGCTCTGGCACGCGCCCAGGCGTCGGCGGCGAGGACGTCGTCGAGCGTCAGCCCTCCGCCCCCCGGAACCGAGGAGCCCGTACCGTGCTCCTCCACTACCCGCGCGACCGTGTCGACTATCCCCAGGAACGGCAGGCGTCCCGTACGGAACGCCTCCACGCACTCCTCGTTGGCGGCGTTGTAGACGGCGGGCGCGGTGCCGCCGGTCTCGCCGACCTGGGCGGCCAGCGCGACCGCCGGGAACGCCTCCTCGTCCAGGGGGAAGAGCTCCCAGGTGTGGGCCCGGGTCCAGTCGATGCCGGGCGCGGCGTCGGGCACGCGGTCGGGCCAGGCCATGCCCAGCGCGATCGGCAGCCGCATGTCCGGCGGGCTGGCCTGGGCGATGGTGGAGCCGTCGGTGAACTCCACCATCGAGTGGATCACCGACTGCGGGTGGACCATGACCTCGATCCGGTCGAACGGGACGTCGAAGAGCAGGTGCGCCTCGATGACCTCCAGGCCCTTGTTGACCAGGGTCGCGGAGTTGATCGTCACGACCGGGCCCATGTCCCAGGTCGGGTGGGCCAGCGCCTGCTCGGGGGTGACCCCGGCCAGGTCCTCGCGGCGGCGGCCGCGGAACGGCCCGCCGCTGGCGGTGAGCACCAGCCGCCGCACCTCCGCGGCCCGCCCCCCGCGCAGGCACTGCGCCAGCGCCGAGTGCTCGGAGTCGACCGGGACGATCTGCCCGGGCCGGGCGCGCTCCTTGACCAGCGGGCCGCCGACGATCAGCGACTCCTTGTTGGCCAGCGCCAGGGTGCGGCCCGCGTCGAGGGCGGCCAGCGTGGACGACAGGCCGAGCGCCCCGGTGACGCCGTTCAGGACCAGGTCCGACGGCCAGGCCGCGACCTCGGCGACCGCCTCCGGCCCCGCCACGATCTTCGGGATGGCGTAGTCGCCCGAGGCGTAGCCGCGCTTGCCGGCCTCGGCGTAGAAGGCCAGCTGGAGGTCCTGGGCGGCGGAGGCGCGGGCGACCGCGACGACCTCGGGACGGAACTCCAGGGCCTGCGCGGCGAGCAGGTCCACGCGCGCGCCGCCGGCGGCCAGGCCGGCCACCCGGAACCGGTCCGGGTTGCGGCGGATCACGTCGAGGGCCTGGGTGCCGATCGATCCCGTGGAACCCAGCACGGCCACGTCGCGGCGGGCCCGGCCGCCGGCCGGGCCGTGGGAGGCGGGGGACGCGTCGCTCGAAGAAGGCATCACCCGTCCATTGTCGGCCATGTCGGGACCTCCCGCCGGGGGCCGGGGCTTCCGGCCGCGTTCTCGTGATCACCGCGCGTGCCCGGCCACCCGAAACCCGACATCCATCCTCACATGGGCAAACGTCCAGAGATGCACAGAAGACACCGTTCCTTTGTGCATTTATGCCACTAGTCGCATGGCACCTCCCGAAATTACCGTCCGCTCACGGACGGACACCATGCCCGGCGCCCTCCGCCACCCCCCGACCCCCCGGAGACCCCATGGAACGCTCCCCCCGCTTCAGGGCCATGACCTTCTCCACCCTCGGCGGCGCGCTGCTCGTCGCGCCCCTGCTGACCGCGCCGCACGCCCAGGCCGCGCCCGCGGCGCCCTCCTCCTCACCGTCGCCCGGCGTCCGGCAGCAGGCCACCGACGCGGCCGCCAAGAAGCGCGTCCTCGGCTACTGGACCCGCGAGCGGATGCGCGCCGCCACACCCATGGAACGGCTCTTCACGCCCAAGCGCACGAGCGGGGAGAAGGAGGCCGTCCGGCGCGGCCTCGAGCAGGTCCTCCCGCCCACCGTCGTCCAGTCGATCCCCAATCCGGGCGGCGAATGGACCGGCGGCGGCGCCGTCACCCGCACCGCGGGCCGGGTCTTCTTCACCTACCAGGGCCGCAGCGCCTCCTGCTCCGGCGACGCCGTCAGCAGCGCCAACAAGAGCACCGTGATCACCGCCGGCCACTGCGTGAAGCTGGACGGCGCCTGGCACACCAACTGGGTGTTCGTCCCCGGCTACAAGGACGGCGACCGCCCCCACGGCACCTGGACCGCCGCCAGGACCCTGGCCACGCCGCAGTGGACGGCGAGCGAGGACCTCAGCTACGACGTCGGCGCCGCCGTCGTCAACGCCCTCGACGGCCGCAGGCTCGTCGACGCGGTGGGCGGGCAGGGCATCGCGTTCAACCAGCCGCGCGGGCAGAACATGTACTCCTTCGGCTACCCGGCGGCGGCCCCCTACGACGGCTCCAAGCTCATCTACTGCAGCGGTCGGGTCATCAACGACCCGCTGCTGAGCAGCGGTATCGGGCTGGGCTGCGACATGACCGGCGGCTCCAGCGGCGGCCCCTGGTTCCTGCGGTTCGACGAGGCCGCCGGGACCGGCGTCCAGAACTCGGTCAACAGCTTCAAGTACAACTTCCTGCCGACGCACATGTTCGGCCCCTACTTCGGCGCCGATGCGCAGAACGTCTACAACGAGGCCCAGTCGTCCTAGGCGGACCGGGTCATCCGCCGTCCATCCTGGGCGCGACGGGCGCGGCCGGGGCGGCGGGCGTGACGGGAGCGGCCGTCATCGGCGGCACCGGCGGCCGGAGCACGCGGCGCTGCGGCCGCTCCGGCACGCCGTCGCCCTCCTCCACGGGCGCCCTGTGACGGGGCAGGTGGAGGACGAAGCGGGCGCCGTGCACGCTGGCGCCGACATAGAGGCGGCCGCCGTGGGCGAGCACGATCTCGCGGGCGATCGCCAGACCGAGGCCGCTCCCGCCGCGGTCGCGGCTGCGGGCGGCGTCCACCCGGGCGAAGCGCTCGAAGACCCGCTCGCGGTCCCCGGCGGCGATCCCGGGGCCGTCGTCGTGGACCTCGAGCACGGCGTCGTCCCCCTCCGTGCCCAGCGTGACGTCCACCCGCCGCGCGGCGTGCCGGTCGGCGTTGCTGAGCAGGCTGACCAGGACGCGGCACATCTGCAGCCGGTTGACGTCCACCAGCACGCCGTCCTCCAGCCGGCTGCTCACCGCCGCCCGCGGCAGGCGACCGGCCAGTTCGGCGCGCACCAGCGCGGTCAGGTCCAGCGGGGCGCGGGCCGGCGTCTTCCCCGTGTCCAGCCGGACCAGCTCCAGCAGGTCGTCGACGATCTGGTGCAGCCGCTCGGCGTCGCGCAGGGCGTCGCGGAGCGTGCCGACCAGGTCGGTGTCGGCGGGGTCGGCCAGTGCCACCTCGATCCTGGTGCGCAGCCCGGTGATGGGGGTGCGCAGCTCGTGGGAGGCGTCGGCGGCGAACTGGCGCTGCAGGTCCACCGCGCGCTCCAGCCGGTCCAGCGTGACGTTGACGGTCCGCGTCAGCCGCACCACCCGGTCGTCGGCCGCGGACGGCACCGGCATCCGCGGGAGCGGGTCGGCGCCGGCGTTGATGCCGGCCAGGCCCCGTTCGAGCTCCTCGACCGGGCTCAGCGCCCTGCCCGCGCGCAGCCGGACCGCCCACACGGTCGCTCCGGTGGCGACGGCGGCCAGGACGGCGAGACCCCCGACGATGACCAATGACGGATCGAGCGCCTGGGCGAGGGAGGCGCCACCTCGTACCCACATGTCTCATTTGTATGCGCCTGCCCCCAAACGGAAGGCAAAGCCGATGCCCCGATCCGCCCCCGGCCCGAGGGCCACCGCGCCTTTGCCGCCATTTTCACTTTGAGTAACGAGAGCAACACGTTTCACCACCTATAAAGGATTCTGTGATGTCGGCTCCCGCCGTACAGGGGGAATGGGCAATGGTCCAGACGGGCGAACCTCGGTTCGACCCAAGCGTGCTGACCGCCGCGCAGCGCCAGGGCGACGCATGCGTCGTCTGCCACAAGAAGTGGCCGCGGCCGCGAGTGCGCATAGGGCTCCTGCCCGACGGCCAAGGGGTGTTCGCGTGCGACGATTGCGCACCCGCCCCGCCGAGTCCCCGCGGGCCTCAGCGCCCGCAGGAGCCGACCGCTCGGGTCGGACGCCCGCTCACCCGTCGGGCGCCGGCCAGGAGGCCGGTCTTGGATTAGACCGGTCATCTGGGAGATCTCTCCAGGAGGAAGGGTGACCCGGGCCATCGGGGGGAGGCCCGGGACCACCCGAGGGGCGCGCCCGGCTGGGGGCGGTCGGGCGCGCCGGAGAGATCTCGGCCGCGTCCACCGGCGCTTCGGCGCCGGTGGCGGTTCATGTCACTCTCTGTTACCGGACCGCCGGCCTACTGGCGCGTGGCCTCGTGCCAGGCGAGGGTCCACTCTGCGTAGTCGGTGCAGTCGCGCCGGCCGCCCTCCCGTTCACCCGAGCCGCAGACCTTGGACGGGGTGTGCGCGAAGATGACCTTCTCCAGGTAGTCCCGGTCGCCCACCCGGTAGGTGTCGCAGAACGTGGCGCGCAGCCGGTCGCCGGTGCACGCCTGCGGGTTGGCGGGCGCGACGCCCGACCACTCCGCCACCTGCTGCTGGACGTCCGGGGACGCGGTCCACTGCAGCCACTGGTACATGCAGTTGGGGTGCTCGGCGCGGGCGCCGACCATCCAGGAGGTCATCCACCCGGTCACGCCGCCGGAGGGCACCACGCCCTGCACCGGCTTGCCCGCCCGGGTCAGGACGTCCACCTGGTACGGCCAGACCTGCCCCACCGCGGCCTCGCCCCCGGCGAACGCGCTCACCGCGTCGGCGGGCTGCTCCCAGTAGGTCTTGACGTGCGGCCGCTGCTCGGCCAGCACCTTGGCGGCGGCGTCGAGCTGCTTGCGGGTCAGCGAGTACGGGTCGTTGATCTTGAGCTTGCGCTGCGTGCTCCGCAGGTAGAGGGCGGCCTCGGCGATCACCAGCGGGCTGTCGCGCATGATCAGCCGCCCGGAGTGCTTCTCGGCCTGGTCCGGGTCGAACAGCGCCGCCCAGGTCGAGGGGGCCGACTGCACCGCCCGCGAGTCGTACATGAGCAGGTTGGAGCCCCACACGTACGGGACGCCGTAGACCTTGTCGCCCTTCTTCAGCAGGTTGCGCAGCCGCGGTTCGAGGCGCTTGTAGCCGTCGACCAGGTTGGGGTTGACCGGGGCGGCGTGCTCGCCGGCGATCAGCGGCCCGGTGACCTCGGGCGGCGCGGCCACGCCGTCGTAGCGGCGCGACCGGTTCTGCATGAGCCCCGTCATCTCCTGGGAGTCGCGGGCGACCTTCCAGGAGACCTTGCAGCCGGTGCGCTCCTCGAACGGGGTGACCCAGTCGACCCGCGGGTCGTTGCCGCCGTTCTCCATGTAGCCCGGCAGCGTGACCAGGGTGAGCGAGCCCTCGCCCGGCCCGAGCGTGCTCGCCGCCTTCACCGCGCCGACCGGCTCCTCGGCCTCGCCGCCGCTGCAGGCGACGGCCAGCGCCGCCACCATCGCCGTCACGGCCAGCACCGAGGCCGACGCCTTGGCCTTCAGCCCCATCTCGCTCCCGACTCGCGTCCATGCTTCTGCTGGGGGCGGACCCCCGGCCCCCGGGCTTCGCCCGACTCGAACGGGCCGTCCCCGTCGCGAACCCGCCCGTCGGCGCAGCGTAGCGTCTCGGCGGCCCCGGGACGGCGCGCACCGGACGATCTCACATCCTCCGGGCCGGGCCGCGGCCGCCGGATTCGCCTCTTCCCGGACCTTCCCCGCGCTCCCCCGCACTTCCCCGCGCGGACCGGACGTCCCGGCCGTCCGATCGGCGGTGCCGCGCCGAATTTCCGACGGAATGCACTGAAAGGCGAGCGATCACCCGCACATTATCCGGAAGGGCGGCGATTTCACGCCATTCGGGGGGCCATTTTCGGACGTTCCGGGGGCGGGTTTCCCGGAAACAGGAAAACCGCCGCGGGCCCGGGGACAGTGGGTGCTGGCGTCCGCGCCACACACGGAGGGTGCTGGAGAGGGATGTGGCGCGGGCTACTGTCCGTCCCGGGGCCGCGGCGGCACCGGCGGGCGTGGCGAGGTTGGGGAACAGCGGATCACCTTGCAGTGCTGCCTGGCCACGCGATCACCGGTACCCGGCGGAACGGCGCCGGTGTGACGCCCTCGAGACGGAGGAGGTTCGAGGGCCGGCGGGCGTTCTGCCGGGGGTCGCCGTACGGTCGGGGACCCTGATCGATCGTCGACGTGCTGGGGTCGGCGTGCTGCTGGACCACCTCGATCCGTGCGATGAGCCTCTGCGGGGTCTCGGCCTCGACGAGGGCGCCGGCGTCGCGTCCGCGCGGCGGCAGCGCCCACCAGGTGCCGGTGAACGAGCCGAACCAGACGGTCCAGCCCGGAAAGAGCCGGGCGAGCGCCCGGGCCTCCGCCGCGTGCCGGTGGTCGTCAGCCGTCATGGCGCCGCTCTCCTGCTCATCCCGCCCCACCGAACCCTTACGGCGCCGGACTTCACGGCCCCTGACCAATCCGGAACCCTGACCTTTTCTATTTGCGACCCAATTAATTGAGCCAATCAGATTGTGTCCTCCACCACAGAGGCAGTCAACACTTGTAGCTATTATTTGTCGGACCGGGCTCGACGAAAATTGACGACGAAAACATGCGGGCGGCAGAAAATACCGGCGTGCGGGACCTGCCGGTTGTCACAGCGGGCGACGCCGCGGACCGTACCGGGTGACGGAACACCGCCGCGCCGCCCCGCCGGCGACCTGCGGGCGGGACGGAGGGCGGCACGGAGGACCGCCCGGTCACGAGGCATGCCCGGCGCCCGGCCGCGAGGGTCGCGGCCGGCTCCGGGTTTTCATGATCGCGGAGGGCCATCCGGCGTTCACCGTGGCGTCACCGGAGCCGCCTAGCCTGAGGCCCCTTGTGACCGACAACGCACTCCGCCGGACGCTTCCATCCAGGCGTCTTTTGGCCTTCTTTAGTGGAAAATGGGCGATTCGCCCGTTCATCAGCCACGCACCGTTCCTGGTGGCGCTCATCGGCGGGGCGGTGGTGCGCTGGATCACCGTGCTCGGCTATCCGGGCGTCCTGTGGTTCACCGGGGACTCCTACTTCTACCTCGGCCGCGCCCTGCGCCCCGAGCCCTCGCCCAGCAAGACGCTCGGCTACTCCTACCTGCTGAAACTGCTGGAGCCCGCGCACAGCCTGACCCTCGTCGCCGTCCTCCAGCACCTGATGGGGCTGGCCGTCGCCGTCATGGTGTACGCGCTGCTGCGCCGCGCCGGGCTGCCCGGCTGGGCCGCGACGCTGTGCGCGCTGCCGATCCTGTACGACGCGTACCAGATCGAGCTCGAGCACCTGCTGATGTCGGAGGCGCTCTTCACCTTCCTCATCGCCGCCGCCCTGACGCTCCTCCTCTGGCGGGCCCTGCCCCCGCGGCGGGCCGCCGGAGAGGACGCCCCGCCCACCCCTGACGGTGAGAAGGAGACCGCCAAGGCGGAGGCCGCCGAGGCGGGGGCACGGGCGAAGCGCGGGCGCGGGGGACGGAATCCGGCCTGGTGGATGGCCCTGGCGGCGGGCGGGCTGCTCGGATACGCGGTGCTGGTCCGCTCGGCCGGGGCGCCGCTGATCCCGCTCGTCCTGCTGTGCCTGCTGATGCGCCGCCGCGGCTGGCGCCCCGCCCTGTTCTTCGGCACCGCCGCCGCGGCGCCGCTGATCGCGTACGCGGTCATGTTCCACGGCACGTTCGGCACCTACTCGCTGACCACCAGCGACGGGCTCTACCTGTGGGGGCGCACCGCCCCGTTCGCCGACTGCGCGAAGATGCGGCCGCCGTCCCACATGGAGGCGCTCTGCCTGTCCCCGGAGCTCAGGGCCAAGGGGTACGCGCCGGGGCACCTCATCTGGCGGAGCGAGGTCCCGCCGCGGGTCCTGTACGAGAACGTCACCGCGCCCGAGCACAACTCGACCATGCGGGACTTCGCGATCCGCGCCATCCTGGCCCAGCCCGGCGACTACCTGCGGACCGTCGGGGACGGCCTCGGCAAGGCGTTCAGCCCGAGCCGCTTCCCGCATCCGACGGCGACCACCGAAGGGCTCTACCACTTCCCCGAACGCCCGCAGCTCTTCCCCGGAGGCAAGGGCTGGGGCGGCGGAGCGAACAGCACCGCGCTCTCGGACGCCGCCCGCTACGAGGGCGACCTCACGCTGAGCCGGGTCGTCCCGCCGCACGCGGACCGCATGATCGCCTACCAGCGGTCGGTGTACCTGCCGGGCCCCGCGCTCGGCGTGCTCTTCCTCGCCGGGGCCGCCGCGACGGTGCTGGCCCGGGACCGCCGCGGCGGGCTGCTGGCCTGGTCGGCCGCAGTGACGCTGCTGGTGTTCCCGATCGCCAGCGCGGACTTCGACTACCGGTACGTGGTGCCGGCGATGCCGTTCGCCTGCCTGGCCGCCGGGCTCGCCGTCACCCGCCCGTTCACCCGCTCCCCCGCGTCCGGACCCCGGACCGGACGGCCCGTCCGCACGGACGGCGAGGACCGCGCGGACGAGGCGGACGGGGCGGGAGACGCGCCGGAGATCAGCCGTTGGTGGGGAAGCCGAGGTTCACGCCGCCGTGGCTCGGATCGAGCCAGCGTGCCGTGATGGCTTTCGTGCGGGTGTAGAAGTGCACGCCCTCCATGCCGTGGGCGTGGCTGTCGCCGAACAGTGACGCCTTCCAGCCGCCGAAGGAGTAGTAGGCCATCGGCACCGGGATCGGCACGTTGATGCCGACCATGCCGACCTCCACCTCGTTCTGGAAGCGGCGCGCGGCCCCGCCGTCGTTGGTGAAGATCGCGGTGCCGTTGCCGTACGGGTTGGCGTCGATGATCTTCATGGCGTCCTCGTACGACGCGGCCCGCACCACCGACAGCACCGGCCCGAAGATCTCGTCCCGGTAGGCGTCCATGTCCGGTGTCACGCGGTCGAGGACGGTAGGGCCGAGCCAGAAGCCGTCCCCGGGCCCGCCGAGCACCGGGGTCTCGCGGCCGTCCACGGCCAGGACGGCGCCCTGCGCGACCCCGCTGTCGAGGTAGGAGGCGACCTTGTCCCGGTGCGCCCGGGTGACCAGCGGCCCCATCTCCGACTCGGGGTTGTCGCCCGGCCCCACCTTCAGCCGGGCGACGCGCTCCCTGACCTTGTCGATCAGCTCGTCCCCGACCGGGTCGACCGCGACGACCACGGAGATCGCCATGCAGCGCTCGCCCGCCGACCCGAACCCGGCCGAGACGGCGGCGTCGGCGGCCAGGTCGAGGTCGGCGTCGGGCAGCACCACCATGTGGTTCTTGGCGCCGCCCAGCGCCTGCACCCGCTTGCCGTTGCGGGCGGCGGTCTCGTAGATGTAGCGGGCGATCGGGGTGGAGCCCACGAAGCTGACCGCCTTGACGTCCTCGTGGTGCAGCAGCCCGTCCACGGCCACCTTGTCGCCGTGCACGACGTTGAACACGCCGTCGGGCAGTCCCGCCTCGGACCACAGCTCGGCCAGCCGCACCGACGCCGAGGGGTCCTTCTCCGACGGCTTGAGGACGAAGGTGTTCCCGCAGGCGATCGCCACCGGGAACATCCACATCGGCACCATCGCCGGGAAGTTGAACGGGGTGATCCCCGCCGCCACGCCCAGCGGCTGCAGGATCGAGTAGGCGTCCACCCGGGACGAGACGTTCTCCGAGAACCCGCCCTTGAGCAGATGCGGGATCCCGCAGGCGAACTCCACGACCTCCAGGCCGCGGGCGACCTCCCCGGCCGCGTCCGAGACGACCTTGCCGTGCTCGGAGGAGATCAGCCGGGCCAGTTCCCCGGCGTGCGCGTCGACCAGTTCACGGAAGCGGAACAGGACCTTGGAGCGGCGGGTCAGGGAGGCGTCCCGCCAGGCGGGGAAGGCGGCCTTGGCGGCGGCGACGGCCGCGTCCACCTCGGCCGGGCCGACGAAGTCGACCGTCCCGTTCACCCGCCCGGTCGAGGGCTCGAAGATCTCCCCCCGCCGCCCGGCCTCTCCCCCGTCGAAGGACTTGCCGTTGATCCAGTGGGTGACGTGCTTGCTGGTGGCGTCGGTCATGATGTCGCGGCCCCGTTCACGGTTTCCAGGGAGTCGATCAGGATGCCCAGGCCCTCGGCGGCCTCGGCATCGGTCAGCGTAAGCGGCGGCGCCATCCGCACGACGTTGCCGTACAGGCCGCCCTTGCCGACCAGCAGGCCGCGCTCGCGGGCCGCCTCCATCAGCGCGGCCGCCAGCGGCGGGCTCGGCTCGCCGGTCCCCGGGTCCGCCAGCTCGATCGCGAACATCAGGCCCTTGCCGCGCACGTCCTTGACCACCGGGAACCGCCCGGCCGCCGCGCGCAGCCCGCCGATGATCGTCTCCCCCTGGCGGGCCGCGTTGACCTGCAGGTCGTGGTCCAGGACGTAGTCCAGGGTGGCGTTGCCCGCCGCCATGGAGATCGGGTTGCCGCCGAACGTGGACAGCCCCACCGCGTGCAGGGAGTCCATCAGCTCGCCCCGGGCCACCACGCCGCCGACGGCGAACCCGTTCCCCAGCCCCTTGGCGAAGGTCATCATGTCGGGCGTCACGCCGTGGTTCTCGATGCCGAAGAAGCCCTGGCCGGTCCGGCCCCACCCGGTCTGCACCTCGTCGGAGATGAACAGGATGCCGTACTCGTCCAGGACCTCCTTGTAGGCGGCGAACAGCCCGTCCGGGGCCATCGTGAAGCCGCCCACGCCCTGGATCGGCTCGGCGATCAGCGCGGCCACGTCCCCGCCCGCCGCCGTCGCGAGCAGGTGCCGCAGATCCTCGACGCAGGCCGCCGTGTACGCCTCGTCCGGCAGGCCGGCGAACTGCGGCAGGTGCCGGTCGGCGCCGTGCAGGAAGTGCACGTGCAGCGGCGAGTAGGACAGGTTGGTCCACGCCCGGTTGCCGGTCACGCCGATCGCGCCGAACGACCTGCCGTGGTAGCTCTGCCGCATCGCCAGCACCTGGTCGGTGCGGCGCGCGTAGGCGGCCAGCAGCAGCGCCGTCTCGTTGGCCTCGGTCCCGGAGTTGGTGAAGAACACCTTGGCGTCCGGGATCCGCGACAGCCGCGCGATCTTCTCGGCCAGCTCCACCTGCCCGCGCAGCAGGTAGGAGGTGGAGGTGTGCACGACGCCGGTGGCCAGCTGCCGCTCCACCGCCTCCCGCACCTCGGGCACGTCGTACCCGATCATGTTGGTGAGGATCCCGGTGAAGAAGTCCAGGTAGCCGTTGCCGCCGGCGTCGGTCACCCGGTTGCCCTTGCCGGCGACGATCTCGATGGGTTCGGCGTAGTTGAGCGCCAGCCACGACGGCATCACGGCCCGGTGACGCGCCAGCAGCGACGGGGTGTTCGCAGGTTCCGACATGCTCCCCAGTCTTGTCCGCGCAGGTACCCGCGGCTACCGCCAGAGTGTCACGATCCGGGCCGCGGGATTGACGGTGTGCAGCCTTTACACTGTGTAAGCGATGCTTCCGACGCTGGCCGACGTGCTCTGCCTCGACGCCGTGCGGCGAGGCCAGCCGCACGTGGTCGCCGGCGGCGACCGGCTGGACAACCGGGTCCGCTGGGTGCACGTCGCCGAGGTCACCGACATCGCCCACCTGCTGCACGGCGGCGAGCTGGTCCTCACCACCGGGATCGCGCTGCCCGACGACCCGGCCCGGCTGCGCGCCTACATCTCCGAGCTGGCCGAGGTCGGGGTCAGCGGGCTGATGATCGAGCTGGGCCGGCGCTACGCCGAGTCGCTGCCGCCCGCGCTGCTGGCCGCCGCCGAGGACCACCGGCTCCCGGTGGTCATGCTGGCGCACGAGCCGGCGTTCGTGGACATCACCGAGTCGGTGCACGCCCGGATCGTCCAGGACCAGTTCGCCGAGCTGCGCGCCTCCGAGCGGCTGCACGAGATCTTCACCCAGCTGTCGGTCGAGGGCGCCTCCACCGAGGAGGTCGTCCGGCAGGTGACGGCGCTGGGCGGGCATCCGGTCGTCCTGGAGAACCTCTCCCACCAGGTGCTGGCCGCCGACGCCGACGGCCGCGACCCGGCCGAGCTGCTGTCGGCCTGGGAGACCCGGTCCCGCGCCGTGCGGCCCGAGCAGCGCACCGGCTACGACGAGGCGTCCGGCTGGCTGGTCACCATGGTGGGCGCCCGCGGCGAGGACTGGGGCCGCCTGATCATCCCGCTGGGCGCCCCGCCGTCGCCGCGCGAGACCGTGCTGATCGAGCGGGCCGCGACCACCCTGGCCCTGGGGCGCCTCCTCGACCGGCACGCCGAGAGCGTCGAGCGGCAGGCGCACGGCACGATCATCGCCCGCATCCTGGAGCACTCCTACTCCGACCCGCAGGAGGCCACCGCGCGGGCCCGCGCCCTCGGCGTCCCGCTGTCGGGACGGCGGCTGCTGGGCGTGGTGCTGCGCACCCGCGGCCCGGTCCAGCCCGCCGAGATCTCCGAGCTGGCCGAGCTGGCCGCCGCCGCGTGCAAGGACGCCCGGCTGGCCGCCCTGGTCGGCGTGCTGGACGAGGGCGGCCCCGACTCCCGGGTGGGCGTGCTGGCCTCCCTCCCGGCCCGCGCCGACGCCGAGACCGCCCTCACCGCCGTCGCCACCCGCGTCCGCGGCCAGTCCCACGCGGTCATGGCCGCCGGCTCGATGGTGGAGTCGATCCGCGACGTGCGCCGCTCGTTCCTGGAGGCCGACCAGGTCGCCGACGTCGCCAGCCGCTCGTCCGGCGACCGCCTCTTCTACCGCCTCCCCGACCTGCGCCTGCGCGGCCTGCTCCACCTCCTCCGCGACGACGCCCGCATCCAGACCTTCGTCGAACGCGAACTGGGCCCACTGCTGGAGTACGACGCCGAACGCCACGGCGACCTGACCCGCATCCTGCGCCTCTATCTCGACTCCGGCCGCAACAAGGCCGTGGCCGCCCAGCAGGCCCACCTGTCCCGTCCCGCCTTCTACGAACGCCTCCGCCGCATCGAGCGCGTCCTCAGCGCCGACCTGGACGACGTGGAGTCCTGCGTCTCGCTCCACGTGGCCCTTCTGGCCCTGACCTCCCTCCGCCAGGAACGCCCCTGACGGAAAGCCCGCCGTGGCGCGTACGTAAAGAGTCGCTGGGCAGAACCACACAGTGAGACCGCGCACCTTCGGAGTCGAGGAAGAGCTGCTGCTGGTCGACCCCGAGAGCGGGGCACCGCGGCCGATCTGCGACGCGGTGATCCGGTTCGCCCGCGAGAACGGCGGGCCGCCGCCGGCCCCCGCGGGCGACGCGGAGCTCCTCGAGCCCGAGCTGCAGCGGCAGCAGCTGGAGACCCTCACGCCGCCGTGCGTGTCGCTGGACGAGCTCGCCGACCATGTGCGCGGAGGCCGCCGGGCGGCGTCGGCGGCCGCCGCCGGGGCCGGGGCCGCGGTGGCCGCGCTGGCCACCTGCCCGGTCGAGGTGCATCCGTCGCTGACGCCGTCCCTGCGCTACCGGCGGATGGCCGACGCCTACGGGCTCACCGCCGACGAGCAGCTCACCTGCGGCTGCCACGTGCACGTGGGCATCGGCTCCCCGGACGAGGGCGTGGCCGTCCTCGACCGGATCAGGCCGTGGCTCCCGCCGCTGCTGGCGATCAGCGCGAACTCGCCGTTCTGGCAGGGGAACGACTCCGGGTACGCGAGCTGGCGGCAGCAGGTGTGGTGGCGCTGGCCGTCCAGCGGCCCCACCCAGCTGTTCGGCTCGGCGGAGCACTACCGGGCCACGGTGGACGCGCTGCTGGGCACCGGGGCGCTGCTGGACGAGGGCATGGTCTACTTCGACGCCCGGCTGTCGCGGCGCTACCCGACCGTGGAGGTGCGGGTCGCCGACGTGTGCCTGCGCGCGTCGGACACCGTGCTGGTGGCGGCGCTGGTGCGGGCACTGGTCGACACCGCGGCGCGGGAGTGGCGCGCCGACCGCCCTCCGGACCCGGTCCGGACCGATCTGCTGCGGCTGGCGATGTGGCGGGCGAGCCGCTCGGGCCTGGAGGGCGACCTCGTCCATCCCGTGACGCGCCGGGCCGCCCCCGCCCGCGCGGTGATCGGCGCGCTGCTCGACCACGTGCGGCCCGCGCTGGAGCGCTACGGCGACCTGAAGACGACCGAGCGCCTGCTGGCCCAGGTGGCGGAGGAGGGCACCGGGGCATGCCGCCAGCGCCGCGTGCACAAGGAGAAGGGCAGCGTGGCCGAGGTCGTGTCCGACGCGGTCCGCAGGACGACCACGTCCTAGCGGCCAGAAGCTGGTGATCCGCGGCAGAATGCCGGATGTGACTCGGTTGCTGGGCGAGGAGGCGCTGGAACGGTCGCCCGTGGTCGCCAACTGCACGATGAACCGGGAGCGGTCGCTGACCGGCTCCAACGGCTACGGCCGCGAGCTCGGGCTCGACATCGCCGCCGAGCTGGCCGCCGCGCCGGGCGGGGCGCCCGCGCGCTGGCTCGACCTCTGCTGCGGGACGGGCCGCGCCCTGCACGAGGCGGCGGCGCTGCTGGGCGGGGCCGTGGAGATCGTCGGGGTGGATCTGGCCGGGCACTTCGTCCCGGCCGCGGCGCCGCCCGGGCTGACGCTGGTGGAGGCGTCCGTGACGACGTGGGCGCCGGAGGGCCGGTTCGACCTGGTCACGTCGGTGCACGGGCTGCACTACGTGGGCGACAAACTGGGCGTGCTGGCGCGCGCCGCGTCGTGGCTCACCGGCGACGGGCTGCTGATGGCCAGTTTCGACGCGCGTTCCGTCCGGCTCGCGGGCGGGCGGCGGGTCGCGGCCGAGCTGCGGCGGCAGGGTTTCGCCTACGACGCCAGACGGAAGCGGATCTCGATGCGCGGAGGCCGCGAGGTCTGCTTCCCGTACCGCTACCTGGGCGCCGACGACACCGCCGGGCCCAACTACACGGGACAGCCGGCCGTCGACTCGTTCTACGAGGACCGGAGGACGTAGCCTTCGAGGCGTGGATCTTGGATTGAGCGGCCGGCGCGCCGCGGTGGCGGCGGCGAGCAACGGCCTGGGGTTCGCGGCGGCGCGGGCCCTGCTGGCGGAGGGCGCGCGGGTCGCGATCTGCGGCCGGGACCGGGACCGCCTCGACGCGGCGGCCGCGAAGCTGGGCGGGGACGTGCACCCGATCGTCGCGGACGTGGGGACGCCCGAGGGCGCGACCGCGTTCGTCCAGGCATCGCAGGACGCGCTCGGCGGCGTGGACGTCCTGGTGACCAACGCGGGCGGGCCACCGCCCGGCACCTTCGCCTCCACCCCCGTGGACGCCTACGGCTCGGCCCTCGACCTCAACCTCATGTCGGTGGTCGCGATGTGCAAGGCGGCCGTGCCCGCGATGCAGGAGCGCGGCTGGGGACGGGTCGTGGCGATCACCTCGGTCACCGTGCGGCAGCCGAACCCGGCGCTGATCCTGTCGAACACGGCCCGCGCGGGCGCCACCGGCTTCCTCAAGACGCTGGCGCTGGAGGTGGCGCGGGACGGCGTGACCGTGAACTCGCTGCTGCCCGGCTCGCACGCCACCGACCGGCTGCGCCAGGTGCGCGGCGGCGACCTGGAGCAGGTCGCCGCCGCGATCCCGGCGGGCCGCGTGGGCGACCCCGCCGACTTCGGCGCCCTGGTCGCGTTCCTGGCCTCGGACCAGGCCAAGTTCGTGACCGGCAGCGCCCTGGCGGTGGACGGCGGAGAACACGGCGGCCTCCTCTGACCCGAACCGTGGACGCGTGACTAGCAGGGCGGGGCGGGCCACTGCGAGGTGCCCGAGGCCGGGCGATCCCGGGGCGAGCGCAGCATGCCACCCGCCCGGGGGCGTCCGGTGGCACGGGCTCGGGGGCGGGCCGGGCCGCCGCGGGTGCCCCGGGGGTGGGCGGTCCCGCGGCGGCGGTCGGTGCGCCTGGTGTCCGGCTTCGGCCACATCCGGCCGTGGCGCGTGCCCCTGTCGCGCGCGACGGCCGGGGTGGGTCAGGCGGCGGCGGGGGTGCGCCGCTGGAACGGGAGGTAGCGGTCGGCGCGGCGCGGGCGGGCGAGCAGGCCGGTGGCCTCGACCGCGAGGACGCGGTCGAAGCGGAAGGCCCGGACGCCGCGCCGCATCCGGCACCAGCCGACCAGGTACCAGTGGTCGCGGTGCACGAGGCAGGTGACGGGCTCCACCTCGCGGATCGTGACGTTGGCGTCGGCGTCGCCGTAGCAGAGCCGGACGACGCGGTGCTCGGTGATGGCGGCGGCGATGACGCGCGCCCGGTCGGCCGTGGAGGCGTCGAGGGTCGCGGTCAGCGTGCCGAGGGTGGCGGCGACGACGTCGTCGTGGACGTCGAGGTCGAACAGGGCGCGCAGGGCGCGGCGGGCGGTCGTGGCCTGCGGGCCGGTGCCCAGATGGGCGAGGGAGAGCGCGAGTGCGGCGATCTCGCCCGCGGTGAGGTCGGTGCGCTGGTCGGTCCGGTGCGTCGCAACGTTCGCCATGGTTCGATCATACGTTCGAACACTGACATTTTGCAGGCCCATATCGCCCCGGCCCGGGGCCCCTTGAGAAGCCGCCCGGCCATGCGGAACACTGATCCACCAGTGGGTGTAACGGGGGATACAGGGTCAGTGTTGGGCCGATGGGGGCAACCCGCCGATGAACCGTGACGAGGTGGACCGCGCTCTGCGGCACCTGCGGGAGGAGAAGGAGCGCATCGGCGCGGCGCTGCTCGACCTGGAACGGCACTCGGGTTACCGGCTGCTGGAGGGGGCGGCGCTGAGCGGGGAGACGGGCCGTCGCCAGGCCGAGGTGCGGTCCCGCATGGGCGAGCTGTGGACGCTGTTCGACCTGTACGGGCGGACGCTGGGCGAGGCCGAGGAGCTGCGGGCGCGGCACTCGCGTCCGAACGGCGCGCAGCTGGCCGAGCTGGACCGCCTGCTCACGGGCACCTCGGTCGAGCTGCCCGCGGAGGAGGTCCCGCTGGAGCGCCGCACGCTGCTGCAGTCCCCCTCGGGTGAACGGCTGACGCTGCGCGGTGTCGTGGAACGGATGACGGCCCTGTACGAGGAGTCCGCCCGCGCGGTCGCCGCCGTCGACACGGTCTGGTCGGCGCTGCTGGCGCGGCTCGGGTCGGTGGAGGCCGAGCAGCGCGTCGTCGCCGAGATGGCGGAGTCCCTGGGCCTCGCGGAGGACGCGGAGTACCGGCGCGTGCGGGAGGAGCTCGACGCGCGGGCCCGTACGGTGCGCGGCGATCCGATGGCGCTCAGCCGGGACGGCCGCGCCGACACCGCCGACCTGGAGAGGCTGGCCGCCGATCTGGCGCGGCTCAAAGAACGGTTCGCCGAGGCGGTGCGCTTCCGCGCGCGGTACGACGAGCAGGTGGGCCGGGTGCGGAACGCCGTCGGGCGGGTCCGGGCGGCGGAGGAGGACGTGCGCCGCGCCCGTGACGAGGTGCTGGTGAAGATCGCATCTCCGGCGCTGCCAGCGCCGGCCGCGGCGGCGGCCGCGCTGGCCGACCGGCTGGCCGCCCTGCACACGCTGCGCGACCAACGACGCTGGGGCGAACTCGCGGACCGCGCCGCCGATCTCGAACGCGCCACCCGGGACGCGCTGGAACGGGCCCGCGCCGATCTGGGCCTGGTCACCGGCCTGCTGGAGCGGCGCGAGGAGCTGCGCGGGCGGCTCCAGGCCTACAAGGTGAAGGCCGCGCGGCTCGGGCACGCGGAGGACGCCGGCCTGGCCGGGCTTTACGAGGAGGCCCGCGCGGTGCTGTGGTCCTCCCCCTGCGACCTGAGGAAGGCGACCGTGCTGCTGTCGGGCTATCAGCAGGCCATCTCGTCCAAGGCGGACGCGTCCAAGGCGAAGGGAACGGGCGGATGAACGCGCCGACGAACCGGTGCTCGGCGCCGGGCTGCAACGGAACCATCGAAGACGGCTACTGCGTCGTATGCGGTATGGCTGCCACGGCGAGTCCCGGTCCCTCCAGCGGCGGTACGGCGCCGGGCTCGTGCGCCGAGCCGGGCTGCTCCGGCACGATCGTCGACGGTTACTGCGACGTGTGCGGGCACCCGGCCGCGCAGCCCGCCGCGGCGGCGGCGCCCGCCGCGGCGCCCGCGTCCTCGAAGTGCGGGGAACCCGGGTGCTCGGGCACGATCGTGGACGGCTACTGCGACCTGCACGGGCACCCGGCCGCCACCGGCAGCTCTTCGGGGCGCTCCGCGCCGTCGTCGTCGGTGCCGTTCTCCTCCACCGGCGGCACCTACTCCGGTTCCACGCGCTCCGGGTCCACGTCCGGCCGCACCGGGTCCGCGCGGTCGTCGGGACGCCGCGGCATGCTGGGCGCCGGGCTCGTCGAGGTGCCGCGGGTGCCGTACCGCGACCCGTCCACGGCGGTGCTGACCGACCCGCAGGTCGCCGAGCACAAGCGCTTCTGCAGCAACAGCGACTGCGGGGAGGAGGTCGGGCGCAGCCGGGAGGGACGCCCCGGCCGCACCGAGGGATTCTGCCCCAAGTGCCGGACGCGGTTCTCGTTCACGCCCAAGCTCTCACCCGGCGAGGTGATCGGCGGGCAGTACGAGGTGCTCGGCTGCATCGCGCACGGCGGGCTCGGCTGGATCTACCTGGCCAGGGACCGCAACGTCAACGGCCGCTGGGTGGTGCTCAAGGGCCTGCTGGACAGCGGCGACGCCGAAGCGCTCGCCGCCGCCGAGGCCGAGCGCGCGTTCCTGGCCGAGGTCGAGCACCCCAACATCGTCAAGATCTACAACTTCGTGCGGCACGGCGACGCCGGCTACATCGTGATGGAGTACGTCGGCGGCCAGACCCTCAAGGACATCCTGCTGCGCCACCGGCAGGACACCGCGGCCGAGTCGCTCCCGGTCGGCCAGGCGATCGCCTACGGCCTGGAGGTGCTGCAGGCGTTCGGGTACCTGCACGCGCAGGGGCTGGTCTACTGCGACTTCAAGCCCGACAACGTGATCCAGTCCGAGGAGCAGCTGCGGCTGATCGACCTGGGCGGGGTGCGGCGGCTGGACGACCCGGACGGCGCGATCTACGGCACGGTCGGCTACCAGGCCCCCGAGATCGGGGACGACGGCCCGTCGGTGACGTCCGACCTCTACACCGTCGGCCGCGCGCTGGCGGTGCTGAGCTTCCCGTTCAAGGGCTACACCAGGGCCTACGAGCACAGCCTGCCGCCGCGGGCCGAGGTGCCGGTGCTGGCGCTGCACGAGTCGTTCGACCGGCTGCTGCGCCGCGCCACGCACGAGCGGCCGGCGGAGCGGTTCCAGGACGCGGCGGAGATGGCCGAGCAGCTGACCGGCGTGCTGCGGGAGGTGCTGGCGGCCGAGGACGGCGTGCCGCGGCCCGCGCCGTCCGGGCTGTTCGGCCCGGAGCGGGCGGTGCCGGGCACCGACGTGGCCAAGCTGGCCGACGGCGAGGGTGTGCTGCCGCCGGTGCTGCCCGCCGAGGCCGCGGCCGCGCTGCCGATCCCGCTGGTGGACGGGGGCGACCCGGCCGCCGGGTTCCTGGCCGGGCTGACCGCGCTGGACCCGGCGCGGCTGGCGGCGGCGGTGGCGAGCGCGCCGGAGCAGACGCCGGAGGTGCGGCTGGCGCTGGCCCGGGTCCGGATCGAGCTGGGCGCCTTCGCCGAGGCGGGCGAGTTGCTGGACAAGGTCGAGGAGGATCGTCCCGGGGACTGGCGGATCGACTGGTACCGGGCGCTGGCGCTGCTGGCCGGGGGCCGGCCGGCCGACGCCGCCGCGGGGTTCGACCGGCTGTACTCGCGGCTGCCCGGCGAGGCGGCGCCCAAGCTGGCGCTGGCCTGCTGCCTGGAGCGGAGCGCGCCGGAGGAGGCGGCCCGGCTGTACGAGCTGGTCTGGCGCACCGACCGCACCTACATCGGCGCGGCGTTCGGGCTGGCCCGGGTGCGGCTGGCGGCCGGTGACCGCGCCGCGGTGACGGCGGTGCTGGACTCGGTGCCCGAGGTCTCGATCCGGTACGTGTCGGCGCAGGTGGCGGCGCTCGCCACGGCGGTGCGGGACCGTCCGCCCGCCGAGCTCACCCCGGCGGAGCTGGAGCGGGCCGGGTCCCGGCTGGACGGGCTCGGGCTGGAGGGCGAGCGGCACGACCGGCTGGTCGCGGAGATCCTCGAGGCCGCGCTGGACTGGGTGGAGCACGGCACGGGCGCGGCCGTGGGCACGGGCGTCGCGCGGCCGCAGGGCACCGGCGTGCTGCTGGGCGCGCCGCTGAGCGAGGTCCCGCTGCGCCGCAGGCTGGAGCAGACCTACCGTTCACTGGCCCGCCTCACCACCGACCGGGAGGACCGGCGGTGGCTCATCGACTGCGCCAACGCCGTACGGCCGAGGACACTCCTATGACGGGAAACGCCGAGACTATGAAGACCGCCGAGCTGAACTGCCCCTCGTGCGGCGTGGTGGTGTTCCCCGGCGAGGGCTTCTGCGAGGCGTGCGGGCATCGGCTCAGCGACGACGCGGAGGCGGCCGAGGACACCGCGCCGGCGCCGGCCGCCGCGGCGGTGTCTGCGGCGGCGGGCGGCTGCGTCGGCTGCGGCGGGTCCGCGATCGACGCCGACGGCTACTGCGAGCGGTGCGGCCTGCGCCAGCCCGCCGAGCGCGACCACGTGGAGGTGGAGCTGCCGGGACGGGCCGCGGCCGGGGTCAGCGACCGCGGCAAGCGCTACGCCCGCAACGAGGACGCGATGGCGCTGGCCGGGCACGCCGGAGGCGTCGCCGCGGTCGTCTCGGACGGGGTGGGCTCGTCGCCGAACCCCGACGACGCGTCCCGGACCGCCGCCGACACCGCGCTGGCGGAGCTGGTGGCGCGGCTGGCGGACGGTTCCGCGCCGGACGCGGCGATGCGGGCGGCGATCGCCCGCGCGTCCGACGCGGTGGCCGCCCTCGCGGCCTCCCCGGCGGAGGCGCCGTCGTGCACGTTCGTGTCCGCGGTGACCGCGCCGGGGTCGGTCACGGTCGGCTGGATCGGCGACAGCCGCGCCTACTGGCTGCCGTCCGCTGCCCCGGCCGCCCCGAACGGATCGGCGCCGCGGCGGGCGCCCGGACGGGACGCGGGCTCGCCGCTCGACACCCTCGACCCGGCGGAGGCCGACCGGCCCGAGCTGCGCGCGTCCCGGGCGCTCACCACCGACGACTCCTGGGCCGCGTACATGATCGCGGAGGGGACGCTGACGGAGGCCGAGGCCGAGGTCCACCCGAACGCGCACGTCATCACCGGCTGGCTGGGCGCCGACAACGACGACCTCCGGCCGCACGTCGCCACCTTCGTCCCCGACCCGGACGTGCCGGGCACGCTGCTGGTCTGCAGCGACGGGCTGTGGAACTACCTGCCCGGCGCGGAGGACCTGGCCGCGGTGCTGGCGGAGGCCGCGGCCGACCCGGCGGCCGACCCGCTCGGCGCCGCGCGGGCGCTGGTACGCCGCGCCCTGGACGCCGGCGGGCGCGACAACATCACCGTCGCCGTGATCCCGCTGCCCGCACGGACCACCACCTCCCCTTCGAGCCCCCTGGAGCACGCGCGTTGAGCGAGCAGCCGCAGTTCAGCATCAAGGTCGACCAGAACAAGTTCCTGCCCGAGGGCGGCCGCGAGGTGCACGCCATCGTGTCGGTGGAGGCGACCGGCGCGCCCGTCGCCAGCGCCGCCCCGGCCTCGGCCGCCGAAGTGATCCTCATCGACACCTCGGGGTCGATGTCGTACCCGGACACCAAGCTGCGCTCGGCCATCGCCGCCGCGCAGATCGCGATCGACACCATCCGCGACGGCGTCCACTTCGCGGTCGTGTCCGGCGCGAACTCGGCCGCCATGGTCTACCCGCGCAGCGCCGTGCTGGTGCGCGCCGACGCCCGCACCCGCCAGGAGGCCAAGCACGCGCTCAGCCGGCTCCAGGCGTCCGGCGGCACCGCGATCGGCTCCTGGCTGCGGCTGGCCGACGAGCTGTTCGACCCGCACCAGGACGGCATCCGCCACGCGATCCTGCTGACCGACGGCAAGAACCAGCACGAGACCGCCGAGCAGCTGGACGCGGTGCTGTCGCGCTGCACGGGACGGTTCGTCTGCGACTGCCGCGGCGTGGGCACCGACTGGGAGGTCGCGGAGCTGCGCAAGATCTCCTCGGCGCTGCTCGGCAGCGTCGACATCGTCGCCGACCCGCAGGACCTGGTGGCCGACTTCCAGGCGATGACCGAGGCGGCCATGGGCAAGAACGTCGCCGATGTCGCACTGCGCGTCTGGACGCCGCAGACCGCCCGGCTCCGCTTCGTCAAGCAGGTGATGCCGACGGTGGAGGACCTCACCGGCAGGCGCGCCGAGGCGGGCCCGCAGGCGGGCGACTACCCGATCGGGGCGTGGGGCGCCGAGAGCCGCGACTACCACGTCAGCGTGGAGGTGCCGCCGGGCGAGGTCGGCAAGGAGCTGCGCGCCGCGTGGGTCAAGCTGGTCGTCCCGGGCGCCCCGGGCGAGGAGCCGCAGGTGCTGGCCACCGCGAACGTCCTCGCGCAGTGGACCGACGACGAGGCCGCCTCCACCAGGATCAACGCGCGGGTGGCGCACTACACCGGGCAGGCCGAGCTGGCCGAGGTCATCCAGGAGGGCCTGCAGGCCCGCAAGGACGGCGATCTGGACACCGCCACCGCGCGCCTCGGGCGGGCGGTGGCGCTGGCCGACGAGGCGGGCAACGAGGCGACGAGCAGGCTGCTGCGCAAGGTCGTGGACGTGGTGGACCCGGCCACCGGCACGGTGCGGCTGAAGAAGAACGTCGACAAGGCCGACGAGATGTCGCTGGACACGCGATCGTCCAAGACCGTCCGGACCCGCAAGGGCGAGGGCTGAGCATGGCGATCTGTCCCGGCGGCCACACGTCCTCCGCCGCCGACTACTGCGACGTGTGCGGTGAGCGGATCGGCGGCGCCCCGGTCTCGGCCCCGTCCGCTTCGGGCCCGCCGGGCGGGCGGCCGACCGGCACGATGGAGCTGTCGGCCTCGGCCGGCGGCACGCCCTGCCCCGACTGCGGCACCCCGGCCAGCGACCGCTTCTGCGAGGAGTGCGGGTACGACTTCGCCACGGGTGGCGGCGCGCCCACCCCGGCCGCACCGCCCGCGCCGTCCCCGCCGCCTCCCCCGTCCCCCGATTCCGGCCCCGTGTCCGGCCCTGTGTCCGGTCCCGTGCCGGGCGCGCCGGAGCGGGCGGCGACCGGCACAGGACCTCTGGCCACGGGCGGCTCGCGCGGCACGGGCGGCGGCGCCGGCACCGGCTGGGTCGCGGTCATCACCGCCGACCGCGCGTACTACGACGCGGTCCTCGCCGAGCTCGAACCCGACGCCGGGGTGATCGCCTTCCCGCCGTACTGCCCCGAGCGGCGGGTGCCGATCCGCGGCGAGCAGATCCGCATCGGACGGCACAGCGCGTCCCGGGGCCTCACCCCCGAGATCGACCTGCGGGTCGCGCCGGAGGACCCGGGCGTCTCGCACGTCCACGCGGTGCTGCTGGCCCGTCCCGGCGGCTCCTGGGTGCTGGTCGACCCCGGGTCGACCAACGGCACCAGCCTCAACGGCTCGACCGCGACGATCCCGCTCAACGTGGAGGTGCCGGTCGGGGACGGCGACCGCATCCACGTCGGGGTCTGGACCACGATCACCCTCAGGAAGGGCGGGGCGTCATGACGGCCGTACAGCAGCCGCACGCACGACCGCAGGGCCAGGGCCAGGCTCCGGTGCCCGCGCCCGGCGCGGGCGGCGGGCCGCCCGCACAGGCGCGGCGGCGCCGGTCGGGCGTGCGCAGGCCGCCGTCGCCGCAGCCGTCCGGGCGGTCCCGGTTCCGGCTGGTGCCGCGCACGGTGGCGGGACGGGTCCGCGCGCTGACGAGTGTCACCGTGCTGTCCCTGGCGGGCCTGCTGGCGGTCACCGCGATCGCGGTCGGCAACGCGCGCGACGGCGTCCGGGTGATCGGCCACGACGCGGGGCCGCAGGTGGTGGCGACCGGCAACCTGTACTTCCACCTCACCAACATGGACGCCCAGCTCGCCAACGCGCTGCTGATCGGCGACACGCGGAACCTCGGCATGCGCCGCGAGCAGGCGCTGCAGGGCTTCGACCAGAGCCGGGAGGCCGCGGGCGACGCGCTGCTGCGCGCCGCGAAGCTGGCCGACGAGCCCACCGAGGAGCGCACCGCGCGCGAGTCCCTCAACGCGCTGGCCCGGTACGAGCGGCTGGCCGGGCAGGCGCTGCTGCTCGACCAGCGGGCCCCGCACGAGGCCGGTCCGCCGCAGCAGGAGGTCATCGGGATCTACCGGCAGGCGACCGACCTGATGAAGCTGGACCTGCTGCCCAAGGCCTACAACCTGACGCTCGACAACGGCACGCTCGTCCGCAAGACCTACGAGTCCGAGCGCAGCGCCGTGCAGGCCGGCCAGGTGTGGGTGCTGGTGCTGGGGCTGCTGACGCTGGCGCTGCTGCTCGCCCTGCAGTTCTTCCTGTTCGTCCGGTTCCGGCGGCTGCTGAACCCGGCGCTGGCGGTGAGCACCGCCGTGGTGCTGGTGCTGGTGGGGGCGAGCACGGTCATGCTGCTCGGCCAGGAGCGCCACCTGCGCACCGCCAAGAGCGACGGCTTCGACTCGCTGCTGGCGCTGTCGCGGGCGCGGGCGATCAGCACCAGCGCCAACGCCGACGAGACCCGCTACCTCGTCGACCCGGGCCGCGCCGACACCTACGAGCAGGTCTACCTCAGCAAGTCGCAGACCGTGCTGTACCGGGCGGACGGCAACAACCTCACCCGCTACAACCAGGCGATCCAGCGCGACCTCGGCAAGCCCGGCCTCGACCCGGCCAGGGACCGGTTCCTCGGGTTCCTGGGCCGGGAGGCCGACTACGGCGACCTCCCCGGGCAGCCGGAGGTCTACACCGAGGTGCTGCGGAACTACCGCGCCTTCCAGCAGAGCGACTCGCGGGTGCGGGCCCTGGCGCGGGCTGGGCAGACCGGCAACGCCGTGCAGGCGCGGCTGGGCGGCGGCTCCGGCGGACTCTCCTCCGACCGGGACTTCCGGACCTACGACCAGTCGCTGACCAAGCTGATCAAGATTCACGACGACGCGTTCAACGAGGCCGTCCGCAAGGGCGACGCGGGGACCCGGGGCTGGAACGTGGTGCTGCCGGTGGTGGGGCTGGTCCTGGTCGGTCTCATCCTGGGCGGCGTACGGCCGCGCCTGGCGGAGTACCGGTGAGCCCGATCCCCGTGAACCGGGCCGCGGCCCTGCCGCGGACGTGGCGGCGCGGACGTCGAGGCGTCCGACGAGGTGAGGGAGCGGATGATGCGAGAACGCCGGGCCGGCCTCCTGGCCGCCCTGTCCGCCGCGGCGGCCCTGCTGGCGGGGGCCTGCGGCGTCGCGAACGCCGGGGAGGAGTCCGTCGCCGACAAGGACGCCCTGGTCATCGGGGTCAACACCGACCAGCCCGGGCTGAGCTCCCAGGAGGGCGGCGGCGCCTACGCCGGCTTCGACGTGGACGTCGCCCGCGAGATCGCCCGGCGGCTGGGCGCGACGGTCGCTTTCAGGCCCGTCACCTCGGCCACCCGTGAGACGAGGCTGCGGAGCGGCGACGTCGACCTGGTGGTCGCCAGCTACTCCATCACCCCGCAGCGCAAGACCCTGGTGGCCTTCGCGGGCCCGTACTACGTCGCCCACCAGGACATCCTGGTCCGCGGGTCCGACGCCGGCGCGGTCAAGAACGTGCGCGATCTGGAGGGCCGGCGGCTGTGCCACGTGCGGGGCTCCGTCTCCTACCCCCGCGTCCAGGAGGAGAAGGGCGTCGCCGTGCTCCCCGCGGACGCCGACGGTTACGACCACTGCCTGCAGCGGCTCTCGGCCGGGGAGCTGGACGCGGTCTCCACCGACGACCTGATCCTGGCGGGCCTGGCCGCCAAGGCCGCCAAGGAGGGGCGGGGCGGGCCGCCGCTGCGGATCGTGAACGCGCCGATCTCCGACGAGCCGTACGGGGTCGGCATCGCGCGCGGCGACCTGGACGGCTGCGAGGCGGTCAACCGGGCGATCACCGGCATGTACCAGGACGGCACCGCCGCGCGCCTGCTGAAGACCTGGTTCGGGCCCTCCGGTCTGCGCGTGACGACGACGGTCCCGCAGTTCGAGGGATGCGATTAGCCCGGATCATTGCGCTTCGTCCCATCCCAAAACCGGCCTGGCCGGGACGGTTCGGAACCCTGCGGTCAGTGAGATCAGTCGGTTACGTAAGTGCCCGAATCGGTGCATGATCGTAAGTTATGGTCGCGATCAAAACCCCTTCCGTCAATCGCGACCGGCCCCGAGGAGTTTCATGACGACGGTCATCCTGGTCGTGATGTGCCTGGTGGTCGGGGCCCTTGAGCTGTACGCCGGCAAGCAGAGCAAGGACCAGGCCCGCGCCTTCGTCCGCCGCATCGAGGAGCTGAACGACCAGGTCACCAAGCAGAACAACGTGCTGGTCACGGTGGGCGAGCAGCTCACCGCCGAGCTGTCGAAGGTCAAGCGGGACACGCTGCCGGCGCTGGACGCGCGGCTGCGCTCGCAGACCGGCCAGGTCGAGGAGCTGGCCACGCTGGTGCACCAGGCCGACGAGTACCTGCGGGCGCAGGCCGGGCGGCTGCACGACCTGGAGAAGCAGCGGATCACGCTGGCCGCGCTGCGCCGCAAGCTCGCCGAGGTGGAGACCTCCGTGCGCTCGTTCACCCGGGCGGGCACGGCCGCGGTGGAGAGCAAGGTGGACACCGCCCTGGACCGGCTGGCCGACCTGGAGCGCGGCGGCGAGGAGATCCTGGAGCTCCAGCGCACCCTGACCCGCACGCTGGAGGAGGTCGAGGACGTCGTCGCCGAGCTGCTGCGCTTCACCGAGAGCGAGCTGGACGAGTCGGCCGGCGCGGCGCTGGCCGGACGGCCCCGCAGCCCGTCCGACGACGGCGCCGCGGTGCGCGCCACCGGCCGACTGTGGACACGGGACGGCCAGCTGGACGACATCCTCACCGAGATGTACGAGCGGTGCGTGCGCGCGGCCCGGCTGAACATCCGGTTCCGGACCTCGGAGGGGCCCGGCGGCGCCGCGCCCGGAACCTCCGAGCAGCGCCGCTACTTCCTCGCCGGGCAGCACGTCGAGGACCTCATCGGCGGGTTCACCGCGCTGCTCATCTCGACCGGCGCGGATCTGCCGCACAACGGCACGGGCGAGCGTCAGCGTCCCGGCTCCCTGGCCCGCGTCCAACCAGGCCAGGGCCTGCCGCCGGGCGTGGAGCCGACCCGGCCGCCCGAGGACGAGGCGGCGCTCAAGGCGCTGCTGCGGACGCTGTTCGAGAGCAACGGCGCCATCGCCCAGATCGGCCCGCTGATGGTGGTCCGGACCCGGGACGAGCTGCTGTGCGCCGTCCTGACGCCGCCGCAGTCACTGGAGATGGAGAGCGACGAGGTCTTCTGGGACCCGGCGGCGGCCACGGTGCGGCTGCGGCGGCTGCCGTCCCATCAGCTGTGGGACCTCACCGCCTGGGCCGCGACGCCGTAGGCCCGCACGGTGCGCTCGGAAGGGGCGCCGAGCCGGACGAACAGCGGGCACAGCGGGGCCCGCGTCTCCTGGTCGATCTCCGCGCACAGCCCGACCCCGGCGGCCCGGTCGAGGAAGACGACGTTGTGGACGGCGCGGGCGGCCCGTACCGCGTAGGGCACCGAGTCGGCGTCGGCGGGTTCGAGCAGCTCCTCGAAGGTGAGGCGGCGGGCGAAGCGCAGCAGCGCCTCGGCGTCCACGATCCGGGTGCCGACGGCGGCGGCCGGTCCGGCGATGACGATGCCGAAGCTGGGGTCCTCGCGGCCGCGCACGTAGATCTCCCGGTCGGGTTCGAGGCCGTGGCGGCGCTCGGCCAGGTGCAGCCCGAACCCGGCGTCGCCGTTGAGGAACGCGGGCGCGCCGAAACCGTACGAGCTCTGCGCGGCGGCCGAGCCCGGGACGCGCAGCGCGCCGTCGGGCTGCCGCCAGCCGGGCAGGTAGATGCTGAGGCCGCGCATCAGGAGCCGCCAGACGGGCCGCCCGGTGACGTCGGGGACGAACTCGCCCTGCGCGCCGCGCGCGCCCTCATGGTCGTCCTGGCCCTCGGGATCGTGATCTGCGGGAAGCTCGGGGAGCGGAGGCGCCGTTCGCGGGACGGGCACCGGCGGCCGCGCGGGCGCCGCTGCCGCCTCGGGAACCGGGCCGGGCTGAGGCTGAGACGGTGCGCCCTCTGGCGGCTGCGGCGGGGTCTCCCGCGCCTCCGGCGGCCGGGGCTGCTGTGGACGGGATACGAGAAGCCGGTCCGGCCATGGCTCCTGCCGCCCCCGAGAGGGCTCCCGCGCGCCGTCCATAACGACCATCTTGTGGCGCCGGAGCCACGCGCACAAGGGCGCCGCCGATCATCGTGGGAGGCGGGGCCGCACGGTACCCTGATGGGGTCCGCCCCATCTCGCGGGCATCTCGTGGACGCATCACGACGCGCGGCGGGAGCGGCTCGGCCCCATGAACATGCAGGACCTGATGGTCTACCGCGACCAGAGTTCGCGGACCGTCGACAAGTACCTCATGGCCCACGAGGGACGGGTCATCGCGGTGCGGCGCCATCCCGCCGTCCTGCTGCTGCCCCTCGGGTTCGCGCTGGGCGGCCTGATCCTGTGCGCGTTCGCCGCCACGATCACCGGCGTGCTGTGGCTCTGGTGGGTGTGGCTGGCCGCCCTCGGCTACCTGGGCTGGAAGGTCCTCGCCTGGTCGGTGGAGTTCTTCCTGGTCACCGAGCACCGGGTGATGGTCGTCAGCGGCGTCCTCAACCGGAACGTGGCGATGATGCCGCTGGCCAAGGTCACCGACATCGCCCTGGAACGTTCGCTGGGCGGGCGGCTGCTGGGGTACGGCGAGTTCGTCATGGAGTCCGCCGGCCAGAAGCAGGCGCTGCGGAACGTGGGCTTCATGCCCTACCCGGAGCAGCTCTACCTGGAGGTCTCCGGTGTCATCTTCGGCGCCGAGGACGAGTCCCCCGACTGATCCCGGCCGTCTCTCTCGGCCCGCCCCTTGACGCCCCCGCCGATGAGTTCGCGGCGCTCCCCCGGTCTACCCCCAGAACGGATGGTCCCGGCTACGGGAGCGGAGCGAACGGAGCGTGCGAACGATGAACGGCAACGGCGGCTTCTCCAAGCGGCGTCTGGACCGCATGCGCGAGGTCATGACCGGCCATGTCGAGGCGGGGCGGGTGCCGGGCGCCGTGACGCTCCTCGCCCGGCACGGCGAGGTGCTGGTGGACGCCATCGGCTCCCCCGCGCTCGGCGGCGCGGAGCCGATCCACCCCGGCACCATCTTCCGGATCAGCTCCATGAGCAAGCCGGTCACGGCCGTGGCGGCGCTGATCCTGGTCGAGGAGTGCCGGCTGCGGCTGGACGAGCCGGTGGACCGGCTGCTGCCCGAGCTGGCCGATCGCCGCGTGCTGCGCGCCCCGGACGCCGAGGTGGACGACACCGTCCCGGCCCACCGCCCGATCACCGTGCGGGACCTGCTCGACTTCCGCTGCGGCCTCGGCATGATCTTCGAGCCGGAGGCGTTCGGCTACCCGATCTACCGTGCGGCGCAGGAGCTGGGGGTCACCGGGTTCGGGCCGCCCGACCCTCGCACCCCGCACTCCCCCGACGAGTGGGCGCGGCTGGTCGGCACGCTGCCGCTGGTGTGCCAGCCGGGCGAGCGCTGGCTCTACAACACCGGCTCGTACCTGCTGAGCGTGCTGGTCGCGCGGGCGTCCGGGCAGCCGTTCGAGGCGTTCCTGCGCGAGCGGATCTTCGAGCCGCTGGGCATGAAGGACACCGGCTTCAGCGTCCCGGCCGCCGAGCTGGACCGCCTGGCCACCGCCTACCAGGTGGCCGAGGACGGCACGCTGCGGGAGTACGACTCGCCCCGCGACAGCGGCTGGGCGCGGCCGCCCGCCTTCCCCGACGGCGGCGGCGGGCTGGTCTCGACCGCCGGCGACTACCTCGCGTTCGCGGGGATGCTGCTCGGCAAGGGGACGTACCGGGGCGAGCGCGTCCTGTCGCGGCCCGCCGTGGAGCTGATGACCTCCGACCAGCTCACCGGGGCGCAGCGGCGGGAGGCGTTCGGCGACGCGTCGAGCTGGGGCCTCGGCGTGTCCGTGGCCCTGCGCCGCGACCGCCTGTCCACCACGCCGGGCCGGTACGGCTGGGACGGCGGCCTCGGCACGAGCTGGTACAACGACCCGGCCGAGGACCTGGTGGCGATCCTGATGACGCAGCGCGCCGAGTTCCCCGACGTGAACCCGGTGTGGCTGGACTTCTGGACGGGCGTCTACCAGGCCATCGACGACTAGGGCCGGTCAGGCGTCCACGGCGGGGCGGGCGCGGGCGGGGACCAGCAGGTCGAGGTCGGCCCGGGTGACGCGGGCGCGCTCGGAGAGCTCGTCGCGGTCGACGCCGGAGGCGGCGGTGAGCTCGACCGCCCGGGTCAGCATGGTGGGGCCTTCCAGGGGTCTGGCCTGGCCCGGCTCCTGCCGTCGCCAGCCGCGCGAGGCCATGGTGCTCATCGCGCCGCGGTAGGTGCCCTCCTTCATGATCCCGAGGGTGCGGGCGCGGTAGAGCAGCGCGGACATGCTCACCCCCCAGGCCGCCTTCAGCGCCGCGAGGCGCGACCAGTCGGCGGTGGACGGCAGTTCCCCGGCGATCCCGGCCTCGGGCATGAGGAACTCGGCGGCGAACCGGTGCGCCTGGTCCTCGATGACCTTGCTCCCGGGTTCGGCGTCGGCGTGCATCACCAGGTGGCCGAGCTCGTGGGCGCCGTCGAAGCGGTTGCGCCAGTAGTCGCCCTTGGCCGGGTTGAACATCACCATGGGCCGCGGGTGGGCGCCGATGCTGAACGCGTCGACCCGTTCGGTGGACGGCGGCAGGATCAGCACGATCACGCCGTTCTTCTCCAGCAGCCGCACCATGTGGGGGACGGCGCCGTGCCCCTCGCCGAGCAGCGCCTTCCGGGCGAGCCGGGCGGCCTCCACCGGGCCGGGACCGGCGATCTCGTCGGGCTGCACGGGGTGCTCGGGCAGCTCGGCCGCCGGGAACTCCACCAGGTCCTCCAGCGTCCCGACGATGTCGGCGGCGATCCTGCCGTAGGCCAGCGCCTGGTCGCGTTCGATCTGGGTGGTGGAGCGCAGCGAGCGGAAGTGGGCGTGCGCCGAGTCGAGCGTCACCGGGCTGCGGCCCGCGTGGAAGAACTCCACCGGGACGCCCAGCGCGATCGCCAGCCGCGACAGCGACTTCTCCGAGGGGCGGTGCACGCCCGCCTCGTACTGGCCGATGGCGGTGGGGGTCGTCCCGACGGCCTGGGCGAGCTGGTTCTTGCGCAGGCCGCGCAGGCGCCGGGCCAGGGTCAGCCGTTCGCAGTCGAACAGCAGCCGGGCCTCCGCCACACGGTCGGCGGTGCGGTCGTTCACTGGGCCTTTTCGTCGAGCGGTCGGGCGGCGCGGCGGCCGCGCAGGCGCATGGGGACGTCGGCGTCGGTCGCGGTCCGGCCGCCGCCGCCCGCGCCGTCGCCGGCGTCGGTCCAGAGCGGCAGGGTCGGCTCGGCGGGACGGCGCCGCGGGTCGGGACCGAGCGCGTCGCCGGACAGCTCCAGCAGCCAGTGCCAGGGGTCGCCGCCGCCGGCGTTCAGCCGCGGCCGGCCCAGGAACAGCTCCAGTTCGAGGGGCTCCTCGCTGGCGCTGTGCGCGAGGACCAGCGTCACCGTCCCGGAGTCGTCGCGCGGCCCCGGGTCGGCGGGGAAGGGGAGCGCGAGCTGCGGGTCGCCGTCGAAGCCCTGCCGGGCGACGAGCTGCTTGGTGGCGCTGTCGCGGTCCCAGCGGATGCCGCGGACGGCGCCGAACTCGTGCCGCTTGAGCAGGACGCGGTAGCGCCCGCGCCGCCAGCCCGGCGAGTTGTTCAGGTTGTCGCGGGTGACCGCCGGGTCGCCGTCGAAGACCCGGTCGATCTGGGACTCCAGCACATCGTAGGAGGTGTAGCCGTACGAGCGGTCCTTGAACCCGGCGCCGCGGCTCAGCGACCCGAACACCGCCAGCGTCGCCTCCAGGTGCGCCTCGCGCAGCCCGTGCAGGAACCCCGCCGGGAGGAGCTCGTCCCAGACGTCCCGATCTTCCGAAGACATGCACGGGACTATAGACGCATCCAGTGACGCCCGTGCCGAAATGAAGTCCGTGTCGCCGGCTCGGGGCGAATCGACCATCAGCCGGTGTGGGCGCGGCGGAGGTTCTCGGCCAGCAGGGGGTCACCCGAGTGCTCGGCCAGGAGCAGCGCCGTCTCGTACGCCCGGCCGCCCGCCGCCCTCGTCCGCCGCTTCCGGGCCAGCGCCTCCCCGATCTCGAAGATCGTCCAGATGACCTCGGAGACGAGCTCGGCGGCGTGCGCGGCCAGTCGCGGGAAGGTGTCCGCGGCCTGCTCCGCCCGGCCGTCCAGCGCGGGCAGGACGCAGGCCGCCGCCGCGTGCGCGCCGATGTCCTCGGCCGCCGAGATCCGCCCCCAGGCCGCGGCGGCCTCGCGCAGGTCCTCGCGCCGGACCAGGTACGCGCCGAAGAAGAACCAGGCGCGAGGCCGGAGCGCGCCGAAGCCGACCTCGTCCAGGCGGGCGATCGCGGTCTCGGCGCCGTGCCGTCCGGCCTCGGTGGAGAACATCAGCGCCACGGCGGCCGCGCCCTTGGGCGCGTGCACGGGGTGCGGGCTGTTCGCCTGTGAGGTCGGTTGAGTGAACATGGGGGTGATCAAGTGATCCGGCTTGACGTTTTGTGTTCGTCTCTGTACTTTCGGTAGCGCGATCTGGGACGCCGGGTTCGATGTCAGCGTGCGGGGCCCCCTTTCCACCGGAGTGATGGTCTGGGGCCTCCCCGTCGCCTCTGGTCGAGCC
>NZ_JBHSON010000109.1:0-34665 GCF_042656285.1 Actinomadura rugatobispora | reverse complement strand
CGGCCCGCGCGCCGACCGGCCAGGCTGACGGGCGCGCTGCGCCGCCGCGGCAGTGGATCCTCTCCCCGGCGCAGCCGGTTCCGGACGTCCCGGGCCGTCTCCGGCGAGATCCCCGCCCGCCGCGCGATCTGCCGCAGCGAGAGGTCCGGGTTCTCGGTGATCAGCTCGGAGGCGATGCGCCGCCCCTCCGAGCCGTTGATCGGCCGGACCCGCCCGTCGCGCCCCATCCGCGCCGTCTCGGCGGCCGGCTCGGCCGTCGCCCGCCTGCGAATCTCGGCCACCGTCCCCGGAGCGATCCCGGTGACCGACGCGATCATCCGGTCCGACCACCGCGGATGCGAGGCGATGATGCGCTGCGCCGCCCGCTTCCGATCGGCCAGCGACAGCGGCAGCCCGTGCGCGATGTTCGACTTGACCGCCATCACGAAGGCGTCGGCCTCGTCCCCGTCGAAGAACCTGACCGCGATCGTGTCCTGGCCGCCGAGTTCGGCCGCCCTCAGCCGGTGCATCCCGTCGATGACCGACATCGTCGCGCGGTGCACGATGATCGGCGGAAGCTCGGCCCCGGCCGCGGCCAGCGCCTCCACATGGTCCGGATTCTCGCCGAAGATCCTGGGCGAGTCGGCACCCGACAGCGCGCCGATCTCGACCTGGACCACCGGCTCCTCTTCGATTTCCCCCGTCGCCGATTGCACGAATTGCTCCCCTGGTTCGACTCAAAGAAATCCGATATTCAATTGTTTATCGACTCATGAGCAATTCTGGACTCTAATGCGGCACCCGGAGGCGAGGTAGCCCCTAGCCGCCCCTACCCCCGCCCCCCTAGCGCCCTCGACCGCCGTCCCCTAGCAGGCACCTGACCAGGCAGGGTCCCCACTCAGGCACGGGGACCGTGACATCCGCCATGCCCGCCCGACACCCCACCAGGAGGCCCACCCCCTAGCCCCGAGCCCCCGCCGGGAGCGACCGTCCAGCCAAGAAGAATATCTCCGCGAAGGGCGGATAGAGTTGGCCGGAGATCATTTCGCACCAATCCAGAAGACACTTTCCAGGCGAGCAAGCCCCACCAGATCCCGGTCATGCCCGGCGCCGGTGACACGTCATCGAAAGGCGTCCATGGTCTGCCGCCCACGGCTCGATCGCCTCGCGGTCACCGCTGCACCGCGGCCGAGCACGATGGGGACCCGCACCACGTGCATGTGATCGACCAGCCCCTCGGCGAGGAAGTCGCGGATCACCGAGGGTCCGCCGCCGAGACGCACGTCCTGGCCACCGGCCGCTTCGCGGGCCGCCTTGAGCGCCTCGGCGGGTGAGGCGTCCAGGAAGTGGAACGTGGCGCCGCCCTCCATCTCGATCGACGGCCGCGGCCGGTGGGTGAGCACGAAGACCGGCGTGCGGAACGGCGGGTTGGCGCCCCACGCGCCCTCGTAGCCGGGGTCGTCCTGCCAGCCGGGCGGGCCGAACGTGCCGACGCCCATGATCTCCGCGCCGAAGCCGGCACCGTGCGCCGCGGCGAACGCGTGGTCGGCGCCGGTGCCCCCGTCCCGGCCGCCGCCCATCGCATGCCAGAACCGGGTGGCGAACATCCACTCGTGCAGGCGTTCACCGGCGTGCCCGAACGGGGCGGCCGGCCGTGCTCCGTCCGCACGGCCAGAAGTGCGGTAGCCCGCCCGCGGGAGGTCTACCGCACCATGCCGGCTCCGGGACAGGTCGCGGGAGCGGCGCCCGCCGGGGAACGGCCTACGGCTCAGCCGGTCTCGACGGGGGTCAGGGCGAATCCGTCGTTGGGCTTGCCCGCGAGAAGGTCGGCCAGCCCGCCGCTGAGCGCGTACGTCGTCGTACCGGGTCCCGCTGTCACGTCGCTGGTGACGGCATCCTTGACGGTGTCGGTGACCTTCACCGTGGCCTCCTTCCAGCCGTCGCGCGGCTCCACGCGCTGGATATCGGCGGGCCTGCCGGACAGCAGACCGCTGCTGACCGCCGCGATCGAGCCGTCCTTCAGGAGCCGCATGCCGGCCGTCGGCGCCCCCAGCGGCTTGTCGAGCTTCACCTTCTGCGCGTCTTCGGGACTTTGGACGGGCACACGCACCAGGGAGCCGTCGGCCATGGCGATGATCAGCTGGTTCCCCTTCACCCACTGCACCGCTGACATGCCCACATCGTTCAGGAAGTCGGGGATGTCCAGCGTGCCCTTGAGCAGGTCGTTCCGCAGGAGGACCGAGGCGCGTCCCCTGCGGTCGATGCGGAACACCGTCGGGGTCAGCTCGTCGACGGCGTAGACGGTGCCGTCGGGCGCCACCGTCACGTCGGAGATCAGATGCCGCTCGCCGTCGAGGGCGACCGCGGTCAGATCGACGCACCAGCGCTGCTTGCCGCTCTTCAGGTCGTAGCTGCCCACACCGGCGACGTGGAAGGGCTTGTCCTTCTTGGAACGGCCGGCAGTGCCGTAGTCCACATTGCTGACCAGGATGCGGTCCCGCTCGCGGTCGACGAGGACGGCCTGCGCCGACACCAGCTGCGGATCGTCGATATGGGTGCGCACCGTTCCGTCCGGACCGACGGCGAAGACCTTGCCGTGCTTCAGCGAGCCGGCGAAGAACGTCTTCGACTGCGCGTCGAAGTCCAGCGAGTGCGGGAACACATTCGCGCCGTCGGCCTTGATGACGCCGGGCGTCTTCTGCGTGCTCCGCCCGATCCGGGGCTGCGTGGAGTCGGATCCGGCAGAGGGACCGCTCATGGCGAACGCCGTCCCGGTGGCCGCGACGGCGACGACCGCCGCGCTCGCGATGGCGATCTTCAGCTTCGTCCTCTTCATCGTTTCCGCTCCTCGGGAGAAATGGTGTCGGTGTGTAGTGCGGTGAGCCGCCCGGGGGTCACCCGGCGATGTCACGTCCGAGCAGGGCGGCGAGCTCCCGGCACCTCGAAGGCGGCGACCAGGGCGTCGGCCGTCGTCAGGAACGTCCCCTTGAGCGCTTCCGCATCGAGGGTCATCGGCGACGGGAGGCGCGCGTGACGAGGTCCCCGCGGTACTCCCTGGGCCGGGGGCTGCCGGGTGATGTTCAGGCGGGTCGGGGTGTTGCGGCGGCCGGACGGCCGGGTCAGGAGTGCACGGGAGAAACGACGCGTACGGGGTGGGCGGTTGCCGCCATGTCCGCAAGGGTCTGGTTGAGCAACTGCAGTGCCGCCTGGGCGGCGGAGCCGGGCGCCGCCGTCGTCACCACCAGCCGGATCCCCTGCCCCCGGGGCACCGGGAGCGAGTGCTGCAGCACGTCCAGCTCCCCGACCACCGGATGGCGCATCCGGTACTCGGCCATGTCCCAGGCGCGCACCCGGTGCTCGGCCCACAGCGTGGCGAACTGCGGGCTGCGCATCGTCAACTCGCCTATGAGGGAGGCCAGCTGCGGGTCGTCGGGATGTTCGCCGACCGCCTGCCGCAGCTTGCCCACCACGTCCCGCGCCTTCCTGGGCCAGTCCACGTACAGGTCCCGCGTGTGGGCGTCCAGGAAAACCAGCCTGGCGGTGTTGGGCCGCGTGGCCGCTTGCTCCGGGCTGTCCGGGGCCAAGTGCCCGGCGAACAACGCATGCCCGGCGGGGTTCCACATCAGGATGTCCGAGCGCCGGCCGAGGACGACCACGGGTGAGTCCCCGAAGGCATCCACCAGTTGGCGCACCGCCGGGGTGACACGCTCGGCGGGGAGCCGGCGGCGTCTCTGCCGGGCATCACCGGACAAGGTGTGCAGGTGCCGCCGCTCCGCGTCGTCCAGCCGCAGAGCCGTGGCCAGCGCGTCGAGGACCTGCGGCGAGGCGTTGAGCGACAGTCCCTGCTCCAGCCGGATGTAGTAGGCCACGCTGACACCGGCGAGCTGGGCCAGTTCCTCACGCCGCAGCCCCGGCACCCGCCGCCGGTCGCCGTAGTCCGGCAGCCCCACGTCCGCCGGCTTCAACCGCGCCCGACGCGTGGAGAGGAACTCACCGAGGAGGGACTTGCCGCGCGTTGCGTCGTTCATGCGACCGAGTATGGCCAGGCTCTCCGGATTCAGCCTGCCCCTGGGAGTAGCAGGCGCGGAGTCGGGCGTACGTGGCGCGTCCGGCCTCACGGGAATCGCCGTGGTGCGTGCTGCGGGTGCGGCACAGCCCCGCAATGAAGTCGCGCTTCACCTGCGAGGCGATGCCGAAGGCCGACTCGTCGCCCGCATCGTCGAGAGCGTCACCCTCCCAGATCGATCAGCGCCGCAGCGATCCAGGACCCGCCCGCCGCGCCGGCCGGCGCGGCCCTTGCTGTGGCGCTTTCTGCGCGGCCTGCGCCGCGGCGACCGCTGACCTCCGCGCCGAGCCGGGAGCGATCTTGGCGGACGCCCGCAGAAGCGTCCGCATCCGGCCAAGCCGGAGCTCTCACACTCAGGCGCGGACGACACACCGGTACCCCGACCCCACACTGACACGGCATTTTCTCAGTGTTGCCATAGTCTGTCAGATCATTGGTCAACTTCTCCGTCTTGTGCGGGATTGACCGTGCCTTGAAGATCCAAGTCACTCAGGACACCTCACCCGGAGGCGTCCTGACGACTTGGAGGCACAGTGAGGATGCGATCCATCCCCCCCGCCACTGTCGTCGGAGCAGCCGTCATCGCCGCCGCGACCGCTCTGGTCACCGCCCCCGCCGCGAGCGCCGCGACCGTGGCACCCGCGCCGGCGGCGCCGCAGGTACAGTCCGACAACCCGGGCGTGCTCGCCACCAGCCTGTCGGAACGGCTCGGCACCCGTTCCGGCGGTTCCTACCTCGACAACGGCAAGCTCGTCGTCACGGTCACCGACGCCAAGTCCGCCGACCAGGTGCGCGCCGCCGGAGCCGTCCCCCGCACCGTCGCCCGCGACGGCGACGAGCTGAAGAAGGTCACCGACACGCTGAACCGCTCGGTCAAGACCGCGGGCACCGCGTGGGCCGTCGACCCGGTCAGCAACAAGGTCGTCCTGTCCTACGACGACTCCGTCACGGGCAGCAAGCTCGCCGCGCTGAAGAGCGTCGCGAAGAAGCAGGGCGACACGATCCGGCTGGAGCACGTCGCCGGCACGTTCAACACGCTCATCGGGGGCGGGCAGGCCATCTACACCGGCGGTTCGCGCTGCTCGCTGGGCTTCAACGTGCGCAGCGGCAGCACGGACTACTTCCTGACCGCCGGGCACTGCACCAACATCGGGTCGACCTGGTACGCCAACTCCGGCGGCAGCACGGTGCTGGGCACCCGGTCGGGCACCAGCTTCCCGGGCAACGACTACGGCATCGTCCGCTACACCGGCTCGGTCGCCAGGACCGGTGACGTCTACCTGCACGGCAGCGGCTCCCAGGACATCACCTCCGCGGGCAACGCGGTCGTCGGTCAGTCGGTGCGCCGCAGCGGCAGCACGACGGGCGTGCGCAGCGGCTCGGTGACCGCGCTCAACCAGACCGTCCGTTACGCCGAGGGCACCGTCACGGGCATGATCCGCACCAACGTGTGCGCCCAGCCCGGCGACAGCGGCGGCTCCCTGTTCGCGGGCACGGTCGCGCTCGGCCTGACCTCCGGCGGCAGCGGCAACTGCACGACCGGCGGCACGACCTTCTTCCAGCCCGTCACCGAGGCGCTCAGCGCGTACGGCGTGAGCGTCTACTGATCCTCCACATGACGACCCTCGCGTGAGTCCAGGGCCGGGCAGGTAGACCCCCGCCCGGCCCTGCGTCGTCGCCGTCGAGCGCGGGTTCCCTCGGGACGAGGTTCATGTGCACGGTTCTCAGGGAAGCTGGACGAACTCGTGGTCGGCCCAGTCGGACGTCGCCGGGGCCGGTGTCGAAGATGTGGGGTCACGGGCAGGTGGGGCGTGGAGGCGGGCCAGCCCGGGCAAGGATGGGCCGGAGGCCAGGCGGCCTCTCGGCCGCCATCGGTCGCGGGGTATCCGGCGTCCAGCGCCACCATCGGCGCGGGCCTATCACCACCGGCCTGCCCGATGGCCTCCAAGCAGCCGGAGCATCCACCGGCGAGGCCGACCTCAGCTCCCCCAAGGCGGCGACGAACCGGTACTCCCAGCCGGGAATGGTCGTGCGGGTGCCGTCACACCGGCATACGTCGTGGTGCACATGCGGCGTCCGGCCGCGGCAGTTGCGCGGTACGGGTGATGCGACGACGGCCGCGTTCCGCCTCAGGGCCCACGCCGGCGGCGCCGCGATGTCGGTGCGGATGGGCTCCGTGGTTGCGGCCGACGTCGCCGACCTGCGGCCACATAGGATTCGACGACCGCGGACCACTGATCGTTGGGAGTGGAGCGAACCGATGCGGGATCCGCTCGTGGCTGCCGGTGTCGGCGGCATCGTCGACGTTGGGCACGTGGTCGGACGGGTTGCCGGGGTCGACCCGGGCGGGCGGTATGTGGCAGTCGCGCGGGGTGGGGTCGTCACGGTGCACGACGCCGATGCCGCGCTGGGTCCGGTGATGTCCTGTGTGCCGACCGGGCCGTTCCACCAGCTTGCCGTGCACCCCGACGGAAAGAGCATCGCCGTGCTCGGCGAGGACATGACGGTCGAGTTGTGGCGATCCGACGGCACGGTGCACCGACTGCGCGGTGGCGCGGGTCGGGACGACGGGGCAGGACAAGGCAGGTCATCGAACTTTGCCTGGGTGCAGCGTGGGTGGCTTCAGTTCACCGCCGACGGCTCGTATCTGCTGTTCGGCGAAACCGTGTTCGAGGGGCCTGCCCGGTTGAACCTGTTGGACGCGGCGACGCTGGCGCATATCGACGGCGTCTCGGCCCTGCGAAGCGCCACAGACGAGGTGTTGATCGAGGACTGGGGGGAGGGGGTGGAGGTCGGCTGTGCGGCGGCGCCGTCGACCGCGGTCGCGTTCGCGGCGTGCCACGGCGACGACACCCTGGTCTTGGCCGTCGCCGAGGTGGTGGAGGATCGGTTGCGGCTGTACGGGGCCGTGCCCGGCCGGACATCGCTCGCCGACGACATCCCCGGCGAACGGGTGATGGGGCTCGCGCTGGCGGCGTCCGGTGAGCTGGTGGTGCTCGACTCCGACGAGTTCTTGTCAGCGATCCGCTGGCGTGATCCCGCAGCGGGGACGCGGCGCCTCGGCGCCGGCGACCGGCTCCTTCGAGACGACGGCGGCGAACCACGTCCGTTGCTCGCCGCCGGGTTGGGCACGCCGGGCACCGATGGCCTGGCAGTCGGCTTGAACGGTCCCGTGTGCATCCGAGGTCGGCTGCTGGCCGTGGCGGTCGAACAGGAGCGGCGGACAGCGAGCGGCCTGGGGTGGCAGACCGCCGGGCTGGTCTTCTGGGACCTCCAGACCGGCGAATGGCTCGGTTTCCTCGACCTGCCCGGGGCCGAGCACCACGAGCCGATCTTCATCACCAACGGCATCGTCCATCAGGACTTTGAGGAACGGACCAGGATCTTGCGATGGCTGCCTCCACACGGGCCCGGGGTTTGAGCAACGGAGCGGCTAGTGGCGATGGCGGACCGTTCGGATGCCGTGAGGAGGGACTCGTTCTGGGTTGTTCGCGCTCGGCCGGCCTACTTGGAGGAAGCGATCTGGGCGGACAGGCGCTTCGGGGCGATCAGCCGGTAGCTGTCCTCGACGAGTTCGGCGATCTCGTCCCAGTCCTGGTCGACGTCCAGCCGCGCGCCCACCCAGCCTTTGGAGCCGACGTAGGCCGGGACGAAGAAGCGCTCGGGATCCTCGGCCACCAGGGCCTCCTGCACGCCCGGGCCGGCCTTGATCGTCATCGATGTCCCGTCCTCGCTGGTCATCGCGAACAGCTTGTCGCGGACCCGGAAGGAGGGGGCGGTGTGCCCCCCGAACGGCTTCTCGGCCGCCTCCGGAAGCGCCAGGCAGATGTCCCGCAGCCGTGCCAGGGCGTCCCCGTCGCTCATGTCGTTTCTCCTTCGGGTCCGGCGGTGAGCTGGTCGAACGGTTGTGTGATCTCGTAGTCCTCGAAGATCTCCGCCCACGTGCGCAGCCGATCACCCAGATCGGCCGGGTGCGCGATCCGGATCCGCGAGTCCGGGGAGGGCGTCAGCGTATCGTCGTTCACGTCGGCGTACGTGCGGTCCTCGGCCAGGCGGAACGCCTCGCCGTCGCACAGCCACACCAGCCGCCGGACGATGTGCCAGAGCAGCGGGTGCCGGACGAGGTACGTGCGGAACTCCTCCGGCTCCCACGTCCGCCGCTCCAGCATCGCGGCCTCCAGCCGTTCGATCTGACCGGCGGCGATCTTCCCGACCTCCTTCCGCAGCGCCGCGTAGCGCTGGTGGGCGGCGGCGGCCTGCCGCTGGTCGTCGGTCTTGACCGGGCGCGGCGCCAGCGTGCGGTGCCGGCCGCCGGGCTCGATGACGAAGGGGTGGAGCTGCTCGTCGAACCCGACCCTGAAACGGCGCCGCCCGTAATCCAGGAGCATGCTCCCCTCCGCGTCCAGCCCGAAGTCCGGTACCACCCGGTCGGCGAGCTGATCGGGGGTGAGGCCGAGGTTGCCGGCCAGCGCGTCGATCCGCTGCGCCGCCTGCCCGCGGACGCTGCGGCGGCTGCCCTCTTCCGCGATCCAGTGCAGATGCATCAGCGCCACATCGCTCTCGAACGCGACGAGCGTGTCGAGCCCCTTGTGCACCAGGCGCGGCTCGCCCTGCTTCACCCATCCCTTCACGACACCGGCGAGCGCGCGCACCGTGTGGTCGTCCCCCGTCCAGACGAGCTGGTGCAGCGCCCAGCCGTTCTTGGAGCCCGCCCCGTCGATCCGCCACCGCCGGAACAGGGACCAGCCGAACTCGCCCAGCGACACCGGGTCGCAGAGGTCCCGTACCGCCAGGACGCCCGCGTACACCTCACCGGGCTTCGACATCGCCAGCATCGTGATGAAATGCCGGACCGCCGGCTCCGGGAGGGCATGTTCACCGCCGCGCAGGAGCACCTGCGGGAGCCGCGCCGGATCGGCCCACTCGCCGACCTTGGGGACGCGCCCGGGCAGCACGTCCAGCGGATCGGTCGCCAGCATCGCGCCGACCGCGTTGGCCGCGTCCTCGCCGCAGGCGCGGGCGGCCTCGGCGACCTCCCGGCGGCCGTGGCGGGACGCCAGATGGCGCAGCATCGCCTCCGCGTTCCGCCGCGGGCCGGACTCGCCCAGCGCGTCCGGGACCAGCCACGGGACGGCGGCCGTGCCGTGCCGGACGAGCCAGCCCTGCGCGATCTGCCGGGACGCCGTCGCCCGCGCGAACCGGTCGGCCATGTACGCGGCCACCCGCGCGTCGAGGAACGGCACCAGCATCTTCCCGCAGGTGATCGGGCACCTGCGGGTGAGGCGCAGGACGGCCGGCACGGCGTCGGACTCGAACCGTGCCAGCAGCCCGCGGGCCAGCAACGAGGCCGCCTCCGGGTCCTTGACCCCGGCCACGGCCTCGGGGTCCTCGCGGACACGGGCCCACTGGGCATCGCCGCCTTCGGGGAAGGCGGCCAGCCAGTCCTCGCGTTCCCCGGGCGCCCAGGCGACGGACCGTCGGGCGGGCGCCGCCAGCCCCTTGACCACGACGGGCTTCCGGGGCGTGCGGCCGCGCGTCCACGGCGGTTCGGCCAGGAGCGCCGGCACCTCCTCGGGCGGGGCGTCCGGGACCCGCTGCAGGTTCTTGACCACCGTCCGGACGGCCTCGTCCGGCAGGTCGAGATCGGCCAGTGCGGGGTGGGTGCGCAGGTGTCCGGCCAGCAACTCGTCGATCAGCTCGTCGGTGCCGGCCCGCGCGGCCAGCAGGCGCGCGGCGCGACGCGGGAAGCGGTCCAGCGCCGCACCGATCAGGGGCGACACGCGGCCGTCACGCACGCGGCCGATGAGCCCTTCGAGAGCCGCGTCACCGGGCAGCACCGCCAGGATCTCCCAGGGGAGCCCGCGCTGCTCATCGTCGAGCCGGTAGTGGTCGGCGACGTCCCGGAGCAGCATCGGAGCGAGCGCCGCGCCGACCCCCTCGGCCATCGTCATGAGGACGTCGGGCCGCAGGTCCTCATGGCCGAGGCCCCAGGTCCGGAGCAGGTCGACCTGCCCGGGGTCGCCCACCGAGCACCACAGCGTCCACCGCAGGCCGGTGCTTCTCGGTGGCGCCTGGACGGCCTCGTCGACCCAGTCCCGCCGCGTCGGGACGAGGTAGGCCGCCAGCGACCGCCGCACCTCACCGTCCCGATGCCCGGCGAGCCGGTGGACGGTCTCCCGGTGGTCGTCGTCTCCGGCCGCCGCGATCAGTGCCCGGAGGCGAACCGCCCCTCGATGCCACCACGTCGAGGGCGACTGCTTGGGGGGCAGCGAGCGCACGCCCACCACGGTGGAATCGACGCTCGTGATCGGGCCCATCGCGGACGTCTCGGCGAGCGCGCAGGCCGCGAACGCCATTCCCTGGCCGGTCACCCAGGCGTCCACGATCGTCTCGACGTCCCGGCCGGCCGGATCCGCCACCAGGAACGCCACCGCGGCGGCGCCGCAGGGATCGGCCGCACCCTCCAGATAGGCCCGCATGGCCTGCGCGACCGATTTCTGCGACCGGTTCGCGGCCAGCAAGTCCGTGAGCCGCCCCCGCGCCCCTTCGATCCGCTCGGCCAGCCAGGCCGCCGCTGCGGGTTCGGGCACCACAGGCGGCCCGGGGACACCGCCCCTGCGCGGGTGCAGGACACCCCGCCAGGACTCGGGTATCACCAGGACGTCTTCATCGCGAGAGGCCTGATCGCTCACGCCACCCAACGCTACGGGCCACCACCGACAGAACCACCGCCCGGAAGACCGCCGCCCGCCCACCGCGGGAGGCCCGACGGTCCGTGGCGATCGCCGTCGAGGCGATGTACGGCTACGCGCTGCTCACCGGGCGGCGGCCGACGGGCGTGGCGGCGATGAACCGCGCGTTCCTCTGCCTCCTCACGGCGTGGGAGTCTCGCTCCCGATGGTGAGGCCCGTCTGCTCTTCCCAGCGGTCCAGGTAGACGACCTTCTCGACGGGACGGCGGCGGACCGGGCCGTGCTTGCCCCGAGGCCAGCCCACGACGATGTGCCCGGCGAGCATCCAGTCGTCCGGCACTCCGACGGCCTCCCGCAGGAGCGGCTCGCCCCCGTACGAGGCCCAGCTGGTCAGGCAGGCCCCGAGGCCCTGGGCGCGGGCGGCCAACAGGAAGTTCTGCATCGCCGGAAAGATCGACCCGCCGAGCAGCAACTCCGACGCCGTGGGAAAGCGCTTCTGGGTGAACAGCACGGACGTGAACTCGCCCGCACGGTCATGCAGCTCGTAGGTCGCCCGGTTGTCCCGCGCGCGGCGGCTGTCGTCCTGGTCGTCGGGACGGCTCATCCCATAGACCGGTTCGATCACCCGCAGCGCCTGCTCCGCCGCCTTCGCGACGACGGCCCGCGACTCCGGCGACCTGAGCACGACGAACCGCCACTCCTGCGCGTTCGCACCGGACGGCGCCCACGTCGCGGCCCGCAGGCAGCGGCCCAGCGTCGCCTCGTCGACCGGATCGTCGGTGAACCGCCGGATCGTCCGCGCCGTCGACATCACCGTCCACACGTCCGTGGCTGGTCCCGTCATCCCTGCTCCCACTCGTTCGCATCCTTGGCGGAAATCCAACTTACAACACACAAAAACGCCGTTCTCGCCGAGCACCGGCAGACCCCCACCGTGCCGCACACCGACGTGATGCCGGGATCGGACGAATCTCGAAGATCGGGGGAACCGGAAGGGCGGAGCGGACACTAGAAGGTCATGACCCTCGAACCCCCTGCGGACGCGGAGTTGTGGCGCCGTGCCCGGGACGGCGACGAGCAAGCCTTCGGTGAGCTTTTCGACCGGTACTCGCGCACCGTCTACAACTACTGCTTCCGCCGAACGGCGGACTGGTCGGCGGCCGAGGACCTGACCTCCGTGGTCTTCATGGAGACCTGGCGGCGGCGCGCCCACGTGCGGCTGAGCGCGGACTCGCTGCTGCCCTGGCTCTACCGAGTCGCCACCAACGTCCTCCACAACCACCGCCGCAGCCTGCGCCGCCACCGGGCCGCGCTGGAACGCGTCCACGCGATGCCCACGGCCCCCAACGACGCCGCGGCCGCCGAGGCCCGCCTGGAAGCCGAACGCCAGATGCGGGAGATCCTCGACTCCATCAGGAAACTGTCGCGCAGCGACCAGGAGGTCCTCGCGCTCTGCGTCTGGGAGGGGCTCGGGTACGCCGAGGCCGCCACGGCGCTCGGCATCCCGGTCGGCACCGTGCGGTCACGGCTGGCCAGGGCCCGCAAACGGCTCAGGCAGCACACCGAACCGACCCGTACGGACGGCCAGCGGGCGAACGCCGCGCTCTTCACGAAGGAGACCTCATGATCGACCTGCAGCCCCCGGCGCGGCAGGACATGCCCGCCGACCGCCACGCGGCCCGGCGCGCCGCGCTCCTGACCGAGATGACCGCCCGCCGCCGCGTCCCGGCCCGCCGCCTGGCCTTCGGCGGCCTCGCCACGGCCGCTCTTGCCGGTGGCGTGGCCGCCGCCCTGATCGCCGTCCCCGACACCGGTCCGGACACCGGCGGGGACACCGGACGCAACATCGGCCCCGCCGAGGTCGTCCCGATGAGCGCCACCCAGGTCCTCGACCGCGCCGCCGAGACCGCGGCCCGGGCCGCCGAGCCGCGCCCCGGCCAGTACATCTACACCGAGGCCGAGTCACGGGCCGCGTATTTGCCCCGCGGGGTGATCCGGGCGAAGTCCTGGTACTCGGTGAACGGCAAGCGCATCGGCCTGAAGATCGAAGGGGGCGAGCGGTTCTGGGTCTGCGAGGCCGTCAAGCGGCCCGACCCGTCCAAGGCGCCCGCCGACTGCAAGAACCCGCCGTACTACCGCCGCGACCTGCCGGTCAATGCGAAGGCCATGCGCGACTGGCTCTACAAGAACGGCCTGGGCAACGTCTACCCGCCCGATGTGCGGGCCTACAGGTACGCCGACGAGATCCTCGGCGTCTCAAAGCTGACGCCCGCCGCACAGGCGGCGATGTTCAAGGCGATCGGGACGATCCCCGGTGTGAAGGTCGTCCGATCGACCTCGCAGCACATCGCGGTCGGCCAGACCTGGCGGGGACTCCGGCACGAGTTGCTGTTCGCGCCCAAGACGTACCGTTTCATCGGTACCCGCCAGGTGGCCGACCACGACACCTCGTTCCAGCCGAAGGGCGGCAGGGAACTCACGGGCCCGGAGCGGAAGAAGCTGTACGGCGTCGACCAGAAGGACGGCACCGTTGTGGGCTCCTACACGGTCGTCGACCAGCGAGTGGTCGACGCCATCCCGCCCGCCTACCTCCAAGGCGCGTCCTGACGTGAGTCACCGCCGGCCCGGAGCCGGGAGGGACTCCGGGCCGGTGACGTCGAGGTGCGGGGAGAGGGCGCGGAGGAAGCCGGGGGCGTCGAAGATCTCGCCCGCGGAGGCGACACCGGCCGTCCTGGTCCGTCCGGTGAGGATGCGGTCGACCGCTTCCACGACGAGCGGCGCGGTGACGGCGTAGATGTCCCGGCCGCTCGCCGTGGCGCGCCGTTCGGTGCCGCCGGAGCGCACGACCGCGTCGACGAGGAAGGTCTGCGCGGACCGGCCGCGCTCGTCGGCCGCGGCCGGCGCCGGCGTGTCCGGGGACGCCAGGTCCCTGGCCGCTTCGATCGCCATATAGGTGCGCACCTCGGGAATGGACAGGTGGCTGGGAACGGTGACGACGTCGGCCATCGTGAACTCCCCGATGACTTCCCGGGTGCCCATCGGGTCGGGGAAGGCCCACTTCAGGGTGGGCGGGTCGTCATGGCGGTACTCCAGCCGCCCGTTGGCGTAGCGGACGCGTCCGCCGTTCCGCCGCTGCCGGGAGACCGCGCCCGAGGCGCGCGTCCCGTCCGTGGGGTGCCAGCCGCTCAGCCCGTACGCGATGTGCGCCTCGTCGGCCGCCGTCCAGTCGCCCATCGCGGCGGTGGCCAGCAGGTCGCCGAGGCCGCCGAAGAAGGCCATCGCGGGGACGATCACCGCTCCCGCGGCGCGGGCGCGGTCGCCGAAGTGCGCGAACGTGTCGGCGTTGGCCTCGATCTCGGCCGCCACGTCCACATACGCGATCCCGGCCCGCAGCGCCGCCTCGATCACGGGGGCGGCCGTCGTGGCGAAGGGCCCGGCACAGTTGATCACCACTGCCGTCCCGGCCAGCGCGCGGTCGAGCGATGCCGGATCGTCGACCGGCGCGGGCCGGGCCTCGAGTCCGGGATGGGACGCCGCCAGCGCCCGCACCTTGTCGGCGTCGCGCCCGGAGAGAACCGGGACGAACCCGCGCTCCCGCAGTTCTGCCACGACGAACCGCCCGGTGTGCCCGTACGCGCCGAACACCGCCACCCGCTGCCCCGATCCCATGGGCTCTCGCTGTACTCGCATGATCACTGCCGACATCCTGGCGGGGCCGGGGCCTCGTCCACGAGTGTCTGGAACGCCATCACTCGTACAATTCCGGACATGGGCTCTGTCGCGCTGGCCGTCACCGACGGGATGCTGCACTTCGAACTGTCCCTGGCGTACGAGGTCTTCGCCGCCGCCCCGGCCGGCGTGACGGTCCCCTGGTACGACCTCTCCGTCTGCGGTCCGGTCGCCGTACGGGTCGGCCGGTTCCGGCTGGAGCCCGACCACGGGCTCGACCGGCTCCGGCACGCCGACACCGTGATCGTCCCGGGCTGGGCGGACGTCGACGAGGACCCGCCCGCCGATCTGGTCGAGGCGGTGCGCGCGGCCCACGAGGCGGGCGCGCGCATGGTCTCCCTCTGCACGGGCGTGTTCGTGCTGGCGGCCGCCGGACTCCTGGACGACAAGCGCGCGACCACGCACTGGGCGCACACCGAGGTTCTGGCCGCCCGCCATCCCCGGGTGCAGGTCGACCCGGACGTGCTCTACGTGGACAACGGCGACGTGCTCACCTCCGCCGGCAAGGCCGCCGCGCTGGACCTGTGCCTGCACCTCGTCCGGCTCGACCACGGCTCGTCGATCGCCAACGCGGTCGCCCGCCGCCTGGTCGTACCACCGCACCGGGCCGGCGGCCAGGCCCAGTTCGTCACCACCCCGGTGCCCGCCCAGGACGAGCACCCGCTCGCCGCCCTGTTCCCCTGGATCCTCGAACGCCTCGACCAGCCGCTGACGGTGGAGGATCTGGCCCGTCAGGCCCGGTTGAGCTCACGCCACCTCGGCCGCCACTTCAGGGCGGCGACCGGCACCACCCCGCTGCAGTGGCTGCTGACCCAGCGGATCCGCCGCGCCCAGGAACTGCTGGAGAGCACCGACGACGGCATCGACGCCATCGCGGCGGCCACCGGCATGGGCACCGCCACGACCATGCGCCGTCACTTCAACCGCACGGTCGGCGTGCCCCCGGACACCTACCGCCGCACCTTCCGCGCAAAAACCCGCCCCACCCCGAACGCCAGCGAACACCACCACCAGCACCCGGTACCCAAGTGAGCGCCCTCCTGAAGCTACGACTCCCTCCTAGAATCGCTCGCCCGGGACGCCCGGGTCGGTTGCCGACGGTGCAGGCCATTCAAGCGGGAATGCTTGGCGTAGGCGGTCCTTGACCTGTTCCCGGATCTCCGCCGCCCCGTACTCGACGATCGGCTTCACGCAGTACTCGCGGACAGCCGGATGGCGTCGGGGTTCCCGGCACATCAGCACAGCCAGGACCCGAGCCGGCCAGATCAGGCGGAATGCGTCGTCGGCGGTGATGCCGCCGGTCGCGGCCCTCGGCAGGTGCTCGAATACCAACTCCACCGCCCGCCTGATGACAACATGTTCCGGCAGGAGAGAGGCCCAGCCGTCCGGCCTCTCCCCGTCGTCGCTGCTCAGCAGCACCGCGATGACTGCCTGCTTCGCCTGCATGTACCGGTCCTGGAACTCGTCCAAGGCATGGGCGGTCTGCGCAAGCAATTCGCACCAGAAATGCGCTTTGCGCGCCTCTTCCTGGAAGGCATCGAGGCGCCGGTCACCAAGCTCCCGGCGCAGCCGCGGGATTACATGGGCCTCGACGAACCGTTCGTGCTCCTCGGGCGTGGGGCGTCTGCGCGAGTCGTCCGGGTCCTTGTCGCGGGAGATACGGAACGGTTCGCCGAACTGTTTGGTCGCCCCGTAAATGTTCTGATCGCGTCGCAGCCATCGGACGACCTCGGCGACGAACCCTTTGATCGCTGCTCGCTGCCCGTCTGCGGTCTGCGGCCCTGGCTTGCCTCGACCAGTGCCGGGTCTCTCGGCCCTTTTCAGTACGGCGTCCCAGGCTTTGTCCGCCTTTTGTTCAAGCTCCCGCAGGTCACGGTCGGACGAGGCGGCGGCGATGGTGAGTGCGCCCTGCCAGCCGTGCTCGGCTCCCCCACACTCGCAGGCGCACGGCGGCTTCTCGGCTCGCTCGCAGTTCTTGCTGTGACCGGTACGCTCGATTGTCGTCATGCGTTCTCCGCGAAGTACGAGAGGCAGAGGACGCATCATCCGTCGGCGACAACCGGCTGTAAAGGAACACGTCAGATATTTCTGACTCACCGCTCGGCTCGATCGTTCCCTCGAATAAGCGACTTCCCACCCACCGGCCGACTTCGCCGTGGCGCGCGGATGTGGAAGAGGTACCAGCCTTGAGCTGCGAGTTCGACGAACCGGCTCCTCCGATCGTTTGCCGGACCGTTCCGGCTCGGCGTTTCGAGGGCTCCGGCGTCCTTGAGAATCTGCCACAGCGTCGAGAACATCCCCCGCCGGATGAGGCCAAGTCGAACCGTCGGCTGCCCGTCGGCCTCCAACCAACTCGGGCGCTCTGCCCGTTTCTTCCCGTAGGCCCGCGCCGACGCACGACCATCGCACGCCTTCGTCTCCGCGATCGGCCGCAGGCCCACGAGAGCAGGGTCCCAGGCCGGACCTACAGGAGGGTGCGAGCGGTTCCAGCCCACTCGTTGACGCAGGTGACCACCTGATTGAGGCGCCGCAGCGACGCCGAGATCTTCCCGGCGGGCTTCCTGAGCTGCCGGCTCAGCTTCTTGGACATGTCCACCATCTGCCTGACCTCGTTGAGTCCCGCCATGCTCTCCTCCAGACCGTCGGCCATCTCGACCATCTGCTGGAGGAACTCCTCGTGCTCCCGCCTGCCCTCCTCCGGAAGCTCCGCGATGAAATGGAGGACGCCGCGGATCCCACTGTCGATGGTCCGCATCCGCTCGGAGAGGCGTCTGCTGACCGTGTCCAGTTCCTCGGCGGGTTCGGTGATCGCCCGCGCGAACCTGCCGATCGCCGCCACCAGTGCACCCGGTCGGGCGTTCTCGAGGGGGATGTCCGGCGCGGCGCCTTCCCCCGCTCGGCCCAGTTCCTCCAGAGCCAGCGCAACCTCGCTGGCGTCCTGCTCGAGGGCCATGAACTCGCTTTCTAGAAAGTCCATGGTCTCGAAGAGGCCCGGTGACTCCTCGTCGTTCTCGGACGACGGCACGTGCGTCTCTTCGTCCCGTCCAGCCGGGGCGTCGGCAATGGCCTTCAGTCTCTCCTGCACCCCGGCCTCCAGCGCGACCTCCAGTTCCGTCCGCGCCTGGATCAATCCTCCCGGCGAGTGCTTGTACCTGATGATCTGGGTGTTCGCGACGTCCGCGGGGATCCGCTCGTACTCGCCGATCATGATCGTCGGCTTGCCTGTCAGCTGGCGCATCCCCACCCCGTGCACGACGGTCCAGCTGCCGCCGCTGAGGTCGGCGATGACGATGTCCGCCTCCTGCAGGTAGCGGCTGATCTGCTTGGCGGACTCGCCCAGCGCGGGCAGTTCGTCGGCACGTACGAGCTTGATGGCGTACTTCTGGCAAGCCTCGAACGCGACCTGCTCGCAGAACCTGACGTACTTCTCGTAGGCCTCCCGCTCGGGCGTGCCGAGCCTGGCATGGCGGTCACCGGCCGGGCCCATGGCGAAAGCCGTCAGCGGTCGCTCCGGCTGCTTCGACGATTCAGGCTGGGCGGGCGGGGCCATTACGGTCACCGGGTCTCCTCCGTGTCGAGGGCGAGTTGGACGCCTGTCTCCAGGTGCTCGAGGTCGATCGGGAACTGTTCGATGCCGAGGGCGTTCATGAGCGCGATCGTGGGGACCCGGTAGCGACGGCCCACCCGGATGACCTCGCACGGGAACCTGTCCTCGTGGACCATCCGGTACGCGGTCTGGATACTGACGCCGAACGCACGGGCCGCCGTCTGCAGGTTCACGGCCAACGGCAGGCCGAACACCTCGGCGAAGGTCAGCGGGTCGGCGCTCACCGGGCGGAACCGATCGGGCGCAGTGACAGCCGCCCGACAGGACGGCCCGCGCCGAGACGCCGGGCCCGATGAACGACCTCGCCCAGCCCCATGTCTCCGGCGAGCAGCCCCAGCCGTTCCCCCTCGGCCTGTTCGCGGTGGGTGATGCGGATGGGAGCCCGCAGCCCGGTGGGGGAGGGCGGGGGACTGATCTCCAGTTCCCAGGCGTCGCCGGGAACGTCGCCGGGGCTGTCCGGCCCGGCGAGTCCCCTAGGGTCGGCCACCGCCACCTCCCTGTGGCCGCGACGGACTTCCGGCCACACGCGGCGCGACATCCTGCGCAGCAGGGTCTCGCCCGAACCGGAGTGATCCGGGTCGCTGTGGGGCAGTTCCTCAAGGAAGGCGGCGACCAGTTCCGCCTCGACGTCGGCGCGGTCGACACGGAGGCGGTCGGTGACGAACGTGGTCGTCCGCCGGATCCACGACTCCCCCAGCCAGAGCGCGAAACAGCGGGCCAGGTCGCGATCCGGCCGCTCCCGCAGCGCCGAGGCGATCGCCACAGCCCAGACGGCGTCCCGCAGCGGTGCCGCGACGCCATCACCACGGACTTCGGTGTATGCCTCCTCCGGCGTCAGATGACGGTGTCCGTCTCCGAGATCGATCCGGACCCCCGGGTGTTCCCGCACGATCCGCGCGTCGAGCTGGACGAAGAGAGGGCTGCGTCTGCCGTATGACCTCATGATCCTCCTCAGTCGTGTCGATTGATCGCGTCCAGAAAGCGACGGACGCGGGGATGGGGGTCCTCGCCCACCGCGACGAGCAGGGTCTCGACGCTCGCCGCGCGGGACGGGTCGCGCTGGGCCGAACGGCGCCAGCGGACCACCGTCTCGCGGAGGCGACCGCAGTTCCGGGCACGGATGGATCGCGTGATCAGCGTGGTGATCAGGCGGGCCGCCTCGGGATCGTCCATCTGGGACTCGAACCACAGCGGATTCACGTGGAGGAACCGAGGCACGATGCGCACCGCGTACTGCGCCTCGGCGTCCTCCGTCTCCGACCAGGCCACCAGTTCTCGGAGAACCTCGATGCCGTCGTCCCGCAGGAACAGGTCCAGCATCGCGTCGTCCACCGCTCGGTCGACGCGTCCGTGCGGGTTCTCCTCGGCCCCCTTCACGAGGTAGCGCAGGACGGTCAGCGCGGGACGCAGGGAGGCGGTCTCCGTGCGTCCGCCGCAGGCCGTCGCCGCCGTGATTCGGTAGGCGACGCGTTCCGCGTAGGCCCAGGTGCATAGGAGGCCCAATGTCTCCCGGTCCGCACCGGGATCCTCCAGCAGTGTCCGCAACGCCGCCGCCGCGACGACGTACCCCGACGGGCCGCCGGAGGTCACGCAAGCCCGCACGTCTCGCAGCCCGCCCACGCCGGGCTTCGGCGACACTGACTGGGCCAGCGCCCACCCCGCCCTCTCCACCAGGTGGTTCTCTGCCCCGACTCCACCTAGCCATCGGACGAGCGCGCGGCCGATGCCCATCCGATGCCACGCGTGCCGCATGATCGCCAACGTCCACAAAGGGCGCATGAACACCACGATGGACCGAGCGGGACGTCCCGGCCGCCACACAAGGTCGGTCCGGATGCCGAAGGGGGCGAGAAGAGTGGAGAAGGCCACCTCGGTGTCCGTGCCGCCGTCGGACGCGCTGCGGCCGATCCGCCGGATCTGCGCGTGCAGCCGGGCCGCCTGCTCCATGACGACGTGCTGCTCCTTGCCCGCGAATACCGCCGCAGCGATGAGGCAGCTCCGTTGGGCGTCGTCGAGAGGCGCTGCGAGTCGTTCCCCGATCTCGCGCTGAGCCGCGACCGTCAGTTCGGCCAGCACGAACGCGGGCCGTTCCGCCGGTGTCCTGGCCAACCGCGCGGCCGTGCGCAGGGCATCGAGCGCCTCCAAAGCGGCACCCGGCGCAGCACCCACCGGCAGCAGGCCCTCCAAGAAGTCCCACGAGAAGCCGTCGAGTATCCGGCGTCGGCGGCACTCATCCGGAACGGCGACCGCAAGGTGCTCCAGCAGCACGTCCGCTCCCGGCGGAGGCACGCAGCGTATCGGCGAGAACTCGGTATCCTCCTCCACGCGGACGGCCAGTTCGTCATCCTCCGGAAGAAGCACGACCAGTACTTTTCCGGCGTCGCGCAAGTCGGCGGCCAGCGACGCTAGGGCGGCTGGCCGCTGCACCAGGGCGCCCAACGTCCCGTCGAGCAGGAAGCCATCCGCCTCGTCAGCAGCCGGGTTCCAGCACCCGAGGTCCAGACTCTCGTCCAGGTGGCGGACGACACCGGCGCCGACATGCCGACGCAGCAGATTCAGGCCCAGCGTTCTGCGCCCGGTTCCCCGACCGTGCGCCAAGAACACGATTCGGCGTTTCGCGAGCACACGACCTGCCAGTTCGAAGTTCTCCGGCGGCACGAACGCCTTGGCCGCGCTCTCCAGGACCTGCGGGTGCAGTCTCCCGGCGGACGCCGACGACCGTCGGCCGGGCGGGCTTCCGGCGCCGGCGAGGGCAACCCTCTTCTCCTGGCTCTGGCCGATGATTCCCGCATTGAAATTTCCGTTGAACAGGTTGAGAAAGAGAACCTGACCGGGCTCTGGTCGCTCAGCCATCGAGATCTCCTGGCTCCTCCGCTGAAGGCGGGATGCCCGCCGTGGACCTGACCGCGAACCTCCTCTCCACTGCCCTGGACGTCGGTTCCCCCGTCCCGCCCGAGTTTCCGGCGACGGCGGCCGGCGTTCTGCTCCGGGAGTGCACATCTCGTATGAGGCAGGTCACACCGCTGGGCTCCCGGTCAGCCGTTGAAGTTGATCGACTGATTCCCGCCGACCACTCCGTCGTTGCGGTTGCCGACCGTGTGGTGGACGACATGCGCAGCACCCTGAGCTCGCCGTTCAGCGGCTTCACCGTCCGGACCGGTCTCCGGGTTCAGCAGCGCGGCGATTCCGGCGGCGAGCAGGTTCCCCGACGGAACCGGGACGTGGATCCAGGCACGCTGGTCGAACTGCTTGTCGGCCAAGGTCGCGGAGACCTCGCAGAAGAGGTCGGGGTGCAGTGACCGCATGCTGCGAACCGCGACCTTGAAGCAGTCGTCGGAGACGATGACGACCGCACGGGTCACCTCACGGCTCGCCTTGGCGAGGAGAAGCTTCAGCACGTCCGCGTTCAGGAGGCGGTGGGCCTCGTTGCGCGCCGTGCCGCTGCCGTCATGGGGCCCGCCGTCCACCGGCAACGGCCCTATGTGGAGGCTGACCCGCAGCCGCAGCGGGCCGCCGGACTGCGGTTCGCACTCCATGAGGGTCCGCTGGAGCGTCGCCGGCCAGGAGGCGATGACGCCGGGCATCATCGCCGGGTCGAAACCGAAGGCATAACCGTCGCCCCGATGAGAGGGGAATACCCTGCGCTCCCACACCTCCCCGACACCCGCGCGCTCGAACGACCTTGCGAGGACGTCGAGGATGAATCCGGTCGCGTGTTCCTGGGAAACGTCACTACGCTTGCTGAATCCCTCCGCATCGACCGCAACGATTCCCCTGTACCCGGGAACCGGGTACCATTCCTGATGGTTCACCACTACCTCCACTGTCACGCCTGAACGGTCCGTGCGAGCTTCCGAAGCTTCTCGTTGTCGAGGATTTCAATCCTCCCGCGCCGCCTGCGAACACCCATGCTCTCCAGTTGCCTGAGCCCACTGGACACGCTGTTCCGCCCTATTCCGAGATGGCACCCTAGATCCTCTTGGGTCGAATGGAGGGCTACCGGCCCGGGATCACAGAAACCCCCGGCACGTTGACGGTCAAGAATTCTGGTGAGCACGAAGGCCAGCTGGGCCGAAACGTCACTCCCGCCGCGTACGGCGATCGTCTCGGCAAGCCGCTCACGAATGTCTTCTGACACACGGCCCATGAATCCGTGCCGTTCCATCAGCGCGAGATAGGAGGCGCCGGGCACCAGCGCCACCCTGCACCGCTCCAGCGCCTCGACATACGCGGACCGGGGCCGGCCGTACAGCACGGCGGTGCGTCCGATCACGTCATGCCGTCCACGAAAAGCCAGCACATCCGACTTCCCGCTGCCGAGCACCCGCCAGACCTTCACGTGCCCTTCCAGCACCATGACGACGCTGGACGCGACATCGCCCTGGCGGATCATCAGATCACCCCGGCGATAGTTTCGAAACCGCGACAGGGCCAACAGATCTGCCATGAGCGAGCTTTCAGGCACAACATTCATGCCAGCGAATATAGCCACAAAGTCCCGGCGACTTACATACACCAGCACCAGGAAATAGGGCTGTCCGTAAAGCTATATTGATCGATCCTCAAAGGGTTGCGCCATTTCATCGGACAGCGGATGGTCGACCCGAACATCACGTTATAATTGCCTGCCGCGATCAGACATAATCAATTTAATAGCGCATCCACGTTGATGCAGTAAATACCCGGAATGTGAAGCACGTCGCCACCACGCCTCTCTGCGTACGAGAGCGCGGTAGTGCGAGCAGCGGGCGACGGGGTGGGCACGTTCCTCACCGCCACCGAGCCGTACTCACTGAATCGGACACGCGACTGGTCCGTGAGGCCCTTGAGTCGGCGATGAACGCCACCACGATCCAGCTGTGCGGATCAAGGTCACCGGAGAGGCCCTCGACTCCTCGCCGGAGGACCATCGACCAGGGTCCGATCGCCGGACGTGCTTCGCAGCAGTTACTGGAGGCCGGTGCGGAGGGAGGTTATGCGGTTGGTGTTGAAGCCCAGCCAGTGCATGCGGCCCTGGTAGCGGGCGTGCTCGATCTTGATGCAGCGGTCCACGATCACGGTCAGGCCGGCGTCGGCGGCGATCCGGGCGCCCTCCTCGTTGATGACGCCGAACTGGCACCACAGGGAGCGGGCGCCGATCGCGACGGCGTCGCGGGCTATCTCGGGCAGGGCGTCGGGGGCGCGGAAGACGTTGACGATGTCGACCGGCTCCGGCACCTCCCGCAGGCTCGGGTAGGACGTCTCGCCCAGGATCTCCGTCTCGCGGGGGTTCACGGGGATCACGCGGTAGCCGTGCCGCCGCAGGTAGAAGCCGACGAAGTGGCTGGCGCGCAGCTGATTACTGGACAGGCCCACGACGGCGACCGTCCGGGCGGTGTTCAGCACCTGCTGGATCGCGGCCGGTTCCTGGTACGGCGTGAGGTCGGTCATGCGGTCTTCTCCACTTTCGCGAGCGCCTGTTCCAGGTCCCAGATCAGGTCCTGGACGGACTCGGTGCCGACGGACAGGCGCACCGTGCCCGGTCCCACCCCGGCGGCCCGCAGTTCCTCGTCGCCGAGCTGGCGGTGGGTCGTGCTGGCGGGGTGGATGATGAGGCTCTTGGCGTCGCCGACGTTCGCCAGATGGGACCAGAGCGTCACCCCCCGGATCAGGTCCTGGCCTCCGGTCCGGCCCCCGGCGCAGTCGAAGGAGAACACCGCGCCCGCGCCGCGCGGCAGGTACTTGTCGGCGAGCGGCCGGTACGGGCTGGACGGCAGGCCCGGATAGGTCACGTTCGAGGCGTGCTCGTGCGCGTCGAGGAACTCGGCGACGGCCCGCGCGTTCTCGACGTGCCGTTCCATCCGCAGCGAGAGCGTCTCCAGGCCCTGGAGGAAGAGGAAGGCGTTGAACGGCGACAGCGCGCCGCCCAGGTCGCGCAGCGTCTCGGAGCGGAGCTTCATCAGGTAGCCGTAGGTCCCGAACGTCTCGTGGAAGCGCAGCCCGTGGTAGGCGGGCGAGGGGTCCGCGACCACCGGGAACCGCCCGTTGGACCAGTCGAACCCGCCCGACTCGACGACGACCCCGCCGATGCTCGTGCCGTGCCCGCCGATGAACTTGGTGGCCGAGTGGACGACGATGTCCGCGCCCCACTCGATCGGGCGGCACAGGTAGGGCGTGGCGAAGGTGTTGTCCACCACGAGCGGGAGCTCGTGCTCGTGGGCGATCGCCGCCACGGTCGCGATGTCCAGGACGTTCCCCGCCGGGTTGCCGATCGTCTCCGCGAAGAACGCCTTGGTGGACGGGCGGACGGCGCGCCGCCACGCGTCCGGGTCGTCCGGGTCGACCCAGGTCAGGTCCACGCTCATCTTGCGCAGCAGGTGCTTGAGCTGGTTCACCGTCCCGCCGTACAGCGCGGCGGAGGAGACCACGTGATCGCCCGGCTCCAGCAGCGTGAACAGCGCCGCGGCCTGCGCGGCGATCCCGCTGGCGAACGCGACCGCGCCGCAGCCGCCCTCCAGGTTCGCGACGCGCTCCTCGAACACCGCGACGGTCGGGTTCATGATGCGCGAGTAGGTGTTCCCGTACTCCTGGAGGTTGAAGTAGGCCGCCGCCGACTCCGGGTCCTCGAACACGTAGCTCGTCGTCTGGAAGATCGGCACCGCGCGGGCGCCGGTGTTGGGGTCGGGACGCTGCCCGGCGTGCAGTTGCCGCGTCTCGAACCCGAACGCGCGGGCTTCCTCGACACGGGAGGGTCCGTCGGTCACGTGCTCTCTTCCCTCGAAGTCGTCCACCGGTCCTCAGGATAGGAAACGGCGGATGATGGGTGTCTGCCGCGCTTCCTCCAGGAGGAAGCTGTCATGCCCGTACCGCGTGTCGATCACGTGCTCCTCGACGGGCTTGCCGAGGGCGCGCAGCGCCTCCGCGATCTCCCGGGACGCCGCCGGCGGGTACAGCCAGTCGGAGCTGAACGCGATGAGCAGGGTGCGCGCGGCGACGCCGTCCAGCGCCCGGGCCAGCGAGCCGCCGCCGTGCTCGCGCGCGAGGTCGAAGTAGGTGAGCGCGCGCGAGATGTACAGGTAGGAGTTGGCGTCGAAGCGCCGGACGAACGACGACGCCTGGTGCCGCAGGTAGTTCTCGACCTCGAACTCCGGCTCGGTGATGGTGTGGCGGATGTCGTCGGCGAACTGGAGCCGCCGCCCGAACTTGCCCTCCAGCGCGGGCGCGGACAGGTAGGTGACGTGCCCCACCATCCGGGCGACGCCCATGCCCGCGTCGGGCGCGCGGCCCGTGCCGTAGTAGCGCCCGCCCCGCCAGTCCGGGTCGCGCAGGATCGCCTCGCGCGCGATCGCGTTCCAGGCGACGCCCTGGGGGTGGAGGGCGTGCGTGCTGGCGATGACGACGATGGCGTCCACCTGGTCGGGGTAGCGGACCGCCCACTCCAGCGCGCGCATCCCGCCGAGCGAGCCGCCCGCCACCGCCGCCAGGCGCTCGATCCCCAGGGCGGTCAGGAAGGCGCGCTCGGTCCGCACCATGTCCGCGACGGTGACCACGGGGAAGTCCGGTCCGTACGGCTCGCCCGTCGCGGGGTCGGTGGAGGACGGCCCGGTCGTGCCGCCGCAGCCGCCGAGCAGGTTCGTGGCGACGACGAAGTAGCGGTCGGTGTCGAACGCCTTGCCGGGGCCGATCATGCCGTCCCACCAGCCGAGTCCGCGGCCCGCGGCGCCGTCGCGGTCCCGGGCCGCGAACCCGTCGCGGGTCCCCTCCGGGGGCGGCGTGGCGGCGACGCCCGCCGCGTGCGCGTTCCCGCTCAGCGCGTGGCACACCAGGAGGACGTTGTCGCGTTCCGGCGCGAGCGTGCCGTAGGTCTCGTACGCCACCCGCACGGGATGGAGGGTGCGCCCGCAGTCGAGCTCCACCGGGTCGGGGAGGTCGAGGTACCGCGTCTCGACGGTGCCGGCCGATCCCGGTGCCGGGGCGTGAGCTGACGTGGACATGGGGTTATGTTGCCCGCCCTCACCGTTGTATTGTCAAGCAATCGGGTCGGGATTACCGGAATTCAGACGAAAGGGATACCGCACGCCATGACCACGGTTTCCAACGGAGTGAACGTGCAGGCGCTGCTGGAGGCGCGCGAGGCGCTGAAGGAGACGCCCGAGGCGGCCCGCTTCACCTGGCGGGCGACGTCCGCCTGGAAGGACGGCGTCCACAGCACGACGCGGATCCAGAACTTCTTCGGCCTCGGCCAGGAGCAGAGCCACAAGACCGAGACCGTCTTCGACGCCGACCACCCCGAGGTCTTCGCCGCGGCGGACAACGGCATCACCCCCATCGAGTACCTCCTCGTCGGCCTGGCGAGCTGCCTGACCGCGGGCGTGGCGTCGGTCGCGCAGAACCGCGGCATCCAGCTGCGCTCGGTGGAGGCCGTCGTCGAGGGCGACCACGACATCCGCGGGATCCTCGGCGCCGACAGCGACGTCCGCAACGGCTTCAACGACGTCAAGGTCACCTTCACCATCGACGCCGACGCCTCGCCGCAGGAGATCGAGGCGCTGGTGGCCCAGTCGCAGAAGCGCTCCGCCGTGTTCGACGCCCTCACCAACCCGACGAACGTCACCGTCGGCGTCGCCTGACGGAGCCCGCCATCGAGCACGTCACCACGGTCGTCGTCGGCGCCGGGCACGCCGGCCTCGCCGCGAGCCACTTCCTCAGCGCCCGGTCGATCGACCACGTCGTGCTCGAACGCGGCGAGATCGCCAACTCCTGGCGGCACGAGCGCTGGGACTCCCTCCGCCTGCTCACCCCGAACCGGCAGAGCCGCCTGCCGGGCCGCCCCTACGACGGCCCGGACCCGGACGGCTACATGACGGCCGGGGAGACGGCCGAGTTCGTCGAGCGCTTCGCCAAGACCGCGGCCGCCCCCGTCCGGACCGGCGTGAACGTCACGTCGGTCCGGCGGACGGCGGCCGGCGACGGGTACGACGTGACGACGAGCGACGGCCCGATCCGCTGCCGGGCGCTCGTCATCGCGAGCGGCGCCTGCAACCGTCCCGTGGTGCCCGCGTTCGCGGACGCGCTGCCGCCGTCGGTCGAGCAGCGGACCTCGTTCGACTACCGCGCTCCCGGCGACCTGCCCGACGGCGGCGTCCTCGTCGTGGGCGCGTCGGCGACCGGCGTCCAGCTCGCGTCCGAACTGCACCGCTCCGGCAGGCCGGTGACCCTCGCGGTGGGCGAGCACGTCCGCCTGCCGCGCACGTACCGGGGCCGCGACGTCCTGTGGTGGATGGAGGCGTCGGGCGTCTGGGACCAGCGCTACGACGAGATGGACGACCTCTCCCGCGCCCGCCGCCTGCCCTCCCCCCAGCTCGTCGGCACCCCCGACCGGGCCACGCTCGACCTCAACGCCCTCACCTCAGCGGGCGTCGAGCTGGTGGGCCGCTGGGCGGCGCTCCGCGACGGCGAGGCGCTGTTCTCCGGCGGCCTGCGCAACGTGGCGTCCCTGGCGGACCTGAAGATGGAACGCCTCCTGGGCACCTTCGACGAGTGGGGCGAGGCCGCCGGCCACGACGCCGCGTTCCCGCCCGAACGCTTCGAGCCGACCGCCGTCCCCGCCACGGCACGTCTGCGCCTGGACCTGCGCTCCGGCGCGATCCGCACCGTCGTCTGGGCGACGGGCTACCGCCCCGACTACGACTGGCTGCACGTCCCGGTGGTCGACGCGAAGGGCCGCCTGGTTCACGAGGGCGGCGTGGTCGCGTCCCCCGGCCTCTACGCACTGGGCCTGCCCGTGCTGCGGCGGCGCAAGTCGACGTTCATCCACGGGATCGAGGACGACGCCCGCGAGGTCATCGCCCACCTGGCCGCCCACCTGACCGGCCGCGACGACTGACGCCCCGCGCGGCCGCGATCCCTTCCGCCGGAGATCCCCGGCCCCATGAGCGGGCGTACCTGGCCGCCGCCGCACTCGGCGCCGCCGCCTCCTGACGCGGGTGCCTGACCCTGACCGGCCGTCGGCCGCGAACGCCGTTCTACTGAAATTACGTTTCAGTGGGGTTGTCCTGTCTCGCGGGTGGACGCGGCGGGGCGGGGAGGCAGACACCTTGATCCTGATCGGGGACATGATCGAACACCGCTCCAGATGACGGTGTGACCCTTGACATAGTTAGAACACTGTTTCAGAATCTGGTTTCACGTGCTGGCGGGTCGTCCGGCGGAGGGGCCGGGCCCGCGCGCGTCGCGTCCGCGCAGAGCCGGAGAGGAGCCTTCATGGCGTATCCCGCAGGCGTCCCCGTCATCGACACGATGATCGCCTTCCCCGAGGAGGGCACGTCCCGTTACGACTTCATCCGCGCCCAGACCAAGGACACCGCCTCCCGCGAGGAGATGGAGTTCCCCGCGGAGTACATGTTCAAGGAGGTCCCCAAGGACCTGCCGCCCGGCGACCCGATCGGCGTGACGCTCGGCGGGATGGACCGGCACGGCATCGAGCGGGGCCTGATCGGGGTGGACGGCGAGGTCTCCCGGGACGCGCTGAAGCGGTATCCGGACCGGTTCGTCGCCTCGGGGAGCGTCGACCCCAACACCGGCATGGACGGCGTCCGGAAGATGGTCCGGGAGTACGAGGAGTTCGGGATCCGGGCGGTCGGCGCCTTCCCCTCGGGGACGTTCCCGCAGGTCGCGATCAACGACAAGAAGATGTACCCGTTCTACGCCAAGTGCGTGGAGCTGGACATCCCGATCTTCATCTGCGCGGGGGTGCCCGGCCCCCGGCTGCCGATGGCGCCGCAGCGGGTCGAGCTGATCGACGAGGTGATGTTCGACTTCCCCGAGCTGGTCATGGTCACCCGGCACGGCTGCGAGCCGTGGACCGACCTGGCCGTGAAGCTGATGCTCAAGTGGCCCGGCCTGCACTACTCCACCAGCGCGTTCTCGCCGAAGTACTACCCCAGGGCGATCGTGGACTACGCCAACACCCGCGGCGCGGACAAGATCATTTACGGCGGCTACTTCCCGATGGGGCTGTCCCTGGAGCGGATCTTCGAGGCGATGCCGCGGGTGCCGTTCCGCGACCACGTGTGGCCCAGGTTCCTGCACGAGAACGCCCGCCGCGTCCTCAAGCTCGACCGGTAGGAGTGATCATGACGCTGGGACTCACCGAAGAGCAGCACGATCTCGCGACCGCGGTCGCCGGCTTCGCCGCCCGCCACGCGCCGCGCGCAGAGACGCGCGCCGGGCTGGAGCGGTTCGGGGCCGGGGAGGTGCCCGCCGGCTGGGACGCCCTGGCGTCCCAGGGGCTGACGGCGCTGCACCTTCCCGAGGAGGCGGGCGGTGCCGGGGGCGGCGGCGTGGACCTGGCCGTCGTGGTGGCGGAGCTGGCACGGGGCCTGTGCCCCGGCGGCGTCCTCCCCACCGTGGTCACGAGCGCGATCCTGACGTGGGCCGTGGACGGCCGCGCGCCCGAGACGGTTGTGAAGCGCTTCGCCGAGGGCGCCCGGGGCACGGTCGCGCTGGACGCCGGCACGCTGACCGCGCGCCGCACGAACAACGGCTACCGCGTCACCGGCACCAGCGGCCTTCTGCTGTCGCCGTCCGGTGCCGGGCTGTTCCTCCTGCCGGCGGCGGCCGAGGGCGGGGACGGGGAGGTCTGGTTCCTCGTCGAGGCCGAGCGGCTTTCGCCCGGCGACGTGGCGACCCTCCCCGGCGTCGATCTGACCCGTGGCCTGGGCCGCGTCACCCTGGACGGCCACGAGGTCGCCGCCGACCAGGTCGCCGCCGTGGACCGGGACCGCGCCCTGCTCGTCACCGCCGCCCTGGGCGCCGCCGAAGCCGTCGGGCTGGTGACCTGGTGCCTGGAGACGGGGGTGGACTACGTCCGGACGCGCGAGCAGTTCGGCCGCCCGGTCGGCTCCTTCCAGGCGATCAAGCACAAGTGCGCCCGCATGTTCATCGAGCTGGAGACGATGAAGGCCGCCGCCTGGGACGCGGCGCGCGCGCTGGGCGGGCCGTCCGGGCAGCTGGAGCTCGCGGCCGCCGCGGCGGCGCTGGTCTGCGTCCCGGCCGCGCGGCGGCTGGGCCTGGAGACCATCACGCTGCTCGGCGGCATCGGCTACACCTGGGAGCACGACGCGCACCTCGCCTGGCGGCGAGGCATCTCGCTGGGGGCGCTGCTCGGCCCCTCGGCCGTCTGGGAGCGGCGGCTCGGCAGGGCGGCGCTCACCGCCGAGCGGCGGTTCGACCTCGAACTCCCCGACGAGGACGGGGCGTTCCGCGACCGGATCGCGGGCATCCTGGGCGAGGCGGCCGCGCTGGAGGGCCGCGAGCGGCGCGTGTTCCTGGCCGGCAGCGGCCTGGTGGCACCGCAGTACCCGGCTCCCCACGGGCTGCGGGCCACCCCGCTCCAGCAGATCGTCATCGCCCAGGAGTACGAGCGCGCGGGGATCGAGCAGCCGGGCACGGTGATCGGCGAATGGGCGCTGCCGACGATCATCGCCTACGGGACCGCGGAGCAGGTGGAGGCGTTCGTCCCCGCGACGCTGCGGGACGAGCTCACCTGGTGCCAGCTGTTCAGCGAGCCGGGCGCGGGCTCGGACCTGGCCTCGCTGACGACCCGCGCGGTCAAGGTGGACGGCGGCTGGCGGATCAGCGGCCAGAAGGTCTGGACGTCCAGCGCGCACGAGGCGGACTGGGGGATCTGCCTGGCGCGCACGGACCCCGAGGCGCCCAAGCACAAGGGCCTGTCCTACTTCCTGGTGGACATGGCGTCGGAGGGCGTGGACGTGCGCCCGCTGCGCGAGGCCAACGGCGGCTACATGTTCAACGAGGTCTTCCTCGACGAGGTGTTCGTCCCGGACGCGCGGCTGGTGGGGGAGCCCGGCCAAGGCTGGACGCTCGCGCGCACGACCCTGGGCAACGAGCGGGTCAGCATCAGCGCGATGCGGGTCACCACCCTGGACGTCCCCAAGCTGGCGCGGGCCGCGGGGGCGCCCGGCGACGACGGCGTGCTGCGCTCGTACGGCAGGCTGACGGCCACCACGCAGGCGCTGTCGGCGATGGGGCTGCGGTCCACGCTGCGCAGCGTCTCCGGCCTGAAGCCGGGAGCCGAGGCGAGCGTGCTGAAGGTCGCCGCGGCCCTGCAGACCACCGCGATCGCCGACACCGCGCTGGAGTGGGCGGGCGCGTCGGCGGCGCGGGACGGCACCGACGACGAGGTCGTGCACGCCTATCTCTCGGTCCCCCCGCAGCTCATCGGGGGCGGCACGGTGGAGATCCAGCTGAACGTGATCTCCGAGCGGATCCTCGGCCTGCCGCGCGGGTGAGCCGCCGTCCCGGGCCCGCAGGTCCACCGAACTCTCCCCCACCCCCGGAGGACACCGTGACCACCGCCCTGCACGATTCCGACGACCGCGGCGCCCCGGCCCCGGTCACGCTCACCTGGCCCGGCGACCGGCGGCTGCCCGAGGACGCCCGGACCGCGCTGTGCGGTCCGGGCGCCCCGTTCGAGCGCACCACGGAGGACGTGCTCGGCACGCCCGTCGAGGTGTTCGCGCGGCGGTCGCCGAACCTGGCGGCGCAGCTCGCCCACGCCCGCGCCACCACGCCCGACCTGCCCTACCTGGTGTTCGACGGGCCGGAGCCGCGGACCGTCACCTTCGCCGAGGCGTACCGGCTCGCGGCCGCCTACGCCGAGGTCCTCGCCGGCCGCCACGGCATCGGCAAGGGCGACCGGGTCGCGGTCGCCGCCCCCAACACGCTGGAGTACGTCCTGGCGTACTGGGCGACGGTGTCGCTCGGCGCGATCCTGGTCGGGCTGAACGGCTGGTGGACGCCTGCGGAGATGGACCACGGCCTGGCGCTGACCGAGCCCGCGCTCGTCCTCGGGTCCGGCGCCCCGATGGAGCGGGCGTCGGCCACGCCGTGGTCCGGGACGGCGGGGGTGCCGCACGTGCCGCTGGAGGAGCTGCACGCGGCCGCCACCGGGCTGGCCGATCCTCCCGGCGCGCTGCCCGGCGTCGCGGTGGACGAGGACGACCCCGCCGCGATCATGTTCACCAGCGGCACCACCGGCCGCCCCAAGGGCGCGACCATCTCCCACCGCAACTTCGTCTTCTTCAACCAGCACGGCGCGCTCGGCGGCGCGACCACCGCCCTGCTCGACGGGCACCGCTACCGCCAGGTCCCGGACGGCGCGCAGCGGGCGTCGCTGATCGTCAGCCCGCTGTTCCACGTCTCGGGGGCCGGGGTCACGATGGCGGTCGCGCCGATGGCCGGGCTGAAGCTGGTCTTCCCCGGTCCGGGACGGTGGGATCCCGAGCGCGCGCTGCGGCTCACGCACGAGCACGGGATCACGCAGTGGAGCGGCGTCCCGACCCACTTCTGGCGGATGCTGGCCCACCCGGACTTCGCGTCCTTCCGGACGGCGCAGGTCACGATGGTCGGCAGCGGCGGCGCGATCTTCCCGCCGGAGCTGATGCGGCACGTCCGGGAGACGATGCCCGGGGTCCAGCTGGGCAACGGCTACGGGATGACCGAGACCCTCGGCACGGGCACCCTGTGCACCGGCTCCCTGCTGGAGGAGCACCCCGGCTCGGTCGGCGCGGCGGTGCCCACCGTGCGGGTGCAGGTGCGCGAGGACGGGCGGCCGCTGCCCGAGGGCGAGGTCGGCGAGATCCACATCCAGGGGCCGGGGGTCTTCCTGGGCTACTGGCGCGACCCGGAGGCGACGGCCGGGGTGCTCGACGCGGAGCGGTGGTACCGCACCGGCGACTACGGGCGCATCGAGGACGGCCTGCTCTACCTGGAGAGCCGCATCCGCGACCTGATCCTGCGGGGCGGGGAGAACATCTACCCGATCGAGATCGAGTACCGCCTCGTCGAACATCCCGAGATCGTCGAGGCGGCCGTGGTCGGGGTGCCGGACAGGGTCCTCGGCCGGGAGGTGAAGGCGTACGTCGTCCGCGAGGAGGGGAGCGCGCTGACGGCCGAGGGGGTGCGGGAGTGGGCGGCGCAGACGCTGGCCGCGTTCAAGGTGCCCGCCCACGTGGAGTTCCGCGACGCGCTCCCCTACAACGAGACGGGCAAGGTCATGAAGCGCAGGCTCGAAGAGGAGCACGCGGCCGGCCCCCGATAGAATCACGTTTCACACTTGGCCCTCTCGCGGCACACGCGCACGGCGCGTCCCGGCCGCGGGAGGGCTCTCCCCCGCCCGCACGGATCGGAGTGATGGTGAGTTACAAGCTGGTCCTGGTCGACACCCCGGCGCCCTACGTCAGGCGCGTCACGCTTAATCGCCCGGAGAAGCGGAACGCGCTGAACGCCACGCTGCAGCGGGAGGTCATCGACGCCCTGCGCGAGGGCGACCGGGACCCGGAGGTCCGGGTGCAGATCGTCCGGGGCGCCGGAACCTCGTTCTCGGCGGGCTACGACCTGGCGCCCGAGCCCGGCGAGTACGCGACCGAGGGCGGCGGGCAGGGCGCGTTCCAGCGGACCGTGGTCGACCGCTGGACCGGCATCTGGGACCTGGACAAGCCGGTGATCGCCCAGGTGCACGGGCACTGCCTGGCCGGAGGGTCGGAGCTGGCCACCGGATGCGACCTGGTCTACGTCGCCGAGGACGCCAAGATCGGCTACCCGGCGGTGCGGTTCGGCGTGCCGGACATGCAGTACCAGGCATGGCTGCTCGGCATGCGCAAGGCCATGGAGTTCATGCTCACGGGCGACTCGATGAGCGGCGCCGAGGCGGTGGAGCACGGCTTCGCCAACCGCGCCTACCCGGCCGCCGAACTGGAGGAACACGTGCTGGAGCGGGCGCAGCGCGTCGCGCAGATCCCGGCGGACGTCCTGCAGGCCAACAAGCGCACGGTGCACCGGGCGATGGAGCGCATGGGCCTGCGGGACGCGCTGCGCGCCGGGACCGAGCTGTCGGCGCTGGCCGTCCACAACGACGGCTTCAAGGCGTTCATGGCGTCCGCGCAGGAGAAGGGCCTCACCAAGGCGCTCAGCGAACGCGACACGTCGTTCGGCGACGGCCGGACCGGCGACGCCCGGCCGCCGCGTTGAACGGCACCGCCCCGGCGGGACGGCGATGACCGGCGCCACCGTGCGGCCGTCCGGAGACCGGGAGCGCGGCGCGCTCCAGGAACCGGTGCCCGGCGTGTGGCGGCTGCCGGTCGTCGTGGAGCGGAACGTGCCGCCGACGGTGAACGTCTACGCGATCGAGTCGGGAGGCCGGTTCGTCCTGGTGGACGCCGGCTGGGACGACACCAGCCTCGCCTCCCTGCGGGACGGTCTCCACGCCCTCGGCGCCGGCCTCGCCGACGTCGAGGGCGTGGTGCTCACGCACGGCCACCCCGACCACGCGGGACTCGCCGCCCGCCTCCAGGAGCACACCGGATGCTGGGTGGGCGCGCACCGTTCCTCAGGACTGTGCATAAGTTGCTCAGCCGCGCGCCCCGAACGGTCTTGGACGCACTGGTCCCCGGCGTACTCGACCCCGGTGCGGCGACACGCATCCTGTGCGTGGTCCGTTCCCGGGAGGCCGGTTCCCTACGCGACCTGGCCAAGTGGGCTCGACCAGAGGCGACGGGGAGGCCCCAGACCATCACTCCGGTGGAAAGGGGG
>NZ_JBHSON010000108.1:0-34804 GCF_042656285.1 Actinomadura rugatobispora | reverse complement strand
GGTCAAGCTGATCGCCGAGCCGTGGGACGTGGGCGAGGGCGGCTACCAGGTCGGCAACTTCCCGCCGCTGTGGACCGAGTGGAACGGCAAGTACCGCGACACCGTCCGCGACTACTGGCGGGGCAGGCCCGCGACGCTGCCGGAGTTCGCGTCCCGGCTGACCGGGTCCAGCGACCTGTACGCCGACGACGGCCGCCGTCCCAGCGCCTCGATCAACTTCGTGACCTGCCACGACGGCTTCACGATGCACGACCTGGTCTCCTACGACACCAAGCACAACGAGGCCAACGGCGAGGGCAACCGGGACGGCACCGACGACAACCGCTCCTGGAACTGCGGCGCGGAGGGCCCGACCGACGACCTGGGGATCCTCGCCCTGCGGGAACGGCAGAAGCGCAACTTCATGGCCACGCTGTTCCTCACCCAGGGCGTGCCGATGCTGTCCCACGGCGACGAGATCGGGCGCACGCAGCGCGGCAACAACAACGCCTACTGCCAGGACGACGAGCTGTCCTGGGTCGACTGGGACGGGCTGCTCCAAGAGCACTTCCCGCTGCTCGACTTCGTCCAGCGGCTGTCGCGGCTGCGCCGCGAGCACCCGGTGTTCCGGCGGCGGCGGTTCTTCCAGGGCCGGGCGGGGCCGGGGCGAACGCGGCGCGGCCCCGCGCGGGCCGGGCGGGACGACGGCCCGGTGGACCTGCCGGACCTGCTGTGGTTCTCCCCGGACGGCCGGGAGATGGCCGAGGCCGACTGGTCCGCCGGGTTCAACAAGTCGTTCTCCATCTTCCTGAACGGCGACGCGATCAGCGAGCCGGGCCGGCGCGGCGAGCGGATCAGGGACGACTCGTTCCTGCTGCTGTTCAACGCCCACGACGGCGACCTGCGCTTCGTGCCGCCCCCGGCCGTCTACGGCGGGTTGTGGTCCAAGGTGATCGACACCGCCGACCCCCTGCTCGCCGAGGCGGAGTCCCCGGTGGTGAAGGCGGGCGAGTCCGTGCTGATGGAGGCCAGGTCCCTGCAGGTGCTGCGCCGTGTCTGAGCACCCGGCGACCGGCCCGGCGACCGGCACGTACCGGATCCAGCTGCGGGGGACGAGCGACTCCCGGCACTTCGGGTTCGCCGAGGCGGCGGAGCTGGCGCCGTACCTGGCGGCGCTGGGGGTGTCGCACGTCTACCTGTCGCCGGTGCTGCAGGCGGCGCCCGGTTCCACGCACGGGTACGACGTGATCGAGCATGACCGGCTGTCGGCCGAGCTGGGCGGGCCGGAGGCGTTCCGGGCGATGGCGGCGCGGTTCCACGGGCACGGCCTGCGCGTGCTGGCCGACATCGTCCCCAACCACATGGCGGTCCCCGACCCGCCGGAGCTGAACGGACCGCTGGCCGCGCTGATCGAGGACGGCGCGGAGTCGCCCTACGCCCGCTGGTTCGACGTGGACTGGGAGGAGGGCGGCGGCCGGATCGTGCTGCCGGGGCGGGGCGAGCCCAACTACCGGCGGTTCTTCGACATCTCCGGGCTGATCTGCCTGAGCCAGGAGGATCCGGAGGTCTTCCGGCGGACGCACGCGCTGATGCTGGGCCTGGTCGCCGAGGGCCTGGTGGACGCGCTGCGCGTGGACCACCCCGACGGGCTCGCCGATCCGCGCGGCTACCTGGAGCGGCTGTCGGACGCCTCGTCCGGGCCGGACGGGCCGCGCTGGATCCTGGTCGAGAAGATCACGACGGGCGGGGAGCGGCTTCCGGGCGACTGGCGGTGCGCCGGGACGACCGGGTACGACGCGCTCGGCATGGTGGGCGGCGTCTTCGCCGATCCGGACGGCGAGCGGCCGCTGACGGAGGCGTACGTGGCGTTCACCGGCGGCGGCCCGGCGTCGTTCGATCCGGTGGAGTACGAGGCGCGGCGGTTCGCGGCCGAGCACGCCCTGCGCCCCGAGATGTCCCGGTTGCTCAAGGTCCTGTGCAGGGTCCTGCGGGTGGACGCCGGGGACGGGGCGCGCCGCGCGGACCTCCAGGCCGTCCTGCTGGAGCTGCTGGCGGCCATGCACGTCTACAGGGCGTACGTCGTGCCGGGGGAGCCGCCCACGCGGCAGGCGGTGGAGGTCCTGGAGGAGGCGGCGGAACGGGCGCGGACGCGTCTCCCGGCTCGGCTGCGCCGTGACCTGGACCTGGTCGTCCGGCTGGCGCTGGGGCACGAGCCCAAGGGCGGCGATCCCGGTGACCTGGCCGAGTTCGTGGTGCGGTTCCAGCAGACGTCGGCGCCGCTGGCGGCCAAGGGCGTGGAGGACACCGCGTTCTACCGCTGGTCGCGGATGGCGTCGCTGAACGAGGTGGGCGGCGACCCGTCCCGGTTCGCGATCGACCCTGAGGACTTCCACGCCTACTGCGCCGGGGTGCTCCGCGACTGGCCCGCCACCATGACGACCCTGTCCACGCACGACACCAAGCGCCAGGAGGACGTGCGCGCGCGGCTGGCGGTCCTGGCGGAGCTGCCGGTGCCGTGGACGGAGGCCGTCGGCCGCTGGCGGGCCTGGGCGCCGAAGGGGTCGCCCCTGGAACCGGACCTGGAGTACCTGCTGTGGCAGACGCTCGTGGGCGCCTGGCCCATCGCGGAGGACCGGCTGGGGGAGTTCCTCACCAAGGCGATGCGGGAGGCCAAGACCCGCACGTCCTGGCTGGACCCCGACTCCGAGTACGAGAAGGCCGTGCTCGGGTACGCGCGGAGGGCTCTCGTGGACGAGGGCCTGACGGCCGACGTGGGCGCGTTCGTGGCGATGCTGGAGCCGTACGCCAGGGTGAACGCGCTGGGGCAGAAGCTCGTGCAGCTGACCATGCCGGGGGTTCCGGACGTGTACCAGGGCTGCGAGCTGACCGGCCTCGCGCTCGTCGACCCCGACAACCGGCGGCCGGTCGACTACGAACGCCGCCGGGAGCGGCTGGCGCGGCTGGACGGCGGCGGGGAGCCGCGCGACCTGGACGACGAGAAGCTCCTGGTCACCTCGCGGACCCTGCGGCTGCGGCGGGAGCGTCCCGGGTGGTTCGGCGAGGGCGGCGGATACGAGCCCGTACGGGCCGGCGGCGAGGCGGCCCGCCACGTGTTGGCGTTCCGGCGGGGAGGCGGCGAGGAGGGTGCTCTGACGGTCGCCACGCGTCTCCCGGCGGGCCTGGAGCGGGCCGGGGGTTGGGGGGACACCTACCTGGAGGTCGGGCCCGTCCCGTGGCGGAACCTGCTCACGGGGGAGGTCCACCAAGGCCCACGGCTGGAAATGGCCGTTGTCCTGGCGGTTCATCCGGTCGCCCTGCTGGTCTCAGGGGTGGCCGAGTGACCCGGTTCGAGGTGTGGGCACCCGATGCCGAACGCGTCCAGGTGGAAGTGCGCGCCTCCCCAGGCGGGAGGCCGGCGCGCCATGCGCTGAGCCCGCAGCGTGGGCGGCGGCGTGGCTGGTGGGCCGTGGACATCGACGGGGCCGGGCACGGCACCGATTACGGCTTCGTCCTGGACGATGGTGACGAGGTCCTGCCCGACCCCCGTTCCCCCTGGCAGCCCTACGGGGCGCACGGAATCAGCCGCGTCTACGAGCACGACCGCTTCCCCTGGAACGACCACAGATGGCGGGGGCGTCCCCTACCCGGCAGCGTCCTGTACGAGATGCACGTGGGCACGTTCACCCCCGAAGGCACCTTCGACGCGGCCATCGAACGCCTCGACCATCTGGTCTCCCTGGGCGTGGACGCCGTGGAACTCCTGCCCGTGGCGTCCTTCCCGGGCCATCACGGCTGGGGGTACGACGGCGTCCACCTGTGGGCACCGCACGAACCCTACGGAGGGCCGGACGGGCTCAAGCGCTTCGTGGACGCGGCCCATGCCCGCGGCCTCGCGGTCGTGCTCGACGTGGTCTACAACCATCTCGGGCCCAGCGGCAACCGTCTCGCCTCCTACGGGCCGTACTTCACCGGCGCCTACACGACCCCCTGGGGCGACGCGGTGAACTTCGACCAGCCGGGCTCGGACGAGGTCCGTGCCTTCGCCATCGGCAACGCGCTGATGTGGCTGCGCGACTACCACCTCGACGGCCTGCGCCTGGACGCCGTGCACGCCATCAACGACCACGGCGCGGTCCACGTCCTGGAGGAGATGGCGTCCGCCGTGCGGGCCCTGTCGGCGCACCTGGGCAGGGAACTGTTCCTCATCGCCGAGTCCGACATGAACGACCCGAGGCTGATCACGTCCCCGGAGGCGGGCGGGTACGGCCTGGACGGCCAGTGGAGCGACGACTTCCACCACGCCCTGCATGCGGCCCTGACCGGTGAACGGCAGGGCTACTACTGCGACTTCGGCTCCCTGGACACCCTCGCCAAGGCCATGACGAGGGCGTTCGTCCACGACGGTACGTGGTCGGCCTACCGGGGGCGGCCGCACGGCCGCCCGGTGGACGTGCACCGGACGCCGGCCCACCGGTTCGTGACGTTCCTCCAGAACCACGACCAGGTCGGCAACCGGGCCTCCGGCGACCGCGTCGCCGCCTCGCTCCCGCCCGGGCTGCTCAAGGTGGGCGCCGCGCTGCTGCTGCTCGGGCCGTTCACGCCGATGCTGTTCATGGGCGAGGAATGGGCGGCGGGCACGCCCTGGTGCTACTTCACCGACCACGCCGAACCGGAGCTGGGACGGGCCGTGACGGAGGGCCGCCGGCGCGAGTTCGCCCGGCACGGATGGGCCGGAGACGTCCCCGATCCACAGGCTGTGGATACTTACCGGCGGTCCGTCCTGGACTGGGCGGAGCCGGGCCGGGGCGTCCATCGTGAACTGCTCGAATGGCATCGCGCCCTGATCGCCCTGCGGCGCTCCCGCCCCGAGCTGAACGACCCCCGCCTGACCGAGGTGGCTGTGGATATCGGGGCCCGTGAGAGCGATGTGGCGGGCGGCGCCCGCTGGCTGCTGCTGCGCCGGGGCGGCGTCCGCGTGCTCGCCCGCTTCGACGCCGCATTCGACGCCGCATTCGACGCCGCATTCGACGCCGCACCGGACGAAAGGCCCGTCCGGCTCCCCGTCCCGGAGATCGGCCCCGCGGCGCGGCTCCTGCTGGCCTCGGATCCCGGCGTTCGGCTCGATCCGCCCCGCGAGAACGGCGCCCCGGCGACCGTCACCCTTCCCGGGACCGCCGTCGCCGTGATCGCCTGACCCTGTCCCCGCGCGTCCGCACCCCACCGGATCACTGCACAAGGTGGCGACACACTTTTTTAGGACTTTCAGGCGTTGCCACCAGGATCTTCAAGGAACCCGGCGGCGGCACGAGCGCGGCGTCCCGGACATGACCGTTCGGTCACGGCCCCGGATCGGGGTCGCCACATGCGGTTACCTCCGGTAGCGCTCAGATATGTCCGTGTTCAGGGATGTACTACGAGTGGCAAACCGCAGGTCAAGAGCGCGGCGGCTGCCGGGAAACGTTCATGAATGGTCATACGATCGGTCTCATGACCTCAGTACTGCTCGCCGAGGACGACACGTCCATCTCCGAGCCTCTCGCCCGTGCGCTGCGGCGTGAGGGATACACCGTCGAAGTCAGCCCGGACGGCCCGCAGGCCCTGGAGCGGGCTCTCGGGGGCGGCGTGGACCTCATCGTCCTCGACCTCGGCCTGCCCGAGCTGGACGGGCTCGAGGTGGCGCGCCGGGTGCGCGCCGAGGGCCACGGCGTGCCCATCCTGATCCTGACCGCTCGCGCCGACGAGGTCGACACCGTCGTGGGGCTGGACGCCGGTGCCGACGACTACGTCACCAAACCCTTCCGGCTGGCCGAACTGCTCGCCCGGGTGCGGGCGCTGCTGCGCCGCGGCAGCACCGAGACCCCGATCGTGCAGGGGGTGCGGATCGACGCCGAGTCGCGCCGGGCCTGGATGGGCGACCAGGAGCTCCAGCTCACCACCAAGGAGTTCGACCTGCTGCGCGTGCTGGTGCGCGACGCGGGCAAGGTCGTCACGCGTGAACAGATCATGCGGGAGGTGTGGGACACCAACTGGTGGGGCTCCACGAAGACCCTCGACATGCACATCTCCTGGCTCCGCCGCAAGCTCGGCGACGACGCCGGCAGCCCGCGCTACATCACCACCGTGCGCGGCGTCGGCTTCCGGTTCGAGCGCGGCGACTAGGGCGTGATCCTGGGCGCCCGCGGGCGCTCGTCCCGGGCGGCCCGGCAGCCGCAGGCCGCCCGCAGCCCCGTCCTTCCCCACCCTCGAAGGAGCCCTGATGAGGCGCCGACTGCTGCTGTCGACGCTCGCGGTGGCGGTCGTCGCGATCCTGCTGCTCGGGATCCCCCTCGCCTATGCCACGCACAAGCTCATCTACGAGGAGGCCCGCCAGTCGCTGGACCGCGAGGCGGCCTCCATCCTCGGCGGGGTCGGTTTCAGCCTGGAGGCCGGCCAGCCGATCACGGCGCAGAAGATCTCCCAGGAGTATCCCGGCCGCTACATCGTCATAACCCTGGCCAACGACCAGGTGGTCACGGCGGGCTTCCGCCCGGCCCGCGGCACCGAGCTGCTCACCGCCTCCATGACGGGCGGCGGCGTGCGCGTCCAGGTGTCCCGCCCGGCCGGCCAGGTGCAGGACGAGGCGCTGCGGCTGATGTTCCTGATCGGCAGCCTGGCCGCTCTGGGGGTGGCGGTGACGGTGGGGCTGGCGATGGTCCAGGCCCGCAAGCTCACCCTGCCGCTGATCGACCTCGCCGAGACCGCCGACCGGCTCGGCACCGGCAACGCCCGCCCGCGCCGCCGCCGGTACGGCATCGCCGAGGTCGACCGGGTCGCCGAGGTGCTGGACCGCAGCGCGGTGCGGATCGCCGACCTGCTGGCCGCCAGCCGCGAGTTCGCCTCCGACGCCAGCCACCAGCTGCGCACCCCGCTGACCGCGCTGTCGATGCGGCTGGAGGAGATGATCGAGGCGGCCGAGTACCCGGACGTGGTGCGCGAGGAGGGCGCCGCCGCGGTGGCGCAGGCGGAGCGGCTGGTCGCGGTGGTGGAGCAGCTGCTGGCCAGGTCCCGGCACGACCGCACCGGGGCGGCGGTGCCGGCGCCGATCGACGACATCATCGCCCAGCAGGTCGAGGAGTGGCGGCCGATCTTCCGGCGGGACGGCCGGGACGTGACCATGACCGGCGAGCGCGGGCTGATCGGCATGACCAGCCCGGAGGGGCTGTCCCAGATCATCGCGACGCTGCTGGACAACTCGCTGGTGCACGGCGCCGGCCCGGTCACGATCAACACCAAGCTGGGCGCCAGCTCGGTGGTGGTGGAGGTGGGCGACCAGGGCACCGGGATCCCCCAGGAGCTGGAGGCGCGGATCTTCGAGCGCAGCGTCAGCAGCGGCAAGGGCACCGGGCTGGGGCTCTACCTGGCCCGCTCGCTGGCGGTGGTGGACGGCGGGCGGCTGGAGCTGATCCAGTCGAGACCCGCGGTGTTCGGGGTGTTCCTGCGCCAGGCCGCCGAGGCGCGCCTGGCGTCCGAACGCGTCGTGATCGGCCCCGCCTGATCCCCCGGCCCGTCCGACATCCTGGCCCGTCCGATCCCTTTGAGGGGGTCAGCGGGGGCTGGGGGCGGTGAACTCGGCGTAGCCCTCGGCGGGGTTGCCGTCGGCGGGGCGGCCCAGCTCGTGCGAGGGCGGCGTGTGCCCGTTGAGCCGGTGCCGGGGGGCGTCCGGCTGCCCTGGGACGTCCTGCTGCGCGGGAGCGGCCAGGTGCTGCGGCGCGGCCTCCGGGAGCCCGGAGTGCGGGTCGACCTGCGGGGCCTCCACCGGCAGGAACACCCACTTCTTGTACGACCAGAAGCGGAACAGCGTCGCCACGCCGGTGCCGACGATCAGCGAGGCGTTGTACGGGATCGGCCCGGTCAGCCCGAGCACGTAGCTGGTGAAGCCGATGAACAGCTGGGTGATCACCAGCCCGACGCCGTTCAGCGCGAAGAACAGCACGTACTCGCGGCCCAGCCCGGTCCGGTCGCGGTGCCGGAACGTCCAGTAGCGGTTGGCGACGTACGCGAACGTGGTCGCCACCACGGTCGCGATGGCGTTGGAGGACAGCGGCCCCATCCCCAGGCCCGACTCCAGGTGGAGCGCGTTGCTCAGGACGAACGTGATCACGAAGGCGACCGCGCCGACACTGCCGAACTTCGCCAGTTCCCGCACCAGATGGGCGAACCGTCGGTAGAGACGGGAGAGCAGGTTCACGAAGGGGAACCGTCCTTCCGGGAAACGGCTGCCGCGCCGCGGCGCTGGGCCGGCGCGGGTCGGCTACTGCGAAGGCTAGATGAGGATAGACGCATGTGGCCGGTGAGACGGGCAACAAGAACGTTCACGGTACCGTGCCTCTTCCCCTCCCCGCCCAGGAGCCGATCACACTCGCTCCCGCTCGACTCCCATCCGCTTTGACGCCGCCCGTGCCGGTTCCGTTCACCCCGATCCCGGCCCCGGTGGCGGCGCCCGCGGGCCCGCCGCGCTGACGAGGGACGATCACCCTGCGCGATGACGGCGCACCCCGTCCCGCCCGATAACCTACTGATCGTGACAGATCCAGCGCAGATGCCCGTGGTCGGGATGGCGGGCGGCGGCCAGCTGGCCAGGATGACCCAGCAGGCCGCGATCGGTCTCGGCGTGTCGCTGCGGGTGCTCGCCGGGTCGCCCGGCGACTCGGCCGCCCGGGTGTGCGCGGACGTGCGCGTCGGCGACGACTCCTCGCTCGACGACCTGCGCGCCTTCGCCAAGGGCTGCGACGTGGTGACCTTCGACCACGAGCACGTGCCGGGCGCGCACATCCGCGACCTGGAGGACTCGGGGATCCCGTGCCGGCCCGGCTCGGCGGCGCTGCTGCACGCCCAGGACAAGCTGGTCATGCGGGAGCGGCTGAGCGCGATCGGCGCGCCCTGCCCCGCCTACGGCCACGTGCCCGACCGGGCCCCGCTGGCGTTCCTGGAGGTCTTCGCCCGCGACCACGGCTGGCCGCTGGTGCTGAAGGCCACCCGCGGCGGCTACGACGGCAAGGGCGTGTGGATCCTGGACGCCCTCGACCGCGACGCGTGGGACCTGGTGTCCCGCCTGGTCGCCGAGGGCGTCGACCTGATGGTGGAGGAGCACGTCCCGTTCCGCCGCGAGCTGGCCGCGCTGGTCGCCCGGTCCCCGCACGGGCAGGGCGCCGCGTACCCGGTGGTGGAGACCGTCCAGGAGAACGGCATCTGCGTCGAGGTGATCTCGCCCGCGCCCGGCCTGGACGGCGACCGCGCCGCCGAGGCGCAGCGGCTCGCCCTCGACATCGCCGAGAAGCTCGGGGTGACCGGGCTGCTGGCGGTCGAGCTGTTCGAGACCGAGGGCGGGCTGCTGGTGAACGAGCTGGCGATGCGCCCGCACAACTCCGGCCACTGGACGATCGAGGGCGCCCGCACGTCCCAGTTCGAGCAGCACCTGCGGGCCGTGCTCGACCTGCCGCTGGGCTCCACCGAGCCGGCCGCCCCCTACACCGTGATGGCGAACGTGCTGGGCGGCGACGCGCCCGGGATCTACCATCGCTACCTGCACGTGATGGCCCACGACCCGGGCGTCAAGGTGCACTTCTACGGCAAGGACATCCGTCCCGGGCGCAAGGTCGGGCACGTGACCGTGCTCGGCTCCGACCTGGACGACCTGCGGGAACGCGCCCGGCACGCGGCCGACTTCCTGCGCTGGGGCTCGGCCATGGGCCCCGCCGCGGCGGACGGCGAGCCGGTCAACGAGAAGGACGGCGAGGGGGAGGACGCGTGACGAGCGTCGGCGTGGTGATGGGCAGCGACTCCGACTGGCCCGTGATGAAGGCCGCGGCCGAGGCGCTGGAGGAGTTCGGCGTCGCCTACGAGGCCGACGTCGTCTCCGCGCACCGGATGCCGCACGACATGATCGCCTACGGCGAGGACGCCGCCCGCCGCGGGCTGCGGGTGATCATCGCCGGGGCGGGCGGCGCCGCGCACCTGCCGGGCATGCTGGCCTCGGTGACGCCGCTCCCGGTGATCGGCGTCCCGGTCCCGCTCAAGTACCTGGACGGCATGGACTCGCTGCTGTCGATCGTCCAGATGCCCGCCGGGGTCCCGGTCGCCACCGTCGCCGTCGGCGCGGCGCGCAACGCGGGCCTGCTGGCCGTCCGCATCCTCGCCGCCTCCGACGAGGCCCTCAGGGCGAGGATGCAGGACTTCCAGAAGGACCTGTACGACCAGGCCAAGGCCAAGGGCGCCCGCCTGCGCGAAAGCCTCTGAGCTGGGCTCTCAGCGGCGCAGGGCCCATTCGACGGCCGGGCAGCGGTCCATGACCACCTCCAGGCCGGCCTCCTTCGCCCGCCGCGCCGCGGCCGTGTCGACCACGTCCAGCGGGAGCCAGACGGCCTTGGCGCCCGCCGCGATCGCCTCGTCCACCGCCGCGCCCGCGAACTCCGCACGCCGGTAGATCCCGACGACGTCGGGCTTCTCGGGCACGTCCGCCAGCGCCGCGTAACCCGTCTCGCCCAGCACGGTCTCCGCCGCCGGGTGCACCGGAATGATCCGCTTGCCCCGCTGCTGGAGCAGCCGCGCCTGGGTGTGGACCTCCCTCGCGGGGTTGTCCCGCAGGCCCACGAACGCCCATGTCCTCGACTCGTTGAGAAGCCGCCGGATCACGGCCTGGTCCGCGTACTCATCGCCCATGCCGCTCACAACAGCGGCGCCCGCCCGTTCGTTCCCCGGCGCCCGTTCCCTCAGGGGCGGCCGAGCGCGCGGTAGTTCCAGCCCGCCGCGCGCCATTGCTCGGGGTCGAGGGCGTTGCGGCCGTCGACGATGTTCCGCTCCGCGACCACCTCGGCGAGCGCCGCCGGGTCCATCTCGCGGAACTCCTCCCACTCGGTCAGCAGCAGCACCACGTGCGCGTCCCGGGCGGCGTCCAGGGCCGATCCGCCGAAGTCGAGCTCGGGGTGCGCGCGGCGCGCGTTCCCCATGGCCTGCGGGTCGTACACGGTCACCTTGCCGCCCTGCCCCCGGATCGTGGCGGCCACGTCCAGCGCCGGGGAGTCGCGCACGTCGTCGGAGTTGGGCTTGAACGCCGCGCCGAGCACCCCGACCGTGCGGCCGATGAACGACCCGCCGAGCAGCAGCCGGGCCAGGTCGACCATGCGGATCCGGCGGCGGATGTTGATCTCGTCCACCTCGCGCAGGAAGCTCAGCGCCTGGTCGACGCCCAGTTCCCCGGCGCGGGCCATGAACGCGCGGATGTCCTTGGGCAGGCAGCCGCCGCCGAAGCCCAGCCCGGCGCCCAGGAACCGGCCGCCGATCCGGTCGTCGTGCGACAGCGCCTCCGACAGCTTGGTCACGTCGGCGTGCGCGGCCTCGCACACCTCCGCCATCGCGTTGATGAAGGAGATCTTGGTGGCCAGGAACGCGTTGGCCGACACCTTCACCAGCTCGGAGGTCGGGTAGTCGGCCACGATGAACGGGGTGCCCTCGGCCAGCATGGAGGAGTACAGCTCGCGCAGGATCTTCTCGGCCCGCTCGGCGGCGCCCTGGTCGCCCGGGACGCCGACGACGATGCGGTCGGGGTTGAGGGTGTCCTGGACGGCGAAGCCCTCGCGCAGGAACTCCGGGTTCCAGGCCAGCACGGCGTCGCCGTCGGCGGGCGCCAGCATCCCGATCCGCTCGGCCAGCCGGGCGGCGGTGCCCACCGGCACCGTGGACTTGCCCACCACCAGGCACGGCCGGTGCAGCATCGGCGCCAGCGAGGAGACGGCGTCGTCGACGTAGGTCATGTCGGCGGCGTACTCGCCCGCCTTCTGCGGCGTGCCGACGCAGATGAAGTGCACGTCGCCGAACTCGGCGGCCTCCTCGTAGGAGGTGGTGAAGCGGAGCCGCCCGTTCTCGAGGTTGCGCCGGAGCACCGGCTCCAGGCCCGGCTCGTAGAAGGGCAGGTCGCCCGCCGCCAGGCGGGCCACTTTGCGCTCGTCGACGTCCAGCCCCAGCACCTCGAAGCCCAGATCCGCCATGCAGGCGGCGTGGGTGGCACCGAGATACCCGGTGCCGATCACCGTCAAGCGGTGGGTCAAGGCGACTCCTCTCCTCGTTCAGCCGTGTCCGGTGAGGGACGTACCCCGCGTCGCCGCGCGTAGCGGTCGCGGGCACCGACCGGCGCAGTGTACCGGCGGGTAGCATGCGCTATGAGTCCCGGCTTTCCCGCCGCATGCGGCGGAGGCCGGCGAGGAGTCCCGCGACTTCAGCCCTTGCAGAGCTTCTGGGTGGCGGTGCCGGTCTCCAGGGTGCGGTCGGCGGGGGTGGCGGACGGGGAGGGCTGCACCTTCACCTTCTCCACGCCCGACCAGTCGCCGCCCACCATCACCTGGACGCGGGAGCCCAGCGAGTCGACCTTCTTGAGCTTGGCGCCGGGAATGGCGGCCGCCAGGGTCTTGGCGGAGTCCTCGCGGGACGGGCCGTACTGGATCGTGGTGGTCTTCAGGCCGCGGCGCGCCACGCCCGGCACGACCGTGACCTTGAAGCCCTCGCGGCGGAGCTGGGAACCGGCCTTGGTGGCCAGCCCGGGGGTGCCGATCGCGTTCAGCACGCTGACGGTGACGTCCTCGGGCGGGACGGTCGGGCCGGTCGGCTTCGGCGGCGTGGGCGTCGCGGGCGCGGCGGCCGGCTTCGGCGTGCTGACCGGCTGGTCGCGCCTGAGCTTGGTGAAGAGGTCGTCGGCGCGGTTCTGGTCCCACAGGACGGTCGACTGGGGGGTCGGGGCGTTCCAGAGCTGGGCCGGGTGGTCGGGGTTGGCCAGCGGGACCTTGGCGAAGGTGAGGTTGTCGGTCGACAGGTCCTTCATCTGGTCGGCCAGGCCGGGCAGGTCGTCGGCGAGCTTCTCGTCCACCCGCAGGGACTTGAGCGCGGCGTTGAGGAACTTCGTCGACTTGGCCGGGTCGCTGAGGGTCCTGCTGCTCAGCGCCTGCTTCATCATCGCCGCCATGAACTGCTGCTGCCGGTCGATGCGGCCCAGGTCGCTGCCGCCGGTCAGGGTGTAGCGGGCGCGGGCGAAGCCGAGCGCCTTGAGCCCGTCGAGGTGGGACTTGCCCGCGGGCAGCACCAGGCCGCTCTTGCGGTCGTTGATGGGCTGCTCGGTGCACACGTCCACGCCGCCCAGCGCGTCGACCATGTTGACGAAGCCGTAGAAGTTGACCTCGACGTAGTGGTCGATCGACACGCCGGTGGAACGCTTGACGGTGTCGACCGCCAGGTCGGGCCCGCCGAACTGGTAGGCCCAGGTCAGCTTGCCGTGACGGGGCATGACCGGGGTGCCCTTCGGCCCCTCCGAGCCGTTGGACCTGTGCCCGGGGATCGTCACGTACGAGTCGCGGGGCAGGTTCACCACCGTGACCCGGTCGTGGTTCCGCGAGACCTGCACCAGCAGCATCGTGTCGGAGCGCTCGCCCGGCTCGCGGCCCAGCCGCGCCGCCTTCTGCTGCTCGCGGGTGAGGCCCTCGCGCCGGTCGACGCCCGCGACGAGGATCGTCATCGCGCCCTTCGGCGCGTCCCCGCCCCTGCCCAGGCCGCCGACGTTGACGCTGTCGATCATGCCGGTGACGTAGTTCTGGAACGCCCAGGCGCCGCCCGAGGTGAGCAGCACGAACGCCGACATCGCCCCCGTCAGGGTGAGGAACCGGCGCTGCCTGCGGGCGCTGAGCGCGGACCGCCGGCTCAGCCCGGGGGCCGGGCGGCGCGGGCCGCGCGGGCCGTCCACCTCCACCCGGGGCGCCGGGACGCCGTCGACGGTGACGCCGTCGATCTCCTCGTCGCCGCCCGCCGCGCCGCCGGCCGCGCCCCCGGGACGCGGCCGGAAGTAGCGCTCCAGCGGGTCGGGTTCGCCGTCGGCGGGTCCGCGCCCGCCGCCCCTCCTGGGCCCGTCTGCCATCCTGGGGCCGCCTCCCGAGAAGTCGTCGGTGCCTTATGACACGAGTGGTCCCACTCTAAAGTGGGGACACCCCGTCCGTTCGGTACCTGGACCTCGTGTCCTTGCAGTAACGTGGCGCCGTCTTGACCAACGTCCCGGAAGCCCGGGTGGTTCGAGCCGCGTCATGGACGATCGAGAGAGAGCCCGCGACTCCGAGATGAATCCCTCTTCTTCCCGCGCGCAGAGCGCCCCGCAGCCCGGCACCACGGACCGCACCTGGCCCGCGGTGTCGGTGGTGATGCCGGTGCTGAACGAGGAGCGGCACCTGACCGACGCCGTCCGCCGCATCCTGACCCAGGAGTATCCGGGCGAACTGGAGCTGGTCCTGGCGATCGGGCCGTCCCGCGACCGCACCGAGGAGATCGCCGCCCGGCTGGCCGCCGAGGACCCGCGGATCGTGGTGGTGGCCAACCCCACCGGCCGCACCCCGCAGGGCCTCAACATCGCCATCAAGGCCTCCCAGTACTCGATCATCGTCCGGGTGGACGGGCACTCGCTGCTGCCGGTCGACTACGTGCGGGCGGCCGTGGAGACGATGGAGGAGACCGGCGCGGACAACGTCGGCGGGATCATGGCCGCCGAGGGCGTCACCCCGTTCGAGCAGGCCGTGGCGCGGGCGATGACGTCCAAGATCGGCGTGGGCAACGCGCGGTTCCACACCGGCGGCGAGGCCGGCGAGGTCGAGACGGTCTACCTGGGCACCTTCCGGCGCAGCGCGCTGGAGCGGGTCGGCGGGTACGACGAGACGTTCGTGCGCGCCCAGGACTGGGAGATGAACCACCGGATCCGGCAGACCGGCGGCCGCGTCTACTTCACCCCGCGGATGCGGGTCACCTACCGGCCCCGGCCCGACCTGCGGGCCCTGGCCAAGCAGTACTTCCACACCGGGCGGTGGCGGCGCGTGGTGGGCCGCGAGCACCAGGGCACACTGAACCTGCGCTACCTGGCGCCGCCGCTGGCGGTGGTGGCGATGGCGGCGGGCGCGGTGGCCGGGGCGTTCGGGTTCTGGCCGGGCTGGATCGTCCCGGGCGGGTACGCGCTGGCGATCGTGGCGGGCGCGGCGGTCGAGGGGCGCGGGCTGCCGGTGTCGGCCTGGCTCCGGCTGCCGCTGGTGTTCGCGACCATGCACCTGTCGTGGGGCGTGGGCTTCCTGACGAGCCCGCCCGGCCTGGGCCAGCCGACTCCGGCCAAAACGTGACAACTGGGGCGAACCGCTCGGCTCGGCGCCGCGTCTGAGGTTACGTTGGACGGGAGCACCCCGTCCGGCGTGCCGAGGAGGTGCCCATGTCCAGCGGCGCACGCCACGGGCTCGGTGCGGTGATCGGGTTGGTCGTCACCCCGCTGATCGCCCTGAGCCTGATGTACGCGACCCACCGGGCCGGGCTCTACACCCGGAACTTCATGGACCCGCCCTGGTCCGACCGGCTGATCTCGACGGGGCTGTTCCTGTTCGCCGCGCTGCTGCTGGGCCTGGTGATGGGCTCCAGGCTGTCGCCGCTGGCCTCGCTGATCCCCGGCCTGGCGTTCGCGAGCATCGGCCTGCTGTGGATGGCCGCCCCGATCTTCAGCGCGCAGCACACGCTCGGCGTGCTGCCACGCGAATTCGACCGCGCCTACATGGTGCTCGCCCCGTACGGCGTGCTGCTGGTGCTCGGCGCGGCGCTGCTCGTGGCGTCGCTGCCGCCCTCGCGCTGGCGGGGTGCGCGCGCGCCGTCCAGGCCGTCCAGGCACGGTGCCCCGGGCGCGCCGATGGGGCCCGGCCTTCCTCCGCCGCAGGGAGCGGTGCCTGGCGGGGCCGTGGGTGCGGTGCCGGGCGGGGCCGTCGGGGCGGTGCCCGGCGGTGCCGTGGGTGCGGTGCCGGGCGGTGCCGTGGGTGCGGTACCTGGCGGGGCTGTCGGGGCGGTGCCCGGTGGGGCCGTCGGGGCGGTGCCGGGCGGGGCTGCGGGGGCGGTGCCGCAGCCGCAGCCGTACGGCCCGCCGCAGGGCGCGGTGCCGTTCGCGCCGCCTGGCGGCCAGGCGCCGCCCGCGGGCCCTCCGGCTTCGCGTCCGCCGTCGGGAGCGGTGCCGTTCGGCTCCGACGACGAGCGTCCCGAGCCCCAGCGCGGCTCCGGCGGGCAGCAGCCCGGCGAGTGGACGCAGATGTACGGCGGCGACGACCTCCGCGGCGGCCAGGACAAGCGCTGACGGATCGCCCCGGCTAGACCCCGGCTTCGGCCTCGGCCCCTGGGACGGCGTCCGTCCCGGGGGCCTCGCCGAGCACGCGGACGACCCCGGGCACGTCGTTGACCACCAGCGCGTCGAAGCCCGCCGTGGCGTAGTCGGCGACCCCCTCGGCGGGCGGGCACCAGGCCAGGATCTCCAACCCGGCCTTGTGGGCCACGTCCACGCAATGCTCCAGCGGACGCAGCCGCGTGTCGGGACGGTCGAACCCGCACGAGGCCGTGTGCACGCCCACCGCCTGCAGGCCGAGGCCCGCGGCGGCCGGAATGCCGTGCCACAGCGGGAACCGGTGCCAGGTCAGCAGCCCCAGCGGCACCCCCCGCAGGTTGTCGCGCAGGTGCGCCAGCAGCGACGGGTCGAACGAGGTGACCAGCAGCGGGCGGCGCCGCGCCTCCCGCTCCAGCACCGGCAGCAGCAGCGCGCCGGTGCGCCGGGACGGCTCGTCGACCGCGTCCTCCAGGATCGTCTTGACGTCCACGTCCACCGGAACCTCCGGCGGCAGCGCGTCGAACACCTCGGCCAGCAGCGGCAGCCCGGTGGCCTCGGCCGTGGTGTCGACCAGGAACGCGCCCTCGGCGGTCGTCGGGTCGTGCCGCAGCACCAGCGCGTCGTCGGCGGTGCGGGTGACGTCGATCTCGATCCAGGACGCCCCCGCCGACAGCGCCGCCAGCAGCGAGGGGACGGTGTTCTCCGCCACGGTGCCGGTGCCGCCGGGCGCGGCGAGGTCGCCCGAGCCCAGTCCGCGGTGCCCGATGACGGCGGGCCGGTTCTCGAAGATCACGTGGCCTCCGGGGGGTCGGTGGCGGCGGGCGTCCGGGCCAGATGCTCGGCCAGGACGATGTCGAGGGGGTGGGTGACCTTGAGGTTGCGCTCGCTGCCCTCCACCACCCTGATCGGCACGTCCGGCAGGTACCGGTGCACGATGCCGCAGTCGTCGGTCGCGCGCAGCTCCGGATCGGCCAGCGCCAGCGCGTAGGCGGCGCGGACCGTGCCGAGCCGGAACCCCTGCGGCGTCTGGAACCGGCACAGCGACGCGCGCGGCGGCATGCCCGCGACCAGGCCGTCCTCGTCGACCGCCACGATCGTGTCGGACGAGGGCACGCCCACCGCGACGGCGTCGTACCCCTCCAGCGCGTCCAGCACACGGCCGATCACCGCGGCGTCCACGAACGGCCGTGCGGCGTCGTGGAACAGCACCCGGGCCGTGTCCGGGTGCCCCTCCAGCGCCCGCAGCGCCGCGACGGTCGAGGCGGTGCGGGTGTCGCCGCCCTCGACGACCCCGCCGACCTTGCCGAAGGGGGCGGCCAGCGCGGCGGCGGTGCGCAGGTGCCCGGCGGCCATCACCACCAGGACCGTGTCGACGCCGGGATGGGCGTCGAACGCCGCGATCGCGTGCGCCAGGATCGGCCGCCCGCCGACCTCGATGAGCTGCTTGGGCGCCGGCGCGCCGACACGCTGGCCGATCCCGCCCGCCAGCACCACCGCGATGGTCTGCTCCGCCATGATCCCCATCTCGTCGCGTAGGGTGATGAGATCGCTACGCTGGGCAGTCGTCCCTGCTCCCCGCCGTGTGCGGTCCGGGGGGAGACCTGTCGATCACTGTCCGGAAAATCCTTCGTGTCCTATCTTCTTTCCGCGGTCGGAGGCGCCGATGACCATCGCGTTGATCATCGCGACCGGGCGCGTCCGCGGGCGGCCCGATCCGGGTCCCGCGGCCGCCCTGCCGTACCGGATCCGGCCGGGCGAACCGGCCGATCCGCCGACGCTGCTGGCGCGGCTGTGCGACCGGCTGGCCACGCTCAACGTACCGGACGTGCGGGTGATCGGTCGTCCCCGCGGAGCCTCCGCGCTGCGCGCGGACGGGCATTTCGTCACCGAGTGCGCGGACCCGGCCGCCGATCTCCGGGAGATCGCCCGGACGGCCCGGCTGGCCGAGGAGCCGGTCGTGGTGCTGCCCGCCGACCTGGTCGCCGACGACGCCCTGCTGGAACGGCTGCTGTACGGCTCGGGCGGGCCGGTCGTGGCGGTGACCGTCCCGGCCGCGCGGGCGGGCGCGCACGGGACCGCCGGGGTACGGGTGTCCAGGGGCCGGATCGTCGCCGTGGACACCGGGGCCGGCGCCTTCACCGGCCCCGACGCCTGGACGGGCTCCGCCGCGCGGGTCAACGCCGCGTCCCCCGGGATGCTCCGCTTCGACCCGTCCCGGGCGGCGGAGGTGGCGGACGTCGCGGAGGGCCTGGCCGGCCGCGACCCGAGCCTGACCGGCGCGGGCGCGGACGGTACGCTCCGCGGCGACGCGCTCGTCGCCCTCCTCGCCGGGCTGGTCAGGGCCGGGACGCACGTCGCCGACCGCCCGGCCCGCGGCCTGGTCTGCCGCCGCGCCGCCGACCCGGCCGCGGTCGCCGAGGCGCGCGCGGAGCTGGACTACGCCGACGGCGAGGGCGCCCGGCTGGCGGCGTCGGTCAAGCGCGACGACGGCTTCTTCGCCACGTTCGCGGTCAGCGCGTACTCGCCGTACATCGTCCGCTGGGTCGCCGCCCGGGGCATCACGCCCGACGCGGTCACGGCCGCGTCCGTCGCGCTGGCGCTGCTGGCGGCGCTGTGGTTCTCCGGCGGCACCCGCGCCGGGATGGTCACGGGCGCGGTGCTGCTGTACCTCGCGTTCGTCCTCGACTGCGTGGACGGGCAGCTCGCCCGCTACACCGGCCGGTTCTCCGCGCTGGGCGCCTGGCTGGACGCGGTGTCCGACCGGGTCAAGGAGTACGCGGTGTACGCGGGCCTGGCGATCGGGTCCACGGCCGCGGCGGCGGGCACGTCCGCGCACGGCGGGGACGTGTGGGCGCTGGCGATGGCCGCGCTGATCCTGCAGACCGTCCGGCACATGATCGACTTCTCGTACCAGGCCCATACCGGCGCGGACGGCGCGGACGGGGACGGCACGGTGGCGCGCTGGTCCGCCCGGACGAGCGGCGTCCGCCCCCTGCACTGGGCCAAGAAGATCCTGGTCCTGCCGATCGGGGAGCGCTTCGCCCTGATCGCCCTCACCGCCGCCTTCACCGACGCCCGCGTGACCTTCCTCGCCCTCCTGATCTGGGGAGGCGTGGCGACCGCCTACACCCTGGCCGGACGAGTCCTGAGGACCATGACAGCGACCATGACGGCGGGAGGCACCCCATGAACGTGGTCACGCGGGAGCCCGTTCCCGTCCCTGTGCCGAGGGCGGGGGCCGTGCGGAACGCGCTGCCGCTGTACCGGGACGACGGGCCGATCTGCCTGGGGCTCGGCGCGCTGGTGCGCGGGCAGCTGCCGCCGCTGCCCGGGGCGCTGGTCGCGCTCGCCGCCGGCGCCCTGCTGCTGGCCGCCGGGATCGGGGAGGAGCGCACCACCGCGCTGTTCGCGCCCGTCGTGGCGCTGCTGCTGACCGGACCGGCCGCCGGACATCCCCATCACGGGAGGTTCGACTGGCTTGTCCCTCCCGCGATCCGCGCGATCGAGTATGGTTACCTCGCCGCACTGGGGTTCGCACAGGGCGTGGCCGCACCGCTGGTCTACGTGCTGATCGCGGTCCTGGCGTACCACCACTACGACATCGTGTACCGCACCCGCCAGGGGTTCCGGCCGCCGGACCGGCTCTTCCGCGCCGGGCTGGGCTGGGACGGCCGGATGCTGATCGTGGCCCTCGCGGGCCTCACCGGTCTTCTCCCGTTCGCGTACGCTGCACTCGCCGTCTACCTTGGCGTGTTGTTCGTGACCGAGAGCGCCGCCACGTGGGTGCGTGTCGGGCATGCCGGCGGGCGCGCCGGTGCGCACGGTGCCGGTGCCGGTCGCGGCGACGGCGTTATCGGCGACCTGGAGGACGAGAAAGCATGATCGGCATGGTGCTGGCGGCGGGCGCGGGCCGGAGGCTGCGGCCCTACACCGACACTCTCCCCAAGGCGCTGGTCCCCGTCGACGGCGAGACCACCATCCTGGACATCGCGCTCGGCAACCTCGCCGAGGTCGGGCTGACCGACGTGGTGATCGTGGTCGGCTACCGCGCGGAGGCCGTCGAGGAGCGCAAGGCGGGCCTGGAGGAGCGCTACGGCGTCTCCCTCACCCTCGTCCACAACGACAAGGCCGAGGAGTGGAACAACGCCTACTCCATGTGGCTGGCTCGGGAGCACTTCTCCAAGGGCGTCCTCATGGTCAACGGCGACACGGTGCACCCGGTCGGGGTGGAGAAGACACTATTGTCCAACCGCGGCCCGGACATCCTGCTGGCGGTGGACAACGTGAAAACACTCGCCGACGAGGAGATGAAGGTGACCCTGGACGCCGGGGGGCGGCTCCAGCGGATCACCAAGCTGATGGACCCGGCCACGGCGTACGGGGAGTACATCGGCGCCACCCTGATCGAGCCCGCCGCGGCCGAGCCGCTGGCCGACGCCCTGAAGACCACCTGGGAAGGGGACCCCGACCTCTACTACGAGGACGGGTACCAGGAGCTGGTCAACCGGGGCGGCGCCATCGCCGTGGCCCCGATCGGCGAGGTCGAGTGGGTCGAGGTCGACAACCACGACGACCTGGAGAAGGCCCGCCGGATCGCCAAGGGCTACTGATCCCGAAGGCCCGGTGAGCCGTACGGCGGCGGGCCGGGCCTCCCCCGACGACCGGACGTCCCGACCGACGATCCGAGCGAGGAAGTCTCCCCTATGCCCTTGCTGACGCGGATGCTGACCGCCCCGCTGTCCATCGATGTCCGGCGCGGGGCGGTCGCCGCCCTGGGCGATCTGCTGGCCGACCGGCGGATCGCCACCGAGGGGCGGGTGGCCATCGCCGTCGGCCCCGGCCAGGGCGACCAGATCGCCGAGCATGTGCGGCCCTCCCTGGACGCCTGCGAGGTGTTCCAGGTCGAGGGCGGCACCGTCGACGCCGCGGTCAGCCTCGGCGCCAAGCTGCGCGCCGGATCGTACGAGGCGGTGGTCGGCATCGGCGGCGGCCGCACCATCGACGCCACCAAGTACGCCGCGACGCTGGCCGGCATCCCGATGGTGTCGGTCGCCACCAACCTGTCCCACGACGGCATCTGCTCTCCGGTCGCCTCCCTCACCCACGACAAGGGCAAGGGGTCGTTCGGGGTGGTGATGCCGCTGGCGATGGTCGTCGACCTCGACTACGTGCGGGCCGCGCCCGAGCGGCTGGTGCGGGCCGGGGTCGGCGACGTGGTGAGCAACTTCTCGGCGGTGGACGACTGGCTGCTGGCCGCCGACGAGTGCGGCGAGCCGGTCGACCGGATGGCGCTGACGGTGGCCCGCACGGCCGCCGAGGCGCTGCTGCACCAGCCCGAGTCGATCGAGTCCGACCGGTTCCTGACCGTGCTGGCCGAGGGGCTGGTGCTGTCGGGGATGGCGATGGCGTTCGCGGGCTCGTCCCGGCCGTCCAGCGGCGGCGACCACGAGATCCTGCACGCGATCGACCAGCTGTTCCCGGGCACCGCCAACCACGGTGAGCTGGCCGGGATCGGCGCCGCGTTCTGCTACCACCTGCGCGCGACCCGGCTGGGGGCGGGCGCGGAACGGCTGGCCGAGGTGACGGCGTGCCTGCGGCGGCACGGGCTGCCGGTGCTGCCGGGTGATGTGGGGCTGACCGCCGAGCAGTTCGCGGAGGCCGTGCGGTATGCCCCGCAGACCAGGCCCGGCCGCTATACGATCTTGGAGCATCTCGGCCTGGACCAGGGCGCGATCCTCAAGGCGGTGGAAGAGTATGTCGAAGCCCATGGCGACTGAGCTCCCCGAGATGCCCGAGATGCCCGGTCCGGGGGACGACCAGCGGCCGTCCCGGCGCACCGCGAGCGTCGCCGACGTGCGGCGGTGGGGGCAGCCGCCCGGCCTGAAGGACCGGCGCAACGAGGAGCACTGGGCGGGCCGCCTCTACATGCGCGACCTGTCGCCGTACTTCGCCTGGCTGGCGATGCGGCTGGGCTTCAGCCCCAACCAGCTCACGTACATGATGATGGCGTGCGGCGTGGCCGCCGGCGTGGTGGTGTCGCTGCCCGCCGCCGGGACGGGCGCGCTGTGGACGGCGCTGGGCGGCGCCGTGCTGATCCAGGTGTACCTGCTGCTGGACTGCGTGGACGGCGAGGTCGCCCGCTACCTGCGGCAGACGTCGGTCGCCGGGGTGTTCCTCGACCGCATCGGCCACTACCTGTCCGAGGTGTCGCTGCTGATCGGGCTGGGGTTCGCCGCGCAGGGCGGCTGGACCAGCGGCGGCTACACCGAGCTGGGCCTGGTCGCGGCGCTGGGCGCGGCACTGATCAAGGCGGAGACCGACAACGTGGTGGTGGCACGGGCCAAGTCCGGGCTGACCGCCGACCCGTCCGGCGGCGACCGGGCGCTGCGGCCCCGCTCCACCGGGATCGCGCTGGCCCGGCAGGCCGCGTCCATGCTGCGCTTCCACCGCATCATCGGCGCGGTGGAGCTGTCGCTGCTGATCCTGGCGGCCGCGGCGATCGACGTGGTCCTCGGTACGGAGACGCCCGCGGCGATCCGGGTCCTGACGGTCGCGGTCGCGGCCGTGGCGGTCGTGCAGACGCTGCTCCACCTGGTGAGCATCCTCGCCTCCCGGAGGCTCAAGTAGATGAAACTCTCGGTCGTGGTGCTCACGATGGGCAACCGCCCGGAGGAGCTGGCCCGCGCCGTCCGCAGCGCGCTGGAGCAGGAGCACGTCGAGGTCGAGGTCGTGCTCGTCGGCAACGGCGTCGACCCGGTCGGCGAGCAGGGCGGTGAGGCGCCGTTCGACGACGAGCGGGTCAAGACGCTGCAGCTGCCGAAGAACGTCGGGATCCCGGCGGGGCGCAACCGGGGCGTGGAGGCGTCCTGCGGCGATGTGATCCTGTTCCTGGACGACGACGGCTGGTACCGCTCCACCCGCCTCGGAACCTACCTGCGCGACCGGTTCGCCGCCGACCCGGGGCTGGGCGTGATCTCGTTCCGGGTCCGCGACCCCGAGGGCGGGCGCGGCGAGCGGCGGCACGTGCCGCGGCTGCGGGCGGGCGACCCGGAGCGGTCGTCGGAGGTCACCACGTTCCTCGGCGGCGCCTGCGCGATCCGCCGGGCCGCGTTCGACGCCGGCGGCGGCCTCCCGGAGGACTTCTTCTACGCCCACGAGGAGACCGACCTGGCCTGGCAGGTCCTCAACGCGGGCTACCGGATCGTGTACGACTCGTCCGCCGTGATGTTCCACCCGGCGGTGCTGCCCACGCGGCACGACATGTTCTACCGCTACAACGCCCGCAACCGGGTGTGGCTGGCCCGCCGCAACCTGCCGTGGACGATCGGGCTCACCTACCTGGCCGTGTGGGTGGCGATGACGCTGCTGCGGGAGCGCAGGCCGAGCGCGCTCAAGCCGTGGTTCAAGGGGTTCGCGGAGGGGTGGCGCAAGCCCGCGGGCCCGCGCCGCCCGATCTCCTGGCGGACGGCCTGGCGGATGACCCGCACCGGCCGCCCCCCGATCATCTAGGGGCCCCGGGTCAGGCGCCCGTGAGGGTGTCGTACCAGGTGGGGTCGGCGGTGAGGACGGTCAGGTGCTGGGTGGCCCGGGACACGGCCACGTACAGGACGCGCAGCCCGCGCGGCGACTGGGTCGCCACCGTCTCGGGCGCCACGATCACCGCGGCGTCGAACTCCAGGCCCTTGGCCTCCAGGACGTCGAGGATCTGGACGCGCTCGGGGAGCCCGGCGGCGCGCAGGTCGCCGATCGCGGGGTCGCCGGTCGGGAGGATGAGCCCGATCGTGCCCTCCACCCGCTCCAGCAGCTCCTCGACGGCGTCGCGGGCGGCGGCCGGGTGCCCGGGCCGCGGCAGCACCCGCACCACCGGGTCGATGCCCGACTCGCGGACGGCGCGGGCCGGATGGGCGCCGGGCAGCGCCAGCTCCAGCACCCGGGTCGCCACGGCGGCGATCTCGGTGGAGTTGCGGTAGTTGGTGGTGAGCTCGTACTCGTAGCGGGCGCGGCGCGGGGACGGCTTGCGGCGGCGCGCCCGGGAGCGCCCGCCGCGTGACCGGCCGCGGCCGCCGGAGGAGGACGCGGGGTCCTCGGCGCCGAGCGCGACGTCCATCGCCGTGCGGGCGGCGTCGAGGTCCTCCCAGGCGCTCTGCGCCGGGTCCTCGACGACCGTCCAGCTGGCCTGGCGGCCCCGGCGGCCCAGCATCCGCCACTGCATGGGGGACAGGTCCTGGGCCTCGTCGACCACGATGTGGGCGTACTCGGGGCGCTCCTCGACCACGCCGTCGTCGACCCGGCGGGATCGCTCCAGGCGCTCGATGGAGGTGGTGAGCTCCTGCATCTCCGGCGTCCAGTCGTCGTCGGCGACGTCCTCGCCGGTGAGGATGTTGACGCCGTCCACGACGAACGGGTCGTCCTCGGCCGGTGCCGGGCGGCGGCGGGACGGGCGCGGCGGGGAGCCCAGCAGCGCGTCGAGCTCGTCGAGCAGCGCGATGTCCTGGTAGCTGAGCACCGGGCCGGGGCCGCGGCCGTCGCCGGCGGTCTCCTCGGGGGCGAGGGCGCCGGCCCAGGCGCCGGCCAGCAGCCGGACCTCGCTCCGGTCGAGGTCGCGCCCGGCGGCGCGGCGGAGCCGCTCCGGGTCGCCGAGAGCGCGCAGCACCTCCAGCGGGCGGCGCAGCGGCCACCAGGCGACCAGGAAGTCGGTGAAGGCGCGCTGCTCGCGGACCCGGGCCAGGAACTGCGTGCGCATGGTGTCGCCGCCGCCGTTGGAGGACGCGGCGCCGCCGGCCGGGACCGGCGCCTCCGGCTCGTCGATGGCGGCCAGCCCGTCGGCCGCGAGCAGCGCGTTCCAGACGCTGAGATCGCCCTCGGCGGCGGTCGCCGCCGCCTCCGGTCCGCCCAGCGCGCGGAAGGCGTCCCACAGTGCGTCCAGCAGGGCCTCGGCGGCGCGGCCCCGGGCGGCGTTGACGCTGCCGCGGCTGCGCCGGTGCACCTCGTTGCGGATCTTGTCGAGCCGGGCGCGGTCGAGCCGGACGACCACGCCCTTGTAGACCACGCGCAGCTCGTCGGGCGCCCCCGGGGCGTGGTCGGTGACGGCGCGGCGAAGGATCCGCCCCATCGCCTCCGCGCCCTTGAGCCGGGCCAGTTCGGGGGAGTCGTGCACGGTGCCCGTGACGCCGTCCACCAGGTCGCCCAGGGACCGGAGCGTCGCCGAGCCCTCGCCCAGCGACGGCAGGACCCGCTCGATGTAGGCGGTGAAGCGGCGGTTGGGCCCGACCACCAGCACGCCGCGCGACCCGAACCGGCGGCGGTGCCGGAACAGCAGGTAGGCGACCCGGTGCAGCGCCACCGCGGTCTTGCCGGTGCCGGGTGCGCCGCGGACCAGGACGGTGCCGTCGGCGGGGGCGCGGATCACCTCGTCCTGCTCGCGCTGGATCGTGGCCACGATGTCGCGCATCGCGCCCTCGCGGGTGCGCGCCAGCGAGGCCAGGAACGCGCCGTCGCCGACCACCGTGAGGTCCTCGCCGGCGGACGGGTCGAGCAGGTCGTCCTCCAGGTCGACCACGGTGTGCCCGCGCGAGTGCAGCACCCGGCGGCGGATCACGCCGCGCGGGTCCTCCGGGGTCGCGCGGTAGAAGTCCTCGGCGGCCGGGGCGCGCCAGTCGATCACCAGGGAGTCGTGGTCGGGCGTGCGGACGCCGATCCGGCCGACGTAGCGGACCTCGCCGCCGGCGGCCAGATCGAGGCGGCCGAACACCAGGCCGTCGTCGGCCACGTCCAGGGCCTTGGCGCGCATCGCCGCCTGGTGGACCATCGCGTCCCGGTCCACCAGCGACGCCTTGGTGCCGGCCAGCGACTGCCGGTAGCCCTCGCGGATCATGGCCTGGGCCTCGGCGCGCATCTCCTCCAGCCGCGCGTACGCCACGTCGACGTGGCGCTGCTCGGCGGCGATCTCGCGGTCCTTGACCGTGGCCGGCCGACCCTTCACCTGGGACGACATGCAGGCTGCTCCCTACCGTCCGTGGACTCCCCGTGCGGGTGCCCCTTCACCCGCCCGGGCGAAAGAGACAGCTTATTCGGTCCGCGTACGGTTACCCGAAATCGCGGGTCCGACCCGTCCCGGGCGGGGCCGGGGGCGGTCAGGGCCCGGCCGCCCCCGGCTCAGGACGGGGCGGTGACCCGGCTCAGGACGCGGTCCATCAGGCCCGGCGCGTACCGCTGGGCCAGGACGGTCGCCCTGGTCAGCGGGTCCGGGAAGACGTAGAGGCCGCCGTCGCGCCGGAGCGAGCGGTCGACCGCGTCCAGGACGGTCCGCGGCGGCATGCCCTTCATGTTGCCGGTGGCGGCGGGGTCGGCCGCGGCCGCCTCCCGGAAGCCGGGGGTGTCCACCTGGCGCGGGCACACCACCCGGATGCGCACGCCGCTGCCGGCGTGCTCGCGCCGGACGGTCTCGGCGTAGGCGTTGACCGCGGCCTTGGCCGCCGCGTACGCCGACGACCCGGCCACCGGCACCCAGGAGGCCAGCGAGGAGAACAGGATCAGCTCGCCCCGGCCGCGCTCCAGCATGCCGGGCAGCGTGGCGCGGACGACGTTGACGGTGCCGAGGTAGCCGATCCGCAGGACCCGCTCGACCTCGTCCAGCGGCTGCTCCAGGGCCGGGACGAGCGGGCCGATCGCGGCGGCGTGCACGACCCGGTGCGGCGCCCCGGTCTCGGCCACCACGGTCGCGACGGCCGCGGCGTCGGCGACGTCGCAGGCGCGGACGTGGGTGTTGGGCGAGCGCAGCGCGGTGCGGGCCAGGCCCTTCTCGTCGAGGTCGGTGGCGACGACGTCCCATCCGGCGGCGGCGAGCCGCTGGGCGGCCAGCGCGCCCAGCCCGCTCGCGGCCCCGGTGACCAGCGCGGTCCGGCGCGGCCCGGTGATCTCCTCGGAGCTCACGGCCCGACCTCCTCGGCCTCGGCGAAGCTCATCGTCAGGTGCGCGACCGTGCTGGTGCTGAGCGGGCGGGCGCGGTGCAGCCCGATCTCCCGCAGCTCGTCGGCGACCGGGTGGTCGCCGAGCGTCACGCGGGCGCCGCCGGGACGCACCCGCACGCCCGACGCCCGCAGCGTCCACGGCGTGCGGCGGGTCGTGCCGTCCAGGCAGGAGTACGCGCTGACCTCGGGCGCGGCACGTCCGGCGGGCACCGGCAGGCCCGGCTTGACGGCCACCTCGATCGCGCTGCGCCCGCCGAACCGGACGGCGCACCGCTTGATCCGCCCGGACAGGTCCATGGGGATCTCCGCGAGCTCCTTGGGAAAGCCCCAGATGGACCGGCCCGCCTCCAGGGTGAACTCCTGGTTGACCGGCAGCCAGTGGATGAACGCGCCGACGTCGCGAAGGCCGCGGAGGCCGTTGAGGTCCGTCAGGCCGCCCGGCGCGCTCTCGTGCGGTCCTTCGCGCGGCGGGCGCACCAGGAAGGCGACGGCGAACTCGTGGTACGGGCCGAGATCGCCGTCGGCGTAGCGGATGAACGCCAGCGAGCAGACCGCCCGTCCCGGGAACGGCTCGACCACCTCGAGACCGGAGTAGGCGATCACGGCCTGTGCCGGGGCGGCGGGCACGGCGAACATGGCCGAGGCCACGGCGGCGTCCCGGATCCGCACCGGCATGGCGACCCGCTCGCCCTGGATCACATGCGCCTGGGTCCCTGTCGTCACATCCCTAAGTAGAACAGGTTCTTATTTTGCTGTCACGCCCCGGGGTCCGCCGGGCCCTCCCGGTCCCCCTCGACGGCCGTCCGCACGCGCTCCAGCGTGGCCCGCATGCCCTGCCGGTTGAGCTCGGCGCGGCGCTCGGCGGGCACCCCGGTGAACACCCGCCCCAGCAGCGAGACGAAGCGGGCGCCGCGCTCGTCGCGGCGCAGGTCGCGCCAGTACTCGGTGAGGCGGGTCGAGCCGTCGCCGATGTCCTCCACGCGGTAGCCCCACAGCGCGACCGGCACCCGGAAGCTCGAGACCCGGAAGGCGAAGTTCTCGGCCGGGACGGCGGCGGTCACGCGCGCGTCGGTGAACCACACCCGCCAGCCGATCCGGTTGAAACCGGTGAACGTGGTGCCGGGCCCGAAGCCCGGCGCCCCCGGCCCGGAGGCGCCGTCGGCGGCGACCGGGCGGCGCCGGCGGATCCAGACCGCGAACAGCTCCGGGCTCCAGCGGGTCATCCGGCGCGGGTCGGCCACCGCCGCGTACACGGCCTCGGGCCGCGCCCGCACGACGACGCTCTCCTCGGCCACCCATTCGCGTTCCATGCCGGAATCCTGCCGCATGACCGTTGGGTCACAACAGGGCCGGGATCACAGGGACACGATCACGGGGACCACGATCACAGGGACAGGCGGACGCCCTTGCTGGAACCGCTCGCGTGCAGCTCCAGCGCGCGCGGGACGAACCCAGGCGGCACGTCGTACAGCAGCACCCCCGTGAACGAGTCGGCGCTCTGCAGGGACTGGACGCTCACCTTCGTCTTCGGCCCCGGCGTCCCCCGGAACAGCATGACCGCGCCGTGCTCGTTCTCCGAGGCGTCCAGCAGCCGCTGGCTCGCGGGGTCCAGCACCTGGGCGGAGACGCTCGTGTTGGTCACGGTGAACCGGACCTGGCACAGCTTGCCGTCCCGGGCCGTGACGCCCTTCACCTTGACGCCGCACTCCGGCGCCTTCGCCTCGAACGACAGGTCGCCGTCCTTGGCGGGCCTGCCGAACTCCGCCGTGACCGGCTCGTTCCTGTCCTGGTAGTAGGCCAGGCCGCCGATCGCCGCCGCGGCCAGGACCAGGAACGTGACCGCGCGCCGCACCCAGAGGTTGATCCGGACGCGCCGGAGGACCTTCGGGTCGACCGGCGGCGCGGGCGGGGGCGGCGGCAGCGGCTCGGACGGGGGCGTCCACAGCGGCAGGTCCTCCAGACGCCAGTTGGCGTCGACGGAGTGACTGGCCGCCGCAAGGATGTCGAACGGTGGCGGGTCCGCGTCCTGCCCGCCCGGACCTTCCGGACCTTCCGGCCAGCCCGGTCCACCTGCGCCGCCCGCGCCGCCGGGGCCGCCGGAGCTGCGGGGGCCGATGGGGCCGACGGAGACGGCGCCCACGCGTCCCGTCCCTGGCCGCGCTCCCGCGGGGTCCGCGCCTCCCGCGGGCCCGCCGCCCGGCTGCGCGGCGGCCGGTGAGCCGCCCACCAGGGCCAGCAGGAGCTGCTGGGCCGTGGGCCGCATCACCGGCTCGGGCGCCAGCGCCCTGGAGACCAGCGTCCGCAGCGGGTCGGCGAGGTCGCCGAGGTCGTACAGGTGCTGCTGCGCCCGGTAGGCCATCACCAGCGGGTCGCCGGCCGAACGCTCATCGGCGCCGCCGAACGGGTGCCGCCCCGTTCCCGCGAACGCCACCAGGCAGCCCCACGCGAACACGTCCCCGGCGGGGGAGACCTCGCCCGTCCGCACCTGCTCCGGCGAGATCCAGCCGGGCGACCCGACGACGGAACCGGAACGGGTGTGCCCCGACCGCTCCCCGACGCCCCGCGCGATCCCGAAGTCGATCACCCGGGGACCCGAGATGGACAGCACCACGTTCGCCGGCTTGAGGTCGCGGTGCACCAGCCCCACCGAGTGGATGGCCGTCAGCGCCGCCGCCACGCCCACCGCGACGCCGTGCAGGGTGCCGGACGGCAGCGCCCCGTGCCGCCTGATGTGCTCGGAGAGCGGGGCGCCCTCGACGTACTCGGTGACCAGGTAGGGACGGCCGCCGTCCTCGCCGTGGTCGAGCACCGCGGCCGTGCAGAAGGAGGCGACCTGCCGGGCGTGCCGCACCTCGTCGTGGAAGCGGGCCAGGTAGGTCTCGTCGGCGGCCAGCTCGGGCCGGATCACCTTGATCGCGACCTGCCGTCCGTCCCGGTCCGTCCCGAGGTACACGGCGCCCATGCCGCCCTGCCCGAGCATCCCCAGCAGCGGGTACGGGCCGATGGCGGCGGGATCTCCGGTGCCGAGGGGGCGCGTCCCCGCCGGGAGCCCCTCGCCTTGCCTGTCTTCCTGCACTGGGCGTGTCCCTCCGGCCCCCGGCGGCCGCCCCGTCCGCGCCCGTCTCCTCCGGTATCGAGGGGCTCAAAGTATCGGATGCCGACGGAATCGGGCGCCCGGCCGTCAGCGGAGGTGGGCGAAGCGCTCCCGCCAGGCGGCGTACCACGACGCGAACCACGGGTGCCCCTCGGCGAGCGGGAGGACGTAGGTGATCGTCTCGGCGTAGTAGCGGCGCTGGAAGTCGGGCGGCATCTGGTCCAGGCGCTGGACGTTGCTCACCCGGTCGGCCAGCTTCACCGCGACCGCCTCGGGCGGGGCGTCCCGCAGCCGCCGCAGGTACGCCGCCTTGGCCGCGCGCTTGGCCTGCCGTCCCATGCCGTCCGTGGGAGGCTTGGTGACCCAGTCCACCAGCTCGGCCACCCGGGGGCCGAACTCCTCCTCCACCTCCGCGACCGTCGCGCCGGTGTCCTCGACGGTGTCGTGCAGCAGCAGCGCCGACAGCACCTCGGGGTCGGTCTCGCCCGCCCCGCGTACCATCGCCTCCAGCGCCTCCACCAGGTGCTCCATGTAGGGGACGCCGGTGGGCCGCTTCTGGTCGCCGTGCCAGCGCAGGGCCGCGGCGGCGGCCCGGTCCAGCCGCTCCAGCGCGGGCGGATCGAGGGTCCCGTCCGACTCCAGGGCGGCGCGCGCCTCGGGCCAGGTCCGCCAGGTGATGAAGATGTCGTCCACGGGATGCTCCGTTCTGGTCCGGCCGTGTCGCGCGGGCGCCCGGCACAGGGCATGGTGGGAGTCGTTCGCTGAGCAAGGTACGGGATGGAACGGGAGGGAGGCGGCCGGGACGTGGTGGGCGGCAGACGGCCGCCCCGGGAGGGAACCGGGGCGTCCGGCAGGGGACGGCTGGCGCTGGGAGTGCTCTCCGGCGTGCTGGTCGTCACCGTCGTCGCCGTGATGGCCGGCCGTTTCGTGCTGCAGGCCGAATGGTGGCAGGTCCGGCACAGCGTCACCGCCGCGCCGGTCGCGCCGCAGGCCGCGCTCGGCCCGCCGCCCGGCCCGCTGGCGGTCAGCTGGCAGCGGTCGGCGCAGGTGCGGCGCGGCACGCTCGCCGGGCACGGCAGCGTCGCCCACGAGCTCGCGCAGGGCCAGGTCGTGACCGCCTCGGGCCGCGGCCTTGAGGTCCGCGACGCCCGCACCGGCACCGAGCGCTGGAGCTACCGCCGCACCGGCTGGACGCTGCTCGGCTGGTCGACCACCCGGTCCCGGCTGGTCGGCTACTTCGAGCGCACCGGCCACCGCGGCGAGCGGCAGACGGTGGGCTTCGACGCTCTGTCGGGCGGAGTGATGTGGCGCCGGGCCGGCGCCGAGCGGCCCGCCGCGGCGACCCGCACGACGCTGCGCTGGCCCGGCGGGTCCGGCGTGGTGCTGACCACCGACGAGGAGCGCCGGACCCTGTACGGCCGCTCCGCCGACGACGGCGGCAAGCGGTGGACGCGGGAGCTGCCCCCCGGATGCCGCCTGTTCGAGGACGCCTCGCACGCCTCCGACGGCGTGGAGGAGCTGTCCGTCCTCGCCCTCGACTGCGAGGGCCGCAGCCGGCTGGTGGCGGTCGAGCCGTCCGGCGGCCGGGTCCGCTGGATCCGCTCGCTCGGCTCCCAGGAGTCGCCCGAGGTGCGGGTGCTCGACGGCGCGACGCTCGCGTTCGACGGCACCGCGCTGCGCGCCTACGACGAGGACGGCGCCCAGATCGGGGTCTGGAACGGCGACGAGGTCTGCGGCGACGCCATGTGCCCGGCCGTGGTCGTGCGGGGCCGGCTGATCGTGGCGTACCGGCCCGGCGGCGGCCGCGAGGAGCGCCGCCGGCACGCGGACCGGAACCGGGGCGCGGACGCGGGCCCGGCCGGGAGCGCCGGAGCCGGGCGCGACCGGGGGCGGCTGGAGTCGGTCGAGGTCTCCTCCGGCCGCTCGCAGTGGACCCGCGACGTCCCCGGATACGCCGCCGTCGCCGAGGCGGGCGGGCGCGTCTACGCGCTGCGGCCCAGGCTCGACGAGCGGCTGCTGCCCGCCGGGGTCGACGTCCTGGACCCCGCCGACGGCACCGCGACGACCGTGCCGGCGCCGTTCGCGATGGACCCGGCGCTGAGCGGGGCGCGGCCGTGGCTGGCGGCGGCCGGGGGCCTGCTGTACGCGGCCGTCCCGGAGGCGGCGCCCAGGCCGACCGGCTCGGCCCGGCTGGTGGCGCTGCGCGGCGGCTTCGCCGGTCCGGGCCCCGCCGAGCTGGGCGGGGTCGCCGAGGCCGACTGGCCGGACGCGTGCGGCCTGCTGAAGGCCCCCGACCTGGCCGACGCCCATCTGGACGGCGAGTACACGACCAAGCCGGGACGCGCCGGATTCGGCGACGTCCGGCTGCCGCGCCCGGTGACCTGCACGTACGAGATCGAGGGCGCGGACCTGATCGAGCAGCCCGGCCCGGCCGACCCGGACGAGCGGGACCGCGACCTGCCCGGGGACACCGTCCCGTCCGCGTCCCCGGGGTCGCCCGTCCCGTCGGCGAGCGGATCGCCCGGGACCGGGGGGCCGGTGCCGTCCGAGCGGGGGCGGCCGGGCGACTCCGGCTCGGCGAAGCCGCGGACGTCGGCGAGCCCCCGGCGCACGGCGAGCCCGGACGGGCGGGAGACGGGGTGGGGCAAGCGCGGCCTGACGGTGACGGTGAAGTGGGTGGCGCCCAGCGCCCCGACCGCGTCCGCGCTGCTCCAGACGCTGCAGGCCACCCAGTCGCAGACGCGCCGCCGCACCGACATCGGCGGCGACGAGGCGTACGAGATCGGCCCGACGGCCGGGACGATCGCGCTGCGGGTCGACCGCTACATCGTGATGGTCGACGCCACGCAGCCGCCGGGCGCGGCGACCCGGCTGGCCCGCGCCATCGCCGGCCGCCTGCCGCACACGCGCTAGACCCCGGACCGAGGTCTCAGTACGTGGGACCGAGGTCTCAGTACGTGCCCTCGGCGGCGGCGCGGTCGATCAGCGGGTCGTCCATCAGGGGTTCGCCCACCCGCGGCTCGTCGATCCGCACCGCCGAGCGGCCCGCCCAGGCCTCCAGCTGCGCCACGAACCGCGCGGCGTGCACCGGCCAGTGGTAGTGCGCCAGGGCCGTCTTGTAGCCGTTCCGGGCCAGGTCGTTGCGGAGCTCAGCGTCGGCGCGCAGCTTGCGCACCGCGTCCGCCGCCGCGGCCGGGTCGCCGAACGGCACCACCAGCCCGCTCTCGGCCGGCTCCACGATCTGCACCGCGGGCGGGTTGGGCGTGGTGATCACCGGGATCCCGCGGGCCATGTACTCCACGACCTTGGTGGGCATCGAGTGCCGGTAGTTCGGCTCGTCGTGCAGCAGCGCCAGGCCCGCCGTGGCGCCCTCGGTGATCCGCAGCGCCCGGTCGTTGGGCACGAACCCGTACCAGCGCAGCACCCCCTCGCGCTGCGCCTCGCGCAGCGCGACCCGGACCGGGGCGTCGGCGGCGCCGATCAGCTCCACCATGACGCCCTCGGGCGCCAGCAGCCGAGCCATCTCGATCATGTCCAGGGCGCCGCGGGCGATCGACAGGTGCCCGACGTAGACGATCCGGTTGTCGTCCGGCAGGCGCGGGGGCTCCTCGGAGACGTAGGTGGTGTTGGGCACCACCGGGTGCTCCAGGCGGAACCGCTCGCGGTAGCCCTCCTCGGCGAGCAGCAGCCGGTGCCGCCGCTCGGTGCGCGACTCCAGCCGCCGCACCAGCGGCCGCAGCACCGGCCGCGCCGGGCCGGGCACCCAGCCCTTGGCGGTGAGCGCGGCGGCGGTGTCCTCGTGCACGTCCCACACGACCGTGCGGCGCCGCACCGAGCGGGGCAGCCCGACCAGCAGTTCGGGATCGTGCAGCAGCACCACGTCCGCGTACGCGGAGTGCTCGACCAGCACCCGGTGCGCGGCGCGCAGCGCGCGCAGCCGCCGCCGGCCCGTGGCCCGGGGCACGTCCACCGGGCTGATCTCCCGCCAAGGGGTCACATTGCACGCGCGGAAAGGCGCGATGTAAGTGACCTCATGGCCCGCGTCGAGCAATGACCGGATCTGCCGGTGCAGAATCCGGGCATCCTCGGGGTGGTGCACGACCGTGCAAACGCAGACCCGCATTCCACTCACTCCGGATGGGTGCCGAAAATCTCCCGAGCTGGATTCTGTGCGCGCTGTGGAAATTGCAGATGAATCCCGCCTGTCCGGACGGTGCACGGCGCCGGTCGGCGTCACTCTGGGGGGACGACCCCCCAGACCCCCCGGCAACGGCTCAGCCGACATTCCTCGCTCCGCTGCGGATGTCGGCTGACCGGGATCGCGTGTCGCGGGTCGCGTCACAGGAGTTCGACGGTCTCGCCCCGGGACGCCCTCGTCCGCCCCCTGGTGTCGAACAGCAGCCGCGAGTGCCGCGCCAGCGTCTCGGCGTCGTACGCCGAGTGGTCGGCCAGCACGATGACCAGGTCGGCGGCTTCGAGTGCGGCGGGCAGGTCGGTGCCTGCGGTGGGGATGGGGGTGTCGTCGACGTGCCAGGTGGTGACGTAGGGGTCGTGGTAGGTGAGGTGGGCGCCCAGGCGGGT
>NZ_JBHSON010000107.1:0-36831 GCF_042656285.1 Actinomadura rugatobispora | reverse complement strand
CGCCGTCAACTCCGCGATCTGCTGCAACGTCGCGTTCACATCCGCCGTCAGCGTCGTCGTCATCGACTGCACCGACACCGGCGCGTCCCCGCCCACCGGCACATCCCCCACCATGATCCGCCGGGACGCACGGCGCGCGGCCACGGGCGGCGGCGGTTCCCCGGGGCGGCCGATCGGCGGTATTCCGAGTGCGACGGTCATGTTCGTCCTCCAGACGTGGTGAGAGCGGTGAGCGGGGCGGCGGACTCGACGGCGGCGGCGATGCGCGGGCCGGTCAGGCCGCAGTCCTCCAGGATGCGCGGGCGCTTGCCGTGCCCGATGAACCGTTGCGGGACGGCCAGCGCGGTGACCGGGACGCGCACCCCGGCCTCGCGCAGCAGCGCGGCCACCGCGTCGCCCACGCCGCCCGCCTCGCCGTTGTCCTCGACGACCGTGACCGTCGCGTGCGCGGCGGCGAGTTCGGCGAGGGCGGGGTCCAGCGGTGCGACCCAGCGCGGATCCACCACCGTGGACGCGACGCCGCGCGCCTCCAGCAGTTCCGCCGCCTCCATGCACGGCCCGGCCATCGCCCCGGCGGCGACGATCAGCGCGGCGTCGCCGCCGGGCGCGGTGCTCTCGCGGAGGACGTCGACCGCGCCGTGGGAACGGACGGCCGCCACGTCCGCCGCGACGGCGCCCTTGGGGAAGCGGACCGCGGTCGGCCCGTCGTCGACGTCCACGGCCTCGGCCAGCAGCTCGCGCAGCCGGCGGCCGTCGCGCGGCGCCGCGACCCGCAGCCCCGGCACCACCCGCAGGATCGACAGGTCCCACATGCCGTTGTGGCTGGGCCCGTCGTCGCCGGTGATCCCGGCGCGGTCCAGGACGAACGTCACCGGCAGCCGGTGCAGCGCCACGTCCATCATGAGCTGGTCGAACGCCCGGTTCAGGAACGTCGCGTACACCGCCACGACCGGGTGCAGCCCGCCCAGCGCCAGCCCGGCCGCGGACGCGGCGGCGTGCTGCTCGGCGATGCCCACGTCGAGCGTGCGGTCCGGGTGCGCGGCGGCGAACGCGGACAGGCCGGTCGGCTCCAGCATCGCCGCCGTGATCGCGACGAGGTCCGAGCGCTCGCCGCCGAGCCTGGCCAGCTCCGCTCCGAAAACGTCCGTCCAGGTCTCCTGGGCGGGGCCGGTGCCCGAGGCCATCGGGCGCACGGCGTGGAAGCGGTCCAGGTCGTCGTTCTCCGCCAGGACGTAGCCCGCGCCCTTCACGGTCACCGCGTGGACGACGACCGGGCCGCCCATCGCCCGCGCCTCCCGCAGCGCCTGCTCCAGGGCGGGGATGTCGTGCCCGTCCACCGGGCCGATGTAAGCGAGGCCCAGTTCCTCGAAGATGGACGCGCCGGCACTCCCGGCGCGCAGTTCGGCGAGGTGGCGGGCGAGGCCGCCGACCGTGGGCGCGTACGAGCGGCCGTTGTCGTTCAGGACGACGACCACGTCCGCGTCCGGGTCTCCGCCGATGTTGTTGAGCGCCTCCCAGGCCACGCCGCCGGTGAGGGCGCCGTCCCCGACCACCGCGACCACGGCGCCGCCGTCGCGGTCCCCGGCGATCCGCCGGGCGCGGGCGAGCCCGTCGGCGATGGACAGGGCGGTGGAGGCGTGCGAGTTCTCGATCAGGTCGTGCTCGGACTCCTCCCGGGACGGGTAGCCGGAGAGCCCGCCGGGCTGCCGCAGCCCGCCGAACCCGCCGGCCCGCCCCGTGACGATCTTGTGGACGTACGCCTGGTGGCCGGTGTCCCACAGGATCCGGTCCCGGGGCGACGCGAACACCCGGTGCAGCGCCAGCGTCAGCTCCACCACCCCGAGGTTCGGGCCCAGATGCCCGCCGGTCCGGGACACCCGGTCGACGAGGAAGCGGCGGATCCCCGCGGCCAGCGACCGCAGCTCGTCGGGCGGCAGGCCGCGCAGATCCTCCGGGCCGGTGATCGTCTCGGGTGTCATGTGAGGGCCCTCCCGTCGTCTCCGCTCGTCCCGCCGAGGCCGCCCGGCAGGGCGAACACGACGTCCTCGGTGGCGGTCCGCTCGATCTCCAGCCCCGTGTAGCCGAGCCCCGCCAGCCGGTCCACCAGTTCGTCCACGAGGATCTCCGGGGTGCTCGCCCCGGCGCTGACGCCGACCGCCTCGACGCCGTCCAGCCACGCCCCGTCCAGGTCGGCGGCCGACGGGACCAGGTGGCCCGGCGTCCCGGCGGCGCGCGCCACCTCGACCATGCGCAGCGAGTTGCTGGAGTTGGGGGAGCCGACCACCAGCACCAGGCCGGTGCGGGCGGCCAGCGCCTTCACCGCCGTCTGCCGGTTCTGGCTGGCGTAGCAGATGTCGTCGGAGCCGGGGCCGCGCAGCCGCGCGAACCGCTCCCGCAGGGTGCCGACGATCTCCGCGGTGTCGTCGATCGACAGCGTGGTCTGGGTGAGGTAGGCGACGTCGGCGTCCGCGTCCAGGTCGAGGGCGCGGGCGTCCTCCGGGGACTCGACGACGATCGTGCGGTCCGGCGCCTCGCCCTGGGTGCCCTCGACCTCCTCGTGCCCGGAGTGGCCGATCAGCAGGATGGTGCGGCCGTCGCGGTCGAACCGGCGCGCCTCCTGGTGCACCTTCGACACCAGCGGGCAGGTCGCGTCCAGCACCCGCAGCCCGCGCCGCGCCGCGTTGTCCCGCACGGCGGGGGAGACCCCGTGCGCGGAGAACACGCAGACCGCGCCCTCGGGCACCAGGTCCTCGGTGTCGGTGAAGACCGCGCCGCGGCGCTCCAGCTCGCCGATGACATGCCGGTTGTGGACGATCTCCTTGCGCACGTACACCGGCGGGCCGTGGATCTCCAGGGCGCGCTCCACCATCCGGATCGCGCGCCGCACGCCCGCGCAGAACCCGCGCGGCTCGGCCAGGACGACCCTCTTCACGGCGCGCTCCGCAGGCGGGCGGCGGCGCCGTCCCAGGTGATGAGGACCCGCTCGGGCGCCTGCGCCGCGGTGTCGCTGTTCCACGGGACCTCCGCCTCGGGCACGGCGAGCGCCAGCCCCGGCAGCCGGTGCAGCAGCGCGTCGAACGCCAGCTCCAGCTCCATCCGCGCGACCGGCGCGCCCACGCAGAACGCGGGCCCGGCGCCGAACGTCAGGTGCTGGTTCGCCGTGCCGCGGCCGATGTCGAACCGCTCCGCGTCCGGGAAGTGCGCCTCGTCGCGGTTCCCCGAATGGCGGGCGACGAAGACGGTCGAGCCCGCCGGGATCAGCACTCCGCCGACCTCCACGTCCTCGACCGCGTACCGGGCGATGCCGTAGCCGGCGCCCGGCGGGGTGAAGCGCAGCAGCTCCTCCGACACCCGGCGCAGCCTCGCCTCGTCGCGGTGCGCCCGCGCGGCGGCCAGCTCGGCCGGGTGCCGGAACAGCGTGAGCAGCCCCTTGCCGATCTGCGCCGCCGTCGTCTTGTACCCGGCGACCAGCAGCGTCATGACGGTCACGAACAGCTCGTCGTCGTCGAGCCGGCCGTCGTCCTCGTCCCGGACCGCGACCAGCGCGCTCAGCATGTCGTCGGCGGGGTCCCGGCGCTTGGCGTCCGCCAGGGCCTTGGCGTAGTCGATCAGCGCGGCCGCGGCCTCCATCCGCCGCTCGGAGGTGAACGCGGCGTTCAGCATGTCGTCGATCCAGCCGCGGAAGCGCACCTGGTCGGCCACGGGCACGCCGAGCATGTCGCACAGCACGGTGATCGGCAGCGGGTAGGCCAGCGCCTCCATCAGGTCGGCGTCCGGCCCCCGGTCGATCATCGCGCCGACCAGCCGGTCCACGATCGCCTGGATGCCGGGCCGCATCCGCTCCACCCGGCGCGCGGTGAACGCCCGCGCGACCAGCCGCCGCCAGCGGGTGTGGTCCGGCGGGTCGGCGAACGGGTTGCCGTGGTTGCCGAACCCGATCGCGGTGTTCATCCGGGCCGCGTCCGGGCGGGCGGTGTCGCGGCTGAACCGCCAGTCCGACAGCACCGCCTTGGTGTCGGCGTACCGGGTGACCAGCCAGGCCAGGTCGCCGCTGGGCAGCCGGACCCGGGCCACCGGCTCGCGCTCCCGCAGCTCCGCGAATTCCGCCGGCATCGTCATCGGATCGGTCTTGGCGAAGGGGAAATCATGCGCCACCGGGCAGGCGCTCGGCTTGGCGGCCATACGGCGTTCCTCCTCGTGGATGGGAATGAGAACGCATCGTAGGAAGGAGCGGCCGCGAGGGGGATGGCAGGCAATGGTCGGCATGTTCCTGTCGGCTGGATCCTGCTGGCTGAACCTTGCTAGCTGGGGGTTGCCAGTGCGTCCGACCAGCACTTCCGCCTACTTTCGGAGCGACCCAGAGTGGACTGGGGCCCCGCGCGACCAGTTTCCGATCGTCGAAAGGGGTGGTTCCGCGTGCAGTCACACGCCGGAAAGACCGCCGATCCGTCGTCCGTGCCGGACGGGGCGCGCGCAGTTCCCGGAGAAGGCGTGCTCCCGCAGGAATACCTGACGCTGCTGAATTCGGAATTCGAGTTGTGCTGGGCGGGCGGGGACCGGCTGCTTGACGCCATCTGCCGGTACGCGATGGCGCCGGGCGGCAAGCTGCTGCGGCCGATCCTGCTGCTGGAGTCGGCGGTGGCGGCCGGGGGCCGGGCCGCCGACGTGCTGCCGGCCGCGGTCGGCACCGAGTGCGGGCACGTGGCCAGCCTCGTCCACGACGACATCATCGACGGCGACGACACCCGGCGCGGCCGTCCCGCCGTGCACCGCGAGCACGGCCGCGACAACGCGATCATCGCGGGCGACGCGCTGATCTTCTTCCTGTTCCGCTGCCTGTCCGACTGCCGCGCCACCGGGGTCGGCGACGACCGGATCGTGTCCGCGCTGCGGGTGGTGGCGCAGGCCGGCTACGACATGTGCCACGGCCAGTCGCTGGAGGCCGAGGTGTGCGGCGACCTGAGCTGCGACACCGAGACCTACCTGGAGATGATCCGGCTCAAGACCGCCGCGTTCTTCCGGGCCGCGTGCCAGAGCGGCGCGATCCTGGGCGGCGGGTCGGCCGAGGCGGTGCGGGTGCTCGGGGCCTACGGCGACCACCTCGGCGCCGCGTTCCAGATCCACGACGACCTGCTCGCCTACGACAGCACGCCCGAGGCGACCGGCAAGTCCGCGGTCAGCGACATCCGCAACCGGCGGCTGACGCTGCCGGTGATCCTGGCCTACGAGACCGGCTCGGACGCCGACCGCCGCACGCTGGAGGACGTCCTGCGCGGCGTCCAGGACGACACGCTCGGCGAGGACGCCGCGTTCGCCGCCGTGCACGGCGTGCTGGAGCGGACCGGGGCGCTGGAGTCCTCGCGGGGACGCGCCCGGTGGCACTCGGCGCGCGCCCGCGAGCAGCTGGCGGTGCTGCCGCCCAGCCCGAGCGCGGACCGGCTCGCGCACGTCGCCCGGCTCGCGGTGACCAGGGACCGGTGACCCGATGATCAGGGCGCATCTGGAGACCTGGCGGCCGTACACCCTGTTCTACCCGGGTCTGGTCGGCCTGGCCGGGGCGGTGCTGGCCGCGCCGCACGCCTCCGGCTGGCGGCTGGCGGGCGCGTGGGCGGTGCCGACGCTGGGCTGGCTGGCGGGGCTGTACGGCGGCGACTACTTCGACCGCCGGCTGGACGCGGCGGCCAAGCCGCACCGCCCGATCCCGTCGGGCCGGATGCGCCCCGGCACCGCGCTGGCCTGCATGATCGCGTGCGTGGCGGCGGGCGCGGCACTCGGCCTGCTGCTGAACTGGCGCACCGTGCTGCTGGCGGGCGGCGCGCTGGCGGCGGGCATCGCCTACAGCACCGTGTTCAAGGCGCGCGGCGTCCAGGGCAACCTGGTCCGCGGCGGGATCACCGCGCTGGCCCTGGGGTTCGGAGCGCTCGCCGCGACGGCCGAGCCGGGGGCGGCGGTGCTGTGGGCGGCGGTCCTGTTCCTGCTGCACGACGCGGGCTCCAACCTCGTCGGGACGCTGCGGGACGTGGACGGCGACCGCGAGGGCGGGTACGAGACGCTCCCGGTGCGGCGCGGCACGGGCTTCGCGCTCGGGGTCTGCGCGGCGCTGTACGCGGCGTGGCTGGCGCTGGCGGTGTCGGCGCCGCTGGTGCTGCCGTCGGCACCGGGCGCCGCGGCGTTCGCCGCGCTGCTCACGGCGGCGGCGTGCGGCGGGCTGGCCGCGCTGGTGCTGCTGGCGCGCTCGCCCCGTCCGATCCCGCGGCGGGCCGCGCTGCGCGCCCACGAGATCCTCGTGCTGGAGCGGATCGTGCTGGCCGGGGCGTTCGTCGCGCTGGGCGGCGGGCCGCGGCTGGCGCTGCCGGTCACGGCGGCGGCGCTCGCGGTGACGTGGGCGGCGCAGCGGCGGATGCGGCTGCGGTACGAGTTCGCCGCGTCCGCGGCGGAGGCGGAGACCGCGCGGGACGGCGACGCCCCGGCGGTCGGCGCGGACGCCGTGGTCGACTACGTGCGCCGGCAGCTGGCCGCGCTCCCGGACACCCTCAGCTCGCTGCGGCGCTGGGACCGGCGGATCGTCATCGAGATCACCGACCTGGACCTGAGGGTGGAGCTGGCCGTCGCGGGGGGCCGCATCCGCCTGGTCGAGCCCGGCGACTCCGGGGCGGCCGACGGTGCCGCGACCGTGTCGATCTCGACCGCGAGCCACGTCTTCCGCGACATCTTCCTGCTGGCCCGTACCAGCCCGAGGCACGCCTACATCGCGGGCGCCATCGACATGAACGCCTCGCCCCGCGACATGATCCGCCTCAACCAGGTCTTCAACGAGTTCCGCCGCAACGCGAAGGCCGACGCCCCGGTCGCGCGGTTCTCCGTCACCGAGCGTTCCCAGCCCGTCCAGGAGGACGAGGAGAGCCTGCCGCCGCGGGTCGTCATCAGCGACACCACCCTGCGCGACGGCGAGCAGATGCCCGGCATCGCGTTCGGCGTCGCGGAGAAGGTGGAGCTCGCCCGCCGCCTGGACGCGCTGGGCGTGCCGCTGATCGAGGTCGGCTACCCGTCGGTGTCGCCGGAGGAGGCCGAGGCGGTGCGCGCCGTCGCCGGACTCGGGCTGGACGCGACGATCCAGGTCATCGCGCGCCCGGTGCGGGCCGACATCGACGCCGCCGTGCGGTCCGGCGCCGACAGCATCGCGCTGTTCGCCGGGACCTCCGACGCCCACGTGCGGGCCAAGCTGCGCACCACCCCCGAGCGGCTGCTCGCCCGGGTGCGCGGCGCGGTCGTGCACGCCAAGGAGTCGGGACGGCAGGTGGTGTTCGCCGCCGAGGACGCCACCCGCACCGACCCCGGCTACCTGGTGGAGATCTTCACCGCGGCGGCCGACGCGGGCGCGGACGCGGTCGGCGTCGCCGACACCGCCGGGGTGGCCACGCCGTGGCGGATCGCGCGGCTGGTCCGCGAGGTGGCCGCGCGCACGTCGCTGCCGATCGCGATGCACTGCCACAACGATCTGGGCCTGGCGACCGCGAACTCGCTGGCCGGGCTGCTGGCGGGCGCGTCCGCCGTGCAGTGCTCGGTGCTGGGCATCGGGGAGCGGGCCGGGAACGCGCCGCTGGAGGAGGTCGTGCTGGCGCTGGAGACCGCCTACGGGCATCCGACCGGGCTCGACCTGACCGCGCTGACCCCGCTGGCGCACCATGTGGCCGCGCTGGTGGGGGAGCGGGTGCCGCCGACCCGTCCGGTGGTGGGCGGGCACGCCTTCACCCACGAAAGCGGCCTGCACGTCGACGGGCTCGTGCGAGACTCGAGCAGTTACGAGCCCTACCCGCCCGAGCTCACCGGCCGCCGCCGCCGCTTCGTCTTCGGCAAGCACTCGGGCCGTACGGCGCTGCGCCAGGTCCTGTCCGACCACGGGCTCAGCCCCAGCGAGGACGAGCTGGCCGCGCTGCTGGCCCATGTCAAGCGTTCACCGGGGGCCGACGACCGGTCCGTCCTGGAGGCCGCCCGCACGCTCGCCGAGAGCGCCGCCGGCGGGGAGGGCACCGCACTGAGGAGTGAAAGGTGACGATCCAGACAATGCCCCAGATTACGCACCCTACCACCATCGAGGTGCGCGGGCTGGCCAAGCGCTACGGCCGCCGCCGGATCTTCGAGAACGTCGGATTCACCGTCCCGCGCGGCGCCCTCGTCGGCATCGAGGGCGAGAACGGGGCCGGCAAGTCCACCCTGCTCAAGTGCCTGGTCGGGCTGCTGAAGCCGGACGCCGGGACGGTCGCGCTGCACGGCCGGATGGGCTACTGCCCGCAGGAGCCGCTGCTGGCCGACAGCCTCACCGCGCGCGAGCACTTCACGATGTTCGGCGCCGGCTACGGCCTGAGCGCCCGCGAGACGGCCTGGCGCTCGGAGCGGCTCATGGAGACCTTCCGCTGCGAGAAGTACGCGCGCACCCGGGTCGACCGGATGTCCGGCGGCAGCCGGCAGAAGATCAACCTGATCGTCGCGCTGCTGCACCAGCCCGACGTGCTCGTCCTGGACGAGCCGTACCAGGGCTTCGACTACGAGACGTACCAGATCTTCTGGGCCTACGCCGAGCGGTACTGCCAGGAGGGCGGCTCGGTCGTGGTGGTCAGCCACATGCACACCGAGAAGCACCGCTTCACGACCATGCTCCAGCTCGCCGAGGGCACCCTCGCCGAAGGGAGGGCGTCGTGACGGTCACCTCCGCCGCCGAGCCGGCCCCGGCCGCGCAGCGCATGAACGGCACGCTCACCGTGACCCGGATGTTCGTGGTCGAGCTGGCCCGCCGCTGGCCCTCGGTGCTGTTCATGATCTTCATGCCCGCGTCGTACTTCCTGGTCAGCTATCTGACCACGGCCGGCGACGCCCGGGTGCCCGACCAGGTCTGGACCGGCGACGGCCACCAGACCGTCAACGTCCTGGACCGCGACCTGCGCGCCATCTACCTGGCCGTGCTCGGCACCAGCGTGACCAGCTCGTTCGCCGCGCTCACCACCGTGCGCTCCAGCATGGGCGTGATGCGGCGGCTGCGGCTGGCCGGCTACCGCGCGGGGCAGCTGCTGTCGGCCCGGCTGCTGGTGCTGCTGCTCATCACCGCGCTGTCCACCGCCGTGTTCATGGCGATCTTCGTGCCGCTGGTGAACCTCCAGTCGGTGCTGATCGTGACCGGCGCGTTCCTGCTGGTCGGGCTGATCGGGGTGGCCATCGGCACGCTGGTCGGGCTGGTCGTGCCCCGCGAGTTCGAAGCGTTCATGCTGGTCGTCGCCATCGCCGGGGTGCAGATGGCGCTCGGCCGCGGCGACTCCTCCGCCGAGGAGTACATGCCCTACACGCCCGCGATCGACGCGATGAAGGCGGGCGCGTTCACCCGGACGGGCGATCTGGCGCTCCAGTTCGGACAGGGCCTGGTGTACGTGGCCGTCGTCTTCGGCCTCGTCTTCGCCGTCTGGAACCTGCGCACCCGCGTCTGGAAGAGAGGGGAACGCCCATGAACGCCGCCACCGCGGCAGCCACGGGTACGACCGGAACGTCCTGGCTGGAGAACTACATGGACCGGGCGTCGGCCGGCGCGCTGGCCGCGCCGCCGTCCGCCTGGTGGATCGTCACCCGGGCCTGCAACCTGAAGTGCTACTACTGCTTCGCCGACGCCCGCAAGCGCGATCCCGACGAACTGGACACCGCGCAGGCCAAGGCGGTGCTGGACGACTTCGCCGACAGCGGCACGATGTTCGTCACCTTCCTCGGCGGCGAGCCGCTCACCCGCAGGGACATCTACGAGCTCGTCGACCACTCCACCGACCTCGGCATCTACACCGCGCTCCTCACCAACGGCCTCAACGTCCGGAACAACAAGATCGACCGCCTGGTCGAGGGCGGGCTGGAGATGATCGGCGTCTCCATCGACAGTAAGGACGACGCCGTGCACGACGCGGTGCGCGGCGTCCCCGGCTCGCTGGCCGGCGCCAAGGGCACCATCCGGCACGCGATCCGGCGCGGGCTGCGCACCAGCGTGCGGATCGTGGTCACCGAGGACAGCTACCCGGCCATCCCCGACCTGTTCCGCTGGGCGATCGACGAGGGCGTCGAGGAGCTGATCCTGCTGCCGATCTTCATGGTCGGGCGGGCCGCGGGCGGCGCCGAGGACCGCCGCGCCGACATCGCCGGCAAGGAGCTGTTCCTGTCGACGCTGCGGCGGCTGCACGACATCGGCGCGCCGCTCGGCATCAGCGTCCCGCTCCAGGAGAAGCTGGCCTGCCCGCAGGGCATCGAGCTGAACGCGCCCGACGACGAGCTGCACCACGCCGGGCACGCGGTCGGGTTCGAGAAGTCGGTCGGCTGCAAGGTCGGGCGGTTCATGGTGAGCGTCCAGCCGAACGGGACGGTGTACCCGTGCCCGTTCGTGCACACCGAGATCGGTGACCTGCGGGAGCAGAGCATCACCGACATCTGGCAGGCGCCGCTGATGCGCCGGGCGCGCGGCGAGGACCTGGGCTGCCTGGCCCGCTCGGTGATCCACACCGGCCGCGCCGACGCCCTCGACCCGACCTACCACGGCGACCCGGAGGAGCTGCTCGCCGCGCTGCCCGAGCCGGAGGGCCGCCGCCGCAAGCTCGTCACCGTCCCGGGCACGATCCCCGGCACCGCCCCGGCCGCGGCCGCGCCGCGCGTCGTCGAAGGACTCTCGCTCGCCACCCACCGGACCCGGAGCGCGTCATGACCGTTTCCCCCACCTCCCCCGAGTCGATGACGGCGGCCGACGTGGTCGCCGAGCTGCGCGAGATCGTCGCCGCCGGGCGCGGCAACGACACCCTCGCCCGGCGCCTGGAGGGCGGGTCGCTGATCGTCCTGTTCGAGTTCCCCGAGCCGTACACGATGCGGGTGAGCGGCGACGACCGGCGCGTGGACGAGGGCGGGGTGCCCTACGAGGACGCCGACGTCGTCATCCGCGCCGAGCCGCTCACCCTGCACCGGCTGACCAGCGGCGAGCTGGGCGGCCGGGAGGCGATCGTGGGCGGGCTGCTGGACATCCGCAAGGCGCCCGAGCTGAACAAGCTGCTGCTCATGCGGGGGATGTTCAACGTCCACAAGAAGGCCCGCGCCCGGGGAGAGGCGCCGTGACCGCCGAGATCACCGGGACGGCCCCGGCCCCCGCGCGGGTCCGGGACGCGCTGGCGGCGGCGCTGGACGGGGTGTTCGCGCTCCAGCGCCCGGACGGCTCCTGGCAGGGCGTGCTGCCCTCGTCGGCGGTGTCCACCGGCTCGGCCGTCATCGCGCTGCACGCCGCCGGGGAGTCGCCCGACCTGGTGACGGCGGGGGCGCGCTGGCTGCGGTCGGCGCAGGAGCCCGACGGCGGCTGGGGCGACGCTCCGGGCGGGCCGTCCACGCTCAACGCGACCGCGATCGCCGTGGCCGCGCTGCGCGTCGTCGAGGGGCGCCGCGCGGACGACGCCGTGGCGCGGGGCCTGCTGCGCATCGATGCGTTCGGCGGCATGGACGCCGTCGGCGACCGCGAACGCTGCACGCTCAAGGCGGTCTGCCAGCAGTACCTGGCCGAGGCGGGCCTGTACCCGGAGGAGCGGCTGGGGCGGATGCCGTACGAGCTGCTGCTCGCCCCGGCCTGGCTGCGCAACAAGCTGTCGTTCACCGTCCCCGGCCTGGCCGCCTGGGGCGTCATGCAGGGCCGCACCCGGGAGTTCGGCTCGGTGCGGCGGCTGGTCAACCGGTTCGCCGAGCCGCGCGCGCTGGCCTACCTCGACGACATCCGGCGGTACGAGGGCCCGTCGGGCGGCGTCGAGGAGTCGCCGCTGATGGCGTCGATCGTCGCGTTCGGCTACCACCGCGCGGGGCTGCGGCCGGTGCCGTACCTGGACTACCTGCGCGGCACCGTCCGCCCGGACGGCTCGTGGCCGATCGACCGCGACATCGAGTTCTCCGTCAGCGTCTACCTCGTCCAGGCGATGTTCGACGCGGGCCTCGACGGCGACGAGCGGCTGCGGCGGATCGAGCCGTGGATCAGGGCCGCGCAGCGGTCCTCCGCGTTCGCCCCGACCGGCTGCCCGCCCGGCGGCTGGGGCTGGTCCATGCCGTCGGGCTGGCCGGACACCGACGACACCTCGGGCGCGGTCGCTTCGCTCGCCGGGCTGGGGGCGGGCAAGGGCGACCCGTCGCTGCGCCGCGGCGTCGCCTGGCTGCTGCGCATGCAGAACCGCGACGGCTCCTGGGGGTGCTTCACACGGAACGCGCGCGTGTCCATGGACGCCCCCTGCGCCGTGATGACCGCGCACGCGGTGCTCGCGCTGTGGCGGGCCGGGGCGGGGGACGGCACGTCCGGGGCGACCGCCAGGGCGGTGCGGTGGTTCGCGCGTGCGCAGCGCGGCGACGGCTCGTTCGCCACGCCGTGGTTCCGCGACTACACCACTGGGACGGCCCGCGTACTGGAGGCGCTGTCACGGCTCGGGCTGTCCCGTACGCCCACGGGGGTGCGTGCACGGAACTGGCTGCTCGCCCACCAGCACCCCGACGGCGGCTGGGGTGACGGGCGCGGCGGGGCCGCCACCGTGGAGGAGACCGCGTGGGCCCTCATCGGCCTGATCGGGGCCGGTGACGCCGACGACCCCGCCACCGCGCGCGGCATCGCCTGGCTGCTGCGGCACCAGCGGGACGACGGCCTGTGGGAGCCCGCCATGGTCGGCGTCTATTTCCTTGACCTGACCTACTGGTGCGACCACTTCGCCAACGCCTACGCCCTCCAGGCCCTGGCCCTCTACGCCTCTGCCCTGGACGGGGGCGACGGTGGCTGACCACGACGCGATCATCTGCGGAGCGGGTGTCGCGGGCCTCGCCCTGGCCCGGACCCTGCTCCGCCAGGGGCGGCGCGTGGTCGTCCTGGACAAGCAGCCGGGCGCGCGTGACGTCCACAAGGGGGAGCTGATCCAGCCGCGGTCGTTGCAGATCCTCGAATCGCTGGACGTGCTGGACGGCCTGCGCCGCCAGGGGGCGATCGCCGCGCACAGGCTGTGCTGCCGCACGGCCGACGACGACGAGATCGCCTCCCTCGACTACCGGCCGCTTCCAGGGAACTTCAACCACTGCCTGGTGCACTACTACGCCTCTATACAGCGAGCACTTTCGATTGATGTCCCCGTCTCGTACGGCACGCGCGTAGAAGAGCTGGTGTTCGACCCCGCCGGCCGGGTCGCCGGTGTGCGCCTGGCCAGCGGCGAGGAACTGCGGGCTCCGCTCGTCGCCGCGTGCGACGGGCACTCCTCGCGGCTGCGCGCCCAGGCCGGGATCGACGCGTCCCGCCACACCTACGGCCACCAGCTCGTCGGCTACGACTTCGCCGCACCCGGGCTCGGCACCGACATCGTCGCCCACCTCACCGACGCCGGGCTGCGGCTGCTGTTCGCGATGCCCGGCGGCCGGGCCAGGCTCTACGCCCAGATCGACCCTGAGGAGCGCCGCGCGATCGGCGGCCGGGACGGGCTCACCGCCTGGACCCGCCGTATGGCCGACGCCGTTCCCGCGCTCGCACCCCTGGCCGACCCCCTGATCGACAGCGCCGCCGACGCCCGCGTGATGGCGGCCTGGCGGTTCAACGCGCCGCACTGGACCCGTCCCGGGCTGGCGCTGCTCGGCGACGCCGCGCACTGCGTCCACCCGATGGCGGGCCAGGGCATGAACGCGGCGATCGCGGACGCCTGGGCCCTCGGCGAGCACCTCGCCTCCTTGGACGCCCTCACCCCCGGGACCGTCGATCCCGCCCTCGCCCGCTACGACGCCACCCGGCGCCCCCGCGTCGACTACGTCGCGCGGCTCTCCCACAACCTGGCCGGCCTGTTCACCGACACCTCCTGGAAGGGACGCGTCGTCGCCCGCCGCATGCTCCGCCGCAACCGGCACAACCACAGGCTGCAGCACATCATCACCTACAACATGTCCGGCCTGGGCGTGCGCCGCTTCACCACGCGCGACCGCTTCATCCAGCTCGGGCTGATCAGGGACAGGCGCTCCCACGTCCTCCCGGAGGTGTCCGTTGACTTCTGAACGACGCTCCGTCCCGCCCGGCGCGCTGCACCCCCTGGTCCTGGTCGGGCTGGCGTGCGGGCCGTTCATCTCGATGATCGACTCCAACGCCGTCAACGTCGCCATCCCCGGCATCGTCCGCGAGATGGACAGCACGGTCTCCACCGTCGGCTGGATCGTCGGCGCGTACCTGCTCGGCATCGGCGCGTTCCTGCCCGCCACCGCCTGGCTGGCCGACCGCTTCGGCAACCGCCGCGTCTACATGGTCGCGCTGGCCGCCTTCGGCGCGGCCTCGGCCGCGTGCGCGTTCGCGCCGACCATCGAGGCGCTGATCGCGCTGCGCGCGGCGCAGGGCGTGGCGAGCGCGCCGATGATCCCGCTCGCGCTGGCGCTGCTGTTCGCAGGCGGCTCGGCCGGCGGGTCCGGCGGCTCGGGCGGCGGCGAGCGGGCCCGGCCGCCCATGGCCGCGGGCCTGTGCTTCTTCCTGGCCCCCGCCCTCGGCCCCAGCGCCGGCGGGATCCTGGTCGAGGCCGCGAGCTGGCGGTGGATCTTCCTGGTGAACGTGCCGCTGGTGATCGCCGGCCTGCTCTCCTGCCTGAAACTGCCGCGCGACCGGCCCGTCCCCCGGGCGGACCGCCGCCCCCTCGACACGGTCGGCATGCTGCTGCTGGCCGCCGGCGCCACCGGGGTCGTGCTCAGCTCCTCGATCATCCCGACCGACGCCCGGCTCGGCTGGGCCGTCGCCCTGGTCGGCGTCGACCTGCTGGCCGCCTACATCTGGTGGCAGCTGCCGCTGCGCCGCCCCGCGCTGTCGCTGGGCCTGGTCAAGAGCCTGGCCGGCGCGATCCCGGTGGCGGTGTCCGTGGTCGCCTCGCTGGTGCTGTTCGCCGTGCTGTTCCTCATCCCGATCTTCATGATGGAGGTGCAGGGCCGTTCCGCCATCGCCACCGGCCTGGTGCTGCTGCCCCAGGGCATCGTGATGGGGCTGTGCACCGGGCTGGGCGAGAAGCTCGTCGGCTCCCTCGGGTTCCGCGCCACGGTCGGCGGCGGCATGCTCGTCCTGGCCGCCACCTCCGCGCTGCTGCTCCTGGTCACCCCCGGCACCCCGGCGTGGACGATCGCGCTGCTGCTGGCCGGGCGCGGGATCGCGCTCGGCCTGACGCTGCAGCCGATCATCATGGGGACGCTCGGGCGGCTGCCCCGGACCGAGGTCGCCGACGTCAGCACGCTGTTCAACGTCGTCCAGCGTCTCGGCGGGTCCCTGGGTGTGGCCGGATTCGCCGCGTTCTACCAGTTCCGGTCGTCGTCCGAGGGGGCGGCCACGGCCGTGCCGTTCCACGAAACGGTGTGGCTGATGACGGGCCTGGCCCTGGTCGGGGCCCTGCTGGCGATGTTCCTCCCCGGACGCACCGCCCCCCGAGAGCACACCGCCCACACCCACACGCACCAGGACCCGTGCGAGACGGTGCCCGACAAGATCGTGGCGGCCGCACCGCCACCGGTGCCGGCGGCCCCGCCCTCGGAGCCGCCCTCCTCTGAGCCGCCCTCCACGGCGCCGGCGCCGCTACCGCCGCTGCACAGCTGCCCGAACTGCCACCACCCGATCTCGATCACCACGCTCGTCCTGCCGTCCCCGATGGACGTCACCACCATCACCACCGGGCCCCACCGCATACCGGTGAGCACGGGCCCGCCCAGCCGGTGAACCGGTCGCGCGGCGCGTACCCGGCCCCCTACCGGAGAGGGTGCGGGCGGCGGCCGGGCAGCGCCCCGGGCATCGCCGGAAGGCGTCCTGCGTGTCGGCGCGCCCGTTCGGTCCGCCTGGGCCGAGACGCGGTTGATTTGGGTTCGACTCCTGCCGGGCGGTCCTCTCCGGCCACCGGCCGGGGCGCACGGCCCTGCGGGCTCCCGGTACGTGGCGACGCGTCCGGGAACGCCCCCGCCGTGCCCCTGCGGCCGGAGAGGCCCGCTTGCCCGGCGAACCGGAGGTAGGCGCGATGGCACAGGTGACGGTCATGGAGCGGGAGCGCGTCAGCACCACGGTCACCTGGGCGGTCGGCGACCCGATCACGTTCACGACCGCCGCCGCCTCCGCCCGCGACATGCTGTACGCGGCCGTGCAGGAGGCGATGTGGGACGCCGTGGCGGGCGCCGCGCTGGACGACCTGGTCGCCGACCGGGAACGGCTGTCGTCCGGGCTGCTGCCCGCCGTGGCAGGGCACCCTGCGGGCCGCCGCGGAACCGGGCACGCAGATCGTCCTCGACCCGCGTCCCCGTACGCCATGATCGGAGGCCGGCGAACAGGAGGAGGACGGGCATGGCCGACATGTCGTGGCTCGTGGGTGAATACTCCGAACGGAAGGCGGCGGCCGAGGCGCACGTGACCGAGTGGGTCCCCTACTCGGACGCGGCCTTCGAGACCGAGCCCCTCTACGGACTCCGCAACCGCTTCCGGGCAGGGATGCCGGTCGACGACGCCGCCGAGGCCCACTACATGTACGGCCTGGACGGGGAAGGCCGCGCCTGGGCGGAACGGCAGGCGGTGGAGTTCGAGGGCCAGTTCTACGAATCCTTCCGCGTCCTGGACGACGGAGGCCGCGTCCTGGAACTGGCCCTCTACGACTACACGCCGCAGAAGAACCCGATCCGCCACCAGACCTTCTCCTACGAGAACGGCGTGCTGGCCGAGACCGCGTACCAGGCGAAGGGCGGATACGGCCGGACGCGCTACGTCCACGAGGACGGGCGGCTGGTCCGCATCGAGGACGAGCACGGCGAAAGCCCGGAGCGGCTGCGGCCCTTCGCGCGGGTCCTCGTCCACTACGACGAGCACGGTGAGATCGCCAGGCTGACCCAGGACGCCATGACCATCTACCGGGCCTGGCCTCCGGACCTCACACCGGACGACGCCGAGCGGGCCTTCCTCGATCTCTTCGCCGAGGCGCTGCCCGCCGCCGTGGCCGCCGCGTCGCCGCCGGTCCGGCCCGCCTGCCTCTGGCTGCAGTACATGCCCGGCCAGTTCAGCGTGCTCCCGCCCCTCGCGCTCTTCCCGGAGGAGGACGGCGACGCCGGGATCGCGGAGATGCTGACCGACTTGACCGCCCACGAGATCGACCTGGACGAGGACCGCCACCCCAGGCTGCACGAACTCGCCGGGCTGCTCGACCAGACCCCGCTCGACGACGACCGCGTGGGCGCCCTGATGAGCCGGGCGGCCCGGCGCCTCAACGCCCTCGACTGGACCCGTCACCTCCCGGTGCCCGGCGACTTCTTCGTCTTCGCCGCCGACATCGAGCAGATGTGTCTGGAGGATGCTCTCCGCGAGGCCGCCGGAGCGGAAAGGGCACGGCGCCTCCTCGCCCTCATCGAGAGGTGAGGCGGGCCGCCGCTATTCGCGCATCGGATTCCAGGAGGTCACACCGGTCACGTCCTGCTCGCGCATGGTGCGCAGGTACGGCCGTGCCCGGCCGCCCTTGACGCTGCCGTGGTGGCAGGCGAGCGCGTCCGGCTCCAGGGCCTCGATCTTGTCGAGGGCGGCGTCCAGATGCTCCCTGGACGGGAAGACCCCGACCGTCTCGTAGAACCCGATCATGGCGTCGGAGTCGTCGCCGTCCGACACCGCCCGCCCGCCCAGGGTCGGGGTCGCGAAGACGTCCGAGGCGAACAGCGTCCCGGTCGCCTCCTCGTAGGCCAGCATGCCGTCCAGGGTGGGCACGTACGGCGTGATCAGCGCGACCAGCCGGTGCTCGCCCAGATCCAGTTCGTCGCCCTCCTCCAGGGCGAGCGGTGCGCGGTCGCCCACCTCCGGCAGGGTGGTCATCGCGCCGATCGGGCTGCCCACCGGCAGCGCGTGCGGCGCCTGCCCGAGGAAGGGCTCCAGGGCGCCCGCCTCGTCCCCCTCCCAGTGCGGGACGACGATGTAGCGCAGCCCGCGCGGGTCGATCACCCGCCGGACGGCGTCGTAGGTGTCCTGGTAGGCCTTGCGGAAGCCGGTCTCGACGAGCGTGGGGGCCTCGTCCCGGATGACGAAGCAGCTGACGTCGAAATCCGGCTCGAGCTCCAGGTTGACCCGGAAGATGTCGGTACCGACTTCGGAGATGGTCGACATGGTCGCCTCCCGAACCTCGCGGACCATCACGCCCGGCGGCCGCCGGGCCGTCCCTCCCATTGAACCACCGCACCCCGCCGACCAGGGAGATCAGTCCGCCGGGCGGGGGATTTGTCCGTTCGCGGATCGGGGGGCCGGGGGGACTGCTTAGATCATCGGCATGCAGATGGTGCGGAAACCGTGGGGTGTGGCCGCCTACGGCGCGGCCAGCGTGAAGGCGATGCCCGACCTGGTGCGGGCCAGGTTCATGGTCGTCCGCCTGGAGCAGACGCCGTCCGAGGCGTTCGCCTCGGCCAACCGCGCCGTGCAGGCGGTGCGGGAGACGCTGCGCCGGCACGGGGTGCCCGACTCCGCCGTCGAACGGTCCCGGCTGGGCCTCAAGAGTTCGTGGGCCTATGGGACGGAGCGCAAGTTCCTCGGCTACCAGTGCCAGGCCGCGTTCTCCGTCGAGTCCGGGAACCTGGAGGACGTGCAGCCCCTTCTGGTCGATCTGGTCGACGCCGGAGCGAACGAGATCGAGGCCGTCGACTTCGACGTGACCGGCAAGGGCGAGATGCGGGCCGAGGCCCGCCGGAAGGCGGTCAAGGCGGCGCGCAGGAAGGCCGAGCTGTACGCGGAGGCCGCCGGGGTGCGGCTGGGCGCCGTCCTGCACATCGACGACGTCGACCCCGAGCAGGTCGGCACCGAGCGTTACATGAGCCACTCGTCGGCCGGCGCCGCGTCCGGGGAGGACCTGGCCCCGGGGCACGTGGTGGTCTCGGCGGCGGTCGTCCTCGGGTTCGCCATCGCCCACGGCTGAGCCGCGCAGGCCGGCCCCCGCGGGGAGCCGGCCTGAAGGGCGGGGGCGGTCAGGAGATCTTGCCGAGGCCGCGCGCCAGCACGGTCGTGGTCTTGGCGAAGACGGTGTCGTCGACGGCGCCGTCCTCGGTGTTCCGGTTGGTGTAGACGGCGATGATCAGCGGTGCGCCGGACGGCGGCCAGGCGATCGCGATGTCGGACGCGGCCCCGTACACGCCGCCGGTCCCGGTCTTGTCACCGACGGTCCAGCCCTCGGGAAGGCCCGCGCGGATGCGCTTGTCGCCGGTGGTGTTGGCGCGCAGCCAGTCGTTGAGGCGCTTGCTGTCCTGCGCGACGAGGGCCGGGCCGAGCGTCAGCTTGCGCAGGTCGGCGGCCATGAACGCGGGCATGATGGTGTCGCGCTTCTCGCCGGGCGCCCAGATGTTGAGATCGGTCTCCCAGCGGTCGAGCCGTCCGACCGGGTCGCCGAGGGAGCGGTAGAAGCGGGTGAGCCCGGGCGGGCCGCCGATCTGCTTCAGCAGCACGTTCGCGGCCGTGTTGTCGCTGGTGGTGATGGTCGCGTGGCAGAGCCGCGCGGAGGTCAGGCCGTTCTCGATGTTCTCCTTGAGCCCGGTGACGGGGGAGTGCGAGACCACGTCGTCCGCCGACCAGCGCAGCGTGCGGTCCAGCAGGCCCGGATCGGCGGTGCGCGACCTGTGCAGGATCGCGCCGCACAGGATCGCCTTGAAGGAGGAGTTGCTGGGGAAGCGCTCGTGCGTCCGGTAGCCCACGCTCCTGCCGGTGGCCGTGTCGATGGCGAACGCGCCGATCCGTCCCTGGTAGGAGGTCTCCAGGCTGCGCAACTCCTTGGCGACGTCTGCCTGAGTCGAGGGGCCCTGCTGGACGGTGGTCCCGGTGCGCGCCGCGCGCTCGCCGGCGGTCGAGGTCCCGGCGCCGCAGGCCGCTCCGGCGAACAGCGTGGTGATCGCCAGGGCGGAGGCCCCGAGTTTCGCCCGGAGCCCCCGGTGGTGGACGTGCCGCATCACAGATTCCTCGCTCTCGCCGACTGTCTTCGTTCCGGCACGAGCAGACCAGAGCGCCTTCCGTGATGTCCAATACTGATATTGGGCTCCGGCTGATACGGGTTTCCATATCCACCCAGGTCGGACGGGGCGCGGGGGCGGATCTACCTATGCGCGGTCGAGTACCCGGGCTCATGACGCGGGCCGCCGGCGCGCCGACCATGGGCCCATGGTCCGAAACGTGCTCGCCTACGCCCTGCTCGTGGTGCCGTGGAACGTGCACTTCCAGGCCCGCCGGCTCGTTCAGGAGATCGGGGCCGGCCGGGCACGCGGGCTGGAGGTGCCGCCGGAACGCGAGGCCGAGGCCCGCCGGATCGCGGCGCGGGCCCGGACGGCCGCCGTGTGCGGCCACGCGGTCTCCGCGGCCGTCGTCGCGGTGATCGCCTTCTTCTCCGGAGCGGTGATCGGGTACTACTTCGCCGGCTTCTACCTGCTCAGCACGTTCTTCCGGCCCGCCCACGCGTGGTTCGCCCACCTGCGCAGCCGGCTCGGCACGATGCTGCGGGAGGTCCGGTATCCCCGCGACGACGTCCTCGACCTGGTCGAACGGCTCACCTTCCTGGAGGGCCGCGTCGAGGCCATGCGGCTCACCACCGAGCACCTCCACCAGGCCGATCACACGCTCGAACGGCGGCTGGAGGCGGTGGACCTCACGGGCCGGCGCGCCGCCGCCGACCTGAACGGCAGGCTGGACGCCCTGGGCCGCCGGTTCGAGACCACCGTGGCGCAGCTGACCGACGACCAGGAGCTCATCACGGGCATCAAGGCGTTCCTGCGGCTCCTCCGCGCCGACCCCGCCTGATCGGCGGGGTCGTCCCGCAAATAACCGGGCGCGCCGCGGAGGGCCTCCGGGGTAGTGTCCCGGCGATGGTTGACGACGATGGCCACTTCGGCGAGTCCGTCGCGGCGACGTACGACGAGGCGTCGAAGGAGATGTTCGAGCCCGGCGCCGTCGAGCCCGCCGTCGACGTCCTCGCGGAGCTGGCCGGCGACGGCCGGGCCCTGGAGCTGGGCATCGGGACCGGCCGCATCGCGCTGCCCCTGTCCCGCCGCGGCGTCCCGGTCCACGGCGTCGACCTGTCGCGGGCGATGGTCGCGCGGCTGCGCGCCAAGCCGGGCGGCGACGCGATCGGCGTGACGATCGGCGACTTCGCCACCACCCGCGTGGACGGCTCGTTCTCCGTCGCCTACCTGGTCTTCAACACCATCATGAACCTGACGACGCAGGACGCCCAGGTCGACTGCTTCCGCACCGTCGCCCGGCACCTGGAGCCGGGCGGCCGCTTCGTCGTCGAGGTCGGCGTCCCGGACCTGCGCAGGCTCCCGCCCGGCCAGGACGCCGTGCCGTTCCAGGTGGGGGAGACGCGGTGGGCGTATGACGTGTACGACGTCGCCACCCAGTCGATGAGCTCCAACTACGTCGAGATCGTCGACGGCCGCGGCACGTTCACCTCGATCCCGTTCCGGTACGTGTGGCCCTCGGAGCTGGACCTCATGGCGCGGCTGGCCGGGATGCGGCTGCGCGACCGCTGGGCGGGCTGGACGCGCGAGCCGTTCACCGGCGAGAGCCGCGGGCACGTCTCGGTGTGGGAGAAGCCCGCTCCCTAGCCTGTGACCGGCTCCGGCCGCCGCGTGGTGATCTCTACGGCTTCGTCGGCCAGTACGGTCTGGGCGAACGCACGACCCGGGTAGATGTAGGGCCGGGGGCGGACGATGGCCGGGAGTGGATGATGGCGGAGCGCACCGCGGTGATCGCCGGCGGCGGGATCGGTGGCCTGGCCGCGGCGGTGGCGCTGTCCCGGCGGGGGTGGCGGGTCGAGGTCTGCGAGCGGGCCGCGGAGTTCACCGAGATCGGCGCGGGCCTGTCGCTGTGGCCCAACGCCCTGAGGGCCCTTGCCGCGCTCGGCCTGGACGGCCAGGTCAGGGAGGTGGGCGCGGTCGAGGCCGGCGGCGGCGTGCGCGACCGTACGGGACGCTGGCTCGCGCGTACCGACAACGCCGTCCTCGAAGCGCGGTTCGGGGCGCCGCTGGTCGTGCTGCACCGCGCCGAGCTGATACGGATCCTGGCCGGGGCGCTGCCGGACGGGGCGCTGCGCCCGTCGACCACGATCACCGGGGTGCACGACGACGGCGACGCGGTGGTGGCCGAGCACGACCGGGGAAGTCTGCGGGCCGCGCTCGTGATCGGCGCCGACGGCCTGCGCAGCGCGGTGCGGCGCGCCGGGTGGCCGTCGGCCGCGCCGCCCCGGTACGCCGGGTTCACCGCCTGGCGCATGGTGACCGAGCCGCTGCCCGAACCGCTCGCCGGCGGCGCCGTGACCTGGGGGCGCGGCGAGGAGTTCGGCTTCACCTCGATGAGCGGCGGCCGCGTCTACTGTTTCGGCGCCGCCGCGACGCCGGAGGGCGGCGCCGCCCCGGACGGGGAGCGGGCCGAGGTGCGCCGCCGGTTCGAGGCGTGGCCCGAGCCGATCCCCGCCCTGCTCGCCTCGGTGCCCGAGGGCGGCGTGCTCCGCCACGACATCTACACCCTGCCGCCCCTGTCCACGTTCGTCAGCGGCCGGATGGCGCTGCTCGGCGACGCCGCCCACGCGATGACGCCCAACCTGGGGCAGGGCGGGTGCCAGGCGCTGGAGGACGCCGTCGTCCTGGCCGAATGCCTCGGCGGCGCCGCCGGGGACGTCGCCGCGGCCCTGGCCCGCTACGACCGCCTGCGCCGGCCCAGAACGCAGCGCGTGGCACGCCGTGCGGCCCGCCTGGGCGCCGTCGGGAACGTGGCCTGGCCGCCCGCGGTCATGGCGCGGAACGTCGCCGCCAGGCTGCTCCCCACGTCGGTCACGCTGCGGTCCATGGCACCGATCCTGGGCTGGAGAGCCTGATGCCCGACTGGACCTACCATCCGCTGCGCGGGCCCGCGGGCGCGCTGCTGGGGACGCGCCGCTCGCAGCGGGCCGCGCTGCGCGCGCTGGCGACGCTGACCTCGCTGCCGGGCGGGCGCCGGACGATCGAGGCCGTGTTCGGTCACACGGCGCCTCCGTCCGCGCTGGCCGGGACCGTCGCCGGCATCGCGGTCGGGTCGCGCCTGGGCGCGGTCGTGCCGCCGGACGTCGCGCGCGACGCCGTCCGCGCGCTGCCCACGCAGGGCGCCGGTCTGGTCGTCGTGGAGCCGGTCGGCCCCGGCGACGTGGACGCGGTGCGCCGGGCCGCCGCCGGGCGGCGGTGCCCCGTGCTCGTGCGGACGGACGATCCCGAGGTCACGGCCGCGCTCACCCCCCATGTGGACGCGGTGCTGGCCGTCGGCGGCGCGGAGACGGCCGAGCCCGCGACCGCCGCCGTCGCCGATGCCCTGGCCGCGCTGTCCGCCGATCCGGGCGGGGCGGTCCTGGCGACCCCGGAGATCCTGGTGGAGGCGGGGCCCGGCTGGTTCCAGCGGGTGGCCGAGGCGGTCACGCCGACCGATCCCGCGCCCCGCGTGCGCGAGGTGGGGCTCGATCCGCGGCGATGGCCCGCGTGGTGGTGGGGGATGTGCGTCGGGATCGGGATGATCGTCGCCGGTCTGGGCGCGGCCGCCATCACCCTCGGCCCGCTCCTGCTCTGGTACGACCAGGGCTTCCTCGGCCTCGACCGGGCCGGGCTCCACGGAGCCAACCACCAGCTGGTGCACTTCCTGCAGCACGACCGGATCACCATGGCCGCCACGATGGTGACCATCGGCGTGCTCTACACCGGGCTGGCCGCGGGCGGGATCCGGCGCGGGTGGCCGTGGGCGCGCAACGCCTACCTGGTCTCCGGGTTCATCGCGTTCCCGACGCTGTTCTACTTCCTGGCGTTCGGGTTCGTGGAGCCGCTGCACACCGCCGTCACCGTCACGCTGTTCCCGATGTTCGTGGTGGCCGTGCGGCGGCGTCCCGTCCTCCCGCGCTGGACGCTCGCGGCGGACGGGCCGGAGACCGAGCGGCGGCGGGCGCTGCTGGGGCAGCTCCTGCTGATCGTCACCGGGGTGGGGCTGTTCGCCGGGGGCGCGGCCGTCTCGACCGTGGGGCTCACCCACGTGTTCGTGCCCAGCGACCTGGCCTTCCTCCAGACCACCTCCGGCGAACTCAGCGCCGCGAACCCGCGCCTGCTGCCGTTCATCGCGCACGACCGGGCGGGGTTCGGCGGCGCGCTGATGGCCGCCGCCGCGGCGATCACGCTGCTCACCGCCTGGGGCTGGCGGCGCGGCGAGGCGTGGCTGTGGTGGTCGCTGGCGGTGGCGGCGGTCGTGGGGTTCGTCCCGCCGGTGGCGGTGCACGCGCACATCGGCTACACCGACCTCCTGCACCTGGCGCCCGTCTACGTCGGGATCGTCCTCACCGCCCTGGCGCTGGTCCTGGCCCGCCCCTACCTGTGCGCGCGGCGGTGACGTCCGCGCCCGTCAGGTGGTGACGAGCGTGGACAGGTGGGTGAGCATCCGGTCGGGGTCGGGCTCCAGGCCGGTGAAGAGCCGGAAGGCGTCGGCGGCCTGGAAGACGACCATGCCGCCGCCGTCGAGGGTGCGGCAGCCGAGCCGGCGGGCGCGCTGGAGGAGCCGGGTGTCGAGCGGCCGGTAGACGATGTCGGCGACCCAGAGGCCGGCGTGCAGGTGGCCGGCGGGGAGCGGAGTGCCGGGGTGCGCGGTCATGCCGATGGGGGTGGTGTTCACCAGCCCGTCGGCGTGCCGGAGGGCGGCGGCCAGGTCGGCGGTGGTGGCGGTGCGGGCGCGGCCGGAACCGAAGTGCCGGGCCAGTTCGGCGGCGAGGCTGCGGGCGCGGGCGGGGTCGGTGTCGACGAGGGTGAGGCGGTCCGCGCCGAGGGTGAGGAGGGCGTGGGCGACGGCGGCGCCCGCTCCTCCGGCGCCGAGCTGGACGATGTGGCCGGTGGGGGCGTCGGGGAGGCCGCGGGCGAAGGAGTGCGCGAAGCCGGTCCAGTCGGTGTTGTGGCCGATGGCTCTGGGGCCGTCGAAGGTGACGGTGTTGACGGCGCCGAGGCGGGCGGCGTCGGGGGACAGCTCGTCGAGGTGGGGGATGACGGTCTGCTTGCAGGGGTGGGTGATGTTCAGCCCGGTGTAGCCGAGCCTGCGGGCGGCGCGGATCAGCTCGCCGGGATCGTCCGGGGCCACGTCGTCCAGGTCGATGATCTTGTAGAGGTAGCGCAGGCCGTGGTGGTCGGCCTCGCGCTCGTGCAGGGCGGGGCTGAGGGAGGTGGCGATGCCGGAGCCGATCAGCCCGATCAGATGCGCGGTCATCCCGGCCCGCTCCTTCGGCTGTGTTGTACGAACTAGTACGTTCGTAAGCCGATGCTACCGGACGGCCGCGACGATCAGCAGTGCCGCGGCCGATCCGCGCCTCCGGGAGCGGCCGGATCAGCCCGGGGCGCCGGGGGACGGCAGGGGGCGGTGGCCCAGGGCGGCGAGCAGGCCGGTCATGAGGCCGATCTCCTTGCGCTGCTCGGCGGCCATGAGCCTCGCCGTCCCCCGCACCTGCGGATGGGCGGCGTCCCGCGCGGCGGCGGCCGCCATGACCAGCCCGCCCTCGTGGTGGCGGATCATGAGCTGCAGGAACCGCACGTCCAGGTCGCGGCCCTTGGCCCGGCCCAGCCGGTCCAGTTCCTGCTGCGTGGCCATGCCCGGCATCGCACCGCCCCCGCCGCCCCCGCCGCCCCCGCCGCCGCCAGAGGCGCGATGACCGGCCGTCCCGTGACCGGTGTGGCCGGGGCGGTCCGGGGCCATCCAGGTCATCGGCGGGCCGGAGGGCACCTGGGGCGCGTTCCAGAGGCCCAGCCAGCCCTGCATCTGGCCGATCTCCTTGATCTGGTTGAGCTCCATCGCGGAGGCCAGCTGCGCGACCGACGAGCCCGTCCGCCCGCGGACCGCCTGGGCCATCGTGACGGCCTGCTGATGATGGACGATCATGTCCTGGCTGAACCCGACCTCGACCTCGCCGGGGGCCGCGACCCGTGCCGCGGCCCCTCCCGCCGGCCCGTCACCGGGCAGCAGCATCACCGACCCCGCGCCCAGCACCATGAACCCGACGGCCGCGAGCACGCGTCCCGCGGCGGCCCGCGCGCTCATCGCAACGGGTAGGCGTTGTTGCTGAAGCGCAGCAGCAGCGCCCCGTTGTCGTCGCACGACACCCACAGCCGGTCGCCGTCGAAGCGCGGCGGCGACATGCACCAGTCGGCGGTCATGTCCGTCTCGCCCGTGTAGAGCGGCGGCTTGCCCGGGTAGTTCTCGAGGATGTCGGAGAAGTGCGCGCCGAACGGGACGAACGCGTGCGCCGAGTTCCGCAGCTGGTCGCGCTTGCCGACCTGCGCGGGCGGGTTGAAGTAGGCGATCTCGCGGGGCGCCCGCAGGTCCCGGATGTCGAACACGCGGATCCCCGACTGCGCCCAGCCGCAGGCCATCGCGGTCGGATCGGCGAGCCGGTCGAGGGTGCAGTAGTGCGAGTCGTAGCCGAAGATCCCGTTCTTGGCGGTGTCGGCCCCGCGCCGCTGGGCGTGCTCGGGCCGGTTGATCTCCAGCTTGAGCTGCCGCACGGTGACCGGCTTCGTCTCGTCGGACATGTCCAGGATCCGCGCGCCGCCCGACCCCAGCTCGTCGACCGCGACCATGTAGGGCCGCCCGCGGTGGGTGAACGGGATCGTGTGCTGGGTGACCAGCCCGTCGGACCACGTCGTCCCGGAGACGCGGCGCAACTGCGGCTGCGGCTTGCGGTCCTGGATGTCGCCGGCGTCGAGGGTGGTGAAGCCGGTCGGGATGTCGGCGACGTGGATGCGCCTGCCGTCCGCGCTCACGCCGATGCCGTGGTTGACCAGTCCGGTGGAGCCGTTGTAGAGCACCTTCGGGGACCTCGGGTCGGACATGTCCAGCGCGGCGATGGTGCCGCCCACCGTCCCGGTCGTCCAGTACGTGCGGCCGTCGGCGGACCAGGCGGCCTCGTGGCCGGGGAACAGGCCGGGCAGGGTGAGCTTGGTGCCGTTGATCCCGTTCAGCAGCCGGGGCTTGGCGCAGTCGGTCTTGATGTCGTACACGGAGACGAAGAAGCCGCCGCTGAGGAGGCCGACCGACACCGCGGCCAGCAGCCCGCGGCCCTCGTGCACCTTGAGGGTCTCCCACGTCCCGCCGAGCGTGGCGGGGCTGACCAGCGAGTCGCTCAGCCGGGGCCGCGCCGGATCGGACATGTCGACGACGTTCACGCCCGGCCGCTTGGCCGACACCGCGCTCGGCAGGATCGTCCCGAGGTACTGGCAGTGGCCGTAGGACGCGCCGACCGTCGCCTGCCCCTGGCCCTGGTAGCGGCTGAGCAGTTTTAGGTTGCACTCGTAACCGCGCTGGCTGCGTCCGCTCTCGCGGTCGGCGAGGGGGACCTGGCCCTGGAGGCCGGTCTCGGGCGCCGAGCCCGGCCCGCAGTCGGCGCGGGCCACGGTGGTGTCGACGGGTGCCTGCGCCGCGGCCCGCTCGACGCCGCCCGCCACCAGCGACCCGGTGATCGCGGCCAGGGCGAGCGCCCCGGCGGCGCGTCTGCCGGTACGCCGGGTCTGGACGGGGGCGGGCGCGGGCGCGTCCGGCACTGGGGCGCCGAGGTCGGTCGGCGTGCTCATGGGAGGCTCCTGGGGGGTGGGAGGCCGGCGGACGCCTAGCGAAACGCTCGCGTTCTTTTGAATGCCGACCCACTGTAAGCACGCCCTTGCCATCTGTTCAGTGCTCCAGGGTGAGTGATTTCCGGGCGGATTTGTGGCCGCCGATACAAGCCGGAAAGGAGCGCACCTCCGGATCCGACCGGTGAACCGCCGGGGCGGGCACGGCCGTACGACCTTCCGTCAGGCCCCAGACGACCACGGCCTCCGGCGAAGCTCTCCCGGCACAGCCCGGCGTGACGCGCGCCCGGACCCTCACGGAGGATCGCGTGCACGGAGGAAAGACGGTTCCACCGACGAGCCCCCCGGCCGCGTACGACGACACGTACGGCGGCGACCGGGATCGGCGGCGGGCCGCGGCCATGCGCCGCACCGTCCCCGACCTGGCGTGGCCTCCGCCGAGCGCGCCTCCGCACGGGCCGCCTCCGCACGGGCCGCCTCCGCAGCGGGCGGCGCCGCGTCCTGCCGTGAGCCCGGACAACCTGACGGCCCCCCTGGTGAACGACCCCCGGGCCCAGCCCCCGCGCTACGCCCGGCACGGGGACCAGCCGCTCGCCCGGCGGGAGCGGCCGTCCAGAGCGCAGGCCGCGCCCGCACGGCAGAAGGCGCCCGCCGCGAAGATCGCCGGCAACCGGCTCCTGGTGGTCATGCTGTTCTGGACGATGCTGTCCGCCAGTGTCGCGCTCTGGGTGTTCAACACCCCGCCCAGCGCGGTCAGTGAGCCCGCCGAGGTCATCACCGCGGCCGGGCGGGTCACCGGTCTGGGCGGCGGGTTCCTGCTCCTGGCGCAGGTGCTGATGATGAGCCGGGTCGCCTGGCTGGAGACCTGGATCGGCGGCCACGACCTGATGCGCTGGCACCGCCGCCTGGGCGCGTGGCTGCTGGTGATGGTGCTCGCGCACGCCGGGTACATCACGGTCGGCTACGCGCTGACCGAGGACGTCACGATCGCCGACGAGACCGTCACCCTGTTCACCACCTACGACGGCATGGTCGGCGCGTTCACCGCCACCGGGATCATGGTGGCGATCGCCGCGCTGGCGATCCGCGGCGTCCGCCGCCGCCTGCCCTACGAGCTGTGGCACTGGCTGCACCTGGCCACGTACGCGGTGCTGATCCTGGGCTACGGGCACCAGTTCGCCAACGGCGCCGAGCTCTCCCGCGGGGGCTTCGCCGCCTGGTACTGGGCGGGCCTGTACGCCCTGGTGATCGCCTGCCTGGTCTGGGGCCGGGTGGTCGAGCCGCTGTGGCTGAACCTGCGGCACCGGCTCCACGTCATCGACGTCGTGCCCGAGACGGAGACGATGTTCTCCGTCTACGTCGGCGGCCGCCGCCTGGACCGGCTGGAGGCCCGCGCCGGGCAGTACTTCCGCTGGCGGTTCCTGAACGGCGGGGGCTGGTGGCAGTCCCACCCTTTCTCGCTGTCGGCGGCGCCCAACGAGCAGTGGCTGCGGCTGACCGTCAACGCGGTCGGCGGCCACACCGCGCGGCTGCGCCACCTGCGGCCCGGCACCAGGATCCTGGCCGCCGGACCCTCGGGAACGTTCACCGCCGGCCACCGCGTCCGCCAGCGGACGCTGCTGATCGCGGGCGGCAGCGGCATCGCCCCGATCCGCGCGCTGCTGGACGAGCTCCCGAGCGACACCGTGGTCATCTACCGGGCCGCCGACGCCTCCGGCATCGCCTTCGGCGACGAGCTGCGCGGCCTGGCCCGCCGCCGCGGCTTCACCGTCCACTACGTGCTGGGCTCGCGCGACGAGCCGGGCCCGCGCCGCCTGCTCACGCCCGAAGGGCTCCGGGAACTCGTCCCGGACGTGCGGCACCGCGACGTGTACCTGTGCGGCCCGCCCGGCATGGTCGAGGCCGCGATCGCCACACTGCGCCGGCTGCGGGTGCGCCGCCGGCAGATCCACCGTGACCCCTTCGAGTTCTGAGAACCCTGAGCCGCGACCGACCCCTGGGAGACAACGAGATGCGCCGAACCACCGCGGCCGTCGCCGGCACGCTGACCGGGACGGCCCTGCTGCTCGCCGCCAAGTTCGGGACGAGCCCGCCCGACCCCGTCGCGACCGACCAGGCCGCGGGCGAGACGGACGGGGCCGCCCCCGCACCCGCCCCGTCGGGCACCGCGCGCGCCGGGGGCGGGGGCGCGGCCGCCGCGAACGGGCTCAAGAACGGCGTGTTCCGGGGCACGGCCTCGGTCAACCCGCACGGCCCCATCCAGGTCACCATCAGGGTCGCGGGCGGGCGGATCACCGGGGTCAGCGCCACCCACGCCACGTCCCCGGCCAAGACCGTGCAGGTCAACCGGCGGGCGATCCCCGTGCTCCGGCAGGAGACCCTGACCGCCCAGAGCGCCCGGATCGACACCGTCTCGGGCGCCACGTACACCAGCGGCTCGTTCACCGCCTCGCTGCAGTCGGCGCTGGCGGCGGCGAGGGCCTGAACGGGAGCGCGAGCATGCATCACATCGAGCACGTCATGGGGACGGCGGTCAGCATCGACATCGCCGACCTGCTCCCGCGCCGCGACCTGGCCGGCCTCGTCGAGCGGACCTGCGCCTGGCTGCACGAAGTGGACCGGAGGTTCAGCACCTACCGCGCCGACAGCGAGGTCAGCCTCTTCGACGACGACGACGACGGGCCGGCCGGCCTCGACGGCTGCTCGCCCGACCTGCGCGCCGTCCTGGAAGCCTGCGCGGACCTGCACCGCCGCACCGATGGCTACTTCGACGCGCGCGCGACCGGGAGACTGGACCCCTCCGGGTACGTCAAGGGCTGGTCGGTCGAGGTCGCCTCGGCCCGCCTGGCCCGCGCCGGCTCCCTCAACCACTGCATCAACGCGGGCGGCGACGTCCGCTGCCGGGGCCGGTCGGCGTCCGGCGGCGCCTGGCGCGTCGGGGTGCGGCATCCGTGGGAGCCGGACAAGGTCGCCTGGGTGGTGACCGGGACCGATCTGGCCGTCGCCACCTCCGGCACGTACGAGCGCGGCCACCACGTCCTGGACCCGCACACCGGCGAGCCGGTCCGCGCCCTGCGCTCGGTGACCGTCACCGGCCCCGACCTGGGCGTGGCCGATGCCTACGCCACGGCCGCGATGGCGATGGGGGCGGACGGCCTGCTGTGGCTGGCGCGGCTGGCCGACTCGACGTACCAGTCGGCCGCCGTCACCCGCGACGGCCACGCCTACCGCTCCGACCGGTTCCCGGTGGCCACGGACGAGCCCGCCCCCGTCCCCGGAAACGCCCTCACGGACGGAACCGGCCTCGTGGCGGACGCCGTTCTCGCCGTGTCCGCCCCACGCCCCTGACCCGCCCCGGGAGGACCGCCGTGCACAAGTTCTTCCTCATCCTCATCACCGCGGCGCTGGCCGTCGGCCTGGGCATGGCCGTCTCGCTCAGCGTCACCGGCTAGAGAGCAGCCCCGAAAGCTCGCCGAGGGCCGTGATCCGGAACACGCCTTCCGGGACGGCCGCCTCCGCGCCCGCGCGGTCGAGCCAGATGCCCGTGAGCCCCGCGCGGTGCGCGCCCACGGCGTCCACATCGAGCCGGTCACCGACATAGGCGACCTTGGACGGAGGAAGGCCCAGCGCCTCGCAGGCGGCCAGGAACGCGGAGCGGTCGGGCTTGGCGCAGCCGAGCCGGTCGGAGCACAGCAGCACCTCGAAGTGGTGCCGCAGCCCCAGCGCGCTCATCCTGCGCTCCTGGTGGACGGTGCTGGAGTTGGACAGGATGCCCTGCCGGTAGGGGAGCGCGTCCAGTACCGCGGCCACGTCGGGGAACGCCGTCCACGCGGCCTCGAACAGCACCTCGTACCGGCCGTACCAGGCGTCGGCGTCGCCGTCGCCGACCGGACGCCCGACGAACCCGCGGACGCGCCGCCGCCGCTGCTGCTCGTAGGTCAGCTCCCCGGCCGCGAACCGCCCGTACTCGGCGTCGGTGATCCGCCGCCACCGTTCCAGCGCCGCCTCGTCGGACGGCAGCCCCTCCGCCGCGAAATGCCGCAGCAGGCCCGCCCGTTCCGAGCCGGAGAAATCGAAGATCGTGTCATCGACGTCCCACAGCACCGCCTCGATCACACCCGCGAGCCTCTCATGAAAGGCTGGAGGCCATGAGCGGAGACCAGCCCGAGGCCGCGACGGAGCACCCCGAACTCTGGGGGTTCCTGGCGTCGCTGCGTCCCGGCGAGGTCCTTTCCGGCACGGTGGCCGCCATCGAGAGGTTCGGCGTGTTCGTGGACCTGGACGACGGCCCCGACCATCCCGTCTTCCCGGGCGTGGGCTTCGTGACCATCCCCGAACTGGCCTGGGAGCACTTCGACGACCCGGCCGACATCGTGCGGGTCGGGCAGCGGGTCACCGGCGAGTTCCTGCAGTTCGACACCACCAACGGCGAGGCCCGGCTGTCACTGCGCGCGCTGCGGCCCGACCCGTTCAAGGAGTTCGCGCGCCGTCACCACGCGGGGCAGAGCCTGGACGGCACGGTCACCAAGGTGGTCCCGTTCGGCGTCTTCGTCCGCGTGGCCGACGGTGTCGAAGGGCTGGTCAAGGGGGCGGACGACGCCGTACGGCCCGGTGAACGGGTCACCGTCGTCATCACCGCGATCGATCTGGAGCGCCGCACCCTCAAACTGGCCCGTTAGTGGCGAGGCGGGCCAGTTCGGTGCGGTTGGCGACGTGGAGCTTCGCGTAGACGTGGGCGAGGTGGGTCTTGACCGTGCCCCTGCTCATGAACAGGCGGGCGGCGATCTCGGGGTTGGACAGGCCCTGGACGGCGAGGTCGACGACCGACCGCTCGGTGGGGGTGAGGCTCTCCCAGCCTGAGTCGGGACGGCGCCGCGGCCCGCGTGCTCGGGCGGCGTAGGAGATCGCGTCCCGCAACTCCATGCAGCGGCCCTGGTCGAGGGCCTCGCCCGAGTCCGCGGCCAGTTCGTCGCGCAGGGCGGCCGTGGACGGTCCGGGGCCCGCTCCGGCCTCCGAGCGGGCGCGTTCCGCGGCGCCCGCCAGGATCCCGGCGGCCTTGCCCGTGCCGCGGCGCAGTGCCAGGAGGGCCAGCGACTCCAGGGAGTCGGCGCAGCACAGGACGAGGCCGTGCGCCGACGCGATCCGCAGGACCTCGTGGTGCAGGTCGAGCGCGCGTTCGGGGTCGGCGGCGCGGGCGAGGACCGCCCTCTGCTCGGCCACGGCCGCCCGGACGCGCGGCATCGAGCCGATCAGGGGAGAGCCCGCCAGGCCGTCCAGGATCTCCGCCGCGGCGGCCTCCTCGCCCGAGGCCCGCAGCGCCTCCGCCAGCACCAGCCGGGTGTCGGGGGCGAGGTGCTCGTCCTTCGGCTCGGCCCGCCACCGCCCTTCCCGGCGGCACCATTCCACAGCCTGGCCGGGACGGCCCCGGCCGAGCGCGAGCAGGGCCTTGACGCGTTCCCAGCCGGGGATGAAGACCGGTTCGCCGGAGTCCGCCACGAGACGGTCGATCGGGGCGATCGCGTCGGCGGCGTCCTCGACACGGCCCTGCAGCGCGCGGACCTCGGCCAGCACGCCGCGCGCCGTGCCGATCCGGTGGAAGTCGCGCAGCGGCTCGGCCGTCGCCACGGCGCGTTCGGCCAGGTCGGCCGCCTTCCTCAGGTCGCCCGACCTGGCCGCGGCCAGCGCGTGCCAGCCGAGACTGGAGGACGCCACGCCGCGGTCGCCGCGGCGCAGCAGCCCCTCCAGGGCGGGCTCGAAGCAGGCGATCGCCTCGGCGTACTCGTCGCGGAGCAGGTGGACGAGCCCGGCCAGCGCCAGCGAGGAGTCCGCGACGAACCCGTCGCCCGCTTCCAGGGCCTCGTCCCGGACGGCCATCGCCGCGGTGTGCGCGCCGTCCAGATCCGTGGCCAGCAGGCCGATGGCGGCGAGCGACCCGGCCAGGCGCCCGGCGGCGGGCGCGCCCGCCTCCGCCGCCAGCTCGCGCGCGGTCCGGGCGGTCTCGTACGCGTCCCCGCCCGCGAGCGCGGTGTCGGCGACCAGGGCCTGCGCCACGAGGACCTCCGCCTGCAACGCGCCGCGCTCGCCCGCCCCGCGCCCGGCGGCCAGGCGCAGCAGCCGGACGCCCTCCGGCCCGCGGCCCTCCAGGTGCCACAGCCACGCCATCGACGCGGCGAGCCGCCGTCCCCGCGCCGCGTCGTCGCGCGACAGTCCCCATTCGATGGCGGCGCGGATGTTGGCGTACTCGGCGCCAGCCCTGGCCCGCCAGGCGTCCTTGTCGGTGTCCAGCAGCGGGGCCAGCCCTTCGGCCAGCGACAGGTAGAGGTCAAGGTGCCGGTCGCGGACGGCGTCGGCGTCGCCCGCCTCGTCCAGGCGGGCCCGCGCGTAGGCGCGGACGACCCCGAGCATCCGGTAGCGCGCCACGGGTCCGGCCGTGTCGGCGACGACGAGTGACTTGTCGATGAGCCCGCGCAGGGCCTTCAGCAGGCGCCCCGGCGGCGGTCCGCCGAGCGCGGCGAGGCCCGCGACGGCGTCGGAGGCGAAGCCGGGCTCGAACGCGCCGAGCCAGCGGAACAGCACCCGCTCGTCCTCGTCGAGGAGGCGATGGCTCCACCGCATCGACTCTTCGAGCGTCCGCTGCCGGAACGCCGCGGTGCGCGCGCCGCCGTCCAGCATGGCGTACGGGTCGCCCAGCGAGTCGGCGATCTGCGCCGGTGACAGCGTGCCCGCCCAGCCGGCCGCCAGTTCCAGGGCGAGCGGGAGCCGGTCGAGCCGGTCGCAGACGCGCCTGGCACCGGCCCGCGCCTCCGCGCCGAGCTCCGTCCCCTCCGTCGTGCGGGCGCGTTCGAGGAAGAGGCTCAGCGCGTCGGACAGGTCCAGCGGCGGGACGCGCCACACCCGTTGACCGCCGATCCCGAGCGTGGCGCGGCTGGTGGCCAGGATCGCCACGTGCGGGCATTCCGCCAGGATCCCGGCGATGACGTGCGCCGCTCCGTCCAGGACGTGCTCGCAGTTGTCCACCGCGATGAGCGCCGAGCGTCCCCGCAGCGCGCGCACGAGCGCGGGCAACGGGTCCGTCCCCTCGGGGAGCGGCACGTCCAGCGCCCCGGCCAGCGCGCGGGCGACGCCGCCGTCCTCCGGTTCGTGCTCCAGGCCCGCCCAGAAGACACCGTCGGCCCAGGCCCCGGCCTGCTCCCGGCAGGCGCGGACCGCCAGCCGGGTCTTGCCGCACCCGCCCGGCCCGACCAGCGTCAGCGCGCGGCCGGCGGCGAGCAGGCCGCCGATCGCCGCCAGCTCGCCGGTCCGCCCGACGAACGACGTCAGCTCCTGCGGGACGCGGTCGACCTCGGACATCGCGGGAAGTCTGCCACCATCCGGGCCGCCGCGCCCACCTCGGCCACCGCGCCAGCGCATATCGGCCACCTGGCAGATGTTCCCGGGCCGCGCCGGCGACACCATCGAGGGAGACGGCGCCGCGAGGGCGTCCCGACCACAGGAGCACCACCATGACGACCACCACCGGCGGCCAGGCCCGCAAGGTCATCGCCAACATCTCCCTGTCGCTGGACGGCCGCGTGCACGGGCGCGGCGGCGAGTACGACATGGGCTGGATCGGCCCGCACGCCGTCTCCGACGCGCCGCGCGACCTGATGGTGCGGATGGCGGGCTCGGCCACCACGGTCCTGCTGGGCCGCAAGAACTACGAGGGCTTCGGCGGCTACTGGCCGGCCGTCGCCCAGGACGAGAGCGCCGAGCCCCGCGACCGCGAGATGGCGCAGTGGCTGGACGAGGTCGAGAAGGTCGTCTTCTCCTCGACGCTCACCGGCGCGCCCTGGAAGAACTCCCGGATCGTGAACGGCGACGCGGCCGCGGAGGTGCGGCGGCTGCGCGCGGAGCCCGGCGGCGACATGGTCGTGCTCAACAGCGTCAGCGTCATCAAGGCCCTGGTGGCGGCCGGGGAGCTGGACCGGCTGACGATCACCCTGTGCCCCGAGCTGGTCGGCGGCGGTGCGCGCCTGTTCGAGGACGGCGTTCCCCAGACGTCCTGGACGCTGACCGACCTGTCCACCTCCGGCACCGGCGCCATCTGCCTCACCTACGACAGGAAGCCCGCCGGGAGCTGACCCGGCCGTCGGTGAGAAGCTCATTCTCCGGAACAGGCAGTCATGATCTCGTGCCAGGTTTCGGTGCGGTGCCCGCGGGGGATGAGCGCGCCAGGCGGCGGCGCGGCGCCGTCCGGCCGCGACCTCGGCCGATCCTCGTTCTCGTATCCGGATGCTTGCTTCGCTCTTGCTGAGAATGTAGTTTTCAAGCGTCGGGGAGGTTTCCGGAGGCCCCGGCGTGCGCGCCGCGGGCGGGCACGGGTCGCTCACGACCAAGCGGGACACGCGCGTCGCGGTGTCGAAGGGAACGGTGCTGACGGTGAAGGACTACGAGGCGCTCGACTTCTTCCGGGGTGAGGAACTGGTCGAGGACCCCTACCCCTACTTCGAGGCGCTGCGCGGGCAGTGCCCGGTCCAGCGTGAACGCCACCACGACGTGGTGATGGTGACGGGGTACGACGAGGCGGTGCAGGTGTTCAACGACACCGATACCTTCTCCTCGTGCACGTCGGTGACCGGCCCCTTCCCCGGTTTCCCCGTCCCGCTGGAGGGCGACGACGTCTCCGAGCTGATCGAGCGGCACCGCGACGAGCTGCCGATGAGCGACCAGCTCCCGACGCTGGACCCGCCCGTGCACACCGCGCACCGCGGCCTGCTGATGAAGCTGATCACCCCCCGGCGCCTCAAGGAGAACGAGGGCGCCATGTGGCAGATCGCCGACGGGCTCCTGGACACCTGGCTGCAGGGCGACGAGGGCGAGTTCATCAACGGGTTCGCCGCGCCGTTCACCCTGCGGGTCATCGCCGACCTCCTCGGCGTCCCCGAGGAGGACCGCGAGGAGTTCGCCGACGCGCTGCAGCACGGTCCGCCCGGCGACGGCGGGGCCATCGGCGGCACCGGAGAGAAGAGCCTGGCGCACACCCCGCTCGAATACCTGTACGGGCGCTTCACCACCTACATCGAGGAGCGCCGCCGCGACCCCCGCGGGGACGTGCTCACCGGGCTGGCCACCGCGACCTTCCCGGACGGCTCGACCCCCGACGTCGGCGACGCGGTGCGGGTGGCGGCCAACCTGTTCGCGGCGGGCCAGGAGACCACCGTGCGGCTGCTGGGCTCGGCGCTC
>NZ_JBHSON010000106.1:0-64486 GCF_042656285.1 Actinomadura rugatobispora | reverse complement strand
CGTGGCGGCGCGGGCGCGCGGGCCAGGACGCGCCGCCCGTCGCCGAGCTCGGCCATGCGGCCGGGGTCGGGCCAGGGCGCCTCGCGGGCGGCCTTGACGGCGTGCTCGACCTCCGCGTCCACCTCGGCGCCGACCGCCTCGACGTCCGCGGCCGCGACGCCGCCCGCCAGCAGCGCGGCGCGGGCGCGGTCCAGCGGGTCGGGCAGCCGGGCGGCCTCCGGGTCGCGGTAGCGCTGCGGGTCGCCCTCGTAGTGGCCCATCACCCGTTCGGTCACCGCTTCGAGGAGCACCGGGCCGGCGCCGCCGCGCGGCCGGCCGACCAGGCCGGCCGTCGCGGCGTCGACCGCGTCGACGTCGTTGCCGTCGACGCGCTCGTGCGCGATCCCGTAGCCGCGCGCCCGTTCCGACAGCGGCACCGGATGCTGGTCGCCGGTCCGGCTGAACTCGGAGAACCCGTTGTTCTCGCACACGAACAGGATCGGCAGCCGCCACAGCGCGGCCAGGTTGACCGCCTCGTGGAAGGCGCCGGTGGCCACCGCGCCGTCGCCGAAGAAGGCGGCGACGACCCGGTCGCTCCCCGCCCGGCGGGCCGCGTGGGCGGCGCCGGCCGCGATCGGGAGGCCGGCGCCGACGATCCCGTTGGCGCCGTAGATCCCCCGGCCCGGGTCGGCGATGTGCATCGACCCGCCGAACCCGCCGCAGGTGCCGGTCGCCCGGCCCATCAGCTCGGCGAACATCCCGGTCATGTCGAGGCCCTTGGCCAGGACGTGGCCGTGGCCGCGGTGCGTCGAGGTGATCACGTCGTCGGCGCGCAGCCGCGAGCACACGCCGACGGCGACCGCCTCCTGCCCGACCGACAGGTGCACGAAACCGGGCACCGCGCCCTCGCGGTACAGCGCGGAGGTGCGCTCCTCGAACCGCCGGATCCGGAGCATCCGCCGGTACCGGTCGAGCCGCACATCGGTCCCGGTCCCGGTCCCGGTGCCGGTGCCGGTCACCGTCACGAGGCGCCGCCCGGAAGCAGGTGCTCGGTGAACCAGGCGGTGGCGTGCCCGGCCGCGGCCCGCAGCTTGTCCTGGTCGCTGTAGAGCGTCATGTGCGTGGTGTGCGGCAGCGTGACCAGCTTCTTCTTCGCCGTCGGGATCTGGTTGTAGGCGCCGATCTCCAGGTCCCACAGCGTCAGGTCGTCCGCCTCGGCCACGATCACCAGCGACGGGACGTCGTAGATCCGCCGGGTGAACGGGACGACGTCGTACTCCAGGAGCAGGTCCACGCTCTCGACGGTGCTGCTGTTCTGGTACAGCGGCGCCTCGGTCTCCTTCAGCGCCTTGAACGTGTGGTAGGTCTCGGGGAACGGCCAGGTGCCGAGGTCGGCGGCCGGATCGGCGGTCGCGTGCGGGACGTGCAGCCGCTCGCCGGGCTTGTCGTAGCGCAGCGCCCGGTCGTCCAGGATCGTCCGCCACAGCCTGCGGTAGCCGACGGAGCCGTGCGCGCGGCGCATGTTCTCGTACCCGTCGATCACCGGGATCTGGCTGACCAGGCACTTCACCCGCGGGTCGGTCGCGCCCAGGATCAGCGCGTGGCCGCCGGAGTAGGAGATCCCCCAGACGCCGAGCCGGTCGGCGTCGACGTCGTCCAGGCGCTCCAGGAAGCTGAGCGCGTTGCGGTAGTCGCGGATCTGCGCCCACGGGTCGAGGTGCTGGCGGACGTCGCCGTCGGAGACGCCCAGGTTGCGGTAGTCGAAGACCAGCGCGGCGATGCCCGCCTGGGCGAACGCCTCCGCGTAGTACGGCATGACGAGCTCACGGACGTAGCACCAGCCTCCCGCGAGCACGACGGCCGGGAACGGGCCCTCGCCCTCGGGCCGGTACAGCCAGCCGCGGCACGTCTGTCCCTCGCTCTGGAACTCCACGTCGGATCGGTGCATGAAAGGTGACTCCTATCTGAGGTCCGGGCAGCCGCCGCCGGCGTGCGCGGCGACGACGCTGGCGAATCCGGTCAGCAGGGACAGGGCGACCCGCGCGGCGCCGTCCGGGAGGCGGCACACGCCGCGTCCCGACAGCGTCGCCATGAACGTCTCCAGCTCGGCGAGCGCCGCCGCGCCGCCCCTGCCCCCGTCGAGGTCGTCGAGGATGGCGGCCATGTCGGGCAGCCCGCGCGAGCACGGCGGGCACTGGCCGGCGGTCTGCTCGCCGAAGTAGCGGACGATGCCGGCCACGACCCGCACCGGGCAGTCGTCCGGGCCCAGGACCTGGATCGACTTGGTGCCCAGCGACGCCCCGGCGGCGCGCAGCGCGTCCGGGGTGAGGGCCGCGTCGAGGCGGTCCGGGGTCAGCAGCCCGCCCGCGTACCCGCCCACCAGGACGGCGCGGGCGCCGTCGAGCAGGCCGTGGTCGTCCAGCACCCCGGCCAGCGACCGGCCGAACTCGATCTCGGCGACCTCGAACGGGCCGCCGAAGCGGCCGATCGTGAAGACGCCGCTCCCCGGGCAGCCGGGCGTCCCGCCGGACCGGTACGCCTCCGCGCCGATCGCGGCGGCGACCGCCAGATGGACGAGCGTCTCCACGTTCTGGACGAGCGTCGCCCGCCCGAAGACGCCCACGTCGCTCGGGTACGGCGGGCGGATCCGGGGCAGCGGGTCCTTGCCCTCGATCACCGACAGCAGCGCGGTCTCCTCCCCCGCCACGTACCGGGTCGGCACCCGCTGGACGCGGATCTCCAGGTCGTCGCCGCGGGTCGCCTCGACCGCCGCGGTGATCCGCTCGGCGGCCTCGTGCGCGTCCTCGTCGACGGCGACGTAGCCGAGCGCGGCGCCGACCGCGCGCATCGCCAGCCGCAGCCCGTCCAGGACGGCGTACGGGCGGTGCGCCATCAGGTGGCGGTCCTTCTCGGTGCCCGGTTCGCGCTCGGAGCCGTTGGCGACGACGACGGGGCGGTCCGCGCCGATGACCCGCCGCCACTTCTCGGCGGTCGGGAAGCCCGCCCCGCCGTGGCCCGCCAGGCCCGCCTGGTCGGGCAGGTCGAGCAGGGCGCCGGGCGTGTGGTCGCGCCAGCCGCCTGCCGCCCGCCACTCCTCCAGCGACTCGGTCTTCGTCCCGTCCGCCAGGAGGAGGCGGGGCGCGAAGCCGCCACCGGGCTCGGGCGCGGGCGCTGGTTCGGGCGGCGGGGCCGCCGCCCTGGCCGCGAGTTCCTCGCGAATCGCGTTGCGCGGGCACATCGCGTCGGCCTCCAGGCCGCGCGCCCGGATCTCCTCGTCGTCGGCCGCGAGCCGGTCGCCGTCCGGGGTGACGTAGGCCAGTCCGTACCGGTCGAGCTCGAACAGCTCGGGCGCGACCAGCACGCAGACCCCCTGCCCGTCGCAGCGGGTGGCGTCGACGCGGAATCTGACCTGCTCGGTGGTGGTGGCGAGACGCCGGTCCATGCCTTGCCTCCCCCTCAGAGGATGATGCTGAGCGTGCCGTGCGAGTGGAGGGTCTCCACGTCCAGCTCGGCCCGGCGGAACCTGATCTTGAACGTCCCGTCGGCGGCCGCGACCAGCCGGTACAGGTACCGGCCCATGTAGGTGTCGACGCCGCGGCGCGACCGGTACACCGCGAAGTTGGCGGTGACCTCCAGCTCGTCGCCGTCCCGGGACAGGATCCGGGTGTTGCCGATGATCCGCCGGGTGCGCGACCAGGGGAACTCCCGGTGCGCCTTGCGGCTGTTCAGCCGCTTCACCCGGGCGTCGATCATGCCGCGGGTGTCGGAGACCAGCATCAGCGCGTCGGCGGGCCCGCCGGAGGGCCGGTCGGTGCTCGGCACCTCGTAGCGGGCGTCGGGGGTGAGCAGGCCGAGCCACTCGTCGAGCCGCCACTCGTCCAGCAGCGCGGCCTCCTCGTACAGGAACGCCTCCACGTCCAGGCGGAGCGCGTGCCGGTCGGCGGCCGCGGCCTCGGGCGTGACGGTCATCGGATCACCGCCGAACCGGCCGGGGCGGGCGACCCGGACGCCTCGCCCGGCGACTCCACGCCGGTGACCCGCTCGGGGAAGCCGGAGCCGTCCATGAGCGCGGCGTACGACCGCCAGAACGTGCGGATCTGCAGCTCGTCCTGGGAGTTGGACTCCCGCGTCATACCGCGCGAGATGTCGCTCCACCGCGCCTCGCGGACGGCGGCGAAGCCCTGCTGGCACGACTCCAGCGCCTCGACGTCATCCGGGCTGGCGAAGCCGCCGGGGCCGAGGAAGGTCAGGAAGCTGTCCAGGCGGCGCTGCAGCGCCGCGCTCCCCTCGGCCTCCTCGGCCGGCGCCAGCGCCCACGCCTCCAGCGCGTGCCGGTCGGGGGCGGTCGGCTCGATCCGGCGGACGGTGATCGCGGCGACATCGTTGATGATCAGGTTGGGGAAGATCATCAGGTTGCGGAAGGTGTCGGCCATCCGGCGGCCGCGCTCCGCGCCGTGCCGGTCGACCAGCCGGGCGAGCGTGGCCGCGATCTCGTCCCGGGCCTCCTCGCCGAAGAACGGCTCCCAGTAGGCGATCGGCCGGCCCCAGGCGGCCGGGCTCTCCACCACCGCGTGGCCGTTGCCGAGGTCCACGCCGTTCCCGGCGCCGAGGGCGTCCTTGCGCTGCCCGCCGCCGGTGTCCTTGACGAAGTCGACGTAGGTGGCGTGCACCGTGGGCGCGTGGTAGCCGTCGATGCTGTTCTCCAGCATCAGCTTCCAGTTCGCCTTGACGCTGTAGCGGTGCGCGCCCTTGACGATCCGCATCCCCTCCGCGGCCTGGTCGAGCACCAGGTCGAGGTACTCGATCGCGCCCGCCAGGTAGGCGCGCAGGTCGACGGCCTCGGCGTCGTAGTTGACGAACCACAGGCCCCGGTAGTTGTCGAACCGGGCCGGGGCGACCAGGTTGTGGGCCTCCTTGCGGAACCCGGGGCCGTAGCCGTCGGCGCCGGGCGTGACCACCAGCCGGCCCGTCGTGTCGAAGCTCCAGGCGTGGTAGAAGCACTGGAACACCCGCGTGTTCCCCGCGTCCTCGCGGCACAGCGTCGCGCCGCGGTGCGTGCAGGTGTTGAAGTGCATCCGCACGGTGCCGCCCGAGTCGCGCAGGAAGATCAGCGGGCGGCCGCCCACCCCGCGCCGGACGAAGTCCCCCGGCCGCGGGATCTCCGACTCGTGCCCCACGTACAGCCAGCAGCGGTCGAACAGCGCCCTCCGCTCGCGGTCGTAGACCTCCGGCGAGGTCATCAGCGAGCGGTGGACGCGGAAGATCCCGTTCCGCCGGTCGTCGACCACCAGGTCGTCCCGGTATCCCATGGTCACAGTGCTCCTCTCGGCCCGGTCGAACCGGAATCGAGCGCGCCGGCATCGATCGCGCCGGCCTCGGTCAGCTCGGCCAGTTCGGCCTCGCCGATCCCGGCCGCGGCCAGCACGGCCCGGGTGTCCTCCCCCGCCTCCGGGGCCCGGGTCGGCGGGCGCGGCGTCGCACCGTCGAACAGGCACGGCGTGTTGACGCTGACGTGCCGGACGCCGAACTCGTCGTCGAACTCGACGACCGCGGAGCCGGCCCGCACCTCGGGGTCCGCGACGGCCTCCTCCAGGCCGCGGACCGGCGCCCAGACCAGCCGCCGGGCGCCGAGCCGGTCGGCCCACTCGGCCAGCGGCCGCTCGCGGAACAGCTCGTCGAGCAGTTCCAGCAGCGCCGTGCGGTTCGCGCGCAGCCGGGCCGGGTCGCCGCCGCGGAACCGGGGGTCCTCGTCCAGCCAGGGCGCGCCGAGCGCGTCCAGCAGCCGGTCCCAGTCCCGGTCGGGCGTCATGACCTGGAGCCACAGCCAGCGCGCGTCGGCGGTGCGGAAGCAGTTGACGGTCGGGATCGGGGCCGTGTCCCGGCCGCCGGCCCGGTGCGCGCGGCCGCCGTTCAGCAGGTCGCCGGCGTCGGAGGCCATCAGCCACATCCCGGTGGCGGCCAGCGACGTGGTGACGTGGCCGCCGGTCCCGGTGCGCTGCCGCGCGAACAGGGCGGCGGCCACGGCTCCGGCGAGGGCGGACCCGGCGGCGCGGTCGCCGAACCCGCCGGCCGGCTGGGGCGGCTCCCCGTCCGGGCCGGCGAACAGCGACGCCGCGCCCGAGTAGGACCAGTACGCGCCGTGGTCGTAGCTGCGCCGGCCGGCCAGCGGCGAGGCCAGGTCGTAGCCGCTGATCTGCGCGACGATCAGCCGCGGGTGGCGTTCCCGCAGCGTCGCCGCGTCCAGTTCGAGCCGTTCCAGCGCGCCCGGGCTGAGGTTGGTGACGAACACGTCCGCGGTGGCCAGCAGCCGGTCGAGGGCGGCCCTGCCGCGGTCGATCCGCAGGTCGAGGACGACGCTGCGGCGCGACCGGTTGTGCACCTCGAAGCGCGGGTTGACCGGCGGCGCGCCGTCCCGCTCCAGGGAGCCGGGACCGCGCGCCGGATCGCCGCCGGGCGGTTCGACCTTGATCACGTCCGCGCCCCAGTCGGCCAGCACGGTGGCACAGGCCGGTCCGGCCGCGAAGCGTCCTATCTCGATGATCCGGACGCCGGCCAGGGGCGCCTGGCCGGCCTCCTCGTCCCCCATGGGGTAAGCGGTTGCGTCGGGCACGGAACCGAGCCTGCGGCACGGGCATTACCCCCGGCGTTAACGCCGGTCGGCGGGCGGTTCCTCACCCGATCGCGGCGGCGCTGCCGGCCGTCGGACGCATGGCCGTCCGGGCGCCCCGGCGCGGCTGTCCCTGCCCGGCCCGGCCGGTGCGCGCCGGGCCTGCCTCCACCGGGTCGCGGTTCAGCAGCCTGCGCGCGTCACCGGGCCGCAGGCCGAGCTCGGCCAGCGCCTCGGTGGCCCGCCGGTAGACGGCGAGCACCGAGCTCTCGCTGCCGACCTTGCGCTCGATCGCCACCAGCACCCGGTAGGCCGGGTCGGAGTACCGGTTGGTCTCCAGCACCGCCTCGCAGGCGCCCCGCGCCGCCTCGGCCCGGCCGAGCTCCAGGTAGATCGTCGCCAGCTCCAGCCGCGCCTCCTCGTGCACGAGATCGAGGTAGTTGCGCCGCTCCTCGGCCCAGGGCAGCGAACTGCCGTCCAGGTAGCGGCCGGGGGCCAGCTCCAGGCCCGCCTCCAGCCGGGCCCGCCGCTCCGGCCCGGACGACGCCCCGGCCGTGGCCAGCATCCGCTCGGACTCGATGTCGTTGGCGACGAACGCCGTCGTCTCCGGCAGCATGACCAGGTTCCCGCGGCGCTCCAGGTTCACCCCGCTGCTGCGCCGCAGCTTGTGCACGATCTGCCGGAAGTGGTTGCCGCCGCTGCGCTGGTCGGCGTCGGGCAGCAGCCGCCGCTGCAGCTCGAACCGGTCGATCCCGCGCGGGTGCAGGGCCAGGCAGGCGACCAGCTCCAGGATCTTGGTCCGGCCGATGCCGGCGGGCCGGCCGTCGATCAGCAGGTCCCGGTAGCGGCCGAACGGCTGCAGCACCATCGTCACCTCGGCCACGCCCTGCCGCGCCGCCCCGGACGGGCCCGGCCGGGCGGACGGGGCCACCACCAGGCGCCGCCACCGCGAGTCGTCCGGCGCGCGCTCCAGCTCCCGCCGCAGGATGTCGGGGAACAGCTTGATCGACTGGATGAGCAGCGAGAACGACCCGGTCAGCATGGACACGTGGTAGGCCTGCTCGGCGGCGCCGGTGGCCGCCTCGGCGTTGCCGAGCCGCGCCTCGGCCTCCGACAGGCCCGCCGCCGCCATCGCCAGCATCAGCCGGCGCTGGCAGCGGGTCATCGAGGTGACGGTCTCGCGCAGGATCAGCCGGGCCTCCTCGGTCCGCCCGGCGCGCAGATAGGCCAGCCCGAGGAAGCACTGCGCGATCTCGACGTAGGCGGTCTGCCCGGTGCGCGACATCTCGTCCAGCACCGGTTCGAGCTGGGCGATGCCCGCCTCCGCGCCGACGTCGGTGAACTGCAGGTAGCCCATGAAGATCTCGTAGACCGGCAGCAGCGAGAACCCGGACCGCTGGCTGTCGGCCATCGCCAGCCGCAGATGCTCGCGGGCGCTCTCGTGGTCGCCGTTGGCCAGGTTCAGGATCGCCTCGATGAACCGCGAGTGCGCGCGCTCCCTGATCTCCTGCGGCACCCGCCGCCACAGGTCGCCCGCCACGTCGGTCTCCTCCCGGAACGCCGCCGCCAGCACCAGGTTCGGGTTGAGCACCACGGACTCGTCGTCCAGGTTGCCCATCCGGGCCAGCTCGCCCAGCCGGCCCTGCAGGAACAGCCCCCAGCTCATCTGGCGGTCCACGTCGGGCAGGTCGCGGGCGTCCGGCGGCGGGACGTACCGGGTCGCGACCGCCACCTCGATCATGTAGCGGACCACGTCCGCGCCCGAGTCGCCCTCGTACTTGTCGAGCAGGCCGAGGGCCTCCTGCGGGTGCGCCTGCAGCACCCACGCCGCGATCGCGAGCAGGCTGGGGTCGAGCTCGATCGCGGCGCGCAGCCGGCCCTTGCGGTCCAGCCCGCGGATCAGCGCGCGGGCCCGGTCGAACTCGCGCATGCCGTGCGCGGCGCGGACGCACGCGCCGATCAGCCGCGGGTCGGCGTGCACGCGGGTCTCGCCGAACGCCTCCAGCCAGCGCTTGACGACCGGCCAGTCGGCCCGGCCGAACAGGGCCGGGAACGCCTGGACGGCCGTCTCCACCGCCTGGTCGAGGTCGCCGAGCGACAGCCACACCTCGGTGGCGTCCTCGAACTGCCGGACCGCCGCCAGATGGCCGGCGTAGGCTGCGCGCAGCCGCACGTGCCGCTCCGGCTCCGTCTCGATCAGCCGCTGCCGCAGGAACGAGCGGAACAGCGAGTGGACCACGATGGCCGAGGAGGTGGCGCTGGTCGCGGGCAGGTGCCGCGCCGACACCGCCAGCCACAGCCGCTGCCCGTCCGGGCCGCACAGCGCCGCCGCGACCTCCGGCGTCACCGTGCCGGTGACCGAGGTGTCCAGCAGGAAGCGCCGCTCGTCCTCGGGCAGCGGGCCGAGCACCTGGCGGCCGAAGTAGGCCGACAGGTCGCGCAGGTTGGGCTGCTCGCCGAGGCCGAACCGGGAGGCGAACGCGACGCCCGCGGCCCATCCGCCGGTCGCGGAGAAGATCCGCTCGCAGGTGTCCGGACCCGGGCCCGTGTCCATGCCCGTCTCCAGGCCCGCGTCCGGGCCCGCGTCGGCCCGCCGGACGTACTCGGCGGTCTCCTCCAGGGTCAGGTTGAGGGTGGCGTCGCCGAGCTGGGCGATCTGGCCGTGCACGTAGCGGCGCTGCAGCGGCCAGGGCAGCTCCTCCCGCGACAGCAGCAGCATCCGCATCCGGTCGGGCAGGTACTCCAGGAAGGTGTCCAGGGCCGACGCGGCGTCGGGCGACGCCGAGATCTGCTGGCACTCGTCGATGACGACCAGGACGTCCTCGCCGCCGGACGCGGACGCCAGGATCGCGGCGGCCTCCTCCGCCGTGCCGTTGCTCTGCAGGGTGCCGCGCATCGCGTCCACCGCGTCGCCGGCCACCGGCCCGAGCGCCGTGGCCAGGTCGAACACCAGCCCGGACGCCGAGCGGTCGGAGCGGTCCATGGTGAGCCAGGCGAGCCGGCGCCCGGTGCGGCGGGCGAACAGCTGCGCCTCCACCGTCTTGCCCGCGCCGGGGGCCGCCACGATCTCGACGATGGCGTAGGAGTCGAACAGGGTGTCGAGCAGGTGATCGAGCCGCGGCCGTTCGATCGAGCCGCGAGGTACGCCGGGTGCGGCGAACTTGTGCCGCAGTGCAGGCGCCGAGGTGTCCGTCGTCCGGGGATCCAACAATCCAGCACCTCCTCGCCAGGACGGAGCCCCCGGATCCCATGCCGGGATTCGGTCGGTCCGCAGGAGTGAGTTACCTGCAACATGCCCGAAACCCCGACGGGTGTCAACGAACCGGCAACACCTCGGCGACCTGCGAGGAAACTCCCCGGATCGAGCGTCCCGGCGCTCGGGAGGCCGATAACGCGCGCGATAACGGTCGGCGGTGAGCCTGGCCGTGCTCGACGAAACCCGCCTGTCCGACCCGTGGCGCCCGACGCCGGCACGGGACCGGCACCGCCCCTACCGGAGGTCGATTTTGACGCTGCTGCTGAGCGACAGTGAGGTGCGCGCCGCCTGCGACATCGGTGCCATGGTCCCCTTCCTCGAAGCCGCGCTTCGCAAGGAGGCCAAGGGGCCCGGCCCGCGGCTCCCCGAGCGCGTGAACCTCGGCCACGGCCGGTTCTTCCTGCGCGTCATGCCGGCGTTGCTGCCCGAATCCGGCCTGCTCGGCCTCAAGTTCTTCCACGGCTCCATGCCGGACGGCGTCCGGTACGTGGTCGCGGTGTGCCGGCTGGAGACCGGCGAGGTGGAGGCGCTCGTCGACGCCGCCTACCTGACCGCCGCCCGGACCGGCGCCACCAGCGGCGTCGCGACCCGCTGCCTGGCCCGCGAGGACGCCGCCGCGGCCGGGGTGATCGGGTCGGGGCTGGAGGCGGAGACCAACCTGCGCGCGGTGTGCGCCGTCCGCCCGATCGAACGGGCCAAGGTCTACAGCCGGTCCGCCGGACGGCGCGAGGCGTTCGCCGCGCGGATGTCCGAGTCCCTCGGGATCCCGGTGACCGCCACCGGCGATCCGCGGGACGCGGTGGCCGGGACCGACATCGTCGTGGTGGCCACCAACACCGGGCCCGACCCGGTCACCGCCTACGAGGGCGCCTGGCTGGAGCCGGGGCAGCACGTCGTCTCGATCGGCTCCACCACGGCCGCGCTCCGCGAACTGGACGTGGCCGCCTTCACCGGCGCCGACACCGTCGTCCTCGACACCACCCTCGAGCAGATGAGCCACGAGTCCGGCGACATCATCGCGGTGCTGGACGCCGCGCCCGGCCGGCTGGCCCCGGTCGCGCTCGACCAGATCATCACCGGAGAGGTGCGCGGCCGCCGCAGCGACCGCGACATCACCCTCTTCAAGTCCGTCGGCAGCGCCGCGCAGGACCTGCTCGGCGCCGCCCACGTCGTCGGCGAGGCCCGCCGCCTCGGCATCGGCACCGAGATCGGCGAGATCGCCGCCCCCAAGCGGTTCTGAGCCCGGCGGCCCGGCCGTTCCGGGCCGTCACGCCATGTCAACGATCAACCACCGCAGACAGGAGTCGACGCAGATGAGGTCCCAGGAAGTCGAGTTCCAGAGCGAGGGCGTCACCGTCCGGGGCGACCTGCTGCTCCCCGAGGGCGACGGGCCGCATCCGGTCGTCGTCATGGCGGGCGGCTGGTGCTACGTCAAGGAGCTGCGCCAGCCGCAGTACGCCGAGGAGTTCGTCCGGCGCGGGTTCGCCGCGCTGATCTTCGACTACCGGACGATCGGCGCCAGCGACGGCGCGCCGCGGCAGCACCTGGACCCGTGGGCGCAGATCGAGGACTACCGCAACGCGATCACCTACCTGGAGACCCGCTCCGACATCGACGCCGGCCGGGTCGGCGTCTGGGGCATCTCCTACAGCGGCGGCCACGTCCTGGTGCTGGGCGCGGTGGACCCGCGGGTGAAGGTGATCGTCAGCAACGTGCCGGTGATCGACGGCCACCGCAACATGTGGCGGGTGCACGGCACCGACCGGTTCCGCAAGCTCCAGGACGCGATCCTGGAGGACCGGCGCAAGCGCTTCGAGACCGGCGAGTACGGCTACATCACGATGTCGGGCACTCCCGCCGGCCCGGACGCCGACCTGGCCACCTGGCCGCTGGACGAGGTGAAGGCCGTCTTCGAGGAGCTCAAGCGCACCCAGGCGCCGCGGCACGAGCACCGCAGCACGATCGCCTCGGTCGAGCTGCTGATGCAGTACAACGCCGCGCCGTACGCCGAGCGCATCGTCCACAAGCCCACCATGATGATCGTCGCCAACGAGGACGACATCACGCTGTGGGACGTCGAGACCAGGGTGTTCGACTCGATCCCCTCGAACGCCAAGCGCCTGGTGGTGCTGCCCTCGACCAGCCACATGACGCTCTACAGCGACCTCACCGCGCTGGACCTGGCCGCCAAGGCGGCCGGCGGCTGGTTCTCCGAGCATCTGGCCGCGCCGCCCACGGTCCCCGGAATGATCGCCGAGTTCGCCGCGCGGTGAGCGTGAGGCGGGGGTGAAGCCGAGTACCGGACCGGACGGCAGGGAGCCGCAAGTGACTGACAGTTCGCCCTTCTCGCTCGCGGGATCGGTCGCGGCCGTGGTCGGGACCAGCCCGAACATCGGCACGGGCATCGCGCTGCGGCTCGCCGCGGCCGGCGCCCGGGTGGCGTGCGTGGACCGGGACGCGGAGCTCGCCGAGCACGCCGCGGCCGAGGTCCGCGCCGTCACCGGCGCCGAGACCCTGGCGGTGACCTGCGACGTCACCTCCGAGGACGCGGTGGCGGCGGCGGTGGCCCGCGTCCGGTCCGGGCTCGGCCTGGTCGACGTGCTGGTCAACGGGCCCGTCGTCTACCTGGAGAAGGGGATCAGGGAGATGTCGCTCGCCGAGTGGCGGGCCCAGCTGGGCGTGCTGCTGGACGGCACCTTCCTGTTCACCAAGCACGTGACCGAGGCGCTCATCGAGGCCGGGCGGCCGGGCGCGGTCATCAACCTGGTGTCCACGGCCGGCCACCAGGGCGAGCCCGGCAACATCGGCTACACCACCGCCAAGGGCGGCGTGGTCAACATGACCCGGGCCGCCGCGATGGACCTGGCGCCGTACGGCATCCGGGTCAACAGCCTCACCCCGACCGCCACCGATCCCCGCCAGGGGATCGAGCGCGGCCGGCGGTGGGGCGTCACCGGGGTCGCCGGCGCCCATGTCGCCGCCCTGGACGTCGCGGCGGCGCAGGTCCCGCTCGGCGCGCTGCCCACGCCGGCCGACTACGGCGACGCGGCGGTGTTCCTCGCCTCCCCCGCCGCCCGCATGGTGACCGGCGCCGATCTGCGGGTGGACGCCGGCTCCCTCGCCAAGTACTGGCGGCAGAAGCCGGGAGGCGGGGCATGAGCGGGCGGACGGCGCCGGCCGCGGTGCCGCCCGGTCGCCGCGAGCGCGAGGTCGCCGCGGGCCGCTGGCGCGACCGCATGATCGACGGGTACGTGGCGGAGGCGGCCGAGCGCCGGCCGGACGCGCCCGCCGTGATCGACGGCGACGTCACGCTGACCTACGCCGAGCTGGAGCGGCGCGTCCGGGCCACCGCCGCCTCGCTCCAGGATCTCGGGGTGGTGCGCGGCGAGGCCGTCTCGTGGCAGCTGCCGAACTGGCACGAGGCCTGCGTCCTGCACCACGCGGTGCTGCGGATCGGCGCGGTCAGCAACCCGATCGTCCCGATCTACCGGCGGCGCGAGCTGGCCTACATCCTGGCCGAGGCGCGCAGCAGGGTGTTCGTCATGCCGGAGACCTTCCGCGGGTTCTCCCACGTCGACATGCTCGCCGAGATCCGCGGCGAGCTGCCGCTGCTGGAGCACGTCGTGCCGTGCCGGGGCGGCGGGAGCTCCTTCGATGACCTCTGCGCGGGCGACCGCGCCCCGGCGCCGGTGGACCGGACGGCGGACGACCCGATGCTGCTGCTGTTCACCTCGGGGACCACCGCGCGGCCCAAGGGCGCCGTCCACACGCACAACACCCTCGACTACGAGAACCGGAGCATCATCGACGTCTACGGCCTCACGCCGTCCGACGTCGTCTTCATGCCGTCGCCGGTGTCGCACATCACCGGCCTGCTCTACGGGCTGCAACTGCCGGCGATGCTCGGCACCGCGGTCGTCCTCCAGGACGTCTGGGAGGTCCAGGAGGGGCGCCGCCTGATCGACCGGCACCGCTGCACGTTCACCGTGGCCGCGACGCCGTTCCTGCACGACCTCACCTACCGGCCGGACCCCGGCGGCCTCGACGTCTCGTCCATGCGCGTGTTCGCCTGCGGCGGGGCCGACGTGCCGCCGGGCCTGATCAGGGACGCCCGGGAGCGGCTCGGCTGCGTCGCGTCCCGGCTGTACGGGTCGACCGAGTTCCCCACCCTCAGCACCACCGGCCCGGACGACCCGCCCGAGAAGGGCGCGGTCACCGACGGGCGCGCGATCGGCGCCGCCGAGTTCCGCGTGGTGGACGACGGCGGCCGCCCGGTGGCGGCCGGGGAGGTCGGGGAGCTGCTGGTCACCGGGCCGGAGCTGTTCCTCGGCTACCGGCGCGCCGAGGACGACGCGGACGCCTTCACCCCGGACGGCTGGTTCCGCACCGGGGACCTGGCCGTCCGGGACGCCGACGGCTACCTCACCATCCGCGGCCGCAAGAAGGACATCATCCTGCGCGGCGGCGAGAACATCAGCGTCACCGAGGTCGAGGCACTGCTGTTCGACCATCCGCGGATCGCCGAGATCGCCGTGGTCGCGATGCCCGACCCGGTCATGGTCGAGCGCGGCTGCGCCTTCGTCGTCCCGCGGCCGGACGCGGGCCCGCCGCTCACGCTCGCCGACCTGGCGGGCTACCTGATCGAGAGGGGCGTGGCCAAGCAGAAGATCCCCGAACGGCTCGAACTCGTGCCCGGGCTGCCCAGGACGCAGTCGGGCAAGGTCCAGAAATTCCGGCTGCGCGACACCGTCCGCGCCAAGCTCGCGTCCGAGGGCGTCATCGCCCCCGCGGACGCCTAGAGGGGGACGAACGACGATGACCCGCTACGGCAGGGCGGAGGCGCGCGAATGGGCGCGCGCCGAGATGAAGGGCGTCTGCAACGTCATCATCCCGTCCTACACCGCCGATCTCCGGGGGCTCAACGAGGCCGGGATCCGGCACGACGTGCGCCGCGACATCGAGCTGGGCTTCAAGGGCGCGCTGATGGTGAGCGAGACCGCCCTCAGCGCCGACGAGTACGTCCAGATGGTCGAGTGGGCCGCCGACGAGGCCGCGGGCCGCCTGGTGCTGTTCTTCCACGCCGCGTTCAACACGCTGGAGGAGAACATCGCGGTCGCCAAGCGCGCCGAGGAGGCCGGGGCCGAGATGGTGCTGCTGTCCTACCCGCCCTCGTTCTACCCGACGTCGTTGCGGCAGGTGTACGACTACACCGAGGCGTTCTGCGCGGAGACCGGCATGGGCGTGATGCTCTTCCCGGTGCCGCTGTGGGGGTTCGAGCGGCTGCACCCGGCGTCCATCCCCGTCGAGATGCTGGAGGAGATGGTCGAGACCATCCCGAACGTCGTCGCGATCAAGGCGGAGGGCGGGATGCCGGCGATCGCCGGGTTCACCGAGACCTGGAACCGGCTCTCCGACCGGGTCGTGGTCACCATGCCGCTGGAGCAGCAGGCCATCCCGCTGGCCACCGTGCTGCCGCTGCAGCTGATCGCGACGTCGAACACCGAGTGCCTGGGCGGCGCCGTCCCGGCCATGCTCGACCTGTGCCACCAGGGCCGTCACGCCGAGGCGATGGAGCTCTACTGGCGGGTCGACCCGGGGCGCCGCGCCAACGACCGGATCGGCGTGGCCGGGACGAACAGCGTGCACCGGATGGCGTGGAAGTACCAGGCGTGGCTGACCGGTTTCAACGGCGGCCCGCTGCGGATGCCCACGCAGCGGCTGGTGGCCCCGCAGATGGCCGGCTACCGCGCCGCCGCGCGCGAGGCGGGCGTCCTCACCGCGACCGAGCCCGACGAGGCGTTCTTCGTCGGCCGCAACCCCGCCTGAACCGCGATCCGGCCAATCCGGCCAATCCAGCCTGAGCCGCGTCCCCTCGAACACATCGGAGGTTCATCATGGCGCTCGTCCAGGAGTTCGGCTACGCGGTGTGCGGCGTGCCCGACCTCGACGCCTCGGTCGACTTCTTCCGCACGGTCTGCCAGCTGGAGGTGTCCGAACGCCGCGACGGCACCGTCTTCCTCACCGGTGGCGAGCAGCACGCCTGGCTCCGGCTGGAGCGCCGCCCGGAGCCGGAGCTGATCCGGCTCGGCTTCCGCGTGACCGGTCCGGACGCGCTCAGCGAGGTCACCATGCGCCTGGAGGACGAGGGCGTCGCCTGGGCCGAGGGCGGCACCCTCCGCGACGACCGGGTCGCGGGCGCCGTCCGGTTCCGCACGCCGCAGGACATCGAGGTCGAGCTGTACGAGGAGCAGGTCGTGCTGGCCGCCTCCCCCGCGCCCGACCGGGGGCTGGAGCGCGTCCTGCACACGGTCGTGGCCACCGACGACGTCGTCGCCGGCCGCGACTTCTGGAAGCGCACCATGGGCTTCCGGCGCTCTGACCAGATCGAGGACCTGGTGGTGTTCCTGCGCTGCGGCGACGGCTACCACCACAGCATCGGCCTGGCCAAGGGCGAGCCTGGGCGGCTCGACCACATCTGCCTGCTCGCCGACGGCATCGACACCGTGGTCCGGTTCCGCAACCACGCCCGCGCGCACCACGTGAAGGTGGGCGACCTGGTCCGGCACACCGCGTCCGGCTCGGTGTCGGTCTACCTGCAGGAACCGTCGCTGGGCATCGGCGTCGAGATCTGCGCCGAGCACGAGGTGATCACCGACGAGTCCTACAACGGGCGGCTGCTCATGGCGGGGCCCGTGACGGCCGACCGGTGGAGCGTCGGCTTCCCCGACGCCGCACCGGCCGGCACCGTCTTCGGGCGGGGCGGCGGCACCGCGGCGGGCGACGCCGTCTCCGGCGCGGGACGCTGACGCGGCGGCCGGGCCACGCGCCCGGCCGCCGGGCCGCGACCGGCTACAGCGCGAGCGAGACGTACTTGGTCTCCAGGTACTCGTGCATCACGTACCTGCCGCCCTCGCGCCCGTAGCCGGACAGCTTCATCCCGCCGAACGGCGCCTGCCCGGTGGAGGGCGCGCCGTCGTTGACGCCGACCACCCCGTACTCCAGCGCCTCGGCGGCCCGCACCACCCGGCCGAGGTCGCGGCTGAACACGTACGCCGCGAGCCCGAACGGGGACGCGTTCGCCCGGCGCAGCGCCTCCTCCTCGGTGTCGAACGCGGCCAGCGCCGCGACGGGGCCGAACGTCTCCTCGTTGAAGATCAGCATGTCGTCGGTGACGCCGTCCAGCACGGTCGGCTCGAAGAACCGGCCGCCGGGGCCGCACGGCGAACCGCCGCGCAGCAGCCTCGCGCCGCGCGCCACCGCGTCGTCCACGTGCGCCCGCACCTTGCGGAGGGCCGCCCCGTCGATCAGCGGCCCGACGTCGACCGCCTCGCTCAGCGTGCCGCCGACCCGCAACGCCCCGACCGCCGCGTCGAACGCCGCCGTGAACTCCTCGCGGATGCCCCGCTGCACGTAGATCCGGTTGGCGGCGATGCAGGACTGGCCGTTGTTGCGGAACTTGGCCCGCAGCACCCCCGCCACCGCCGCGTCCAGGTCGGCGTCATCGAAGACGATCACGGGGGCGTGCCCGCCCAGCTCCAGCGAGAGCCGCGTGACGTTGCCCGCCGACCGCTCGATCAGCTGCCGCCCCACCTCCGTGGACCCGGTGAACGACACCTTCCGGACCCGCGCGTCCGCGAACACCGCCGCCGCGAAGTCAGGCCCCGGCGCGGTGACGACGTTGACGACCCCGGCGGGCACCCCCGCCTCGACCGCCAGCCGTCCCAGCTCCAGCGCGGTGAGCGGGGTCTGCGGCGCCGGCTTCACCACCTGCGTGCAGCCCGCCGCCAGCGCCGGCCCCAGCTTCCGGGTGATCATCGCCAGCGGGAAGTTCCACGGGGTGATCGAGGCGGTCACCCCGACCGGCTGCCGCAACACCAGCACGCGCTTGCCCTCGTGCCAGGACGGCACGGTCTCGCCGTACACCCGGGTGGCCTCCTCGGCGGCCCAGGCCAGGAACGACCGCCCGTAGGCCACCTCGCCGCGGGCCTCGCCGATCGGCTTGCCGCCCTCCCTGGCGATCAGCTCGGCGAGCTCCGCGGACCGCTCGGACACCAGGCCGGCGAACCGGCGCAGCACCGCGCCCCGGTCGTCGGCGGTGCGCGCCCGCCAGCCCGGCAGCGCCGCCGCGGCGGCGACGATCGCGTCGCGGACGTCGGCCGCGGTCGCCTCGGGCACCTCGGCGAGGATCTCGCCGGTCGCCGGGTCGTCCACCGCGATCGTCCGGCCGCTCTCCGGCGACCGCCACACCCCGTTGATCAGATTGCGCGTCTCCATGCGGCGCATCGTGACCGCGCGCCGTTATCCCGGCCGTCACCGCGAGACGGCCGGTTCCGGTCCGGCGGGTCCAGGTAGGAACGGCTTCGGACTCCGCCGCGAGCGTCCCGCCTGTACCGTGGAGCGCCCGCAGTGAACGCAAGGAAGGCTGGGCGCTCCGTGAGAGAGATCGAGGGCTGGGTACCGCGCGACATCGACCTCGTGACGCCCAACGTCGCGCGCATGTACGACTTCTACCTCGGCGGCAAGGACAACTACGAGGTCGACCGCGAGGCCGCCGCGCAGATCCTGCGGGTCGCTCCCTTCACCCCCGTCCTGGCGTACGCCAACCGCGCGTTCCTGCGGCGGGCGACGCGCTGCCTCGCCGCGGCCGGGATCAGCCAGTTCCTCGACATCGGCACGGGACTGCCCACCCGGAACAACGTGCACGAGGTGGCCCGCGAGGTGGCCCCCGGCTCCCGGGTGGTCTACCTCGACAACGATCCGGTGGTCGTGACGCACGGCCAGGCCCTCATCAGCGGCGCCAACGGCACGCTCGTCCTCGAGCACGACCTGCGGAAGCCGGAGGCGATCCTCGGCGACCCCGCGATCCGCGGGTTCCTCGACTTCGAGAAGCCGATCGGGCTGATGCTGCTGTCGGTGCTGCACTGCCTGACCGACGAGGAGGGCGCCTTCGCGTCGGTGGCGACGCTGCTCGACGCCCTCGCCCCGGGCAGCCATGTGGTGGTCTCGCACATCACCGGCGACGACGATCTGACCGCTAACTCCGTGGCCGTCTACAACAGCGCCAACACCGACATGACGCACCGCACGCGCGAGCAGCTGCTCCGCTTCTTCGACGGGTGCGCGCTGCTCGACCCCGGGCTGGTCCGGCTCGACCAGTGGCGGCCGGACGCCGGCACCGAGACCATCGGGCAAGGCGGCGACTACTTCCAGTGCGGCGTCGGCCGCCTCATCTGATCGCGATGCTCCGCAGGGCCAGTTCCGGTGCCGTCTTCTCGGCCGCCTCGGGGGGCCGGCCGCAGACCAGGACGGGGACGTCGCGGAGCAGGTCGACCGTCGCGGTCGCCGCTCCGGGGCCGTGCGGGCCGTGCCAGGCCAGCTCCACGGCCGCCGACCGCCCGCCGGGGGCGATCTCGGTGCGCGAGGAGGTCAGCCGGTGGGCCGACCAGTCCCAGCCGAACCGCTCGAACAGCTCCCGCTCGGCCACCTGCGCCCACGCGTCCAGGGCGAGATCGCCGCGGTAGTGGCCGCGCAGCGGCGGCGGTCCCGAGCGGCGCACGATCGTGTCGAGGGTCCCGGTGTCCAGGAAGCCCCAGGCCCGCCCGTCCGGCAGGGTGAAGCCGGTCGGGGCGAAGCGGTGGCCGCTGGTGTGGCTGCATCGGCGGACGCGGACGTCCGGCCAGGCAGCGGCCACGTCCAGCACCAGGCGGGTGCCCAGCCGGCCGCAGCAGCCGTCGCGGGCGCCGTGCCCGCACAGCAGCACCTCGGCGGGCGCCTCCCGGCGGCCCGCGTCCGCCTCCGGGGCTTCGACCAGGTCGGCGAGGTGCCCGGCGGGCACGAGGTGGTCGGTGCCGGCGAAGCGGCCGGTGCCGGCGTCGCGGCGCCAGACGGTCACCCGCGTGCCGGACCCTTCGCCGGGGCCGCCGTCAGCGGGCCGGACGGCCAGCAGCCGGGTGCGGCGCAGGCCGCGCCGCCGGAGGCCGGCGAAGACCGGCAGCTCGGTGACGTCCCGCGGCCAGGGCGGCGGCACCTCGACGAGCACGAGCGTGTCGCAGGTCGGCGCGGTGCCGATCGGGTCGATCCCCTGTGCCCGCGTCCAGGGCGCGCACCGGTGGGACAGGGTGGGCGACGTCGTGTCCAGGCTCACGGGCGGGCGCCTTTCATGGGGGGATGGTATCGATCGGCTCCGCGGCGTCGTCCGGCGCCCTCCCCGGGGGACCCGAAGGGAGAATGGCCAAAATTGTGGTGATTTATTGGGAAATAGCTTTCCGTCACGGTGGGCACTTTTACCCCAGCGGACCGTAGCGTCGAAGGGAGGCGCGGAGAGGGGGCCGGCATGCCGGAGAAGACGGCGTACGAGCCGGGCGAGCCGAACTGGATCGAGATCTCCAGCCCGGACGTCGAGGCCGCGACGGCGTTCTACGGCGGCCTGTTCGGCTGGTCCTCCTACAGCGTCTCCGACCCGTTCGTGGGCGACTTCACCATCTTCACGCTCGGAGACGTGACCGGCCCGGAGGTCGCCGGGCTGACCTCCCTGGCCGACGACACCGTCAGCGCCACCTGGACGTGCTACTTCACCGTCCGGGACGCGTCGAAGGCCGCCGATGCGGTCCGCCGGGCGGGCGGCCGGGTCTACATGGAGGCCACCGACGTGGCGCATCTGTGCCGCGTGGTGCTCGCCGCCGACGACCAGGGCGCGGGCTTCGGACTGTGGCAGCCCCGCGCGCTCGCGGGCTGCGGCGTGGTCGGCGAGCCGAACACGGTCAACTGGATGGGCCTGGTGAGCCGGGACACCGCCGCGGCCCGGGACTTCTACCGCCGCGTCCTGGGCTGGAAGGAGCCCACCGTCGCCCAGGGCCTCCTCGTCGACTCCGTCTACGAGTGGCGGATCGCCGACGGGCCGGTCGCGTTCATGGTGCTCGCCGACGAGGAGCTGCTGGACGACGACCTGCCGGCCTTCTGGCTCCCCTACTTCGTCGTCGCCGACTGCGAGGCGACCGTCGCCGCGGCCAAGGCGCTCGGCGGGTCCGTGATCATGCCGTGCACCGACACGCGGTACGGGCCGTGCGCCGCCGTCCAGGACCCGGCGTCCGCGCCGCTGGGCCTCTTCCAGCGCCGCCCATGAGATCGGGCGCGCCGATCCGGCCGGCGACCGGCTACTCCTGCGCGCGGTAGCGCGCCCTCAGCTTGGAGGACGCGGCGTCGACCACCTGGCCCTGCACGCCGGGCTGCATCTCCCAGTGCCACGAACGCAGGTGCTCGCGCGACAACCGCTCCGCCTCGTCCGGGTCGCCGCGTTCGATCGCACCGGTGATGCGTCCGTGCGCCGACAGCACCTCGCGCCGCTCGTCGAGGCTCAGATAGTCACCGGCCTCGTTCAGCGCGTCGGTGAGCGTGAGCTCCCAGGTCTCCTCCTGGGCCGCCCAGAGCGATCCCAGGCCCCGCAGGACCAGCTGCAGCGTCTGGTTGTCGTTGAACGAGCTCAGTACCTGGTGGAACCGGCGGGACGCCCGGGTGAACTCCGCGGCGTCGTCCACCTGCCGCTCGGCCTCGGCGAGCAGCTCGCGCAGGACGGGGACGACGACCTCGCCGCGGTCCGGGCGCATGGCGCAGCACGCCGTGCTCAGCGGTTCGAGCATGGTGATCGCGTCTCCGAGATCGGACACCTTCACCCGCGCCGCCTGCAGGGCCAGCCCGAGGGCGTAACCGGCGCTGGAGGCGCCCGGCGCGTGGATCTCGGCTCCCCCGACGCTGCCCCGGCGGACCGTGATCAGCCCCTCGTTCTCCAGGATCCGCAGCGCCTCGCGCACCGACGGGTAGCTCACCCCGAACTCGGCGACGAGCTCGTCCTGCTTGGGCAGGAGGGAGCCCGCCTCCAGGTCGGCCGCGAGAATGCGCGCCCGCAGCTTGCCGGCGACCTGTTCGGCCAGGCGGAGCTGCCTGGGCCGTCCCCGCCGGGGGGCTCGTGACGAAGGAGGCGGGGACACCATGGTCACAAAGTTAACAGATACGGCTTGAAATGCTGTTAGGAGCTGGTAAAAGCCGTCAGGGCTTGTAGGCGATGCCGCCGTACATGGCGATGTCGGCGTCGTCGACACGGCCCACGTCGACGTGATCGGGACGCCATTTGTGGATCTGCACCACGCCCGGCTCCTCCAGCTCCAGCCCTTCGAAGAAACGCTCCGCCTGGGCCAGGGTGCGCCATCGGAGGGTCTCGCCGTGCGAGTGGTACACCTCCTGAACCCGGGCCAGCACCTCGGGCGCGAAGTCGTCGGTGGCGATGGCGGCGGCGAAGTAGCTGCCCGAGGGCAGCACGTCCACGATCCGCCTCACCACCCGGTAGGCCTCGTCGTCGTCCTCGATGAAGTGCACCATGGCGATCAGCGACAGCCCGACGGGCCGGCTCAGATCCAGCGTCTCGAGCAGCTCGGGCGCGGTGATGATCGTCTCGGGCTCGCGCATGTCCGCCTGGATGTAGGCGGTCCGCCCCTCGGGGGTGCTGGTGAGCAGCGCCCGGGCGTGGGCGAGCACGATGGGGTCGTTGTCGACGTAGACCACCCGGGATTCGGGCGCGATCGCCTGGGCCACCTCGTGGAAGTTGGGCGAGGTGGGAATTCCGGTGCCGATGTCGAGGAACTGCCGGATGCCCTTGTCCGCCGCCAGATAACGGGCCACGCGGTGCATGAAGGAGCGGTTGGCCTGCATGTGGATCCGCAGCGACGGCCACACCTGGAGGGTGGCGTCCCCCGCGGCGCGGTCCGCCGCGTAATGGTCCTTGCCGCCGAGGATGTAGTCGTAGATGCGCGCGCCGTGGGCCCTGTCGGTGTGCAGGTCCACCCCCTCCGCGCCCGCTCCCCCGCTGGCCGGGGTGCCGCCCGGTGCACCACCGTCGGTTTCGCTCACGACTGTTCCCCTCTGGTCACGCCATGCTCCCGCACCACAGGATAAGGCTATTCTCCCGTTACAGAGAGGTTGTCCTGAACGCGTTGAGGGCGGCTTTTTGCCATTCCGTCAGCCGTCCGCGTCGGAAAATCTCCTGGCCAGATCGCGATGCCTGTCCGCGGCCTGCCTCGCCCGGTCGGCGCCGATGGGCGATCCGGGCATGCCGCCCAGGCGCTCGACCTGATCCGCGAAGCGCAGGTGCTCGGCCCGCGCGTGCTCGCGGCAGGCGAGGCAGGTGACGTTGCCCGGACGCGGAGAGGTCATCGCGTACGGCACCCGCAGCCCGCATCCGGTGGTGACCACGCTCGGCAGGTCACCGGCCAGACCGAACGCGGAGGCCATCAGGTCGCGGACGGCGGCATGGCGACGGACCACCTTGACCTCGACATGGATGTGCGGATCGTCCCCGCCCATGGAGCCCTCCCGCGCCCTCACGCCACGGCTGCCGGACCGACTTCACGATCAGTCTGCCACGCGACCCGCGCCTCGGGACCGGCTCAGCCGCGCCCGTGCCGCCGGACGGTCAGGACGGCCGACAGCAGCGTGCGGGTGTACTCGTGCTCCGGGTCGCGGCGGACCCGCCGCCACTCGCCGGTCTCGACCGCGACGCCCTTGTAGAGGACGACGACCCGTTCGGCCAGCGCGGACACCGTGGCCATGTCGTGGGTGATGAGCAGGTAGGACAGTCCGAGGCGGTCCTGCAGCTCGCGCATGGTGTCCAGGATCCGGCCGCGGACCGACAGGTCGAGGGAGGCGGTGGGCTCGTCCAGCACCACGAACTCCGGCTCGGTCACCACCGCCCGCGCGATCCCGGCGCGCTGCTGCTGGCCCCCGCTGAGCTCGCGCGGGTAGCGGTCCCACAGCCCCGGGTCGAGATGCGCCAGCTCCATGGCGTGCTCGGCGCGCTCGCGCCGCTCGGCGGGCGCCAGCCGGGGGAAGTGGACCTCCAGCGGCTCGGTGACCGACTGGCCGAGCGTCCGCCGGGGGTTGAGCGCCAGCTCGGGCTCCTGCAGGACGATCGAGGTCTTGCGGCGGAACTCGGCCAGCCGCTCGCGGCCGAAGCGGGCGAAGTCCTCGCCGCCCGCCAGCAGCCGCCCCCGGTCGATCGGCTCGGCGCCCAGGCAGATCCGGCCCAGCGTGGACTTGCCCGAGCCGCTCTCGCCGATCAGCCCGAGCGTCGTGCCGGGCTCGACGGTCAGCGACACCCCGCGGACGGCCTCGACCGCGTTCCGCCCGCGCCCGTAGGTCTTGTGCACCTCTTCCAGGACGAGCCTGCTCACGACGCCTCTCCTTCGCTGCCGTCCGTGTCCTCCAGGTCGCCGGCTCCGGCGGCCTCGACGAGGGACCGCGTGTACTCGTGCCGCGGGGCGGCGAAGACCTCGCCGACGGGGCCGTCCTCCAGCACCCGGCCCGCGCGCATGACGTACACGCGGTCGCAGTAGTGGGAGACGACGCCCAGGTCATGGGTGACGACGAGGACGCTCTTGCCGTCCTCGTGGCAGATCCGGCTGAGCAGGTCGAGGATCTCGCGCTGCACGGTGACGTCCAGCGCGGTGGTGGGCTCGTCCGCGACCACCAGCTCGGGGGCCAGCAGCAGCGACATCGCGATCACCACGCGCTGGGCCATGCCGCCGCTGAGCTGCCCGGAGTGCCCGGCCAGGACGCGCCGCGGATCGGCGATCTCGACGCGCTCCAGCATCTCCAGCGCCGCCCGGTCGGTCCACGCCCGGCTCCTGCCGTGCGCCCTGCCGACCTGCCGGAACTGCCGGTCCAGTCGGACGACCGGGTTCAGCGCGCTCCACGGCTGCTGCGGGATGAACCCGATCCGCGCGCCCTTGAGGCGGCGCAGCTCCCTGGCGGGCAGGGCCTGCAGGTCGGCGCCGCCGAACTCGGAGGTGCCCGCGGCGAGCGTGCCGTTGCGGGGCAGCATCCGCAGCGCGGCGCGCAGCGACACCGACTTGCCCGACCCGGTCTCGCCGATGATGCCGACGAACTCGCCGGCGCCGACGTCGAACGACACCCCGTCCACGACCCGCGTGGTGCGGCCGTGCCGGGCGAAGTCCACGGTCAGGCCGCGGGCGGCCAGCAGCGCCGCGGACCCGCCGTCCGCCGCGGCGCCGTCCGCCGCGCGCGGGCCGGGAGTGCTCGTCACCTTCACTGGATCTCCTTGGCGAAGTACGCGTCGAGGCTGTCGGCGATCAGGTTGAACGCGACGATCGCCCAGACCAGCGCGAGGCTGGGGAACAGCACGGGCCACCACTGGCCGCCGGTGATCCCGGTGGCGCCGGACTGCACCATCGCGCCCCAGCTGGGGGTCGGCGGGGCGATGCCGAGGCCGAGGAACGACATCGCGCCGATCGCGCCCAGGGCGAGCGCGCCGCCGACGCTGGCCTGGCTCAGCACCGCGCCGCTGACGTTGGGCAGGATGTGGCGGCGCAGCACGTGCCCGCGGCGGGCGCCGATCACCTCGGCGAAGAACACGTACCGGGACTCGCGGATGTGCAGCGCCTCCGCCCGGGTCAGCCGGATGAACCGGGGCATGTTGAGGATCGCGATGGTGAGCACCAGGACCGCCGTCCCGCCCCCGCTGATCTGGACGATCACCAGGATCAGGATGAGCAGCGGGAACGCCTGGAAGCCGTCCACCAGCCGCATGATCGGTTCGGCGAACCGGTTGCGGGTGCCGGCGACCAGTCCCAGCAGCGTCCCGGCCAGCAGCGCGACCAGCGTGCCGCCCAGCGCGATGGGCAGGTCGGCGGCCCCGGCCGCCAGGGTGCGGACGAACACGTCCCGGCCCGAGGAGTCGGTGCCGAACCAGTGCTCGGCGGAGGGCGCCTTGAGGACCGCGTCCACGTCGATCGCGTCGGTCTCGGCGCCGAACCGGGCGGCCAGCGCGCCGCCGAACAGCAGCACGAGCATGCCCAGCCCGATCCAGGCGCCGCGCAGGGCGCGCCGTGCGGCGGGCCGTTCCCGTTTCCGTGTGCGGACCGGAGCGGCGGCGCCCGCCCCGGCCGTCGTCGCCGGCTTCATGGAGGAGGCTCCCTTCAGGAGGAGGCCGCCCGGACCCGTGGGTCCAGCAGCAGGATCAGGATGTCGATCAGCAGGAACAGCACCACGGTGATCCCGCCGAAGACCAGCACCAGCCCCTGCACCACCGGCAGGTCCAGCTTGAGGATGGAGTCGACGCCGAACGCGGCGGCGCCGTCCAGGCTGAAGATCTTCTGCATGATCGCGTTGCCGCCGATCAGCGCCCCGGACACGATCGCGACCGTGGTGAGGATCGCGGTGCGGGAGACCGTCAGCGCGGACAGGAACACCCGGCGGGGCGGCAGGCCGAGCGCGCGGGCGTACTCGACCTGCGGCGAGGCCAGCACGGACCCGAACGCCGACCGGGTGACCTTGGCGAACACCGCCGACAGCACCAGCCCGAAGCTGACCACCGGCAGCACCAGCTGCGCGGCGGCGGCGCGGAAGGCGGCCCAGTCGCCGGCGGGCACCGCGTCCAGCACGGCCACCCCGGTGATCCGCGGCGGCGCGGCCTGGTCGAGGGCGAGCTGGCCGACCGGGGCCGGCAGCAGCCGCAGGTGGAAGAACAGCACGTAGATCAGCACCAGCGCGAACACGAACTCGGGGACCGACTGGAGCAGCGCGACCACGCTCCGGCCCGCCCGGTCCGGCCAGGCGGCGCGGTACCAGGCGCCGACGGCGCCGAGCGCGACCCCGGCCGCGACCGCGACGGCCAGGGCGAGCACGCCCAGGGTGGCGTCCAGCGGCAGCCGGGCCGCCAGCTCCTCGGCGACCGGCTGCCGGGTGAAGTAGGAGGTGCCCAGGTCGCCGCGCAGCAGGCCGCCGAGGAAGGACGCGTACTGGTCCCACAGCCCGCGGTCCAGGCCGAGCTGGCGTTCGGTCTGGGCGATGGCCTCCGGGGTGGCGTACTCGCCGGCGACCGACGAGGCGGCGTTGGTCCCCGACAGCCGGATCATCCAGAAGGCCAGCGAGGCGACCGCGAACAGCGACACCGGGATGGCGATCAGCCGCCCGGCGATCATCTTGACGGGGATACGTCGCCTCTCGGGTGGAGGGCCGCCTCGGCGGCGCGGCGGGCGGCCGGCGGGCACCGGGAGCAGGCCGCCTTCGCCTGCGTGTAGTCGTTGCCGAACCCGGTGCTGGGGACGTCGGTCACGCACTTGTTGCGCACGCCCACGGTCGAGCGGTCCACCAGGTACACGGCCGCCTGCTGGTCGGCGATGATCCCGGCCAGTTCGGCGGTCTTGGCCTTGGTGGCGGGGGTGTCGAAGCCCTCCGCCTGGAGGTCGGCGGCGAGCCCCTCGAGCTTGCGGTCGCAGAATCCGGTGTAGTTCTGCAGGCCGTCGCAGCCCAGCGTCAGCCAGGCCGAGTAGCCGGGGTTGCCGGCGGCGGGCGTCTCGGCCATCAGGAACGCCTGGAGCTTGTTGGCCAGGCCGTCGGCCTTGAACTGCACCGCGGACGGCACGTTCTTGATCCGCATGTCGACGCCGATCGCCTTCAGCTGCTGCTGGATGAGGACGGCGAGGTTCTCGGCGTACGCGCCGGGCTGGGCGTTGGACACGCTGAGCTGGAAGGAGAACCCGTCCGGCACGCCCGCCTGGGCGAGCAGCCGCTTGGCCTCGGCGGCGTCGTGCCGGTAGTTGTCGCCCTTGCCGAAGGCGCCGTACGCCTGGGAGAGGCCGCCCTGCGCCGGCTTGGCGAAGCCGCGGTAGACGGCGGTCTGGATGGCGGAACGGTCCAGCGCGAGGGAGATCGCCCGCCGCACCTCGGGCTTGCCGAGCACCGGGTCCTTGGCGTTCAGGCCGAGCCAGTCGCGGCCGGGGTTGGCGCAGCTCACCAGGTTGACGTCACCGGAGCCGCGCAGGCTCTCCAGCTGGGTGTAGTCGAGGCCGGTCGTCTCGGCGGCCTGGCCGGTGCGCACCAGCTGGATCCGCGAGGACGACTCCGGCACCGTGCGCAGCACGACCTTGTCGACGTCGCCGCGCTGCCCCGCGTAGTGCGGGTTCTTCCCGAAGGTGATCTGCTGGGAGCCGAACTCGGTGAGCGTCCACGGGCCGAAGTCGGCGGTGTGGTCGGTCAGGTACTTGGTGGCCCACGGGTCGCCGGCCCCGGCGTTCGCCTTGGCCGTCGCGCTGTCCAGGATCAGGCCGGAGTTCCCGGCGAGGGTGTACTTGGCCAGCTCGTTGCGCTTCTTGAGGTGCAGGGTGAACTGCGTCGGGCTCTTGACGGTGATGGTCTTGTCCGGGTCGAACCCGCCGACGGTGAACCACAGCGTCTTGGCCGAGGCGTCGATCGCCTTGATCCGGTCGATGGACCACTGGACGTCGGCGGAGGTCAGCACCTTGCCGGCGGCCGACTTGACGTTGTCGCGGAGGGTGAAGTCGATGCCCTTGCCGTCCGGGGTCTCCGTCCAGGAGGACACCAGCGGCGACGAGGCGGCGATCTTCGGGGGGACACCGGGCGCGCAGGCGCCGTCGGCGCGGCCGGAGGTGTCCAGCTCCAGCAGCCGACTGTGCATCACATCGCCGACGATCTTGGATGCCTCGCTGGAGTACTTGGCCCGGTCGACGCCCTGGAAGTCCTGGGGCAGCACGAAGACGTAGCTGCCCGCACCGCCGGCGGACGAGCCGGTGCTACCGGCTCCGCAGGCGGCCAAGGGCGCCGCCAGCAGCGGGATCGTCACGGCGGCTGCCAGCCGCCGTACGGCCTTTCTCGGCATGGAGTGCTCCTGTTTCGCGGAGAGGGGGTCAAGCAGGGGAGGGGCGGGAGCGGGATCAGGGGGCGGGGCGGGCCTTGGCGCGCAGGGCCTCCAGGTAGGCGAACGACTTGGGCACGTCGGTGACGACGGTGCCGTGCGCGGGGGCGATCACGGTGGGGTCGGTGTGGTCGATCAGCCGCAGGAACCGCTGGACCGTGTCCTCGATGTCGAGCAGTTCCAGCCCGCTGACGATCTCGGTCATCGGCGCGTAGGTGTCCGCGCCGGGCGCGAATCCCAGGTCCTCGGTGGTGAGGCCGCAGGCGTCCTGGCGGTGCCAGTGGAAGTAGGCGAACCCGTCGGCGGGGAACAGGGTGCGCGAGCGGTGGTCGAAGCCCCAGACCGTGTTGGGCAGGTCCTTGAACAGCGCCTCGACGATCTCGAACTCGTGGCCGCCGCCGAGGTCGAGCCGCTCCCCCGGCGCCATCGGCCGGTACGCCGAGTCGGGGACGCCGGGGTGGTAGAGGAAGTAGTCGCGGGTGTCGCCGACCACGGTCAGGCCGGGGAACGTGCGGTGGAGCAGGGTCAGGGCGCCGGCGTGCGGGATCTCCGGGTGCGTCGGCATCACGTAGTCGAGCGGCCGGCCGCCGAGCGCCGTGTCCAGGGCGGCGGAGAACCCGGGCCACAGCGCGGGGTGCCCGGCGTCGACCAGCAGGGTCTTCTCCTCGCCCAGCACCAGGTAGGCGTTGAGCGCGGAGTGGGCGAGGTCGGGCTTGCTCCGGTCGAGGAACAGCGCCGAGCAGCCGCCGATCCACTGCACCCCTTCGGCGATCGGCCGGGGGAAGCGGCCGGGGACGAAGTAGGTGCCGTAGACGTCGAGCAGGTCGTCGAGATCCATGGTCACTCCTTCACTGCGGCGGCTCGGGCGCCGAGGACGCGGCGCGCGTGGGACAGGTGGCGGCGGACCGCGTCCGCGCCCTCGATGACGCAGCCGTGGTACGGGCAGAGCCGCTCGATCTCGCGGCCGCCGAAGACGGCGTCGAGGTCGCCGAGCAGCGGCCCGGGATCGGCGTCGCGCATCCAGTAGAAGCGGGCGAAGACGTGCTCCCTGACCTGCTCGTACGTGATGCCCGTCCCGTCGGAGACCGGGCGGTCGCCGGGGGCGGCGAGGGGGACCTCGCCGAAGAAGTCGCTGGAGAACAGCGTCCTGGTCGTGCGGTCGTACAGCCAGGCGAAGCCGAGCGTGGTCAGCCGGGTGTGGAGCAGTTCCAGGCGTCCGCCGCCGAAGCCGACGGTGGACGGCCGCTCGCTCTCAAGGTCGATGGCGCGGTTCGCGCCGGGCGGGACCATGAACACCATCTCGGTGCCGGTGGGAACGTTCCCGCCGAACCCGTCGTACTCGAACCAGCGCAGCAGGTGCCCGGCCCCGGCGAACCAGATCCGCCGCACCCCGAACTCCGCCACCACGGCGGCGAGGTTGCCGATCTGGTCGGCCTCGTTGCGGTCGGCGTAGATCTCCAGCTCGCGGCCGTCCAGCAGCGCGCGGAGCTGGTCGAGGACGAGCCGCTCGTGCAGCCGCACCCCGGTCCCGGCGAGCAGCGCCCGGCCGGGCTCCAGCAGCAGGTAGCAGCCGATCGGCTCGTGCCCGGTCACGCCGGGCGCGCGCCAGCTCAGCCGCCCGTCGATCGGCACGACCCCGCCGAGGCGGTACAGCTCTCCGGGGACGATCTCGGTGGCCTTCATCGGGTCGCCTCCGTCCGGTCCAGGGTGCTGGGGCCGGAGATGCTCTGCCGGTTCTCCTCGACCACCCGCAGCGCCCGCTCGGTGACCTCGGCGAGGTGCTCGCCGCTGAGCGGGGCGCCGTGCGCCGAGCAGACCGTGCGGACGGGATGCTCGCGGACGAGCTCGCGGTAGCGGGCCACGCCCGGCCCCATGCGGTGGTAGCGCATCCCGACGAACGGAAGCGCGAACCGCCGCACGCCGTGCTCGGGCGCGTCCGCCGGGACCTCGCCGGGCAGCAGCCCGCACACCTCGGGCGAGTGGTCGTGGATGTAGCCGAGCCCGTCGGAGGTGAACAGGGTCCGGCCGCGCGTCTCGTAGCCCCACAGCGTGCCGGACAGGTCGTACCAGACCGGGTCGAGGAACTCGAACCGCGTGCCGCCCAGGTCGAGCGCGTCCCCGGCGCGGGTGCGGCGCAGCCGCTCGGGGGCGATCTCCGGGAAGTACAGGTGGTACTCGCGGGTGTCGCCGACCGCGACCGCGCCCGGGTGCAGGTCGAGGAGGCGGCCGAGGTTGCCCGCGTGCGGGATTTCGTGGTGGGTCGGGAAGACGTAGTCCAGCGGACGTCCGTCCAGGCATTCGTCGAGCTGCCGCCGGATCCCGTCCCACTGGGCGTAGTGGCCGGTGTCGACGAGCAGCGTCTTCTCGGTGCCGGCGACCAGGTAGGTGGCCAGGTGCTCGTGGGTGGTCGCGCCCTTGCGGGTGGGCCAGGCGCCGGAGTCCGAGCACCCGCCGAGCCAGTACAGTCCCGGGGCGAACTCCCGTGGGAGCCGGTCGGAGACCGGGTATGCGGTCACGTCTTCTCTCATCTCGTGCGGACCTCCGTCAGCCGGGCCAGCGCGGATCGGGTGTCGTCGAAGGCGCGCCGCACGGTGGCGGCGCCGCTGATCACGCGGCCGTGCACCGGGGCGATGCGCTCCACGTCGTAGGCGGCGGCGACCCGGTCGAACGCCTCGGCCACCTCGGGCGCGGTGGCGCCGGGCAGCCAGTTCACGCGGCGCGGGATCTCCTCCAGCAGCGCGTCCGGTCCCGGCAGGTCCTCGGGCCGCTGGACGACCGGCGGCGCGTCCGCCGCCCCCGGCCGCGACCAGCCGAAGAAGTCGCTGGTGAACAGCGTCTTCGTGGACTCCTCGTACGCCCACTGGGTGAGGAACATCTGCTTGACCGGGGCGTCCAGCCAGTGGAAGCGGACGCCCCCGCCGAACTCGGTGGTGGACCCGTTGGGCGCCAGGCGGATCTCGCGCCGGCCCAGGAAGCTCCGGCCGTCCTCGTCGCCCACCCATTCCAGGATCCCGCCGCCGCCTCCGAAGAGCAGGCGCGCGTCGTCCCGGAGGCCGAGCAGCAGGCCCAGGTTGCCGATGCAGTCGAACTCGTTGCGGGTCGGGAACACCCACAGCGCGCGGTCCCCGGCCAGCTCGCGCGCCGCCCGCGCCACCCGGGGCCGCAGGATCGCCGGTCCGGTGTCGAGGAAGACCGCGTCGCCGGGGGTGGTCAGCAGGTAGCAGTTGAGCGGCTCGAACGAGGCCGTCCCGTCGGCGAGCCAGGTGAGGTCGCAGGCCGGAACGGTGCCGCCGATCCGGTAGAGCGCACCGGGCACCAGCTCGGTGACGGCGGGTCCGGTGACCTGCGTCGCGGCGGCCGTCATCGGACCCGGCCCTCCGGGCTCAGCGTCCCGACGAGCATCGAGGCGCGCAGCAGGTGGTCGCGGGCCCTGGCCGGGTCGGCGGCGATGGCGCGCATCTCCTCGCGCTGGCGGATCCGCTCCGCCTCGTCGGTCTCCTGCAGGACCTCCCAGTTGCGGTGGGTCACCACGCGGACGTAGTCGTGCGCCACGGCGCGGCGCGTCTCCTCGTACCGTTCCAGCGGTCCGGGGTCGCCGCGCTCGGCCGCCAGGATCGCCTCGACCGCCGCGGCGGCGTCGTGGATGCCGCTGTTCATGCCCATGCCGCCCAGGGGGTTGTTGATGTGCGCGGCGTCGCCGGCGAGCAGCACCCGGCCCACCCGGAAGCGGTCGGCCACCCGCTGGTGGACGCGGTAGACGCGGCTGTGCGCCACCCGGTACGGGCGGGGCAGCGGCGCGATCGCCTGCAGCCGGCGCTGGATCTCCTCCGGTTCCTGCGCGGCGGCCGCGGCCTCCTCCCCGCTCGGGATCGGGAACAGCGCCCGCCAGTGCAGCGGCGTCCGCAGCAGCACCAGCCACTCGACGGGGTCGGAGATGTAGTTGACGGTCGCGATGCCGGGGATCAGCTCCGCGAAGTCCTCGGTGGTGGACACCACCAGGAAGTGCTCGGGGTAGGTGATGCCGTCGAAGGCGACGTCCAGGCAGCGGCGGATCGCGCTGCCCGCGCCGTCGGCGGCGATGACCCAGCGGGCGCGCACGGTGCCGCCGGGGTCGACGTCCAGCTCCACACCGTCATCGGTGTCCCCGGCGCGGACGCCGGTCACCTCGGTGCCCAGGGCCAGCGTCACGTTCGGCATCGCGCGCAGCTCCGTCTCGATGATCCGCACGAGGTTGCGCTGCTCGCTCTGCAGCCGGTACGGGAACGGGGTGTCGCCCGCGATGCTGTCGAGGTCGAAGTGCGCGATGACGCCCTCGGCGCGGTCGCGGTACTGGTAGGTGTCGGAGACCAGGCCGACCTCGTGCAGCCGGCCGGCGACTCCGAGGCGGTCGAGGATCTCGAGGGTGGGCGGGTGGAAGGTGGACGCCCTGGACTCGGCCGGGTCGTCGGACCACCCGTGCCGGCGTTCGAGGACGGCCACCCGCAGGCCGGCCCGGGCCAGCGCGAGCGCCGCCGTGGCGCCGACCGGGCCGAAGCCCGCGATCGCCACGTCGTGGTCGCCGGCGGCGGTGCGTCCGCCGGCGCCGTCCGGGCCGCCGTCCGAACGGCCGGTGCCGTTCGAACCGTTGGGGCCGAGGTTCACGGATCCTCCTGAAACATCTGCAGCTCTCACACTGCGGGAACCGCTTGCTCGGTATGTGGGAATGGACAGTAAGCGGGGGTACCGCCGCACGTCAATAGCCGGACCGGGGCCGGATCGGCGATTTAATCAACGGGTTACATGCCGGGTGTCCGGAAACCTGATCGTCATCCGTCCGTGCCGATCGGTGACGTTTCACTGGTGGCCACCGGGTGTCACCACCGTATCGGGGGCGCAGAAAAGCCGAGGTCGTGCCCCCTGGAGGCAGGGGCACGACCTCGGCCGAGCGATGGACCGGCGGATCAGCCGTCCGCGATGTGAGAAGAGAAGCCGCGGGCCGCGCCGCTCCCGGGCCCCCGCTCCAGCGCCGCCGCGATCTCGGCCGCGCCGGACACCAGCAGATTGATGATCTTCATGCGGTCGGCCTGCTGGAGCCGGAACAGCGGGCCCGCCACGCCGATCGCCGCCAGCGGCTCGCCCTGCCTGCGGATCAGCGCCGAGGCGCCCCAGATACCCTCGTCCACCTCGCCGAAGCTCTCGACCCAGCCGGTCCGGGCGACGGTGTCCACGTCGGACTCGATCTGGTCCCGCTCGGCGGGGGTCAGCCCCGTCACCGACGCCAGGTAGCGGTCGCGGTCGGCGGCGGGCATCGAGGCCAGCAGGACGCGCGCGGCCGAGCCGCGGTGCAGCGTCATCGGCTGGCCGGGATCGAACTGGAGCCGGACCGGATGCGGGGACTCCACCCGGTCGATGCACATCGCGTTCCAGCCGACCCGCTTGATGAGCAGGGTGGTCTCGCCGCCGGCAGCGGCGATCGAGTCGAGCACCGGGCGGGCGGTACTCTCCAGGGTGTCGCCGGCGGCCCGCGCCGCCCGGGCCAGGCCGACGAACAGCCAGGTCAGCCGGTACTCGCCGGCGCCAACGTCCTCGACCATCCCGGTGTCGCGCAGGACGGACAGGTAGCGGTAGACCGAACTCTGCGGCATGTCCAGCGCCCTGGCCAGGTCCGCGGCCGTGCGGGTGTGCCGGCGCTCGTTGAACGCCAGCAGCAGGTGCAGCATCTTGCGCGAACTCTCGGCGCCGCTGCGCCGCTGGGCCTTGCCGGCCGCACGCTCGGTCTGGGGCACCGGGCCTCCCGTGTGCTCGGAGCTGATGTCGGGGGTCGTGCTACGATCGCACATAGCAAAAATCATGCTCTCACACTGCGGGAATGGTAGCAGAACCTGATCCCGAAGGATGTCCCCCCGATGGTGCGACACATCGTCGTCCTCCAGTGGTCCGACTCGGCCACTCCCGCGCAGAAGGAGGAGGCGGCCGCGGCGTTCCGCGCCCTGCCCGGCTCCGTCCCGCAGATCCGCGCGCTGCGCAGCGGGCCCGACCTCGGGCTCGTCCCCGGCAACCACGACTTCGCCGCCGTCCTCGACTTCGACACCGTCGAGGACTGGCGGGCGTACCAGGAAAGCCCGCCCCACAAGGAGCTCATCGCGCGGCACATCAAGCCCATTCTCGCCGGGCGCACCGCGATCCAGTTCCAGGTCGGCCAGTGAACGTGCCGGCCGGTGATCCCTCGGCCGGGAGCGGCGGCCGTTCCCTGGCCGAGGACTACCAGGACGCCGGATTCGGCGCCGAGCTGGGGATGGGGGCACGCCCCGCCCTCCTCATCGTCGACCTCGTCCGGGCCTACCTCGACCGCGACTGCCCCCTCTACGCGGGACCGCACATCGAACCCGTCGTGGAGCGGGTCGCCGCGCTCGCCGGCGACGCCCGGCGGCACGGGCATCCGGTCGTCTTCACCTACGTGTCGTACCGCAAGGACGGCGCCGACGGCGGCCTGTTCCGCCGGAAGGTGCCCGCGCTGCGCTTCTTCGAGGAGGGCTCGCCCTTCGCCGCGCCGCCGCCCGAGCTGGCGCCCGAGCCCGGCGACCTGGTCGTCACCAAGCACTACCCGAGCGCGTTCTTCGGCACCTCCCTCGCCTCCACGCTGACCTCGCTCGGCGTGGACGGCGCGGTGGTGACCGGCGTGAGCACGAGCGGGTGCGTCCGGGCCACCGCGCTCGACGCCCTGTGCCACGGCTTCCGGCCCGCGGTCGTGACCGACGCCGTCGCCGACCGCGACCCCGCGCCGCACCGGGCCGCGCTGTTCGACCTCGGCGCCAAGTACGCCGACCTCCGGACGGCCGCGGACGTGCGCCGGGCCTGGGGCCGCTCCCGGGCGTGCGCCGGCGGGGACGCGGCATGAGCGGGCACCACGGCTTCCCCGCCGACCGGCTGCGGGCCCGGATCTCCGCCGGGCCGCCCGTGCTCGCCGCCGGCTGCCACGACGCGCTCAGCGCGCGGCTCGCCGCCGACGCCGGTTTCGAGGCGGTGCACCTGTCCGGGGCCGCGGTCAGCGCCACCGCGCTCGGGCTGCCCGACCTCGGCTTCACCGGCGCCACCGACATGGTCGACGCGCTGCGCCGGGTGAGCGCCGGGGCAGGGCCGGGCGTCCCGATCGTCGCGGACGCCGACACCGGCTACGGGGATCCGCTCCAGGCCGCCGAGACCGCCCGCCGCTACGAGGCGGCCGGCGCCGCCGCCCTGCACCTGGAGGACCAGGTGCTGCCCAAGCGCTGCGGCCACATGGCCGGCAAGCGCCTGGTCCCGGTGGACGAGGCCGCGGCGCGCGTCGCCGCGGCCGCCGGAGCCCGGCAGCGGCTGCTGGTGATCGCGCGGACCGACGCGCTGTCGGTCGCCGGGACGGCCGAGACCCTCGCCCGGGTCGCCGCCTACGCCGCCGCCGGCGCCGACGCGATCTTCGTGGAGGGGGCGCGCGGCGCCGCCGAGTTCGAGGCGGTCCGCGAGGCCGCCGCGGGGCTGCCGCTGGTGGTGAACTTCTCCGAGGCCGGAGCCGAGCCCGACCCGCTGCCCGTGCTGGCCAAGGCGGGCGTGCGGCTCGCGCTGTTCCCCGTCGCGGCGCTCCTGGCCGGGGCCCGCGCGATGCGCGACGCCTACCGCGGCGTGCTCGACCGCGCCGCCCTCCCCGGCGGCACCCTGCCCTGGGACGAGTTCACCGCCCTGCTCGGCCAGGACGCCCTCGTCGAGGCCGAACACCGCTACCGGGCCGCCCCCTCGCCCTCCCTCTCCTCCACCTCCGACTCACAGGAGCCCGCATGACCACCGTGCTCGCGCCGCGCGCCGCGTTCGGCGTCATCGTCCCGTCCACCAACACCGTCGTGGAGGACGAGTACTACCGCTTCCGCGCCCCGGGCGTGTCCTTCCACTCCGGCCGGATCCTGATCCGGGACGCCGCGCTGGACTCCGACGCCGCGTTCGAGACGTTCCTGGCCGGCCTGCGCGAGGAGATCGCCGCCGCCGTCGCCTCCGTGCTGACCTGCGAACCCGACTACCTGATCATGGGGATGAGCGCGGAGACGTTCTGGGGCGGCGCGGCCGGGAACGCCGAGTTCGAGCGGTGGATCGGGGAGCTGTCCGGGCTGCGCGTCTCGACCGGCGCCTCCGCCTGCCACGCCGCCCTGACCGCGCTGGGAGCCCGCCGCATCGGGGTCATCACGCCGTACCAGCCGGTCGCCGACGAGCAGGTCCGCGCCTTCTTCACCGAGCTGGGCTACGAGGTGCACGCCGTGCGCGGCCTCAAGTGCGGCTCGGCGACCTCGATCGCCTCGGTCGGACCCGAGGAGATCCGGGCCGCGTTCGCCGCCGTCGACGGGCCCGGCGTGGACGCCCTCGTCCAGGCCGGGACGAACCTGCCGGTGATCGGCGTCGCCGACGAGCTGGAACGGGAGCTGGGCAAGCCGGTGATCCCGATCAACGCCGCCACCCTCTGGCACGCCTACCGGGCCAACGGCATCACCGACCGCGTCGAGGGCGCCGGCCGCCTGCTCGCGACCCTCTGACCGCCGTCCAGCGAAAGGACCATCTCCATGCCATCGACGCCCTCCGCCGGCACGGTCCGGGTGGCGGCCGCGCAGTTCTTCTCCGGCACGGACGTGCGCGAGAACCTCGCCCTCTGCCGCGGCTTCCTGCGGCGGGCCGCCGGCGAGGGCGCCCGCCTCGTCGTCCTGCCCGAGAACTCCAACCGCGTCCGCGACTACGCGGACCGCCGGGAATGCTGGGAGCGCGGCGAGGACCTGTCCGGCCCGTTCGTCACGGGCCTGCGCGAGACGGCGGCCGAGCTCGGCCTGCACGTCGCGGCCGGCGTCGACCTGCGCGGGGACGCCGAGCCGATCGTGCACATCGCCTCCGTCCTCATCGGCCCGGACGGCGGGATCGTCGGCGTGCACCGCAAGCACGTGCTGTGGGACTACGAGTACACCCTGTTCGAGCCGGGCGAGGAGCCCTACCAGGTCTTCGACACCGCGCTCGGCCCGATCGGGCTGCTGCTGTGCGCGGACGGGATCGTCCCGGAGACCCCGCGGGCGCTGGCCCTGCTCGGCGCGCGGATCCTGTGCAACTCGCTCAACTCCCGGGGGCCCGACGAGCTGCGCGTCCACGTGCCGCTGCGGGCCATGGAGAACCGGGTGTTCCACGTGGCGGCCAACACCGTCGGCGGCCCCGAGCTGGAGTGGCCGTGGATGGGCGGCAGCCAGATCGTCGCCCCCGACGGCACCCGCCTGGCCGAGGCGAGCGAGCTGGAGCCGGACCTGGCCGTCGCCGACATCGACCCGTCCGAGGCCGGCGACAAGCGGATGCCCGGCGTCGCCGACCTGGTCGCCTGGCGCCGCCCCGAGCTGTACGGGGCGCTGACCCTGCCGCTGGACCAGGTGCCCGCCGCGGCGATGTACGGCCCGGCGCCCCGCGACCTGCCGTCCCGGCCGCTGCCGACCGCGCTGATGCAGGTCTCCCACTTCCGCGGCACCGAGTGGACGATCCGGCGCGCCCTCGGCCAGATCGCGTACGCGGGGCGGCGCGGCGCGCGGCTCGGGGTGCTGCCCGAGCTGTTCTGCTTCGCCGACGGCGAGGCCGCCGCCGACCCTGGCGCCGCCGCGGACCTGTCCCGCGAGGTCCTGGACCGGGTCTCGAAGGCGTGCGCCGAGGCCGGGCTGTACGTCGCGGCCAGCCTCGTCGAGAGGGGCGCCGGCGGCCGCTTCCATTCGACCGTCCACCTGGTCGACGACACCGGCGCGGTCGTCCACGCCTACCGCAAGACCCACCTCACCGACGCCGAGCGCGCCTGGGCCTCCCCCGGCGACGAGATCACCGTCGCCCGCACCCCGATCGGCGCGATCGGGGCGATGGTCGGGGACGAGGTGTGGGTGCCGGAGGTCGCGCGGGTGCTGGCGCTGGAGGGCGCGGAGCTGATCGTCCACCCGACCTCGTGGACGTCGCGGGCGGCGATGGAGATCGCGGCGACCGAGCGCACCGAGGAGAACCGCGTCCACCTGGTGTCGGTGACCCGGCTGGACTGCCCGGCCGGGCTCGGCAGCCAGGCCCTGCGCCCGGACGACTTCGCCCCGGGCCAGCCGATCGCGGTGATGCGCTACCCGACCGGCTACTGGACGCGCCCCGGTTTCGAGGAGCAGCTGCTGCTCGACCTCGACCTGCGGGAGGCCAACGACAAGATGATGGGCCACCATCTGGACCCGCTGGCCAAGCGGACCCCGCACCTCTATCCCATGTTCGTGTCCGAAAAGGGATGATGGCGACTTTCCGCAGTTCTCCCGGCCTTCAGGAAAGGCAAGGACCACGGGGTGAATTCTCGGTGAACTTCGAGGTCGGGCGGGCACCGTGCACCGAGAGTGAGTTTTGCCTGCCTCACATCGACCAGTACTGTTTCTGCTGCCGCTGACGGAGCCCCTCGATCCAGCCTTGCCGACGCGGAGCTTCATGGTGCGGCGTCCCCCCTGAACCGTGAGACGCGGCCGGTCCCGGCAGGCGACCGCGCACGTGCCGCGGCCCGCGTCGACGAACGAATACGAGGGCTAGGTTGAACATTCTGGAAGCGGTGTTCCTCGGTGCCGTCGAGGGATTGACCGAATTCCTGCCGGTCTCCAGCACCGGGCATCTGACGATCCTCGAAAGCCTGATGGGGTATTCCCCCCAGGACCCCGACATCACGGCGTTCACCGCCATCATCCAGGTGGGCGCCGTCCTCGCGACGCTGATCTACTTCCGCCGCGACTTCCAGCGGCTGATCGCCGCGTGGGTGCGGGGGCTGGCCAGCCGCGAGCGCCGCGCCGACCTGGACTACCGCCAGGCGTGGGCGGTGATCGTCGGCTGCATCCCGATCGGGATCGTCGGGCTGCTGTTCAAGGACCAGATCGAGACGACGCTGCGCAGCCTCTGGTTCGTCGGTTCGGCGCTGATCCTGTGGAGCGGGGTGATGTACTTCGCCGACAGGACGGCCCGCCAGGACCGGCACGAGAAGGACGTGACCTGGAAGGACACCCTGATCATCGGGGTGGTCCAGTGCCTGGCGCTGATCCCGGGGGTGTCGCGCTCGGGCGCGACGATGAGCGCCGGCCTGCTGCGCGGCCTGGACCGGGTCGCGGTCACCAAGCTGTCGTTCTTCCTCTCCGTCCCGGCGCTGACCGCGGCCGGCGCGCTGCAGATCGCGACCGAGTACGACTCGATCTCCCACGGCGTCGGCTGGCCCGCGACGATCACCGCCACCGTGGTCAGCTTCGCCGTGGCCTACGTGGCCGTGGCCTGGCTGCTGAAGTTCGTCGCCAAGCACACCTACTCCGTCTTCATCGTCTACCGGGTGATCCTCGGCGTCGTCGTGCTCGCGCTGGTCTCGACCGGCGTCGTCTCGGCCACCTGAACGCCCGCTGACGGGACGCCGACCCCCGCGGGTCCAGGGGCTTTCCGTTCTGTGCGGGGCGAACCGGCCCGGCAGGGTGATCGTCAAACTTTTGGCCGTGCCAGGGCCGGGACCCGGGCCTGGCACGGCCGGGTTCGACGCACTTCCGGAGAGGAACGAGATGCGCCTGAGAATGCTGCCCGCGGCCGCCCTGCTGCCGGTCCTCGGTCTGACCGCCTCATGCACGACGGAGAACACCGCGCTCAGGCAGATCCAGCCGAACGCGACCGTCTATATCGACGCCTGGGACGAGGACGCCGACGAGGGGGACCGGGCCCTCGTCGAGCAGAAGCCCTCGGGCATGTGGGTCGTCCCCTCGGACGCGCCCTTCCGCTCCAGGCGCGTCAAGGGCTTCACGGTCCGGGTGACGCTGGACCCCAGGCGCGGTTTCGTGGTCACCGATCTGGGCGGCACGAGGGTCGGCAAGGACCACGACAACTGCCTTGAGCAGGGCGAGACCTATGCCTTCCTCGACACCCCGCCGAGCTCGCTCCGGTGGGAGCCGGCCCGGGCCGACAGCGGTGCGAGCAACGACGACTGCCAGGTCGTCCAGACGGACTGAGCAACCGCCCCCGCCGGTGCCGCGGGCGCCCTCAGGTGATGCCGGCCAGGCGTGACCGGGTGCGCTGCGGGGCCGACGGGGGCAGCGTGTCGATGACGCCGGCCAGGGTCACGCCGGCGAGGCTGTCCCGCCACGCCTGATGCGCGTCGGCCATCTTCACGGCGAGGACGCAGGTGCTCTGGCAGTCCTCGGCCGGCAGCGCCCCCCTCCCCTGCCGCCGGATCTCGCGGCACTCGTAGGGGGAGGACGTGCCGTCCACGGCCTCGACGATCTGCAGCAGCGTGATCTCCGCGGCGGGCCGGGCGAGCCGGAACCCTCCCCGCGGGCCCGTGGTCGCGGCCAGCAGGCCGGCCTTGACCAGTGCCTTCAGCTGCTTGGCGAGGTAGGGCGCGGGCAGGTCGTAGTACTGCGCCAGCTGCGCCGTCGACGCGCTGGCTCCCGGCTCCAGCTGCGCCAGCGTGGTGGCGCAGTGCAGAACCCATTCGGTGCTCGCAGGCAGCTTCACGCGTGCCAGTCTATTCACGGACATTGTGGACCTTTTTAGTCCATGATAGTTTCGTGCCCGATCACGAGGACGGGAGAGCACCATGCGGATCGCCGTCGCCGGCGCGACCGGCACCATCGGCACCCTCACCACCGCCGCCCTGGAACGGGCCGGGCACGAGGTGGCGGGCATCAGCCGCTCGCTCGGCGTGGACCTGACGACCGGTGCCGGGCTCGACGCCGCCCTGACCGGTGTGGCCGCGGTCGTCGACGTCACCAGCAGCAACGCCACCGACCGGGACGAGGCGGTGGGGTTCTTCGGCACCGCCACGCGCCACCTGCTGGCCGCCGAGGAGCGGGCCGGCGTGCGCCACCACGTCCTGCTGTCGATCGTCGGGCTCGACCGCGTCGAGGGCAACGCGCACTACGCCGGCAAGCGGGAGCAGGAGCGCCTGGTGGCCGCGGGCCCGGTGCCGTGGACGATCGTCCCGGCCACGCAGTTCCACGACTTCGCCGCGATGGTGGCGAGCTGGACCGAGCAGGACGGCGTCGCCACGATCGCGCCGCTGCTGGTGCAGCCGATCGCCCCGGCCGACGTCGCCGACGTCCTCGCCGAGGTCGCGGTGGGACGGCCGCAGGGCCGCTACGCCGACCTCGCCGGGCCCGAGCCGCAGGACCTGGTGGACATGGCCCGGCGCACCGACCAGGCGCGCGGCCGCTCCGTCAGGCTCGTGCCGACGTGGTCGGGGATCTTCGACCCGGCGATGGCCGGTGACGTGCTGCTGCCCGGCCCGGACGCCCGCATCGCGCCGACCACCTTCGACCAGTGGCTCGCCGGGCAGACGCCGTAGGACCGCCCGCGGGCCGCCTCACGCGGCGGCCCGCTCCCGGGAGCGGGCCAGGACGAGCAGGACCCCGGCCCCCGAGACCGCCATGCCGAGGACGACGCTCGCGGTGAGGTCCTGGCCGAGGATCGGCACGGCGAGGACGGCGGTCACCGGCGGCACGAGGTAGAGCAGGCTGGTGGCGGCCCCGCCCGTCCCGCGCCGGAGCAGGGCGAACAGCAGGATGAGCGCGCCGATCGAGTTGACGATCGCCAGCCATGCCAGCGAGCCCAGCGCCTCGGCGGTCAGCGGCATGTGCAGCCCGCCGTGCAGCGCGGCCAGCGGGAAGGTGGTGACCGTCGCCCCCAGAAGCTGGATCGTGGTCCCGGTGCGCAGGTCGACGGAGAGGCCGAAGCGCTTCTGGTAGAGCGTCCCGGCGGCGAGCCCGGCCAGGGCCAGGAGGGTGTAGGCGTAGCCGACGAGGGGTGCGCCGCCGGACAGGTTCCCGCTCACCGAGACGGCCACGCCCGCCAGGCCCAGGGCGAGCCCGGCCCACTGGCGTCCGGTCAGCCTTTCGGCGAACATCGGGACCGCCACGGCCGCGACGATCAGCGGGCAGGCGCTGAGGACGAGCGAGGACAGCCCGGCCGGCACCCCGTGCCCCAGGCCGAAGAACACGGCGCCGAGCTGCACCGTCTGCAGCAGCACTCCGGTCGCGAACAGGTGCGCGTAGACGCGGCGGTCCTTCGGCCACGGCGCGCGGGTGGCCAGCGCGACCGCGCCCAGGACGGCGAACGCGGCCAGGAACCGCCAGGCGACCAGGGCCAGCGACGCGCCGCTGCGCGCCCCGATGGTCCCGGCGAGATACCCGCTGCTCCAGATCGGCACGAACACCACCGGCAGGGCGGCCGCCGCCACCCGGCGGGCGGTCCGCCCTCGTCCCGGCGGCGCCTTCTCCCTCCGGCGCCCCGGCTCCCCGTCCGTGTTCTCGGCGGGGTCGGCTCGGCATTCCTCGGACGCGGTCACAGCCCTCCCTCGGCCGGGCGACGGCTCTCCGGATCAACCGCCGCGGCTCCGCCGATCATCCCGCCCCGCGCCCACCGGCACCGACACGACGTCGGCACGTTTTCATGGTTAACCTACCTTTATAATAGGAAATTACAGCCTCCGTCGACAAGGGGAGATCGATGAGCACGACCAGCACAGTCACGGCACCGCCCGTGCTCTCCGACGCCGCGGCGGTCGAGGCGGCCCGCGCCTTCGCCGCCCGGATCGCGCCCGGCGCGATCGACCGGGACCGGGAGGCCCGCCACCCGGGCCCCGAGCTGGACGAGCTGGCCGCCACCGGCCTGCTGGCCGTCTCCGTCCCGCGCGAGCACGGCGGCGGCGGGGTGGCGGCGAGCACGGTGGGCGAGGTGTTCCGGATCCTCGCCGTCGCCGACCCCTCGGTGGCCCAGCTGATCCTTGCGCACTTCGTACTGATCGCCCTGCTCGGCGAGGCCGGCACCGACGCGCAGAAGGAGTTCTTCTACGGCCGGGTGACCGCCGGCGCGCGGATCGGCAACGCGACCGCCGAACGCGGCACCAAGCACGTCTTCGACCGGCTCACCTCCGTGACGCCCGCCCCCGGGGGCGGGTACCGGCTCGACGGCCGCAAGTACTACACCACCGGCGCGCTGGGCGCCCAGTGGATCGGCGTCGCCGCCTCCCTGGACGGCGACCAGAGCCTGCCGGTCACGGCGTTCGTCCCGGGCGACGCCGAGGGCCTGGAGTTCGGGGACGACTGGACGGCCTTCGGGCAGCGCGCCACCGCCAGCGGCTCGATCGTCTTCAGCGGCGTGCACGTCCCGGCCGACCGGGTGCTGCACCTGGGCCCGGTGCCCGCCGCCCCCCCGCCGCTGATCCTGGGCGCCTACGACCAGCTGCTGCACCTGGCCATCGACGTCGGCATCGCGCGGGCGGCGCTGGAGGAGGGGGCCGCGTTCGTCCGCACCCGCTCGCGCCCGTGGTTCGAGTCCGGCGTGGACAGGGTGTCGGACGAGCCGCACGCCGTCCTGCGCTTCGGCCGCCTGACCACCCTCCTGCACGCGCTGGAGGCGCTGTACGAACGGGGCGGACGCGCCGTCGACGCCGCCCTCGCCGCTCCGGAGCCGACCGACGAGAACACCGCGGCCGCGTCGCTGGCGGTCGCCGAGGCCAAGGCCTACTCCCAGGAGATCGCGGTGCAGATCGCCACCGACGTGCTGGAACTGGCCGGGACCAGCGCCGCCGACGCGAGCCACGGCCTGGACCGGCACTGGCGCAACGTCCGCACGCACTCCCTGCACGACCCCGCCCGCTGGAAGTACGTCCACATCGGCAACCACCTCCTCAACGGCGTCAACCCGCCCCGCTACCCGCTCCTCTAGACGCCCACGGCGGCCGCCTCCGCGCGGCCGCCGTCCGCAGAGGGCCGATGACATTCGCGATTACATTCGTAGGTGTACGGCCCGGTCGCCACGCCGGGCGGCTCCCGAGAAGTGGCGGAGGACCCATGACCACGTTCGACTCCCCCATCCCGCGGTTCCACCTGGCGATGCCGGTCGACGACCTGGACGCCGCCCGCCACTTCTACGGCGAGGTGCTCGGCCTGGAGCAGGGCCGCAGCTCCGATTCCTGGGTGGACTGGAATCTGCACGGCCACCAGTTCGTCACGCACCTGGCGCCGGAGCGTCCGGGGCGGGTCCACAACCCGGTCGACGGCCATGACGTCCCCGTGCCGCACTTCGGCCTGATCCTGACGGTCCCGGAGTTCCACAAGCTCGCCGACCGGTTGCGCGCGGCGGGCACCGCGTTCGTCATCGAGCCCTACGTGCGTTTCGAGGGGCTGGCCGGCGAGCAGTGGACGATGTTCCTGCTCGACCCGGCGGGCAACGCCCTGGAGTTCAAGGCGTTCGCCGACGACGCGCAGGTCTTCGCCTCCTGACCGTCCCCCGGTCGGATCGCGGGCCGAGATCATGTACTTTTCCGGTGTGAATGATGGGAAATCGATCGCGGGGCTCGATCTGACCGGTCTGCGCCGCTCGTTCCACGCGCACGCGGAGACGGCGTTCACCGAGCTGTGGACCTCGGTCGCGATCGCGGCGGAGCTGCGGCGGCTCGGCTGGCGGGTGCGCACCGGCCGGGAGGCCGCCGACCTCTCGCGGGTGCCCGCGCTGCCCGGCCCGGACGAGCTGGCGCGCGCGGCCGAGCGGGCACGGGCCTGGGGCGCCGACGACGACGGCCTGCGAGCCGTCCGCGACGGGCACACCGCGGTGGTCGCCGACCTCGACGGCGGCGCGCCCGGCCCGACGACCGCCGTGCGGGTCGACATCGACGCGCTGCCCCTGGCCGAGTCCGGTGACCCGTCCCACGCGCCGGCCCGCGAGGGGTTCGCGTCGCGGTCGGCCGAGGTCATGCACGCGTGCGGCCACGACGGGCACATCGCGGTCGGCCTGGAACTGGCGCGGCGCCTGGCGGGGAGGGGCTTCCCGGGCCGGGTCCGGCTGCTGTTCCAGCCCGCGGAGGAGGGTGGGCGGGGCGCCCGCGCGATGCTCGCCGCGGGCGCGGCCGAGGGCGTCGACCGCCTCTACGCCCTCCACCTCGGGCTCGGCCTGCCGGTCGGGGAGGTCGCGGCGGGCACCTCCGGCTTCTTCGCCAACGCCAAGCTGCTGGCGGCCTTCACGGGACGGCCGTCGCACGCCGCGCACTCCCCCGAGGAAGGGCGCAACGCGCTGCTCGCGGCGGCTCAGGCGGCGCTGGGCCTGCACGCGCTGCCGCGGTTCGCCGCCGCCGACACGCGGGTGAACGTGGGCGTGCTGCGCGCCGGGACGGCCCCCAACATCGTCGCGGCGGACGCCGAGCTGCGGATGGAGCTGCGCGCCACGGACGGCGAGGTCTGCGACGAGCTCGAGCGCCGCGCCCGTGCCGTGCTGGACGCCGCGGGCGCCGCGCACGAGGTCGGCGTGCGGGTCGAGCAGATCGGCGCGGCCACGACCGCGCGCTGCGACCCGGCGGCGGTGCGGGCGATCGCCGCGGCGGCCCGAGACGTTCCGGCGGTGACGCGCGTCCTGGACGACCACCGGTTCGGGGCCAGCGACGACGCGACGTTCCTGATGCGGGCCGTCCAGGACGCGGGCGGCGAGGCGACGTACCTGGTCGTGGGGGCGTCGAGCCCCGCACCGCACCACAGTCCCGGATTCGACATCGACGAGACCTGCCTGGCCATCGCCGCCGACGTGTTGGAGCGTGCCGTCCGATGAGTTTCAGCCATCTGTCCCATCTGGAGTGCGGGCGGTGCGGCGCCGTCCACGCCGCGCAGCGGCCGCACAACCTGTGCACGGCGTGCGGGTCGCCGCTGCTCGCCCGCTACGACCTGGACGCGGTCCGCTCGTCGGTGACCCCCGCCGACCTCGCGACCCGCCCGCCGGACCTGTGGCGCTACCACGAGCTGCTCCCGGTCTCCGCGCCGGGCTCGGTGGTCAGCCTCGGCGAGGGCATGACCCCGCTGGTGCCGATGGCGCGCTACGGCGAGCGCATCGGCGTGCCCGGACTGCTGATGAAGGACGAGGGGCTGGTCCCCACCGGGTCGTTCAAGGCGCGCGGCGCCGCCGTCGGCGTCTCGCGCGCGGCCGAGCTGGGGATCGGGCGGCTGGCCATGCCCACCAACGGCAACGCGGGGGCCGCCTGGGCGGTGTACGGGGCGCGCGCCGGGCTGACCTCGACGGTCGTGATGCCGGCGGACGCCCCGGAGATCACCCGGCGCGAGTGCGTGGCGGCCGGCGCCGACCTGCACCTGGTCGACGGCCTCATCAGCGACGCCGGGCGGATGGTCGGCGAGCTGGTGGCCCGCGAGGCGGGCCGGGTGTTCGACGCCTCGACGCTCAAGGAGCCGTACCGCATCGAGGGCAAGAAGACCATGGGGCTGGAGATCGTCGAGCAGCTCGGCTGGCGGTCGCCCGATGTGATCATCTATCCGACCGGCGGGGGCGTCGGCCTGATCGGCATCCACAAGGCGGTGCGGGAGCTGACCGAGCTGGGCTGGCTGACCGGCCCGCCGCCGCGGCTGGTCGCGGTGCAGGCCGAGGGCTGCGCGCCGATCGTGCGGGCGTTCGAGCGGGGCGAGCGGGAGAGCACGTTCTGGGAGGACTCCCGCACGGTCGCGTTCGGCATCAACGTGCCCAAGCCGCTGGGCGACTTCCTCATCCTGGAGGCGCTGGCGGAGACCTCGGGCACCGCGATCGCCGTCGGCGACGACGAACTGATCGAGGACCTGCGCGCCGTGGCGGCCCTGGAGGGCGCCTACGTGTGCCCCGAGGGCGCGGCCGCGTTCACCGCCGCCCGCAGGCTGCGCGCCTCCGGCTGGATCGCCGAGGACGAGCGGGTCGTGGTGCTCAACACCGGCGCCGGTCTGAAGTACCCGCAGACGGTCGAGGCGGACGCGCCGATCCTCCCGGTGGACGCCTCGCTCGCCTGATTCCCTATAAAAGAAGTATGTTCTACCCGGTTTCTAGGTGAGGGGATCAGTGGACGAGGACATGACGGCCGTCCCCGCCGGCGACGCCGGCGACGGCGCGGCCCTGCTGGTCGTCGACCGGGTCGCGATCGGTTACCGGCGGAACGGGCGGTACGTGCCCGCCGTGGGCGAGGCGAGCTTCGAGGTGCGGCGCGGCGAGAAGATCATGCTGCTGGGCCCGTCGGGCTGCGGGAAGTCCACCATCCTCAAGGCCGTCGCCGGGTACCTGCGGCCGGCGGCGGGACGCATCGTCGTCGGCGGCCGGGAGGCGCCGCCGCCCGGCCCCGACCGCGCCGTCGTGTTCCAGGAGTTCGACCAGCTCTTCCCCTGGCGCACGGTCCTCGGCAACGTCGTCTACCCGCTGCGGGTGACCGGGGTCGACCGCGCCACCGCCCGCACCCGCGCCGTGGAGCACCTGGAGCTCATGGGGCTGGGGGCGGCGCTCGACAGCTACCCGCACCAGCTCTCGGGCGGGATGAAGCAGCGGGTCGCCATCGCCCGCGCGCTGGCCATCGACCCGCTGATGCTGCTGATGGACGAGCCGTTCGGCGCCCTCGACGCGCAGACCCGCGGGCGCCTCCAGCGCGAGCTGGCCACCATCGCGGCCCGCACCAACGTGACGCTGCTGTTCGTCACGCACAGCATCGACGAGGCGATCCTGCTCGGGGACCGGGTGGTCGTCCTGGCGGGGCGCCCCTCCCAGGTGGCGCGGATCGTCGACGTCGCCGGCCTCGGCGGCCCGGACGACCCCGGCTTCGCCGACGCCCGGCAGACCCTGCGCGGGCTGCTCGCCGAGGAAGGAGAGGACCTCAGCCGTGCCGTCTTCGACTGAGACCGAGACCGGGGCCCCCGGGAAGGCGGCGCCGCACGCGCCGGACCGGGCCCGGCGTCTGCCGTCCTGGTCGCGGCTGCCCGCCTGGGCGCGCCGCACCATCCTGTTCGCCGTGCTGATCGGGATCTGGCAGGCCTACGCGTCGTACTCGGGCGCCAGCCGGTTCGTGTTCGCCGGCCCCTGGGACGTGGCCCGGGCGTTCGCCGAGGGCTGGGCCAGCGGCGAGATCGCCGTGGCGACCGGCACCACCATGCGGCTGCTGGTCACCGGGATGGTCATCGGCATCGCGCTGACGATCGTCCTCACCGTCCTGGCGATGACGACCCGGATCGGCGACGACCTCCTCACCCTGCTCTCCTCCATGATCAACCCGCTGCCGTCGGTGGCGATCCTGCCGCTGGCGATCCTGTGGTTCGGGCTGACCGACTCGGCGCTGATCTTCGTGACGGCCAACGCCGTCCTGTGGCCGATGACCGTCAACGTCAGCATGGGGCTGCGGACCGTCCCGGCCACGCTGACGATGGTCGGCCGGAACCTGGGCCTGACGGGCTGGCGGCTCACCCGCGACGTCCTGATGCCCGCCGCCCTGCCGCACGCCATCGCCGGGCTGAAGACCGGCTGGGCGTTCGGCTGGCGCACGATCATCGCCGCCGAGCTGGTGTTCGGCATCGCCGGCGCGCACGGCGGCCTCGGCTTCTTCATCAACAACTCACGCTATTTCGCACGGATCCCCGACGTGTTCGCCGGGCTGGTGACGATCGCCCTGATCGGCATCGCGTTCGACCTGTTCTTCGGCTGGGTCGAGCGGCGCACGGTGGCGCGCTGGGGAATGAAGGAAGGCGCAACGATATGACCCCCCGCCTGCGGACCCCACGCCCGGCCGCCCGCTCCTACAGCCGCCGCGACGCGCTGCGGCTGGGCGCGGTCACCACCGGCGCCGCCGCGCTGGCCGCCGCGTGCGGCGGCGGCTCGGACGGCTCCGGCAAGGAGATCGGCATCGCGATCGGCAACGGGATCAGCTACGCCGCGTTCAACGTGATCCAGGCCAAGGGCTGGCTCGAGCAGGAGCTCAAGGGCCGCACCATCTCCTGGCGGGTCATCTCCGGCGGCGGCACCACCCGGGACGCGCTGCTGTCGGGCAAGCTCCAGATCGGCTCCTCCGGCCTCGGCCCGCTGCTCATCGGGTGGGACGCCGGCGTCCCCTGGAAGATCGTGTCGTCGCTGAACGACATGCCGCTGTGGCTGGTGGCCAAGGACCCCAGGTTCAGGAGCCTGCGGGACTTCAGGCAGGGCGACCAGATCGCCGCCGTCCAGCCCGGGTCCATCCAGTCGGTCATGCTGCAGAAGGCCGCGCAGCAGCAGCTCGGCGACCCGCACGCCCTGGACAAGAACATCGCCACGATGGCGCACCCCGAGGCGTTGCAGGCGCTGCTCGGCGGCCAGATCGCCGGCGCGTACACCTCGCCGCCGTTCCAGTTCCAGGCCGTGGAGCAGGGCGCCCGCAAGCTGGTCGACAGCTACGGGCTGTTCGGGCAGCACGGTTTCAACGTGATGGCGGCGACCGATGAGTACGCGGAGAAGAACCCGGACGTCCTCGCCGCGGTGCACAAGACCATCGCCCGCGCCAACGACTTCATCATCAAGCAGCCCGCCGAGGCGGCCAAGATCCTCTCGGCCGCGGAGAAGGGCAGGATCTCGGCCGCCCAGTACGAGAAGTACCTCACCCACCAGGGCATCCAGTTCACCACGACCCCGCACGGCCTGCTGAAGATCGCCGCGTTCATGAAGGAGATCGAGGTCATCAAGAAGGTCCCGGGCGACTGGCGCGACCTGGCGTTCGACACCGTCAAGAAGGAGAACGGCTCCTGACCGCGTAGGCGGCCGGGCGCGACGCCCGGCCGCGTCCGCGGGTTGACGGACGGTCGTGCGAGCCCTCCGAAAGCCTTGGTCAGGAGCGGGCCAGACCTCCCCTTCCGGAATGGAAACTTTGGCCGCGATGAACATGTTCCCGCAGGTGGGGGTAGTGCCGCACAGTGTGAACCATTCGCAACGGATTGAAGTGACCTGGTCGGGTCTGGGTGTCACCGTCACCGCCGACCTCGATGACCGGAACGCCGGTCTGGCCCGGGCACTGTGGGAGTCCCTGCCGTACCGGAGCCTGCAGGGCCACGCCCTGGTGGCCGGTCACCACCTCTTCCACGTGGCCCCGATCCACGACCTGATCCACCTGGACGCCGCCCACCGGGTCGACCGCCGGACGGTCCCGGACGGCACCGTCTTCTGCTCGAAGCTGCAGCATCTGGGGATCAAGTACGGGACGCTGACCGAGCCGATGGCGGCCGCCCCGATCGGCCGGGTCGTGCCCGGCGACCTGGACGCGCTCGCCGAGGCCGGGCGCGCGGTGTGGGAGTCGGTCTACACGTCCAAGAAACCGGTCGTGGCCGAGGTGCGGCGCGCCGGCGAGATGGGCGGCCACCGCGTGCCGCGGCTCACCGCCGCCGCGCCGGAGGCCGACGCGCTGATCGGCGACGTGCACGCCGAGACCGAGCGGATCTGGCTCGACCTGCCCGAGGAGCTCGCCGAGGTGCACGACGGCCGGGTCCGCTCGGGCGCGGGCAGCTACGGCACCGTCCTGACGACGATGCTGTTCGTCAACGGGGAGACCCGGCCGCTGGGCTACAACGCCTACAGCGGCCTGGTGCGCGCCGCGCACGAGGGGATGCCGGTGCGGTCGCTGCGCCACATGGCCCGCACCCTGATCGCCGTGCCGGCGGAGTTCCTGGCCTACTGCGGGCTGGAGAAGCTCGGCGCGTTCACCGAACGGGTGCTGGAGCACCTGGACCGGCTCTCGACCCGCGACGACTTCATCGCGGTCATGTCGCACATGGCGCTGTACGTCAACTGCCTGGGCGGGTGGAACCTGCACCTGTTCCCCTGGCATCTGGGCGAGCACCTCACGGCCGGCGGAGCGCGCCGGTGACGGGCGGCCGCGTGGCGGTCGTCGGCGGCGGCGTGATCGGGCTGTCGGTCGCCTGCCACCTGGCCGAGGCGGGCGCCGACACGGTGCTGCTGGAACGGCACGGGCTGGGGTCGGGGGCGTCCCGCGCCACCGCCGACGTGCTGCGCGCCTACTTCCCCGGCAACCCGGTCAGCTCGGCGATGGCGGTGCGGAGCCTGGCCGCCTACCGGGCCTTCGCCGGGCGGACCGGGACGCCGCTGCCGCTGCGGCGGGTCGGCTACCTGGTCCTGTTCACCGAGCCCGAGCAGGTCGCGGCGTTCGAGGACGACCTGCCCGCCCAGCGCGCCGCGGGCGTGGACGTCCGCCCGATCGGCGCCGCGGAGGCCCGTGGGCGCAACCCGCTGATCGGCGACATCGGGCTGCTGGCGGCGGCGTGGTCGCCGCAGGCGTACGTCTCCGACACCGCGGCCATCGTCGGCGGGTTCGCCGCCGCGGCCCGGCGGGCGGGCGCCGACCTGCGCACGGGCTGCCCGGTCACCGGGATCGACGTCCCCGCGGGCCGCCTGGCCACCACCGGCGGCACCCTGGCCGCCGACGCGATCGTGTGCGCCGCGGGCGCCTGGTCGGTGCCGCTCGCCCGCGCGGCGGGGGTGGAGCTGCCCCTGGCCGAACCGGTCGAGCAGGAGCTGCTGGCCACCGGGCCGCCGCCGTCCGGGGACCCGGTCCCCGATATCCCGATCACCCTGCGCGCCGGCAGCGGCCTGCTCGTGCGCAAGCGCGGGGACGGGCTCCTGGTCGGCATGGGCTACCCGGGACCGGATCGGGAGGAATGGCGCGAACGGGTGCGCGCCGAGCTGGCCGCCACCTATCCGAGCCTGGACGGGGCCGGCCTGCGCACCGCGTTCACCGGCGTCCGCGACGCCAGCCCCGACCGGACCGCCTTCATCGGCGGCGTGCCCGGAGACAGGCCCTTCCTGTACGCGGCCGGGTTCTCCGGGCACGGCCTGTGCACGGCGCCCGCGGCCGGGGAGCTGGTCCGCGACCTGTACCTGGGCCGCGAGCCGGACTTCGACGTCCGGCGGCTCGCGGCCACCGCCCAGAGGGGGTGAGCCATGGAACCGGCGCACATCGTGCTGGACTTCCGGCCGGAGGACGTGCACTCGGTCAACGAGCGGCTGCGGCGGGCCGGGACGCTGGTCCCGGTGGAGGTCGAAGGCGTGCGGGTGTGGGCCGCCGCCCGCTACGCCACCCTGGAGGCCGTCCTGACGCACCCCGACCTGTCCCGGGACATCCGGCACTGGTCGCGGGAGGGGCGGCGCGCCCTCGACCCCGGGGGGTCGATCGCGCAGATCGTCGGGGACACCTCGCTGGTCAACGCCGAGGGCGCCGAGCACCGGCGGCTGCGCGGGCCGCTCGCCCGCGCGTTCTCGCCGGGCCGCGTCCGCAGGCTGCGGCCCCGGATCGAGGCGCTGACCGCGGAGCTCGTCGACCGGCTGGCGCTGCTGCCGCCGGGCCCGGTCGACCTGCGCCGCGAGTTCGCCTTCCCGCTGCCCTGCGACGTCATCGCCGACCTGCTGGGCGTCCCGCCGGGCCGGCGGCCCGAACTGTACGAGCACGGGCGGGTGACGTCCACGACCCGGGACGACCGCCGGCGCCTGGCGGGCGCCCGCGCCGGGCGCCGCGCGGTGCTCGCCGAGATCGTCGCCGAGCGGCGGCGCGGCCCCGGCGACGACCTGATCAGCGAGCTGGTCGCCCTGGAGGGGGACGGTCTCGGCCCCGGCGAGGTGCTGGACACCATCGAGGTGCTGTTCGTCGCCGGGCACGTCACGACCGTCAACCTCATCACCAACGCCGTGCGGGCCCTGCTCGACTCCCCCAGCCAGCTGCGGCTGCTGCGGTCCGGGGACCTGCCGTGGGAGGCGGCCGTCGAGGAGTCGCTGCGCCTGCACTCCCCCATCGGGGTGTTCCCGATGCGCTACGCCGTCCGCGACCTGCGGATCGACGGAGTGCGGGTGCGCAAGGGCGAGGCGGTCCTGGCCTGCTACGCGGCGGCCGGGCGCGATCCCGGGCGGTACGGGGAACGGGCCGCGCGGTTCGAGCCGTCCGGCCAGGCCACGCCGCACCTCTCGTTCGGGCTCGGGCACCACTACTGCCTGGGCGCGCCGCTGGCCCGGCTGCAGACCGAGGTCGCGCTGGACGCGCTGTTCGAGGCGTTCCCCGACCTGGCGCCCGCCGAGCCGCTGGACCGGCTCGGCGGCCTGAACACCGTGATCGCCGTCAGCGCCAGGACGCTGCCGGTACTGCTCGGCAGGAGGGCGCGGTGAGCGGCGGCGGGCTCGGGCGGGCGGTCGCCGACGGCCTGCGCGCCGCGGCCGACCGCGAGGTGCTCGTGCGCGGCGACCGCCGGCTGCGCGGCGACGAGGTGCTGGCCATGGTCGAGGCCGGCGTCGAACGGCTGACCGCGCGCGGCGTTCGGCCGGGCGCCACCGTCGCCTGCCTGTACGGCGAGGCGCCCGAGTCGGTCGCGGCGCGGCTGGTCGCGCTGGCGCTCGGGTGCCGGTTCGTGCACCTGGTACAGGACGTCCCGGTCCCGATCGCGGCGGAGACGATGCGGGCGCTGGACGCCTCGGCCCTGCTGTGGGACCCGGCCCGGGAGCCGGACGCCGGGCCGCTGCTGGCCGCGTGCCCGGTGCCGGTCCGCGCCCGGCTGGACGCCGGGCTGTTCGCTCCGACGACGGCCGGGCCGGTGGACATGCCCGGTCCGGACGACGCCCCGGACGCGACGTCGGTGGTGATGTTCAGCAGCGGCACGACCGGGCCGCGCAAGGCCGTGGCGTACGGGCACGGAACCGAGGCCGCCCACCTGACCGCCGCGCGGGCGATCTTCGGTCCCGGACCGTGGCGGCTCCTGGTGGCGCCGCGCGCCCGGTACCTGCCGGGCCTGTTCACGCTGTGGACGCTGGCGGGCGGCGGCACGGTCGTCCTGGAACCGGCCCTGGGCGACGCGCGGCGGCTGGCCCGGCTGGTGGACCGCGAGGGCGTCACCCATTGCATGGCGGGCCGCCCGCTGGCAGTCTACGGCCTCGCCCGGGATCTGGACGCTCCCCTGACCGGCCTGCGGCAGCTGCTCTACGGCGGGACGGCCGCCTACCCGGCCCGCACCGCCGCGGCCGGCCGGCGGCTCGGCCCGGTGCTGACGCAGACCTACGGCATCACCGAGGGCGGTTTCCTGACCGTCCTCACCGCCGACGACCACCACCGCACCGAGCTGCTGGGATCCGTCGGGCGGGCGGTGCCTGGGGTGGAGATCCGCGTCCGCGACTCGCGCGGCGGCGACCTTCCCCGCGGGGAGACCGGGGAGGTGTGGGTCCGGACGGGGCAGCGGATGCTCGGCTACGTCAACGCCCCCGGGCGCACGTCCCGGACGGTGCCGGGCGGCTGGCTGCGCACCGGGGACCTCGGCCGCCTGGACGCCGAGGGCTACCTGTTCCTCTCCGACCGTGCCGCGACCGCGCCGCCCGTGAGGTGATCTCGGCCTGCTTCCACCTCGGGTGAAAGAGTGGGGCATGTAACCGCCCCCTTACCGCCGGGGCCGAGGAGAGGCCGAGGAGACCCATGGACTTCACCCTGCCCGACACGCTGGTCCGGCTGCTCGCCGACCTGGACGACTTCATCGAACGGGAGATCGCGCCGCTGCAGGAGCAGGACGAAAACGCGCGGTTCTTCGACCACCGCCGCGAGTACGCCCGCACCGACTTCGAGAACGGCGGCGTCCCGCGCCCGGAGTGGGAGGAACTGCTGGCGGAGGTGTTCCGGCGCGCCGACGCCGCCGGATGGCTGCGCTACGGCCTGCCCCGGGAGGCGGGCGGCTCGGACGGCACCAACCTGGACATGGCGGTGATCCGCGAGCATCTGGCCCACCGCGGGCTCGGCCTGCACAACGACCTGCAGAACGAGTTCTCGGTGGTGGGGAACTTCCCGTTCGTCCACATGCTCCTGGAGTACGGGACGCCGGAGCAGCGGGAGGAGTTCATCGAGCCGATGCTGGCCCTGGAGAAGGGCGTCGGCTTCGGGCTCACCGAGCCCGACCACGGCAGCGACGCCACCTGGATGGAGACCGCGGCCGTCCGCGACGGCGGGGACTGGATCATCAACGGGGCCAAGCGCTTCAACTCCGGGATGCACGCGGCCACCCACGACGTGATCTTCGCCCGGACCTCCGGGAACCCCGGGGACGCGCGCGGCGTCACCGCCTTCTTCGTCCCGGCCGACTCCCCCGGCCTGTCGGTCGACTTCCACTGGTGGACGTTCAACATGCCCACCGACCACGCCGAGGTGACGCTGCGCGACGTGCGGGTGCCCGACTCGGCGATCTTCGGCGCGGAGGGCGAGGGGCTCGCGGTGGCGCAGACGTTCGTGCACGAGAACCGGATCCGGCAGGCCGCCTCCGGGGTCGGCGCCGGGCAGTACTGCGTCGACCGCAGCGTCGAGTACGCCCGGCGGCGCAGCACCTTCGGCAAGCCGCTGGCGACCCGCCAGGCGATCCAGTGGCCGCTGGTGGAGCTGCAGACCGAGGCCGAGATGCTGCGCGGGCTGGTCCGCAAGACCGCGTGGGAGCTGGACCGGGTCCCGCACATGGAGATCAGCGACCGGGTCTCGATGTGCAACTACCGCGCCAACCGGTTCGTGTGCGAGGCGGCCGACCGCGCGATGCAGGTGCACGGCGGGCTCGGCTACACCCGGCACACCCCGTTCGAGCACATCTACCGCCACCACCGGCGCTACCGGATCACCGAGGGGGCGGAGGAGATCCAGATGCGCAAGGTCGCCGGGTACCTGTTCGGGTTCACGGGCCCGCGCAAGGGCGAGGGCTGAGAGGGCCCACCCGGGCGAGGTGACGCGGGAACGCGGAACCTGCGCGGCCGCCGCCGCGGGTGCCGACTGCGTCCAAGGCGGTGAGTTGACCTCCTCCCCCTCGTCAACCGAGGGGGATTCCAACCTGTGGCCTCAGGAGAGGGCAACAGGTTGAGGTTCGCGGTTCGTCCGCCCCGGCAACCCGGAGCGTCCCCGCGCAGCAACGGCCGGTCCGGCCGCCGTGCACACGAGCCTGGACTCGCGTGCGATGTTGCACGCCGCGTTCACATCAGCATCGCCGACGTAGCCGCAGGACCGGCAGCCGGAAACACGCTTGGCTCTCGCGCGCCTCCCGGCCCCTGGCCCCGCACGCCGAACAGCGCTGCGAGGTGTACGCGGGATCGATCTTTTGCACGCGGTCGGGCGCCTTAGGCTCCAGCCGCTCGACCAGCATGGCCCGGCCAGCTTGGTCTGCACCGGCCAGGCAGTATCGACGTTAGCACCATCCTCGCAGGCCGCACCCAAGATTTCGGAGATCCGCCGTGGCGGCGGATCCCCAGTCCCTGCCCTGCTCCCCAGGAATCCGATTCCTCCCCCGGACGATCCGTCCGCGTGCGCGAGCGCACCGGCGCCCTGAAGTCCAAGGTCGAGACGCGCGTCCGGGAGGGGGCCATCGCCCGGCGGCGCGGCGACGACCTCCTCCGCATCCTCTCCGCCGGGTAGGCGAGGCGGCCGGGGTCCCCTCCGCATCCCCAGGAGGAACGGGACATCTGACTCATGACACCCGGCCGGGAAGATCGGCAGCATCGGCCCATGCTTCGTGGATCGCTGTGTGCGCTGACGTTGGTCGTGTCCCTCGCCGGGTGTTCCAGTGAGGTCGCGCAACCGCGCGACCCCGTGCAGCTGGACGGCAAGGCGTTCGGCCCGGAGCTGCCCGCGGTGCGCCCGTACGAGTTGAACGGACCGCGCACGCTGGCCGGCTGGTCCCGCGATCCGGAGCTGGAACGGTCCGCCGACTTCACCAGGCTGGCCTCCGCGCTCCCGCAGTCGCTCCGCGCCCGGCTCACCGGCGTCCGGGCGGGCTATTACCGGCTGCCCGGCAGCGACCGCGTCCTGGACCGGTTCTTCTACGCGGGCGGCACGCTGGGCGGCGGTGATCCGGAGGCGGTCGCACAGGAGGTCATCGCGTACGCCAACGGCTACCGGCGGCGGACCGTGACGGCCGCGGACGCCACGTTCGGCGACCCCGCCGTCAAGCGCGTCTACGTCAGCTTCGGCCTCGCCGCCTTCCAGAACCCCTACCAGGTCGGCAAGGCGGCGCCCGCGTCGTACAACTCCGTCGTGTGGACGGACGGGAAGACGCTCGGGGTGGTCACGATGGAGAGCCCGAACCTCTCCGACGTGCTCGGCAAGTCCAAGCAGATCCGCGCCGACCTCGGCTGAGCACGCGCGCCCCGGAAAATGGCTCCGGGGCGACCGAAACCCGGGCGGGGAGGTTATATCATCGCGCGCACCGGGGGCGTTCGGAATGTGCACGACGGGGTGGTCGCGCGAGGAGCAGCATGACGAGCACCGGACCGCGGGGCGGCCTTCCCGCGGCTCCCCAGTTCAGCCCCGCACGCGGCGGTCCGTCCATCTGGCGCATGCTGCTGGGCGCGCGCCTTCGCCGCCTCCGTGAGGCTGCGGGCGTGACGCGCGAGGACGCCGCCTACTCGATCCGGGCGTCGGCGTCCAAGATGAGCCGGCTGGAGCTGGGCCGCGTCGGTTTCAAGGACCGGGACGTCGCCGATCTGCTGACCCTCTACGGCGTGCACGACGAGAGGGAGCGGATGAGGCTCCTGGCCGTCGTCCAGCGCGCCAACGCGCCGCAGTGGTGGCACCGGTACGGCGACATCGTGCCGACCTGGCTGGAGACCTACATCGCGCTGGAGGAGGCCGCCCACCGCGTGCGCGTGTACGCCACGCAGCTGGTTCCGGCGCTGCTGCAGACCGAGGACTACGCGCGCGCCGCCATGGACCTGTGCCCGCCGCACAGGCACCCGGACGACCTCGACCGCCGCGTCGAGCTGGAGATGGAGCGGCAGCGGATCCTGGCGCAGCCGGACCCGCCCAGGCTCTGGGCGCTGATCGACGAGGGCGCCCTGCGGCGCCCGGTGGGCGGCCGGCAGGTCATGCGCCGCCAGCTGCGGCACCTGGTCGAGATGACCGCCGTGCCGAACGTGACGCTGCAGATCCTGCCCGCCCGGCTGGGGCTCGGCCTGCCGGGCGGGCCGTTCACCCTGCTGCGCTTCCAGGAGCCCGACCTGCCCGACGTGGTCTACCTGGAGCAGCTCGGCGGCGCCCAGTTCCTGGAGAAGCGGCAGGAACTCGACCTCTACGGCAGCACGCTGGACGCCCTGTGCGCGCGGGCGGCCCAGCCCGACCAGACCGCGGAGCTGGTCAAGGCCGTCATCGGCGACCTCGGCTAGCGGGTGAGCTCCTCCAGCCGTTCGAGCGGCGTGGCGCGCAGCTTCTGCAGGCACATCACCGGCAGGTAGGCGCCGTCGCTCTCCATGACGTGCGTGGCGGTGGACGGGCAGTCCTTCCGGGTCTTCACGCGGGCGGCCACCTTGGCGATGGCCTGCTGGGTGCCGCAGGCCGCCTTGTCGAGCCCGCCGACGGCGAACGACGGGTCCTCGATGCAGTCGCCGGTGCCGAGGACGCCGCCGCCCTGGCCGAGGCACAGCACCGGCCGCGACACCGAGCCGCCGCCGCCGAAGGACCTCAGCTTCATCGTCTCCAGCGTCTGCGGGGCCGGGCAGGCGGCGCCGGAGTCGACCCGGGCGATGACCTTGCCGTACCAGTCGCCGGAGCACGGCTTCTCGCCGCCGAAGCCGAAGGAGGCGCTGCTCACGCAGTCACCCTTGGCGATCATGGCCCCGCCCGCGCCGGGGTCGCCGGGGTGCGGGCCCACACCCACCAGTGGGTGTGGGCCGGGCTGTCGCCCCTGCTGTTCCGGACTTGGCCGTACTTGACCTCCTCCCCCTCGTAAACGAGGAGGATTCCAACCCGTGGCCTCAGAAGAGGAGAACAGGTTGAGGTTCGCGGTTCACCCGCCCCGGCAACCCGGAGCGTCCCCGCGCAGCAACGGCCGGTCCGGCCGCCGTGCACACGAGTCTGGCCTCGTGTGCGATATTGCGTGCCGCGTTCACCTCGGTGTTGCCAGCGTAGCCGCAGGACTGACACCGGACACACGCTTGGCTCTCGCGTGCCCCCAGGCCCTAACTCCCGCATGCTGAGCAAACACTGCGAAGTGTACGCAGGATCGATCTTGCTGCACGCGGCCGAGCGCCTGTGCTCCAGCCGCTCAACCAACATGGCCTGGGCAGCTTGCTCTCCACCGGCCAGGCATCACAGATGCTAGTACCAGCCCGTAGGCCGCGCCCGGAGTTTCGGAAATCCGCCGTGGCGGCGGATCTCCGACCGGCCCGCTCCTCGCCTCTGGGCGTTTGGCCTGCTCCTTCGGGGAAGCCTCAGCGGGAGGGAAGCGGAGGGGAGCCGATGCGGGTGCTGCTGGCGGGATGGCCGAGCTTCCTGCGCGGAGAGGCCACCGCCGGGGACGTCCTGGCGATGGAGGCGGTGCGGGCGACGCTGGCGGGCGCGGGCGTGGAGTGCGACACCGCCTGGAGCCCCGTCCTGCGCCCGGAGGGGCTGACGCTCGACGGTGCGGACCCCGCCCGCTACACGCACCTGGTGTTCGCCTGCGGCCCCGCGCACGGCCGCCAGGTCGAGTCCCTGCACCGCCGTTACGCGCGCTGCCACCGCATCGCGGTCGGCGTCTCGGTCATCGATCCGGGCGCGCCCGCCGTGACGGGGTTCCATCTGGTGCTGCCCCGTGACGCCCCCGGCGCGGAGCCGAGCCGGGACCTGTCGGCCGCGACGCCCGTGCCGTCCCCGGGCCCTCCCGTCGTGGGGGTCGTGCTGGCGCCGGGCCAGGGCGAGTACGGCCGGTGGGCCGACCACGGGCGCGTCGACCGGGAGCTGACGGAATGGCTGCACGCGCGCGGGCCGGCACGGGTGCCGCTGGACACCCGGATCGACCCGCGCGACTGGCGGCACCCGGCGGCGCCCGCCGAGCTGGAGGCCGTCCTGCGGCGGCTGGACCTGGTGGTCACGACCCGCCTGCACGGCCTGGTCCTCGCGCTCCGGAACGGGGTGCCGGCGCTGGCGGTGGATCCGGTGGGCGGCGGCGCGAAGGTCACCGCGCAGGCGCGGGCCTGGGGCTGGCCCGCGATCGTCACCCTGGGCGACCGCGAGGAGTCGTTCCACCTCGACCGGGCCGTGCTGGACCACTGGTGGGACTGGTGCCTGTCCCCCGGCGCCGGGCGGCGTGCTTGCGGGTACGGGACGTTCGCGTCACCGCTCCTCGCCCGTCTCGGCGAAGCGCTCGGACTGTAGGGGCGGAGGCGTCAGGGGCGGAAGGCCCTGAGCGCGGCGTCGACGAGCGCGTCGGCGTACTCGGCGGTGAGCGGCCCGGAGCGGTGCAGCCACCGCTGGAAGAGGGGGGCGTAGAGCACTTCGAGCACCAGGTCGAGATCGGCGTCCGCCGCCAACTGGCCCGCGCGCTGGGCGCTGCGCAGCCGCGCCTTCTTGGCCTCGTCCACGGGACGGGCCAGCTTCTCGCGGTACTGGGCGGCGAGGCCGGGATCGTTGACGATCTCCGCGTTGAGCGCGCGGACGGGCCGCTCGAACTCCGGGTCGGCGAACTCGGCCGCCGTCGCGCGCATGACGAGCTTGAGATCGGCCTCGAGGTCGCCGGTGTCGGGCAGCGCCATGCCCTCGCCGCCGGCGTCCAGGCTGAGCTCCAGGAAGGAGTCGAAGATCACGGCGCCCCTGGACGGCCACCACCGGTAGATCGTCTGCTTGCCGACGCCCGCCCGCGCGGCGATGGCCTCGATCGAGACCTTCCCGTACCCCACCTCGGAGATCAGCTCGCGGGTGGCTGTGAGGATCGCCTGCCGCGACCGCTCGCTGCGCCGGGTCTCGTCGGGCCTCCTGGAGTTGGGCATGCGGGTCAGGCTAGCAGCTGACGAGACGGACCGGTTCGTGTTGACAACCGGTGAGCGAGGACGCAGACTGTGGAGCGTCAACGAACCGAGACGTATCGTCTCGTCTCTATCGAGAAGGGGTGAGTCGCTGTGACGACCCGAAGAGTGTGGTTCATCACCGGCGCCTCCCGGGGCCTGGGCAGGGCGTTCACCGAGGCCGCCCTCGCCGCCGGAGACCGCGTCGTGGCCTCCGCCCGCGATGTCTCACCGCTCGCGGACCTGGCCGGGAGGCACCCGGACGCCCTCCTGCCGCTCCCGCTGGACGTCTCCGACCGCGGAGCCGTGTTCCAGGCGGTCGACAGGGCCGCGGAAGCCTTCGGGAGGCTCGACGTCGTGGTCAACAACGCCGGCGGGCTGCTGTACGGGATGGTGGAGGAGGCCACCGAGGAGCAGGTCCGCGCCCACCTCGACGTGAACTTCTTCGGCGCGCTGTGGGTGACCCAGGCCGTGATCCCGTACCTGCGCGCACAGGGATCGGGGCGGATCCTGCAGGTCACGTCCATGGCCAGCGGAGGGGGCATGGCCTCCGTCGGGTTCTACGGCGCGGGCAAGGCCGCGCTGGACTCGCTCACCGAGGCGCTGGCCATGGAGGTCGCGCCGTTCGGCGTCAAGGTCACGAACGTGCAGATGGGCGGCTACGACACCGGGCTGTTCACGACCGGCACCACGGCGACCGCCCCCGACCCGGCCTACGCCTCCCTGCGGGCCGAACTGGAGGAGATGTGGGGCGACGACGCCGGGCCGGACCCGAGCACCGCCGCACCCACGATCATGAAGCTGGCCGGGCTGCCGGATCCGCCCCGGCGGCTGATCGTCGGCAGCCGGTCCTACGACCTCGTCCAGCAGATGGACGGCGCCCGCACGGAGCTGTACCGGTCGTGGGAGGAGCTCAGCCGCACCGCCCCGGGCTGACCCGGCGGCCGGTTCCGGACGGCGCCGGCGCCCGCCCTGGTCTGGCGAAACGGCGCTCCACGGCCGATGATGTGGTGATCGGGGCCGGGCCGTTGCCCCCGTGCGGTCCGGCCTCTTTTTTGATCTCCACCGGCTCCACCGGCCTCAGCGCCACAGGTGTCTGAGCCGCCAGGGACTCCCCTCGATCTCCGGGCCGACGACCTCCACGACGACCATCGGGCCGTCCGGCTCGCTGGCCTGCAGGCGGAAGAGCCGCGCCTCCCCGGGCGCCTGCCACTCCCCCATCACCTTGCGCACGCGGTACGCCCGTCCCGCCTCGGGCGTGAGCAGGGTCGGACGGCCGGTCGCCGGGTCTGTCTCCACCTCGACAGGTGCATCGATCAACACAGCACCCAACTCTAGAACATTTGTTCGAGTCGCGGCGACGTTCTCTCGCGGAACGTCGGCGCCGCCCGTCGTGGCGGCATCCCGGAAACGCTGTCCACATGCGGCCTGAGCCACCGAACCCCATTGCTAATGCGAAGGTGTTCGCATTAGCTGGTGATGTCCGGCACGACGACACGGGAGCGGCGGAATGCGGGAGACCCGGCAGGCTTCGGGGGCGGTCCGCCCCGGGGGCCGCACGGCGCGCACGCGCGCCGCCGTGCTCGACGCGGCGCGCGACGAGCTGGAGGACGCCGGGTACGCGGGCCTCACCCTGGAGCGCGTGGCCGAGCGGTCCGGAGTGCACCTGGCCACGCTGTACCGGCGGTGGCGCACCGTCGAAGGACTGGTCGTCGACCTGCTGGGCGAGATCGGCAAGACCCGGGTGCCGATCCCCGACACCGGCTCGCTGGAGGAGGACCTCCGGATCCTCGCCCTGGAGATCGCCCGGCTGTACCAGCAGCCCCGGATGCGGGCGCTGATCGAGGGCGTCGTGGCCGCCGCCGTCCGCTCCCCCGAGGCGTCGGACGCCTGGGCCACGGTGATCGCCGAACGCAACCGGCTGGCCGCGCGGATCGTCGAGCGCGCGGTCGAACGCGGCGAGCTCCCACCCGGCACCGACGGCATCGCGGTCATCAGCGCCGTCGGAGCCCCCATCTACTACCGCATGCTCGTGGCCCGCGGCGCCGTCGACGACGCCCTCGCCGAGAGCACCGCCGTCTCCGTCCACGCCGGAGCGCTGAAGGGCGCCTTCACCCGGCCCGCCGGCGATCCCCCGGCAGACGGCACGCCGTCCACCACTCCCTGACAGGACCGCCCCACCAGGCGCGGAAAGGACACGCAATGCGACAGGACATCGAGTTCGACTCCGCCGGCACCACCCTGCGCGGCCGGCTCTACACCCCCGACACCTCCCCCGGCCCCCACCCCGCCGTCGTCGTCACCCACGGCCTGGGCGCGGTCAAGGAGCAGTACACCGACGACATCGCCGAGGCGCTCGCCGCCGCGGGCCTGGCGGTGGTCCTGTACGACCACCCCACCTTCGGCGCCAGCGACGGCGAGCCCCGGCAGGAGGCCGACCCGTGGGCGCAGATCCAGGGCTACCGGGACGCGATCACCTTCCTGTGCACCCGGCCCGAGGTGGACCCCGGCCGCATCGGGATCTTCGGGTCGAGCTACTCCGGCGGGCACGTGCTGGTCGTGGCGGCCCTGGACCGGCGGGTGAAGGCGGTCTACTCCCAGGTCCCGGTGATCAGCGGCGGGACGACCCTGTCGCGGTTCATCCCCAGCGAGGCCCTGGCGGAGGTCCGGCGCACCTTCGACGCCGACCGGCTGGCGCGCTTCCGCGGCGAGCCCCCGGCGATGCTCCCGCTGGTCACCGCGACGCCGGGGGAGCCGGCGGCGATGGCCGACCGGGAGACCTACGAGTGGTACCAGACCATCGAGCCCGAGCGGCTCGCCACCTGGCGGAACGAGATCACCCTCCGGTCGGTGGAGTCGATCTCGGGCTACGAGCCGGGCGACTTCATCTCCCGGATCACCCCCACGCCGCTGCTGCTGGTGGTCGCCAAGGACGACATCCTGACCCACAGCGACCTGGCCTTCGCCGCCTACGAGCGCGCCCTGCACCCCAAGCGGCTGGTGACGCTGCGCGGCGGCCACTTCGTCGTCTACAACAAGGAGTTCAAGAACACCGTCGGCCTGATGACCGAGTTCTTCCTCGACAACCTGGGGCCTGAGGGCGACGCCTGACCGGTTCCAGAACCGATCATGAGATTCCCCGGGTGCCGGACGGGGGTAGGGGCCAGAAGGGTCCGCCACAGGATCACGCACGCCGGAGAGGGAGGCGCGTCTTGACCTCCTCCCCCTCGTGAACGAGGGGGATTCCAACCCGTGGCCTCAGGAGAGGAGAACAGGTTGAGGTTCGCGGTTCGTCCGCCCCGGCAACCCGGAGCGTCCCCGCGCAGCGACGGCCGGTCCGGCCGCCGTGCACACGAGCCCGAGCTCGCGCGCGATC
>NZ_JBHSON010000105.1:0-38196 GCF_042656285.1 Actinomadura rugatobispora | reverse complement strand
GCGCGGCGCGTCGGCCTTGTAGCGCTCGGGCAGGTGGTTCACGAACATGTCGGGCGGTTCGATGATGTGGTCATCGACACTGATCAGGATCATGTCGTCGCGGTTCAACGACGCTTCCCTTCATCGAAGGCGGACAGGGTTCACCGGGACTCGGCGCCGGTGCCGGTCCCGGGGTCGTGCGGGGCGTCCTTCTCGAGCAGGCGGTCGCCGAGCAGGGTGAGGTCGTAGGACTGGCGGGCCATCCAGAACCGCAGGAAGCCGGTCAGGGAGTACCGCACGAAGAGCGCGGCGCCCGCCACGCTGCCGGCGACGCCGCCGATGGCGAGGGCGAGGGCGTCGCGCTGCACGAGCGGGTCGCGCGTGCTGTGCGACATGAAGAAGGCCACGATGCCGAGCACCGGACCGAGCGCCATCAGCACCGCGCCGAGGCGCAGCCAGAGTCCGGCCCGTGCGCTCGCCGGGTCGGGGATCTTCAGCTCGGCCAGCTCGCGGACGAAGCGGTCCGCACGGGCGTCGGACGCGCCGGCCGCGCCGGCCGCGCCCGCGGCCCCCGCCGGGGCGGTCGGAGCGGTGCCGGTCGAGGCGTTCTCGGACGAGGTCGTCTCCGTCGAGGTCATTGGGAACTCCCCAGGTAGAGGGCCGAAAGTTCGGTGCGCAACTCCTCGTCGGGATCGCCCTGCCGTTCGATCCGGCCGCGCACCAGGACGGCGGCGTGATCGGCGATGTCCAGGACGGCGGCCGCGAACTGCTCCACGACCAGCACGGCCACCCCCTGCCGGGCGATCTCGGTGACCTGCTCGTACAGCCGGCCGACGACCAGCGGGGCCAGGCCCATGGACAGTTCGTCCAGGAGCAGCACGGCCGGGTCGGTCGCCAGGCCGCGGGCCAGCGCGAGCATCTGCTGCTCGCCGCCGGAGAGGGTCCCCGCGGTCTGCCCGGCGCGCTTGGCCAGGACGGGGAACCGGGCGAACGCGACCTCCTCCACCTCGTCCCGGCTGCGGCCGGTGAAGGTCATCATGAGGAGGTTGTCGCGGACCGACAGGTTGGGGAACACGCCCCGCCCCTCGGGGATCAGGCAGACCCCCTTGCGGGCCAGGTCGTGCGGGGCGGCGCCGGTCATGTCCCGGCCCCCCATCAGGAGGGTGCCGGACGAGGGCGGATGGATCCCCGCCGCGACCCGCAGCGTGGTGGTCTTGCCGGCGCCGTTGGGGCCGAGCAGGGCCACCACCTGTCCGGCGGAGACGGCCAGGTCCACCCCGTGCAGGACGGTGATCTGCTCGTAGGCGGCGCGCACGGCGCGCAGTTCGAGCAGGGGACGGTCGTTCACGCGTCCTCCCCCAGGTAGGCCGCCAGGACCTTCTCGTCGCGGCGGATCTCCGCGGGCGGGCCGACCGCGATGACCTTGCCGAGGTCGAGCACGTGCACCTCGTCGCACACGCTCATGACCAGGCCCATGTCGTGCTCGACCAGCACGACGGCGGTGCCGTCGCCGGCCAGCGAGCGCAGCAGGGCGGCGAACCGCTCGGTCTCCTCGCCGTCCTGCCCGGCGGCCGGCTCGTCGAGGAGCAGCAGCCGGGGCCGGACCGCCATCGCCCGGCCCACCTCGACCAGCCGGGCGACCCCGGTCGGCAGCGTGTCGGCGGGGCTGTCGGCGGATCCGGCCAGGTCGAGCCGGTCGAGGATCTCGGTGACGGCGCGCTCGGCGCGCCGCCGCTCGGGCCCCAGCTCCGCGGCGACCAGCAGGTTGTCGCGGACGCTCAGCCGGCCGAACAGCTCCAGCCGCTGGAACGTCCGGGCCAGCCCGAACCGGGCCCGGCGCATGGGGCCCAGCCGGGTCACGTCGCGGCCGTCCATGAGCACCCGCCCGGCGGACGGCTTGCGCAGCCCGCACACGACGTCGAACAGGGTGCTCTTGCCGGCCCCGTTGGGCCCGATCAGCCCGGTGATCCGGCCCTTCTCGGCGGTCATGGCGACCCCGTCCAGGGCCCGGTTGCCCCCGAAGGAGACCACGACCCCGCGCGCTTCCAGCGCCACGCTATCCGGCGACGGCACGGGCCAGCACCTCCCCGTCCTCCCGGCGCCAGGGGCGCCGCACGCCCCACCACTCGACGGGGACCTCCGGCTCGGCCGGGGTCGCCTCCCGCCGCCTGGCGTAGACCTGCACGATGTGCGCCCCGACCAGCAGGGCGATGAACAGCGTCCAGCCGTTGACCAGGCCGCCGAGGTGCAGCAGCCAGCCGGCCGCGACCAGGCCGAGCAGCGCGGTGACCGCGGCCCGGCTCCTGCCGAGCGGCTCCCATCCGGCCCGCATCATGGGCAGCACGCCGTCGGGGTGGCGGCTGACCGCGATCCCGATCGTGGCGGGCAGCAGCCCGATCGGGTTGATGGTCCACGGGGCCACGCCGACCAGTACCTGCGGGCCGACGGTGGACGCCCCGGAGAACATGCCGTTCCCGACCCGGCCCAGACCGCCGATCACCGCGACCAGGAAGATCGGCAGACCGGCCACCAGGTTGAAGTTCTCGGCGGTGACCGACCGCAGGTGCATCCCGTACAGGGCGCCGCCGAGCCCGGCCAGGCCCGCCGACAGCGAGAACACCATCAGCTTGGCCAGCAGCAGGTTGCCGCCGAGGGTGGCGTAGGCGGCCTCGCTGTCGCGCAGCGCGATCAGCCGGCGCCCGAACGGGCCGCGGCGCAGCGCCGCCACCCCGAGCACGGCCAGCGCCAGGACCACCGCGGAGACCATCATGATCTCCCGCGTCTCGTCCGCCCGGAACCCGAACAGCCGCGGCCCGGCCATCTCCACCGAGCCCTGCTGGAACAGCGCGATCCGCACCCCGAACAGCTCGAACGAGGGCAGCGTGAAGATCCACCGGTCGAGGATGATGGTGAAGGCGGTGGTGCCCAGCGCCAGGTACACGCCCGACAGGCGCAGCGCCGGCAGCGCGATCAGCGCGCCGACGACCGCCGACACCAGGACCGCGGCGCCCAGCGCCCACACCTCGCCGTTGGCGCCGAGCTGCGCCCACACGATCGCGCCGATCCCCGCGATGCTGAACTGGCACAGCGAGACCTGGCCCGCGTACCCGGTCAGCGGCACGAACGAGAGCGCGACGATGCCGAGCGCGAACATCGACCCGTAGGTGATGGCCTGCTCGTCGCCCAGCGTCGTGGCCAGGAACAGGCCGCCGGCGACGATGCATCCGGCGAACACCGCCGTGCCGCGCGCCGGCGGCACCGGCACCTGGATCAGCTTGCGGTCCCGGCCGCGCAACCGCCGGTGCGGGAACAGCAGCAGCACCGCGAACAGCAGCAGCGCGGGCGCGGCCAGCCGCAGCCCCGGCAGGAAGTCGTTCTGCGGCAGGTAGCCGGTGAGGTAGCTCTCGGTGCAGCCGACGACGACCGCGCCGAGGAAGGTGAGCGGCAGGCTGCGCAGCCGGCCGAAGATGGCGGCGGCGTAGGCGCTGACGATCAGCAGCGAGAGCTGCTGGGCGTCCAGCGCGACGGTCGGCGCGATGAGGATGCCGCCGATCGCCGCGAGCTGGGTGCCGAGCATCCACGCGACGCGGTTCGCCCGGACCGGGTCGGCGCCGGTGAGCCCGACCAGCGCCCGGTCGTCGACGGTCGCCCGCATCTCCGCGCCGGTGCGCGTCCGGTTCAGCAGCGCCCACAGCGCGACCGCCACCGCCACCGCGACGATCATGGTGATGGCCTGGTGCCAGGTGACCACGGCCGGGCCGATGCGGATCGGCGGCCGGTCGACGAAGAACGGCGACAGCGGCCGGGCCTCGTTGGGGTCCCAGACCCAGCGCGCCAGCGCGATGAACCCGCTCAGCAGCGCGATCGTGATCACCAGGCGCTGCGCGTCGCCCAGGGCCTGGGCCTCCCGCAGGACGAAACGTTCCAGCAGGAGCCCGAAGACGGGGGCGATCACGAGCAGCACCAGCGCCAGGGCCAGCCAGACCGGCAGGCCCCACCCGACGGCGAGCTGCCAGTAGGCGAAGGCCGCCAGCATGCCGGTCGCCCCGTGGGCGAAGTTGAACACGCCGGTGGTGGTGTAGGTGAGCACCAGACCGCTGCCGATGACGGCATAGATCGCGGCGGTGCTCAACCCCACCACACCGAAAGCGAGGAACTGCTCCATTACTTGACGTCGCCCGGGCTCTTGCCGACGGCGGCGAGGGTCACCGGCTTGGGGTACGTGCCGGTGTACTTGTAGGCGGGCGCGTCACAGCGGTAGGTGCCGCTGTCGGGCTTGAAGTCGGCGGCCTCGAAGCCCTTCGACGTCGCCTTGACTGCGTTCCAGCACTTGAGCGGGGTGTCCTTCTTGGACAGGTCCACGGGGGCGATGAGGCCGCCCGCGGTCCACCGCGTCTCCTTCTGGGCCGCCTCGACGACGCACTTGCGGGTGAGGGCGTCACCGCAGCTCGCGGCCGCCTTGGCGAACAGCAGCCAGGTCGAGAACGCGCGCAGGGCCGGCTGCGTCGGCTCCTTGCCGGGGGCGTACTTCTTGAACAGGTCGACGAACTGCTGGGTGGCCGGGTTGCCCGCGGCGTTCTCCAGCGGGTACATGCCGCTGAGGTCGAGCAGCACGTTCTGGTAGTCGAGCGTCTTGCCGGCGACCTTGACGAACGTGGAGCTGTAGGCGTTGGCGTTGGCGTCGATCCACTCGAGCTTGTAGTTGATGTTGGTCAGCGCCTGCATGAGCTTGGCGAGGCTGTTGAAGTCGCCGTAGAACACCAGGCCCTTGACGCCCTTGTTCTTGATGGACTGCGCGTAGGGGGTCCAGTCCGCGACGCCCCCGGCCGGGTGGAGGTCGCTGTAGACGACCTTGCCGCCGGCCGCGGTGATGCTCTCCTTGCCCTGCTCGGTGAGGATCTTGGGGCCGGGGCTGTCACCGGTGATGGTGCCGATGGCGCTCGCCGAGGACGGGTACGCCTCCTTCAGCAGCCACCGCCAGAAGCCCTCGTACCGGTTGTAGGAGTGGCCCGCGCCCAGCGGGTAAACCTGCAGGTCCGAGCCGTTGGCCTCGTGCTGGACGGTCTGGCCGGGGAAGTCGGGCAGCAGGCACGACAGGCGCTCCTTGACGCCCGTGCCGTCGAACGCGGAACCGCCGCCGACCAGCGCGAAGTCCTCGCGGCAGGCCTCCAGCACCCGCTGGCGGACCTCGAACAGCTTGGCGTCGCGGGTCTTGGAGACGATCTTGCGGCCGTTGATGCCTCCGGCCTCGTTGCACCAGGACGTGAACACCTTGGCGGTGTCGACGTACTCCGACTTCTTGGTGAAGCCCATGTCGGTCAGGGTCCCGACCGTGATGGTGTCGACGGTGACGCCCTGGGCCGGGGAGCTCTTCGCGTCGCCCTTGTTGCAGATGCGCTTGAGGTCGCCGAAGTCGAAGGACACGGCCTTGGCGGGCTCGGCGCCGCCGGGCGACTCTTCCGTACTGGACCCGCTGCGGCCGCAGCCTGCGGCCAGCAGCGCGACCGCTATGAGGGCGGCGAGGCTTCTCTGCGGTTTCACGATTTCCTCCTCGGTACTGCCCCCGGCCGGTGGTGGGTCAGACGATCACCACGTGTGCTCCGTCGTCCCGTGAACCCCTCCCGGGCGACCGGTGACCGGCGGGCGGGTCCAGGGGTGGTGGACCGGTGCCCGTCGACGGGGTTCGGGGGGCGGAGCGGTGACGGCGGCCTGCTGGACCGAACGGCCTTGGCCCTGTGACGGCCGTGACCTCGCCTTCGTGTCCCATCAGGCAGGCTCCTCTCGGTATGAGGAAACTAGCTTTTCAAATGACGAGAATCAACAGTGCATTTAGAAGAACGATGATCGACCTGTGCCGGAACCGGTCACCGGCCCCCGACCGCCCCCGAATCCCCCCGCCGCCCGCCGGGGAGTCGCTCATCGCCGCCCGGGCCGTCCGCACCCGCCTGGCGGTATTGACCATCTCGGTTGCGAAGAATAGCGTTCTCGCGAGGTAGATCGGGAGGATCCATGACCCAGGCACGCCTGAACGTCGTCCAGTGGGCCACCGGGAACATCGGGACCCGCGCGCTCCGCGGCGTCATCGAGCATCCCGCCCTCAATCTGGCGGGGCTGTACGTCCACTCGGAGGACAAGGACGGCGCCGACGCCGGGACCCTGTGCGGGCTCGGCAAGACCGGGGTCACGGCGACCCGGAGCATCGAGGACGTCCTCGACCTGGGCGCCGACTGCGTCCTCTACATGCCCCGGGCGTGCGACTACGACGAGGTCTGTCGGCTGCTGGAGGCGGGGACGAACATCGTCACGACCAGGGGCGAGTTCCACCGGCCCGCCAGCATGAAGCCCGCCTTCCGGGAACGGGTCGAGGCCGCCTGCGAGAAGGGCGGCACCTCCATCCACAGCACCGGGAGCAGCCCCGGGTTCATCAGCGAGGCCGTCCCGCTCGTGCTGTCCTCCATCCAGCGGCGGCTCGACTCCCTGACGATCAGCGAGTTCGCCGACCTCTCCCGGCGCGACTCCCCCGGCCTGCTCTTCGAGGTGATGGGCTTCGGCAGGCCGCCCGCCGACTTCGACGAGCGCCGGCTGTCCCACGGGCGGGTCAGCTTCGGCCCCTCGCTGGAGCTGGTCGCCGACGCCCTGGGGACGCCGCTGGACGCGATCGAGGCGAGCGGCGAGGTCGCGGTGACGCCGCGCGAGGTCACCATCGCCGCCGGCACCCTGAAGGCCGGCACCGTGGCGGCGCAGCGGCTGACGGTGTCGGGCCTGCGCGACGGCCGCGCGGTGCTGCGCTTCCGCGCCCTGTGGTACTGCACCCCCGACCTCGACCCGGCCTGGGACGTCCGCGACACCGGATGGCACGTCGACGTCCAGGGGGACGCGCCGCTCGACATCGACATGCGCTTCCCCGTGCCGCTGGAGCGGATGGCCGAGACCTCGCCCGGCTACACCGCGAACCGCGCCGTCAACGCCGTGCCCTTCGTGTGCGCGGCCGCACCGGGCATCCGCACGACCATCGACCTCCCGCAGATCCACGCCGTCCTCGGCTGAGCGCGGGCCCCGCCCCCACCGCCCCCGTATCCCCTCTCCCGCCCGGAGCGTTTGTGAACGACATGTGGAACGACCTGCTCGACTGCCTCGACCTGCACGACCTCACCCCGGGAGAGGCGTCCCCCGACCCCTCGCGCGAGGACGGCAAGGGCCCCGCGCTCACGGTCTTCGAGGGCCGCAACCAGAAGCTGAGCTACCACCGCGTCTTCGGCGGCCAGATCCTGGCCCAGTTCGCGCGGGCCGCCGCGCTCGTCACTCCCGGCAAGGCCGTCAAGTCGCTGCACGTCCTCTTCCCCCGGGCGGGCCGGTCCGACGAGCCCATCCGGTTCGAGGTCGAGCGCCACCACGAGGGCGGCACCTTCGCCACCCTGGGCATCACCGCCCGGCAGTCGAAGGGCGTCGTGGCCACCGCCTCGGTGTCGCTGCACTCGGCGGAGGACGGGCCGGACCACCAGACCGTCCCGGCGGCCTCCGGCCCGATCGGCGAGGAGCACCGGGCCGACTTCGACCTGATCCCGTGGGAGACCCGGGCGGACGTCGACCTGAACTCCCCGAAGTCGTCCCCGCCGCAGCTGGACGTCTGGATGAAGACCCCGCCGGTCGGCGCCGAGTTCGCCCCGGGGCTGACCGCCTACGCGACCGATCTGAACCTCATCGGCACGGCGCTGCTCCCCGTCGAGAACGTGAGCCAGCGGGACGCGCAGAAGGCGTTCACCTCCGCCGTCACCTCGCACACCCTCTGGTTCCACCGGCCGTTCCGCTGCGACGAATGGCTGCTGCTCCGCCAGCACAGCCCGATCCTGGCCCACGGCCGCTGCTTCGGGCGCGGCGACGTCCTCACCGCGGACGGCGGCCTCGTCGCCTCCTTCGCGCAGGAGGCCCTCCTGCGGTTCGCCGAGTAGACCTCAGCGGCGCGCCGAAGAGGCCGCCGCGCGGTCTTCCGGGGGCTCCGGTCAGCCGGACGCCCCCGGAGGGCCGCCGAACAGGCGGTCGACCGCGGCGTAGGGATCGCAGTCCCCGTCGGCGACGGCGCCCGCCAGGTCCGCCAGGGCCGGATGGGCGCGCAGGCGGGTCTGGGCCAGCGAGAGGATCTGGGCGCGGGCGCGGGCCGTGCGGCGCTCGCGGGTGTCGGCACGGTGGTGGGCGTCGATCGCCTCGACCAGCTCCGGGATCCCCTCGCCCTTCGAGGCGACCAGGGTGAGCACCGCGGCCCCGGTCTCGTTGCGCAGGTCGCGGACGGTCTGCGAGGCCCCGTCGCGGTCGGCCTTGTTGACCACGAGCAGGTCGGCGACCTCCAGCAGGCCCGCCTTGGCGGCCTGGACGGCGTCCCCGGCCCCGGGCGCCAGCACCACGATGGCGGGATCGGCGACGGCGGCGATCTCGATCTCCGACTGCCCCACGCCGACCGTCTCCAGCAGGACCAGGTCGTAGGAGAGCGCCGCCAGCACCCGCACGGCCGCCGGCACCGCCGCCGCCAGCCCGCCCAGGTGGCCGCGGGCGGCCAGGGAGCGGATCAGCACGCCGGGGTCGGTCGTGTGCGCCGCCATCCGGATCCGGTCGCCCAGCAGGGCGCCGCCGCTGTACGGCGAGGACGGGTCCACGGCCAGCACCGCGACCCGCAGGTCCCGCTCCCGGTAGGCCCCGACGAGCGCCGCGATCGTCGTCGACTTGCCGGCGCCCGGCGGCCCCGTCACCCCGGCGACGCGCACCGGGGCGACCGGGCCGAGGGCGTCCAGCACCTCCTGGCGCCGGTCGCCCTCGACCAAGCTGAGCAGCCGGCCGGCCGAGCGGACCGATCCGCCGCGCGCCGCGGCGAGCAGGTCCGGAACCGACGCGGGCGCCGCCCGGCCGGGCCGGCTCACGGGGCCGGGACCTCGATGACCGTGGCCGAGCCCATGCCGCCGCCGGCGCACATGGCCGCCACGCCGATGCCGCCGCCGGTGCGGCGCAGCTCGTGCACGAGCGTGACCAGCATCCGGGCGCCGGTGGCGGCGACCGGGTGGCCCAGGCCGCAGCCGCTGCCGTTGACGTTGACCCGCTCGGGGTCGATGCCCAGCAGGCCGATGGTGGCCACGCACATCGCGGCGAACGCCTCGTTGATCTCGAACAGGTCGACGTCGGACAGCGACAGCCCGGCGCGCTTGAGCGCCTTGGGGATGGCCTTCACCGGGGCCAGTCCCGTCTCGGCCGGGTCGACGCCGACCGACGCCCACGACCGGACGGTGGCCAGCGCGGGCAGCCCCTCGCGCTCGGCGAGCCGGTCACTGGCCACGACCAGCGCCGCCGCGCCGTCGTTGGACCCGCAGGCGTTGCCCGCGGTGATGCTGAACCCCTCGATCTCCGGGTGCAGCGGCTTCAGCGCGGCCAGCTTCTCCATGCTGGTGCCGCGGCGCGGGTGCTCGTCGACCTCGAAGAGGCCGTGCGGGGTCTCGATCGGCACGACCTCGTTCTTGAAGCGGCCCTCGTCGATGGCCCGCACGGCGTTGCGGTGCGAGCGCAGCGCCCAGGCGTCCATCTCGGCGCGGGTCACGCCCGCCTTCACGGCCGCGTTCCAGCCCACCGTGATCGACATGTCGAGGTTGGGCGCGTCCGGCCGGTCGGGGTGGGTCGGCGGGTTCCACGGCTCGGCCCACTCCCCGTCGATCCTGAACTTGGACTTGGGCGAGGTCGACGCCGAGTTCACCCCGCCCGCGATGACGAGCTCGTCCATCCCGGCGCGGATGCTCGCGGCGGCGCCCTGGACGGCGGCCTGGCCCGCGGCGCAGTGCCGGTTGTGGGCCAGCCCGGCCACCGAGGTGAGCCCGGCGGTCACCGCGGCGTGCCGGGCGATGACACCGCCGCCGTAGAGGCCCTCGCCCAGGATCACGTCGTCGACCGACTCCGGGTCGAGCCCCGAGGCGGCGGCGGTGACCACGTGGTGGGCGAGGTCGTAGGCGGTGGTGTCCCGCAGGGTCCCCTTGAACGCGGTGCCGATGGGGGTCCGCAGGGCGGAGACGATGACGGCGTCAGGCATGGGTGTTCTCCAGTTCGGCCTGCAGGACGCGGCGCAGGATCTTTCCGGTCTCGGTCTTGGGCAGTTGCTCGCGGAAGACGACGGTGTCCGGCGTCTTGGAGGAGCGGAGCCGCTCCCTGACCCAGCGCCGGATCTCCTCCGGCTCGGCGTCGCCCGCGACGACCGCGACGAGCCGCTGGCCCCACTCGGGATCGGCGACGCCGACCACCGCGGCCTCCTGGATCGCGGGGTGGTCCAGGATGACGTCCTCGATCTCCGCGGGGGCGATGTTCTCGCCGCCCCGGATGATGGTGTCGTCGGCCCGGCCCTCGATGAACAGGTAGCCGCCCTCGTCGAGCCGCCCCCGGTCCCGGGTCGCGAACCAGCCGTCGGCGTCCAGGACGGTGCGCCCGCCGTACTCGCCGGAGATCTGCTCGCCGCGCACGAACACCAGCCCGGTCTCCCCCGCCGGGAGCGGCGCGCCGTCCTCGTCGCGGACCTGGAACTCCACGCCGGGCAGCGCCCGGCCCACCGACGCCAGTCGGGCGCGGATCGCCGGGTCGTCCGACGCCAGCGACTTGCGGTGGTCGCCCGGCCCGAGGACGGCCACCGAGGAGGCCGTCTCCGTGAGCCCGTAGGCGTTGACGAACCCCGTCCCGGGGAACACCCGCAGCGCCCGCTCCAGGACCGGGCGCGGGGTGCGCGCCCCTCCGTAGGCGAGGCTGCGCAGGGTCGGCGCGCCGGCGTCGTCGCCGTCCACCTCGGCGACAATGCGCGCCAGCATGGTCGGCACGAGCAGCGCGTGCGTGATCCGCTCGCGCCGGACGGTCTCCAGCCACTCCCCGGCGTCGAACGCCGGCATGTAGACGACCCGGCGCCCCGTGTAGAGGTTGGTCAGGAAGTTGGCCAGCCCGGCGACGTGGTAGGGCGGCACCGCCACCAGCGCCGCCTCCTCCTCGGCCGCAGAGGCGTGCTCCAGGGTGTTGAGCACGTACGCGAGCAGGTGCTTGTGCCGCAGCACCGCGGCCTTCGGGGCCGCGGTCGTCCCGCTGGTGTAGAGGAGCACCGCGACGTCGTCGCCGGCCGGTTCCGCCCCGGGCGTCTCGCCCTCACCGGGGCCACCGGGCTCCAGAAGCGCCGGGTCGATGAGGGCGTCCAGGTCGGCCGGGCCAAGCTCCAGCGCCCCGGGATGGCGTCCCCGCAGGTCGGCCAGCTGCTCCTCGCCGAGCCGGTAGTTGAGGGGGACGAACGGGACGCCCGCCAGCACCGCGCCGAACAGGGCGACGGGATAGGCCGGATGGTTGGCGCCCAGGTAGAGGACGGCCGGGCGGCCCTCGAACCGGCGCGCGGCGGCGCGGGCGAGGGTCCGCAGCTGCGACGCGGTGAGCGAGCGGTCCCCGAACGTCACCGCCACCCGGTCGCCCGCCGAGATCGCCATCTCGAGGATCTTGCAGATGGACATGGGCGATCCTCAGGCCTTGCCGGCGTTGAGCTCGGCGACGATCGCCCGGAAGTCCTCGCTCTGGAAGGACATCTCCTCGGCGGTCGTGGCGAAGTCGAGGGAGGCCAGCACGGCGCGTTCGACCTGGAGGTTGAACAGCCGCTTGGTGTTCTCGACCGCCTGCCGCGGCAGCTTGGCGATCCGCTCGGCGCACGCCACGGCCTCGGCCAGCGGGTCGGCCACGATGTGGTTGGCCAGCCCCATCTCCAGGGCGCGCTCGGCCTTGATGCGGGCGCCGGTGAAGGCGTACTCCTTGGCCCAGTGCATGCTGGTGTGCAGCGGCCAGGTGAGCGGGCCGCCGTCGGCCGCGACCAGGCCGACCTGCACGTGCGGGTCGGCGAGGTAGGCCTTCTCACCGATGTACACGACGTCGCTGAGCGCGACCAGGCTGCAGCCGAGCCCGACGGCCGGGCCGTTGACGGCGGCGACCACCGGGATCCGGCAGCGGACCATGCCCAGGACCAGCTCCCGGCCGTGGGCGATGCTCTTGGCCCGCAGGTCGGCGTCCTGGCGCAGCTCCTCCAGGTAGGCGAAGTCCCCGCCGGCCGAGAACGCCCTGCCGTTGCCGGTGATCACGGCGGCGCGGGCGTCCCGGTCCTCGTTCAGCTGCGGCCACAGCTTGGCGAGCCCGCTGTGGAGGGCGTCGTTGACGGAGTTGAGGGAGTCGGGGCGGTTCAGGGTGATGATCCGCAGCGGGCCCTCCGCGCGGACCTCGATCTCTTCTGGCATGCCGTACATGTCAGGCCCCCAATCCCAGGATCCGCGACGCGATGATGTTCTTCTGGATCTGCGACGTCCCGCCCATCACGCTCTGGGCGCGGCTGTAGAGGTAGGAGTTCAGCAGCTCGGGGTCGCGGCTCCCGCCCACGGCCAGCGCCGCGTGCCCGACCGACTGCTCGACCCAGGTCATCAGCAGCTTGTCCAGCGAGCCGTCGGGGCCGTGCTCGACCCCGTCCAGCCGCTCGGACAGCCGCCGCCGCACGTGCAGGCGGAGCATCTCGGTCTGCACCGCGGCCCAGGCCAGCTCCTCGCGGACGGTCCCGTTCGCCCCGCCCGCGGCCTGCGTCCGGGACGCCAGCTCGCGGACGAGCTTGCCGTACCGGGCCGAGAAGCCCAGCTCCGCGGGCTCGCGCTCGTGCCCGACGACCGTCATCGCCAGCGCCCAGCCCTCGCCCGGGACACCGACCATCTGGTCGGCCGGCACCCGCGCCCCGTCGAACAGGACCTGCCCGAACTCGGTGGTCACCCCGTTGATCATCTGCAGCGGGCGCTGCTCGATGCCCGGCTGGTGCATGTCGACGATGAACGCCGAGATGCCCTTGTGCCGCTTCACGTCGGGGTCGGTCCTGGCCAGCAGCAGGCACCAGTCGGCCACGTCGGAGTAGCTCGTCCAGATCTTGTGGCCGTGCAGGACGTACTCGTCGCCCTCGCGGGTCGCCGCCGTCTTCAGCGACGCCAGGTCCGAGCCGGCTCCGGGCTCGCTGAACCCCTGGCACCAGCGCTCGGTCCCGTTGATCATGCCGGGCAGGAACCGCCTGCGCAGCTCCTCGCTGCCGTGCCGCCCCAGACCCTGCACCAGGTACCCCAGGCTGGGCCGCGGCGGGGCGCCCGCGCGGGCCAGCTCCTCGTCGAGGATGACGTCGTAGACCGAGGGCAGCTCGTACCCCCCGTACTCACGGGGCCACGACAGGCCGAAGAAGCCCGCGTCGTACAGCGCCCGGTGCCATTCGCCCTGCCGCCTCCAGTAGTCGTCCCCCGAGGTGGGGAACGTCCCGGCCCGCTCGCCCAGCCAGGCGCGCAGGCGGTCCCGGAAGGCCGACTCCTCCGGCGAGTCACGAAAGTCCAAGATCGATCTCCTCCAGGGCCACGGGGAACAGGTCGGCGGACGTCAGCGCCCGCCTCAGGTGCACATGGGCCAGGCACTCCCAGGTGTTGCCGATCCCGCCGTGCACCTGCACGGAGGTCTCGCAGATGGTCCGGGCGGCGCGGGCGCAGTACAGCTTGGCGACGCGGGCGGCCCGGACCGCCTCGTCCGGCTCCAGCTCGTCGACCGCCCAGGCCGCGTGCCGCAGGACGCTCACCGAGCCCTCGATGAGCGCGAGTCCCTCGGCCAGCATGTGCCCGATGGCCTGGTACGAGCCGATCGTGCTGCCGTACTGCTCGCGCACCTTGGCGTAGTCGACGGCGAGCGCGTGCGCGCCGCGGGCGGCTCCGAGCAGGTCCGCGCACGTCGTGACGAGCGCCAGCGCCCGCCACCGGGCGGCGTCCCCGGCGCTCAGCTCGCCGGCCGGCTCGAGCGGGCCGGTCACCTCGGCGGACCGCCGGGTGAGGTCGGCGCCGGGGAGGGCGGCGCCGACCCGGCCGGAGGAGATCCGGTTCCCGGTGAGCGCCAGGGCCCGGTCGATCCCGCGGGCGTCGAACGCCTCGGTGCCGGCCCCCTCGACCTCCACCGCGATCGTCGGCGAGCCGGGGCCGCCGGCGGCCGCGCCCAGCGCGTCGGCCAGCACGGGGCCCAGCAGCGGGACGTCGACCAGCCCGCGGCCGAACTCCTCGGCGACGATCGCCACCTCCACGCCGGACGCCCCGTCGGAGCGGAGCGTCCGCCATCCGGTGGCGGCGACCGCCTTCTCCAGCCGCTGCACGCGGTCGGTGTCGTCCAGGTCGAGGACCGATCCGGGGCCCAGCTCGTCGGCGAGCCTGGCGGCCGCCTCCCGCAGCTCCCGTTGTTCAGTCGTCAGACGCGCGTCCATGACGCTCCTTGAGTACTCGGCGCAGCACCTTGCCGGAGGGCAGGCGGGGGATCTCGGGCACGAACACCACCCGGCGGGGGCGCTTGTAGGAGGCCAGCCGGTCGCCGACGCGCCCGATGAGCTCGGCGGACCCGACCGGCCGGTGGACGGAGACGGCGGCCACGATCGCCTCCCCGTCGGCGGCGTCGGGGACTCCGAACACCGCGCAGTCGGCGACGTCCGGATGGTCGTGCAGGACGGCCTCCACCTCGGCGGGCGCGACCTGGAAACCCCGAACCTTGATCATTTCCTTGGACCGGTCGGTCAGCCGGAGCCAGCCGCCGTCGTCGATGTGGCCGACGTCGCCGGTCCGGTACCAGCCGTCGTCGAACGCCTCCGCCGTCGCCGCCTCGGGCAGGTACCCGGCCATGAGGGACTCGGCCCTGGCCTGGATCTCCCCGGTCTCGCCCGGCCCGACCGGTTCCCCGGTCGCCAGGGACACCACGCGCAGGCTCACGCCGGGCGCGGCCCGGCCCGCGCTGTCCAGCCGCGCCCCCTCGACGGGGTTGCAGGTGATGACGGGCAGCTCGCTGGCGCCGTAGGCGGGGACCCAGCGGACCCCGGTCCGGCGGGTGACGGTCTCGGCGACGCTCGCGGTCACCGGGGTGGCGCCCCACATGATGTAGCGCAGCGAGGACAGGTCGTAGGACTCCAGCTCGGGGTGCGAGGCCAGCGCGAGCGCGATCGGCGCGACCGCCATCTCCACCGTGATCCGGTCGGCCTCGATGTGGTGGAGCATCCGCTCCAGGTCGAAGCGGCGGTGCAGCCGCATCCAGGTGCCGGTCTCCAGCGCCGTGACGATGTTCAGCAGGCCCAGGATGTGCGAGGGCGGGGTGGTGATCTGGATGCGGTCGCGCTCGGTCAGGCCAAGCGCGTCCCGCCAGTGCGCGACGGCCACGCCGAACGAGGCGTGGGTGTGGCGGACCGCCTTGGGGAGCCCGGTCGTCCCCGAGCTGAACACCAGCACGGCGTCCGCCCGCGGGTCGGGCGGGTCGTAGGCCCCGCGCGCCGGCTCGACCGGCTCGACCGGGTCGTCCAGGTGCAGCATCGGCATCAGGCCGGCCAGCACCGGATGGTCGCCGACGGCGTACCGGGGCCCGGTGACGGCCAGGGCGTGCTCGGCCTCCCGCTCCTTCCAGGCCGGGCTGAGCAGGACGACGGCCGCGCCCAGCCGCCAGATCGCCAGGACCGCCGAGACGAACTCCGGGCGGTTGGAGGACATGAGCGCGACCCGGTCGCCCGCCCGCACCCCGCCGTCCGCCAGCGTCCGGGCCAGCCCGCCGGCCAGCGCCTCCAGCCGCCCCCTGCCGTACTCGCGGTCCTCGAAGACGAGGGCGGTTCTCTCACTCGCCATGAGAAGCTCCCATCTCCGCAGCGGAAATTATGTTCTCACATTACTAGAGTCATGATTCTCATCGCGGGCCGGGCCCGGTCCACCGGCCCGGGCCCGCGGTGCCCGCTACGCCCGATAGGGGACCCCGCCGTGCTCGCCCAGGCGGGGCGGCGGCCGGTAGTCCGGCTCGTAGCCCGCGACCCGCACCGGGCTCCCGACCAGCCGGAAGCCGCCGGCCGTCACGATCATCTCCGGGGTCGCGTCCAGCGCCTGCGGGAGCGTCCGCACGGCCGCCGCGGGGACGCCCAGCGGCCGCAGCCGCGCCTCCCAGCCCGCCGCCGTGTCGGCCGCCAGGGCCCGCGTCACGACCTCCAGGACCTCCTCGCGCCGGAGCGTGCGCTCGGCCATCGTCGGGAAGCCGGTCACCCCCGCCTCGGCGCAGAAGGACTTCCAGAACGCGTCATGGGTGATGAACAGCGCCAGATGCCCCTCGGCCGTCGGGAACAGCTGGGCCGGGACGTAGTACGAATGCGCCCCGTTGGGCAGCCGCCGCGGCTCCACCCCCTCGTTGAGGTACGCCGAGGCCCGGTAGTTGAGCTGCGAGAGCATCACGTCCCGCAGCGACACCTCGACCTGGCCGCCCTTGCCCGACAGGAGCTGGGCCAGCAGCCCCAGCGCGGCGGTCAGCCCGGCGGAGTTGTCGGCGGAGGAGTACCCCGGCAGCGTCGGCGGCCCCTCCGGATCGCCGGTGAGCGCCGCGACGCCGGTGGCCGCCTGCACCACGTAGTCGAAGGCGGGCTCGTCGCCCGCCGCCAGGCCGTAGCCGGTGATCGCGACGCAGACGATCCGCTCGTTGTACCGGCGCAGGTCGTCGTAGGTGAGACCGAGCCGCTGGATCGCCGACGGCTTCAGGTTGACCAGCAGCGCGTGCGCGTCCGTCACCAGCTCGCCGAGCCGCTCGCGGCCCGCCTCGGAGGTCAGGTCGAGCCGGATGCTGCGCTTGCTGCGGTTCAGGCTGGCGAAGTAGGCGTCGCTCACCTGCCGCGACAGGTCGCCGCCCGGCGGCTCGATCTTGGTGACCTCCGCGCCGAGGTCGGCGAGCATCATGGTGGCGTACGGGCCCGCCAGGATGTGGCCGACCTCCAGGATCCGGATCCCGGCCAGCGGCCCGGCGTTCACCGGAAGTCCGCGGCGAGGCCCGACAGCACCTCGCGCGTCCGGTGCTTGGAGGCGACCAGCTCCTCCCGGCCCTCCCCGATCGGCAGCAGCCGCACCGACAGGTCGGTGACCCCGGCGTCGGCGAACCGGCGGAACCGGGCCGCGATGGCCTTCTCGTCCCCGGCCGCGCACAGGTCGCCGACGTCCTTGGCGTCGCCGTAGTCCAGCAGCCGCTGGTAGTTGGGCGAGATCTCCGCCTCGCCGAGGATCCGGTTGGCGCGCTCGCGGGCCGCGTCCACCTCCGACGGCCGGCACAGGCAGACCGGGATCCCCGCGATGATCCGCGGCGCCTTCCGCCCCGCCTCCTCGGCCGCCTTGGTGATCCGCGGCACCACGTGGTCGGCGACCGCGCGCTCGTCGGCCATCCACAGCACGGTCCCGTCGGCCCGCTCCCCCGCCAGCTTCAGCATCACCGGGCCGAGCGCGGCCACCAGCACCGGCAGCGGCGCCACCGGGCCCAGTTCGAGCGGGTTGTGCACGGTGAACGTGTCGTTCTCCACGTCGACCGGGCCCGGGCCCTTGAACGCGGCGTCCAGCACGTCCAGGTAGTCGCGGGTGAACTTGGCCGGCTTCTCGTAGGGCAGCCCGAGCATGTCCTGCACGATCCAGTGGTGCGAGGGCCCGACGCCCAGCGCCAGCCGCCCGTCGGCGGCCGCGTGCGTCGACAGCGCCTGCCGGGCCAGCGCGATGGGATGCTGCGCCTGCAGCGGGACGACCGCCGTCCCCAGTTCGATCCGCTCGGTCCGGGCGCCCATCAGCGCCACCGCCACCAGAGCGTCGAAGTCCGTCGGCACCTGCGGGATCCACGCCGAGTCCAGCCCGGCGCCCTCCGCCCACAGCACGTCCTTGATCATCCGCCCGACCTTGCGCGCGGAGTCACCCCGCTCCGGCCCGATCATCACGCCAACCCGCACGGCCCCTCCAAGTCCTTCGTCTCCGTGGTCTGCTCGCGAACGTGGCCGGGCGGTCGCCCGGCCGGATCGCCCTCCGCGCGCGGCGTCAGGGCGGGGCGGGAGAGGCGGTCAGCGCACCGACCTCCGTCACGATGACGTCCAGGGCGGTGCCCGTCGGGAAGACCGCGGCGGCGCCCGCCGCCTCCAGCGCCGGCACGTCGGCCGCGGGGATGGTGCCGCCGACCACCACCGCGATGTCGCCGGCCCCGGCCGCCCGCAGCGCCTCCACGGTGCGCGTGGTCAGCGCCACGTGCGCGCCGGACAGGATGCTGAGGCCGACGACGGCGACGTCCTCCTGGAGCGCGATCGCCACGATGTCGTCGACCCGCTGGCGGATGCCGGTGAAGACGACCTCGAAGCCGGCGTCGCGCAGCGCCCGCGCGACGATCTTGGCGCCGCGGTCATGGCCGTCCAGGCCGGGCTTGGCGACCAGGACCCGCCCCGGGCTCTCGGAAACGCCGGCCATCAGAACACCACCGGCTGCTGGAACTCGCCCCAGACCGCCTTCAGCGCGGCGACCATCTCGCCGACCGTGCAGTAGGCGTTGGCGCAGTCGATCAGGGGACCCATCAGGTTCTCCTCACCCTCCGCGGCGCGGGCGAGGTCGGCGAGACGGGCGCGAACGGCCGCGGAATCGCGTTCGGCCTTGACCTTGGCGAGCCGTTTGAGCTGCCGTTCCCGGCCCTCGGCGTCGAGCTCGAAGGTCGCGATGTCGGGGGCCGGCTCGTCGGCGGCGAACCGGTTGACGCCGACGATCGGCTTGGTCCCGTCCTCCATCTCCCGGTGCAGGCGGTAGGCCTCGTCGGCGATGAGGCCCTGCAGGTAGCCGTCCTCGATCGCGCGGACCATCCCGCCGTGCCGTTCGAGGTCGTCCATGATCTCAACGATCCTGGCCTCGGTGGCGTCGGTGAGCGCCTCGACGAAGTAGGAGCCGCCCAGCGGGTCGACCACGTTCGCGACGCCGGTCTCGTAGGCGAGGATCTGCTGCGTGCGCAGCGCCAGCGTCGCCGACTCCTCGCTGGGCAGCGCGAACGGCTCGTCCCAGGCCGCGGTGAACATCGACTGCACCCCGCCCAGCACCGAGGCCATCGCCTCGTAGGCCACGCGCACCACGTTGTTGCGGGCCTGCGGCGCGTACAGGGACGCCCCGCCCGCCACGCAGCCGAACCGGAACATCGACGCCTTGTCGGAGGTCGCGCCGTACCGCTCCCGGACGATCGTCGCCCAGCGCCGCCGCCCGGCCCGGTACTTGGCGATCTCCTCGAAGAAGTCGCCGTGCGTGTAGAAGAAGAACGAGACCTGCGGCGCGAACTTCTCGATCGACATCCGGCCGCGCGCCATCACGGTGTCGCAGTAGGTGACGCCGTCGGCGAGCGTGAACGCCATCTCCTGCACCGCGTTGGCGCCCGCGTCGCGGAAGTGCGCCCCCGCCACCGAGATCGCGTTGAACCGCGGGACCTCCTCGGCGCAGAACTCGATGGTGTCGGCGATCAGCCGCAGGGACGGCTCGGGCGGCCAGATCCAGGTGCCGCGCGAGGCGTACTCCTTGAGGATGTCGTTCTGGATCGTCCCGGTGAGCTTGGCGCGCGGGACGCCCTTGCGCTCGGCGGCGGCCACGTAGAACGCCAGCAGGATCGCCGCCGTCCCGTTGATGGTGAAGCTGGTGCTGATCTGGTCCAGCGGGATGCCGTCGAAGAGGATCTCCGCGTCGGCGAGGGTGTCGACCGCGACGCCGACGCGGCCGACCTCCTCGCCGACTTCGGGGTCGTCGGAGTCGTACCCGCACTGCGTGGGCAGGTCGAGTGCCACCGACAGACCGGTCCCGCCCTGCTCCAGCAGGTAGCGGTAGCGGCGGTTGGACTCCTCCGCCGTGCCGAACCCGGAGTACTGGCGGAACGTCCACAGTTTCTTGCGGTAACCCGCGGCGAAGTTGCCGCGGGTGAAGGGGTACTCGCCCGGAGCCGGGGGGTCGGCCCCCTGGTCCGCCGGTCCGTAGACCGCCTCCAGGGGGATGCCGGACGAGGTCTGGACTGGGTCGTCGCTCATGCGGGTTCGTCCTTCATGAGTTCGAGCTTCTCGACCTTGCCGGTCGCGTTGAGCGGCAGTTCCTCCAGGAACTTCACCGACCTGGGCACCTTGAAGCCGGCCATCTTCTTCCGGCTCCAGGCGATGAGCTCCTCCTCGGTGAGTTCGCCCCGCCGGACCACGAACGCCTTGCCGACCTGGCCGAGGCGCTCGTCCGGCACCGGGACCACGGCCGCCTGGGCGACGGCCGGATGCTCCATGAGGAAGCCCTCGATCTCGGCCGGGTAGGCGTTGAAGCCGCCGACGATGAACATGTCCTTCTTGCGCCCGACGATGCGCAGGTAGCCGCGCTCGTCCTGGGTGCCGAGGTCGCCGGTGTGCAGCCAGCCGTCGGCGTCGATCGTCTCCGCGGTGGCCTCGGGGTCGTCGAAGTAGCCCTTCATGACCGTGTAGCCGCGGACGAGGACCTCGCCGTCGGAGGCGATCGTGGCCTCCACGCCGTCGCAGGGCCGGCCCACCGTGGTGGCGATGTCCTCGAACGAGTCACCGGGACGGGACGCGGTGCAGGTGCCCGCCTCGGTCAGCCCGTAGCCGGTCATGATCGTCTGGAACGGCAGCTCGGTCACGATCCGGCGGATCAGGTCCACCGGGATGTCGGCCGCGCCGGTCACGGCCGCGCGCAGCGAGGACAGGTCGTGCTTGCCCTCCGCGTGCGCCGCCAGCAGCGAGTGGTACAGCGTGGGCGGCCCCGGCAGCATCGTGATCTTCTCGGTCTCGATCAGCTCGAGCACCCGCGGGACGTCGAAGACGGGCACCGGGTGCACCGTGGCGCCGCGGATCATGGAGGCGATGCAGCCGGCCTTGTACCCGAAGATGTGGAAGAACGGGTTGACGATCATGTATCGGTCGCCCCGCCGCAGGTCGGCCAGGTCGCACCACTCGGAGTACAGCCGGAGCGTCTGGGTGTGCGTCATCATGACGCCCTTGGGCCGCCCGGTCGTCCCCGAGGTGAACATGATGTCGCAGACGTCGTCGCCGCGGCTCTCGCGCTCGAACGGCGAGCCGCTGGACAGGAAGTCCGACCGGATGTCGATGGTCGGCACCTCGGGCGGTCCGTCGTAGTCCTCGCCGAGGAAGCCGCGCTGCGCCAGGACCAGCTTGGCCCCGCTGCGGCGGATGATGTCGTGGGACTCGTCGGCCTTGAACCGGGTGTTCACCGGGACCATCACGCCGCCGGCGGTCAGCAGGCCGAACGCCGCGATGATCCACTCCGCCGAGTTGGGCGCCCAGATCGCCGCCCGGTCGCCCTTGCCGATCCCGGCCTCCGCGAACGCGCCCGCGGCGACGCGGACCCGCTCGGTGAGCTCGGTGAAGGTGAGCCGGAGCGGCCCGTCGACGACCGCCTCGGCCGAGCCGAAGCGGTCGCCGGCGCTGAGCACCATCTGGGGGATGCTCTCCCAGGTCATACCGACATCATCCGGGCCAGGTTGCCACCCATGATCTTGGCCTTGTGGTCCTCGCTGAGGTCGGTGAGCTCCTTGATGTAGCTCGCCGGGTCGGCCAGGCCCTCGGGGTGGGGGTAGTCGGAGCCGAACAGCACCCGCTCGACGCCGAGGATGCCGGACAGCTCGGCCATGTCCTCTTCCCAGAACGGGCTGATGTGGATGTTGCGGCGGACCGCCTCGATCGGGTTCTCGCCGAACTCGTGCGGCATCTTCTTGTAGACGTCGGCGAGGTCGCTGAGCAGCGGCTTGAGCCAGGACGCGCCGTTCTCGATGACCGCGATCTTCAGGTCGGGGAAGCGGGTCAGGGCGCCGTGGCAGACCAGCGAGGCCACCGAGTCCTGGATCGGCCGCCACTCGTTCAGCTGCCGGAACGCGTTCGGCTTGAAGGGCAGCATCTCGTTGCGGTGGCCCTCCCAGTCGCTGGCGTACCGGGCGTAGCCGCTGTCGGAGGAGTGCAGGCCGACCACGACGCCGGTCTCCACGACGCGCTTCCAGAACGGGTCGAACTCCGGCAGCGCGAACGACCGCGGGCCGCGGAACCCCGGCACCGGCGCGGGGCGGACCAGGATGGCCTTGGCGCCGCGCTCCACGCACCAGTTGAGCTCGTCGATCGCCTTGTCCACGATCGGGAGCGTGATGACCGGCGTGGTGAAGATGCGGTCCCGGTAGTTGAACGACCACACCTCGAACAGCCACTCGTTGAGCGCGTGGATGACGGCGTGGATGAGCTCGGGGTCGTCCCGCATGCGCTCTTCGATGAGGCTGGCCAGCGTCGGGAACATCAGCGTGCGCTGGATGCCCTGCTCGTCCATCAGCTCCAGCCGGGGCTCCGGCTCGCGGAAGGCGGGGATCGACTTCATCGGCTCGCCGAAGATCTCGCGGCGGGTCTTCCCCTCGGGGTTGCCCACGCGGAAGTACTCCTCCATCGCCCCCGGACGGGCGACCACCTCGAAGGTGGGGTTGGGGATGTACTCGCTGATCTGGCCCCGGATCGCGATCTTCGTCCGGCCGCGCACCTGCACGTACTCGATCGCGCCGCTGTACTCCTTCGTGAGGTACCGGGTCAGCGCCTCCGGCGGCTCGTACAGGTGGTTGTCCGCGTCGAAGAGCGGATACGGCAGTTCACGTGAGGGCATCGAGATCCTCCCTTGCTTGATTTGAGAAGCCTATTCTCAAGTCTGTCGCGCTGCAATATCGGCCCGGAGAACGTACTTCTGAACCTTGCCGCTGGGGGTCCGCGGGAAGTCCTCCACGGCGTGCAGCTCCTCCGGCCACTTCTGCCGGGCCAGCCCGACCCGCTCCAGGTGGTCCCGCATCTGGTCGAGCGTGGGCGCCGTCGCGCCCGGCCGGGGCCGGACGAACGCCGCGGCGTGCTCGCCGAGCCGCACGTCGGGGGCGGCCACCACCACGGCCTCGGCGACGCCGGGCAGGGCCAGCAGCGCCTCCTCGACCTCCAGCGCGCTGATGTTCTCGCCGCCGCGGATGATGACGTCGGACTTGCGGTCGGTGATGGTGAGGTAGCCGTCCTCGTCGACCACGCCGATGTCACCCGTGCGGTACCAGCCGTCCTCGTCGAAGACCCTGGCGGTCAGCTCCGGATCGGTGTAGCCGAGGCACAGGTCGGGGCCGCGGCTGAGGATCTCGCCGTCCTCGGCGAGGCGGAACTCCACGCCGGTCATCGCGTCGCCGTCGGTGTAGAGCCGCTTGGCCTCGGGGGCGGTGTGCCGCGAGCCGGTGATCGACGGGTGCTCGGTGCTGCCGTACGAGCGGAACACCGTGATGCCGAGCTCGGTCAGCCTGGTGGTCACCGCCACCGGCACCGCCGCGCCGCCGAGGCCCGCGTACTTCATGTGCGCCAGGTGCTCCGGCCTGAAGTCGGGGTGGTCGAGCAGGCTGGTCATGAAGTACGCGGCGCCGCCGCCCACCGTGAGGCCGTCGCTCTCCATCAGCGCCAGCGCCTGGCCCGGGTCCCACACGTCGGCGAGGTTGATCGCCGCGCCGTCCAGGACGGGGATCAGGAAGGCGTTCAGCATGCCGATGAAGTGGCCGACGGGAGCGGCGGTGAGCTGCTTGCCGCGGTCGGGCGGGTAGAGCCCGGCGAGCTGGCGCGTCTCGAATCCCAGCGTGCGGTGGCTGTGCACCACGCCCTTGGGGTCGCGGGTGGTGCCCGAGGTGAACGCGATCAGGGCCGGGTCCGCGGGGTCGGCCGCGAGCGTCCCCTCGAAGGGCTCGCCGGCGAGCAGGTCGTCGAAGTCGCGGCCCACCACGCCGACCACGGGCACGTTCGCCGACAGTTCCGGCCGGTACTCCATGCGCCCGAAGCCCTCGGCGGTGACGAAGACCTTCGGCCGGACGCTCTCCAGGATGTAGCCGACCTCCTTACGCCCGTAGAAGTGGACGATCGGCACCACCACCGCACCCAGGAACGCCGACGCCCAGAAGACGGCCGCGGTCTCCACCCAGTTCGGCAACTGGAAGGCCACCACGTCGCCGGGGCCGACGCCCCGCTCGCGCAGCCCGGCGGCGAGCCTGCGGGCCATCCCGTCGACGTCGCGGAAGGTGCCCGACCAGGGCCGCACGGCAGAATGGACGCGGAACTCGGCGTCCGGAGCGGCCGCCAGCCCGCGGGCCAGCAGATCCCCGAGCGTGTCCCCGGTCCACCAGCCCTCCGCCTCGTAACGCTTGACCAGCTCTTCGGGGACGGTCCGCAGCCGAGCCATGTGAGCACTCCTTCCGCCGGCGATAATTGCACTCTCGCATGAAGAGAAGCTAGATTCCACCTATGGCGCGAGACCATGGCTTCCATCCGGTCCGGATCAAGCGGATCGTCCAGGAGACGGCGGACGCGCGCACGTACGTGCTCGACGCCCCGTTCCCCTACCGGGCAGGCCAGTTCCTGACCTTCAAGGCCTGCGGCACGCTGCGCAGCTACTCGATGTCGAGTTCGCCGGATACCGACGACGAGCTCATGACGACGGTGAAGCGCGTGCCCGGCGGCCTGGTCTCGAACTGGATGCACGACAACCTGGCGGAGGGCGACGAGCTGTCGGCCACCCTCCCGGCCGGGGTGTTCTGCCTGCGCGAGACCGAGGCCCCGCTGGTGGCCTTCTGCGGCGGCAGCGGGGTCACCCCGATCCTGTCGCTGGTCAAGAGCGCGCTGGCGACGACCGGCAGGCGGGTGCGGGTGCTGTCGGCCAACCGGGACGCCGGCTCCGTCATCTTCCGGGCGGCGCTGGACGAGCTGGCCGAGCGCCACCCGGACCGGTTCGAGATACGCCAACACCTGGACGACGCGGGCGGGTTCGTCACCGCCGGGCAGGTCCGCGAGTTCACCGGCGGCGACAGGGACGCCGACTTCTACCTGTGCGGGCCCGAGCCGTTCATGGACCTCGCCGAGGGCGCCCTGCTCGAGCACGGCGTCGACGCGGAGCAGATCTTCGCCGAGCGCTTCGAGCACTCCTCCGACTCCGCCGACCCGTCGGCCGCAGAGGAGAAGGAGGGCACGGTCACCATCGTGCTGGACGGCAAGCGCCGCACCGTCCCCCAGCACACGGGCGAGACGCTCCTGGAGAGCGCCCGCCGGGCCGGCCTCACCCCGCCCTTCTCCTGCGAGGCGGGCAACTGCGCCACGTGCATCGCCCAGATCACCCAGGGCGAGGCCAAGATGCGCGTCAACAACGCCCTGGACGACGACGAGGTCACCGAGGGCTGGGTCCTCACCTGCCAGGGCGAGCCGGTGACCCCCGAGGTCACGGTCGTCTACGAATGAGCCGCCGCACTCCCACCTCACCACTCCCACCTCACCACGGAGAGCCGCATGGTAGATCTTGAGCTGGAGCAGGGGCTGGCGGTCATCACCATCAACCGCCCCGAGGCCCGCAACGCCATCGCCCCGGCCACCATGGACGAGCTGGACAAGGCCCTCGACGCCGCGGCCGGCGCCCTGGCCCTGGTCATCACGGGCGCGGGCGACCGGGCGTTCGTCTCCGGCGGCGACCTGAAGCAGCTGGCCCTCATCCGGACCGAGGACGAGGCGCTGGCCATGGCGCTGCGGATGCGCGGCATCTGCGACCGCATCGCCGCCTTCCCCGGCCCGGTCGTCGCCGCGCTGAACGGGCACGCGCTGGGCGGCGGCGCCGAGGTCGCGGTGGCCGCCGACATCCGGATCGCCGCCGCCGACATCAAGATCGGCTTCAACCAGTCGACGCTGGCGATCATGCCCGCGTGGGGCGGCGCGGAACGGCTGGCCGCCCTGGTCGGCAGGGGCCGGGCGATCATGCTGGCGGGCGCCGGTACCCTGCTGGACGCCGCCGAGGCGCAGCGCGTCGGCCTGGTCGACCAGGTCCTGCCCCGGGACTCCTTCGAGGAGGGCTGGCGGGCCCTGGCCCGGTCGCTGGCCACCGTGCCGGCGGGCGAGATCAAGCGGGTGGCCTCCGGGTCGGTGCCCGCGCAGGAGGCGGCGCGCGCGTTCGCGCGCCTGTGGGTGGCCGACGAGCACTGGGAGGCCGCGGAGAGGGTGATGAACCGTGCCAGATGAGCGAGACGGGGTGCCGGGCGATGTGCTGGTCGAGGAGGGGCCGCTGGGCCTGATCGTGCGCCCGCGCGGCGCCGCCGCCGGTCCGGTCGTCCTGTACGTGCACGGCGACCGGCATCTCACCGGCGACCCCGAGGCGGCGCTCGACACCGCCGGGCGGCTCGCCCGGCGAACGGGCACGACGGTCGTGTGCGCACGCTACCGCGCCGCCTTCCCCACCGCCCTCGACGACGTCCAGGCCGCCTACACCGGCTGCGGCTCCACGGAGCCGGTGGCGGTGGCGGGCGAGGGCATCGGCGCGGGGCTGGTGGCGGCGCTGCTGGTCCGGCTGCGCGACTCCGGGGCGCCCATGCCCCGCCGCGCCGCGCTGGTCTCGGCGCTGCTCGACCTGAGCCTGCAGGCGGCCAGCCTCCAACTCAACGCGGCCGCCGATCCGGGCTTCGACCTCGCCGAACTGCGGCGGCGCGTGGCGGCCTACGCCGAGGGCACGGCGCTGACCGACCCGCTGCTGAGCCCGCTCTTCGCCAACCTGCACGGGCTGCCGCCCGTCCAGCTCCTGGTGGCGGGCACCGACCCCCTGCTGGACGACTCGCTGGCGTTCGCCGCCCGCGGGGCGCGCTCCGGCGTCACCGTGGACCTCCAGGTGCGGCCCGACGCGGCCGCGCTGCGCGCCGCGGCCGTGCCGGCCCTGGCCGCCTTCATCGGGGAGCGGTCCCCAGCAGCACCGACAGCACGTCCCGCATGATCTCGGGGTGGCCGGCCCGCTCCCGGTCGAGCAGCCACTGCTGCTGCATGCCGTCGATCATCGCCACCAGCGCGGTCGCGACGGCCTCGGGGCTCAGCCCGCTCGGCAGGCGGTCCCCGTACTGGGCGGCCAGCCGCCGGACGGTGCGCGCCCGCACCCGCTCGTAGTAGTCGCGGAAGTACTCCTGGGCCGGGTGCCCCTCGGTCACGCTCTCGGCGACCAGCACGCTGTAGACCTGCGCCAGGCCGGCGTTGGCCCGGTCGTAGGCGACGACCTCGGCCAGCTGGACCGGCCACTCGCCGACCGGGCGGTCGGCGGTCAGGGCCTCGCGGCTCGCCTCGTCCCGCAGCTCCAGAACCGCGGCCAGCAGCTTCTTCTTGCTCGGGAAGTAGTGCAGCACGCCCTGCCTGGTCAGTCCCACCCGCTCCGCGATCGCGTCGAGCGAGGTCCCCCGGTAGCCGCGTTCGGCGAACATCTCCAGGGCCGCGTCGAGGATCTCCTGGCGGCGGCTCGTCCCCATCCCACGTCCTTCCACGGCTACCTACCTACATGTAGGTAGGTGATGTTACCGTGCTCACACCAACGAGATCGATGGAGTGGCGGGAAGGACGGATGCCATGACCGAGGTGGCGATGGTCACGGGCGCCGCCGGCGAGATCGGTGAGGCCGTCGCGCGGCGGCTCGCCTCGGCGGGGGTCCGCTGCGTGCTGGTGGACCGCGATCCGGCGGTCCACGGGATCGCCGCCGGCATCGGCGGGGTCGCCGTGGCCGGCGACCTCAGCGACCCCGATCTGGCCACCCGGGCGGTCGCCCACGCCGGCGGGCGGCTCGACCTGCTCGTCCTGAACGCCGAGTCCGGCTGCGCGGACACCGACCCGGCCATGCTGGACCTGCGCGGCTACAAGTCGGTGGTGGCGGCGAACCAGCACGGCGTCGTGTACGCCCTGCGGGCCGCGCTCCCCCTGATGCGCCGCAGGCGCCGCGGCTCGATCGTGGTCACCGCCTCCGTCGCCGGGCTGGTCGGCCTGGAGACCGACCCGTTCCACACGATGACCACGCACGCGGTGATCGGCCTGGTCCGGGCGTCGGCGGGGCCGCTGGCCCGGGAGGGCATCCGGCTCAGCGCGGTCTGCGCCGACCCGTACTGCATCATGCCGGGCGGCCACGTCCACGACGGGACGGACGGGAGCGCCGGCGGGGAGATCGCCGAGGCCGTCGTGAACGCGCTGCGCACCGCCGAGCCGGGCTCGGAACTGGTGCTGCGCCCCGGCAGGCCGCTCGTCCCCTACGCGCCGGCCCCGCTCCCCTGAACGGCGGCGCGGGCCCGCCTTCCGCGGGCCCGCGCCTCGTCACGCTCCTCGTCCCCGCCCGCCGGCGCGTGCGCTCCGGCGGGCGGGCGCGCCCTCACACGACCGGGGCGGCGAAGGTCTTGATCTGCAGGAACTCCTCCAGGCCCTGGACGCCCATCTCGCGTCCGATGCCCGACTGCTTGTAGCCGCCGAACGGGGCGTTGGCGCCGAAGTAGTTGCCGCCGTTGATGCTGAAGGTGCCGCTGCGGATCCTGCGGGCCAGCGCGATGGCCCGCTCCTGGTCGCGGGAGAACACCGTGCCCGACAGGCCGTAGATCGTGCTGTTGGCGATGCGCACGGCGTCGTCGTCGTCCTCGTAGGGGATGACGGCCAGCACCGGGCCGAACACCTCGTCCTGCGCGATCTCGCTGTCGGGGTCGACGTTGCTCAGCAGGGTCGGCGCGTAGTGGAAGCCCGGCTCGGCCTTCTCGCCGCCGGTGACCAGCGTGGCGCCCGCCTCGACGGCCCGCTTGACCATGCCGTCCACCTTGTCGCGCTGCTTCTCGCTGATGAGCGGGCCCATGTAGGTCTTGGGGTGGGTCGGGTCGCCGTACCGGACCTTGCCCATCGCGGCCGCGACCTTCGCGGCGATCTCGTCGTGGCGGGCGCGGGGCACCAGCAGCCGGGAGGTGAGCGCGCAGCCCTGCCCGGCGTGCACGCAGATGCCGAACGCGGCGAACATCGCGGTGGCGTCGACGTCGGCGTCGTCGAGCAGGATCATCGCGGACTTGCCGCCCAGCTCCAGGAAGACCCGCTTGATCGTGCGGCTGGCCGCCGCCATGATCCGCCGGCCGGTCTCGGTGGAGCCGGTGAAGCTCACGATGTCCACGTCGGGGTGGGTGGTGAGCAGCTCGCCGACCTCGGTGCCGGAGGAGGACAGCACGTTCACCACGCCCGGCGGGATGTCGGTGTGCTCGGCGATCAGCTCGCCCAGCGCCAGCGTGGTCAGCGGGGTGTCGGGCGCGCCCTTGAGCACGACCGTGCACCCGGCGGCGAGCGCGGGGGCCAGCTTGGCCAGCGCGAGCTGGTTGGGGTAGTTGTACGGCAGGATGGCGCTGACGACGCCCCCGGCCTCCTTCTCGATCCAGCGCAGGTGGCGCTGCCCCATGCTCTCGACCTCGCCGATCTCCTCGCGCATCGGGAAGGTCCGCAGCAGGTCGGCGTAGAAGCGGACGATCTCCAGCGGGTCGTCCAGCTGGGCGCCGTGGGTGAGCTGGCGGGTCGCGCCGACCTCGCTGATCGTCAGCTCCCGCAGCTCCTCCTTGTGCTCGACCAGCGCGTCGTACAGCCGGTCCAGGGAGCGGATCCGGGCCTGCACGTCGGTGGCCCAGTCCGTGGTGTCGAAGGCGCGGCGGGCGGCCTCGATGGCGGCCTCGGCCTGCGCCCTGGTGGCCTCCGGCGCCTCGCCGACCAGCTCCCCGGTCGCGGGGTTGCGGGAGGGGAAGGTCTGTTCGCCCTCGACCAGCTTTCCATCAATGAGCAGGCGCTTCACGGCGGCACCACTTTCCATCGTCGGCGTCTCCACCACCGGGCACCCTGCCGTTTCGGCGGTCCCGCCGGCCTCGGGCGCTCGACGGCCAGTACCAGTGAAAACTACATTCTCAGCTGATGTGAATCAAGCATCCGAGAATGAGAACGGATTCACCGCCAGCACCGCCGGGTGACGGCCACCTCACTCCGCGCGCGGCGCGAGGCCGCCCGGGGGTTTCGTAGGGTCGAGCCCCGAGAGTAAGGTTCTCCCATTCGGAAGGGAGATTTCCATGACGGAGACGAGGGCTCTGTCCCCGAGTCTGGGGGTGGAGGTCACCGGCGTCGAGGACCTGCTCGACGACGCGCTGATCAGCCGGTGCCTCGAAGCGCTCAAGTGGCGCGGCGTCCTGCTCATCCGCGGCCTGCACCTGGACGACGAGGGCCAGCTCGCATTCAGCCGCAAGATCGGCGAAGTCGTCTCGCTGCGCGGCAAGGAGATCTTCACGGTCTCGCTGGACCCGTCCAAGAACCCGACGGCCGAGTACCTCAAGGGCACCTTCCACTGGCACCTCGACGGCACCAGCGACGAGGTGCCGATCAAGGCCACCACGCTGACCGCCCGGCACGTGGCCATGGTCGGCGGCGGGACCGAGTTCGCCAGCACCTACGCGGCCTACGAGAACCTGCCCGAGGGCGACCGCAAGCGCTACGACGGCCTGCGCGTGGTGCACAGCTTCGAGGCGTCCCAGCGGCTGGCCAACCCCGACGCGACCGAGGAGCAGATCAGGAGTTGGCGGACGCTCGGCTCCCGCGAGATGTCGCTGGTGTGGGAGCGCGGCGACGGCCGCCGCTCCCTGGTCAGCGGCACGACCGCCGACCACATCGTCGGCATGGACCCCGCCGAGAGCCGGGCGCTCCTGGACGAGCTCCTCGAATGGTGCACCCAGCCGCGCTTCTGCTACACCCACGACTGGGAGGTCGGCGACCTCGTGATGTGGGACAACACCGGGATCCTGCACCGGGCGCTGCCCTACGACGCCGCCTCGGAACGGACCCTCCACCGCACCACCATCGTCGGCGAGGAGGCTTTCGCGTGAGCGTGAAGACCGCAGTGGTGACCGGCGGCGCCTCGGGCATCGGGCTGGCCATCGCCGAACGACTCCGCGCCGACGGCCACAACGTCGCCGCCCTCGACCTCAACCCTTCCGGCCCCTCCTCCCACAAGGCCGACGTGACGGACCGGGCCCAGGTGGACGAGGCGCTGGCCGCCGTCCGGGAGGAGTTCGGCCCGATCACGATCCTGGTCAACGCGGCCGGGCAGGAGGGCTACAAGCGCTTCGTCAACCTGACGTTCGAGAAGTGGCAGCGGGTGATCGACGTCAACCTCAACGGCGTCTTCCACTGCGTCCAGGCCGTGCTGCCCGACATGCTGGAGGCCGGCTGGGGCCGGATCGTCAACATCTCCTCCTCCAGCGCGCACTCGGGCCAGCAGTACATGGCGCACTACGTGTCGGCCAAGTCGGCTGTCAACGGGCTGACCAAGGCGCTGGCCCTGGAGCTGGGCCCCGAGGGCATCACCGTGAACGCGGTGCCGCCCGGCTTCATCGACACCCCGATGCTGCGCAGGTCCGAGGAGCGCGGGCTGCTCGGCGGGTCGATCGACGACCACATCCAGCGGACCCCCGTCCGGAGGGTCGGCAGGCCCGAGGACCTCGCGGCGACCTGCTCGTTCCTGATCTCCGAGGAGGCCGGGTACATCACCGGGCAGATCATCGGCGTGAACGGAGGACGCAACACGTGACCCGCCGCCTCCCGCCCGTCCCCTACGAGGACTGGGACCCCGGCGCCATGTCGGTCCAGGGCGGCAAGCTGCCCCGGTCCAACGTGCTGGGGCTGCTCGCCCACCACCCGGCGCTCGCCAAGCGGTTCCTGCACTTCAACGACCATCTGCTGATCGCGTGCAGCCTTCCGGACCGCGACAAGGAGCTGGCGATCCTGCGCGTCGCCTGGGTTCGGCGCTGCAAGTACGAGTGGGCCTCGCACGTCCGGCTGGGGCGCAAGGCGGGCGTGACCGAGGAGGACATCGCCGGCGTGCGCACCGGCGCGCCCACGCTCATCAACCGGGCGGCCGACGAGCTTCTCGGCGGGCGGCCGCTGTCGGACGGGATCTACGCCGAGCTGGCCGAGCGCTACGACGAGCGCCAGCTCCTGGACTTCGTCTTCACTGTCGGCACCTACGCGATGCTCGCCCTGGTGTTCGAGACCTTCGAGGTCGAGCTCGACCCGGGGATCACCGACGAGAACTTCGATAGCGTGTGATGAGAATGCTATTCTCATCCAAGAAAGGAGTGTGACCATGCCGCACTTCCCCAAGCCGTCCGTGGGCAGCTGGACCGAGCAGTACCCCGAGCTCGGCACGGCCCCCGTGAACTACGAGGACTCCATCGACCCGGCCCACTACGAGGCCGAGCGCGAGGCGATCTTCAAGAAGACCTGGCTGAACATCGGCCGGGTGGAGCAGGTGCCGCGCGTCGGCAACTACTTCACCAAGGAGCTGGCCGTCGCCGACACCTCCATCGTCGTCGTGCGCGGCAAGGACAAGGAGATCCGCGCCTTCCACAACCTGTGCCGCCACCGCGGCAACAAGCTGGTGTGGAACGACTACCCCGGTGAGGAGGTCAGCGGCACCTGCCGCCAGTTCACCTGCAAGTACCACGCCTGGCGGTACGACCTCGAGGGCTCCCTGACCTTCGTCCAGCAGGAGGGCGAGTTCTTCGACCTCGACAAGAGCGAGTTCGGCCTCAAGCAGGTCCGCTGCGAGATCTGGGAGGGGTTCGTCTTCATCAACCTCGACCAGGACGCCGAGCCGCTGAAGCACTACCTCGGCGACCTGGCCAAGGGGATCGAGGGCTACCCCTTCCACGAGATGACCGAGGTCTTCAGCTACCGGGCCGAGGTCGGCAGCAACTGGAAGCTGTTCATCGACGCGTTCGCCGAGTTCTACCACGCGCCCGTCCTGCACCAGAAGCAGGCCACCAAGGAGGAGGCCGACAAGCTCCTGGGCTACGGCTTCGAGGCGCTGCACTACGAGATCAAGAGCCCGCACTCGATGGTCTCCTCGTGGGGCGGCATGTCCCCGCCCAAGGACCCGCGGATGGTCAAGCCGATCGAGCGGGTGCTGAAGAGCGGCCTGTTCGGCCCGTGGGAGCGCCCCGACATCGAGGGCGTCGAGCTCGACCAGCTGCCGCCCGGGGTCAACCCGGCCGGGCACCGGTCCTGGGGCGTGGACTCCTTCCACTTCTTCCCCAACTTCATGCTGCTGGTCTGGGCCCCGGGCTGGTACCTCACCTACCACTACTGGCCGACCGCGGTCGACCGCCACATCTTCGAGGGGAAGCTGTACTTCGTCCCCGCCAAGACGGCGCAGGAGCGGCTCCAGCACGAGCTGGCGGCGGTGACGTTCAAGGAGTACGCCCTCCAGGACTCCAACACCCTGGAGGCCACCCAGACGATGCTCAAGAGCCGGAGCGTCCTGGACTTCCCGCTCAACGACCAGGAGATCCTGCTCCGCCACCTGCACAAGGTGGCCGGCGACTACGTGAAGGAGCACAACAATGCTGCCGGCTGATTTCGCGGCGCTCGAGTCGTACAAGGAGTGGATCCTCCCCGGTGAGCCCGAGCGGTACGCCAAGCGGCTCGCCAGCTCGATGGAGGAGATGCAGGCGTTCTACGACGCCGCCTTCCCGCTGCTCGAGCAGGCGAACAAGCACCTGGAGACCTTCCCCATCGACGACCTGCCCGAGCCCGAGCGCAACCTGCTGCTGCTCATGTGCTCCCTGGTGATGGTGTCCTTCCCTGTCGAGGTCTGGAAGCAGGCGCGGGTGCCCGACAGCGGCGCCGCCTACCTCGACGTGATCGCCGAGCCGCGGATCTGATGGCGCTCACCCTCCGGGCGGCACGCGTCCTGCACGTCGAGACGGGAGAGTTCGAGACGCCGGGCTGGATCACCGTGGACGGCGACCGCATCACGGCGGTCGGCGGCGGCACCGGTCCGGCGGGCGGCGGCGAGGCGGGCGAGGTCCTGGACCTCGGCGACGTCACGCTGCTGCCCGGCCTGATGGACATGGAGGTCAACCTCCTGATGGGCGGCCGGGGCGAGACCGCCGTGCTCTCCCCCGTCCAGGACGACCCGCCCCTGCGGATGCTGCGTGCGGTGGGCAACGCCCGACGCACGCTGCGCGCGGGCTTCACCACCGTCCGCAACCTCGGCCTGTTCTGCAAGACCGGCGGCTACCTGCTGGACGTCGCCCTCGGCAAGGCCATCGACGCCGGCTGGGTCGACGGCCCCCGCGTCGTCCCGGCCGGCCACGCGATCAGCCCCACCGGCGGGCATCTGGACCCCACGATGTTCGCCGCCTACGCGCCCGGGATCATGCCCCTCTCCGTGGAGGAGGGCATCGCCAACGGGGTGGAGGAGGTCCGCAAGGCCGTCCGCTACCAGATCAAGCACGGCGCCAAGCTCATCAAGATCTGCGCGTCGGGCGGGGTGATGTCGCACACCGGGATCCCCGGGGCGCAGCACTACTCCGACGAGGAGCTGCGCGCCATCGCCGACGAGGCGCACCGGCGCGGGCTCAAGGTGGCGGCGCACACCCACGGCGCCGACGCCGTCCGCTCGGTGGTCGAGGCGGGCATCGACTGCATCGAGCACGCCTTCCTCATCGACGACGCGACGCTCGACCTCATGGCCGAGCGCGGCACCTGGCTGGTGCCGACGACGGCGCTGACCGAGGGCATGGACCTGTCGCACGCGGCGCCCGAGCTGAAGGCCAAGGCCGCGGAGATCTTCCCGCGCGCCCAGACGGTCATCGCCCGGGCCGCCAAGGCCGGCGTGAAGATCGCGGCCGGCACCGACGCGCCCGCGATCCCGCACGGCCGCAACGCCAGCGAGCTGGTCGCCATGGTCGAGCGCGGGATGACGCCGCTGCACGTGCTGCAGTCGGCGACCGTGAACGCGGCCGAGCTGATCAGCGCCGACGACCGCGGCCGGATCGCCGAGGGCCTCCTCGCCGACCTGATCGCGGTGCCCGGCAACCCGCTCGACGACATCACGGTCACCACCGATGTCCGCTTCGTAATGAAAGGAGGGAAGGTCTTCCATGACAAACGTTGAGGACGTCATCGAGATCCAGCAGCTGCTGGCCAAGTACGCGGTCTCGATCACCAAGAACGACATCGACGCGCTGCTGGAGGTTTTCACCCCCGACGGCACCTACAGCGCCTTCGGCGAGGCCTACCGGCTGGACGAGTTCCCCGCGCTGGTCGAGTCGGCGCCCAAGGGCCTGTTCATGGTCTCCACGCCGCTCCTGGACATCCAGGGCGACGAGGGCACCGGGGTGCAGAACCTGTGCTTCGTCGACCACTCCACCCACGACATGCGCATCGGCTACTACAACGACACCTACCTCAGGACGGCGGACGGCTGGCGGCTGCGCACCCGCGCCATGACGTTCATCCGCCGCAACGGTGAGCACAACTCGGGACGCCCGCACTCCCATGCGCGTCGATGAGTTCCGGACGGGGCTGCGGGCCTGGCTCGACGAGCACGACCTGCGCCCCGTCCACGACGGGTCGCTCGACGGGGAGATGGCGCAGCTCTCCCGGGTGCGCCGGGCGATGTTCGACGCGGGCTGGATGCGCTGGGGCTGGCCCGAGGACGCCGGCGGCCTGGGCGGGCCCACGATCCTGCGCGCGGTGCTCGGCGAGGAGCTCATGGCGCGCAACCTCGCCGACCCCGGCCTCTACACGCTGATCGAGGTGCTGGCGCCCACGCTGATCCGGTACGGGTCCCCCGACCTGCTGGCGTTCGTCCCGACGCTGCTGGCGGGCGAGGAGACCTGGTGCCAGGGGTTCTCCGAGCCCGGCGCGGGCAGCGACCTGGCCTCGCTGACCACCCGGGCCGTCCGGGACGGCGACGAGTGGGTGATCGACGGGCAGAAGGTGTGGACGTCCCTGGCCCAGTACGCGGAGCGGTGCGTGCTGCTGGCCCGCACCGGCAAGCCCGGCCACCGGGGCATCTCCGCGTTCCTGATGGACATGGACACCCCCGGGATCACCGTGCGGCCCATCGAGACCATGCACGGCAGGGACGAGTTCGCCGAGGTGTTCCTCGACGGCGTCCGGGTGCCCGCCGCGCGCATGCTCGGCACCGAGGGGCAGGGCTGGGAGATCGCGATGAGCATCCTCCCCGACGAGCGCTCCTCGTGCTTCTGGCAGCGGATCACCTACCTCTACACCCGGCTGGACCGGCTGCTGGCGGAGGACCACACGGCGTCGGCGCGGCAGATCGGCGAGGCGTACCTGGACCTGCACGCGGCGCGGTCGCGGTCCGGGCTCACCCAGCGCCGCCGCGACCGGGGGGAGACGCTCGGCGCGGAGACCTCGATCGACAAGATCCTCCTGCAGACCGCCGAGCAGCGCCTGTACGACACCGCGCGGGAGGCCCTGCCCGGCGAGATCGAGTACGGCTCCTCGCCCTGGCGCGAGGAGTTCCTCTACTCGCGGGCCTCCACCATCTACGGCGGCACCGCCGAGATCCAGCGCAACATCATCGCCAAGCGCCTGCTCTCCCTGGGGGACGAATGATCGAGGCCGCCGATCTGGCCCTGCTCTCCTCGGGCCTGCGCTCCGCCATGGAGTCGCACTCCCCCGACGGCCTGGACGCCGCCCTCGTCGAGCTGGGCTGGCACGACCTGCTGGAGGCGTCGCCGGACGAGGCGGTGGCGCTGGTCTTCGGGCTGCTCGGCGAGACGGGCGCGCACGCGCCCGTCCTCAACGACGTGCTGCTGCACGCGATGAAGCGCCCGCCCGGCGGCGTCGTGGCGCTGGCGGAGAGCGGCCTGGCCTTCGGGCGCCCCTGGGCGCCCTCGGAGGGGCTCGACCCGGAGCTCGGGCTGTCCCGGGTGGAGTGGGAGCCGCTGCCGGCGGAGGCGCTGGCGGCGGGCCGCAGGGCGCTGGGCTTCCAGCTCGTCGGCGCGGGCCGCACGGCCCTGGAGCTGGCCCGCGAGCACGCGCTGGCGCGGGAGCAGTTCGGGCGGCCGGTGGCCTCGTTCCAGGCGGTGCGCCACCGCCTGGCCGAGACGCTGGTCGCCCTGGAGGCGGCGGAGGCCGCGCTCGCCCACGCGGACGATCCCATGACCGCCAAGCTCGGCAAGGCCCTGGCGGGCCGGGCCGGGCTGACGACCGTGCGGAACTGCCAGCAGGTGCTCGCCGGCATCGGCTTCACCGCGGAGCACCGCTTCCACCGGTTCGTCCGCCGGATCCTCGTCCTGGACGACCTGCTGGGCTCGGCGGCCGTCCTGGCCACGGAGATCGGGGGGTCGGTGCTGGAGGGCCGCCGGGCGCCCCGGCTCGTCGATCTCTGAGGGCCGTCCTCCCGGACGCCGAGGGGGGTGGGACGCCTGACGGCGTCCCACCCCCCTCGTCCTCGTTCAGCGTTCTCGTTCAGCTCATCTGGGCAGGCCGAGGATGCGCTCGGCGATGATGTTGCGCTGGATCTCGGAGGTGCCCCCGGCGATCGTGCCGGCGAAGCTGCGGGTGTACCGCTCGAACCAGCTGCTGGTGAAGGGCTCGAAGCTCATGTGGTTGAACGGCGCGGTCTGCTCGGGATGGACCAGGCCGTCGGCTCCGCGCTCCTCCAGCGCGTGCAGGTTGCCCGCCTGCACCGCCTCCGAGCCGAGCAGCTTGAGCACCGACAGCTCCGCCGGGTCCCGGTCACCGCCCAGTTGCCGATAGCCCAGCAGCCGCAGCGCCTGCAGATCCATCTCCAGCGTGGCGTACCACTCCTGGTCGCTGCGGGCGTCCCGGAGCAGGTTCTCGAGCTGCTCGGCGAAGCTGAGCCACAGCAGGGTGCGCTCGTGGCCGAGGGAGCCGTGCGCCACGTTCCAGCCCTTGTTCAGCGGGCCGATCAGATTCTTCCGGGGCACCCGGACGTCGGTGAAGAAGACCTCGTTGAAGTCCAGGTCCTCGGGGTCGGCGATGGACCCGAAGGGCCTGCGCACCACGCCCTCGGCGGCGGTGGGGATGAGCAGGACGCTGATGCCCTTGTGCTTGGGAGCCTCGGGATCGGTCCGCACGAACGTCAGCAGCACGTCGGCGTCATGGGCGCCCGACGTCCACACCTTCTGCCCGTTCACCACGAACTCGTCACCGTCCAGGACGGCACGCGTGCGCAGCCCGGCCAGGTCGGAACCGGCACCGGGCTCGCTCATGCCCAGGGCCGCGGTGATCTCGGCCCGAAGGATGGGGACGGCCCACTCGCGCTTCTGCTCCTCGGTCCCGAACGTCAGGATCGAGGCCGCGATGATGCCCAGGCCCTGCGGGTTGAAGCTGTGGTAGATCCGCCGCCTCGACAGTTCCTCGAGGTGGGCGAGTTGCTGCGGGAGGGTGGCGTTGCGGCCGCCGAACTCGGGCGGGTTGCCGGGAAGCAGCCAGCCCGCGTCGAACAGCTTGCGCTGCCACCGCCTCGCCCATTCCGGCACGTCGGCGCTGGAGCGGGCGCGGGGGATGGCCTCTTCCTCGCTCGGCAGGTTCGCGTCCAGGAAGGCGGAGAACTCGGCGCGGAACTTCTCGAGTTCGGGGTCGATTCCGAGTTTCACGCGACCAGCGCCTTCCTGTGCACCGACGCGGTACCCAGCAGCAGATCACACGCCTTCGCCCGCTTCAAATGCACCTGCACCTCGTTCTCCCACGTGAAC
>NZ_JBHSON010000104.1:0-39040 GCF_042656285.1 Actinomadura rugatobispora | reverse complement strand
CCGTTGCCGGCGCCTTTGAAGTCGTAGCAGGAGGGTTGGGTGGTGCCGTAGTCGGCGACCGAGCCGGTGAAGTCGGAGATCGATCCCTGGTTGTCGCTGTTGAAGTAGTAGCAGAACTCGCCGCTGTCGCACACGCCGTCACGGTTCGCGGCCGAGGCGGGCGATGTGAGGGCGAACGCCGCTCCGCCGAGCGCCATCGTGGCGGTGAGGATCCTGGTGAACCGTCTCATTTGTTCTCCTTCTGTCGTGCGGGAGCCGGGGTCAGCCGAGCTGGTACTCCTCCCAGGTACGGATGGTCACCTTCGGGCCGTCGTCCGGGTTACGGCCGGCGAGCCCGTCCAGGCCGAGGTAGTAGTCGCCGATCTGGTGCTGCGCCTGGCCGGAGAGGTCGGTGTCGCTGATGGCGACGGCGTGGATGTGCCACGGCCAGTCGCCCTGATCGGGGGTGCGCACCCACGCCGCGAAGCCGACCCGCCGCAGCGCGCGGGCCGCCGCGGTACGGGTGGCGGCGTTCATCCCCTGGACCGAGATGTCGACGGTGCCGCCGCCGTCATGGGTGCCCGCGGACGTGGGGTCGCCGCCGGGGTTGTACGACCCCTGCTCCAGCACGAGGTCGCGGCCGAGCAGCCGCTTCGCCTCGGCCAGCATGCTCCGCGTGCGGGTGTTGATGACGAAGCCGCCGGTGGACACCCGGGCACCCGGTTCGATGACGCGGGTGACCGTGAAGCGGCCGGCTCCGAGCCTGGTGAGCGACGTCTTCCCCGGCAGGCCGTTGGCGCCGAGACCGGTGAAGCCGAGCGACTTCTGGTACTTGGCGAAGGCGGCGACCGTCGTGGTGCCGAAGTAGCCGTCCACCCACTTCGCGTCGAGCAGGCGGCGGTCGCGCAGCGCCTGCTCCACCAGGAGCACGCTGGCCTCGGCCCCCGGGGTCAGCGTGTCGTCGGCCCGCCGCGGATCGATCTGGGCCGCCTTGACGGTGGCCTCCATGTCCACACTCGGAAGGGCTTCGGCCGCCTGCGCCGCCGATCCGGTCAGGGAAGCGAGGAGGACGACGGCCGCGAGGGCAGCGGCACGCGAGGGTAGTTTCATCGAGTCTCCCGGACGCGGGCGCTAGGGGGAGCGAAGCCCGCGGCGGACTCCACCGTCACGGACAGCCCCCGCGACCACAAGAAGATCGGTGTTGTCAGCCTGTTCCCGAACACGCGATCTGACAGCTGACCGGCGCCCGTCCGCGCGCAGGGCGAGCCACGGCGGACCTGACGGGCCGAGGACGAGGCCCGGTCGCTCCAGGGGGCCGCCGGGGTCATTCGAGCATGGTCGTGACCGGCGGACGGCAGGCCGATGATCGCCGCAAGAAGAGTCCAGGTGTGTAGAGACCTGCATCAGTGGGGACGGTCACCGAATACCCGTGAGTACGGTGCCGCCCAGCGGTGGCGCCGACGACCTGGGCTCTCGAAGATCGGCGACGGACTCTCGGCAGCGCGGGGCGCAGCCTGGCCTGGCCGGCAGGACGACGACATCGCCCATCCGGCAGGCCGGGAATGAAGATCCGAGCCGCCGGCCCCCCGTTGACCGCCCCGCAGGGCGGTTGGTCCAGATTCTGGGGCGGGCTCCGGATTCGGGAACGAAAGTGCTCTTGGAGGTTGTGGCGTGACGGAACCGGCTCCGTGCGAAGGCGGCGCACGGGACGTGCTCGATACGGTGCTGCGATCCGCTCCCTGCGCGGTTCTGACCGTCGACCCGTCCGGGGGCGTCGTTCAGCTCAACGACGCTGCGCGTCTGCTGCTGGGCGTGCCGCCGGACGGGCCGCTGACCGGGGCCGTGCCGGGCTGGCTGGCCGAGGCCCAGCGATCACTCGACGCTCCTTCCGCGGCCGCGCGAGCCGATCTCCCCGGTACGGGCGACGGAGGGCGGCGAACGGGCGCGGTCGCCCAGGGGCCGATCGGTGACCGTGTCTTCGAGGCCCATTCGGTGCCGGACGGCAGGGCGGCGGGGACACCGGCGGCCACGATCTGGTGGCTGGTCGATGTGACCGAGCGGGAGCGGACGGCGTTCCTCGCCGAGGCGTCCGACGAGCTGCTGGCATCGCTCAACCTGGTGCGCTGCATGGAGGTGACCGCGCGGCTGGCCGCCCGTTACCTGGCCGACGCGGCCGTGGTGATCGTCCCGCACTCCGGGCGGGGCCACCCGGTCGCCTACTGCGGGCCCGACGGGCAGGTCGATCATCAGGAACTGCTCGTCGACCCGGCGGAGGTCGAGGGGCTGGCCGACGCGATGCGGGGCTTTCCACCGGTGCCCCCGCGCTGGATCGATCCACGCGCCGCTCCCGCCTGGATCGCGCGTCCGGCGCCGGAGAGACCCGCCGCGATGGTCGTGGTCGCGCTCCCAGGCCACGGTGTCTCGGCCGGGGCGCTGGTGCTGCTGCGCCGGTCCGGCCGGGAGGCGTTCCCCGCGGGGGAGGAGCCGACCGTCCGGCTCTTCGCGGCCCGTGCCGGCGCGGTGCTGTCGGCCGCTCGCCTGTACGCCGAGCAGGCGTCCATCACCGCGACCTTGATGGACGACCTGCTGCCGCCCCGCACGCACGAACTGGACGGGGTGGAGCTGGCGGCGCGCTACCGGCCGGCCGGTGACGAGGACCTGATCGGAGGCGACTTCTACGACGTGTACCCCGCCGACCCGCAGGATCCCGACGCCGGGTCGCTGGTGGTCCTGGGCGACGTGTGCGGCAAGGGCCTGGAGGCCGCGGTGCTGACCGGCAAGATCCGCAACACGCTGCGGGCTCTGCTGCCGATGGCGGGCGACCACCGGCGCGTGCTGGAACTGCTCAACGGGGCCCTGCTGCACAGCGACGCGACGAGGTTCGTCACGCTGGTGCTGGCCTCGGCCCGCGGGCAGGACGCGCGGGTGCGGCTGCGGCTGACCAGCGCCGGACACGCCGCCCCCCTGATCCTCCGGGCCGACGGGACGGTCGAGACGGTTCCGACCGGCGGCTCGCTGATCGGCGTGCTCGAGGACATCCATTCGACGACCGCGGACGTGACGCTCGAGCCCACGGACACCTGCCTCCTGTACACCGACGGCATCACCGAGGCCGTCGGCGGGCCGCTGGGCGGGGAGGTGTTCGGTGACGAGCGGCTGTGCGCCGGGCTGCGCCGGTGCGGCGGCATGCACCCGCAGGCCCTGGTGGAGCGGGTGCACATGCTCGCCGCCGACTGGGTCGGAGCCGGCCGGCACGACGACATGGCGGTGATCGCGATCACCGCTCCCCGGGGTGACCGGCTCGGCGCCGCCGGGGGAGGGGGCATCGCATGACCGGCCCGTCCGGTGGGAGGGCCGGGGCAGGCCCCTGGATCGACGCGCTCTGGCCCGCCGTCATCGCGGGGGACGAGTACGCCGCCACCGGCCTCGCGATGTCGGCGCTGGACGACGGTACGGACCCCGAGGACCTGCTGCTGGAGGTCATCGCACCGCTGCAGGCCCGGGTCGGGCACGAGTGGGCGGCCGACCGGATCTCCGTCGCGCAGGAGCACAGCGCCACGGCCGTCAACGAACGCGTGATCGGTGCGGTCGCGCGGCATCCGGCCGTCCCGCGACGGCGGGAGGCGCGGGAGCGACCCGGCCGGATCGCGGTGGCCTGCATCGACGGCGAGTGGCACGCCCTGCCGGCCCGGCTCGTGGCCGAGGTGCTGCGGCTGCGCGGCTGGCAGGTCGACTACCTCGGCGCCCAGGTGCCGACCCGGCATCTGATCTCCCACGTGCACCGCAACGCCCCGGTCGCGGTGGCGCTGTCGTCGTCGATCGCCACCCGGCTGCCGGCCGCGCACGCGGCCATCACCGCCTGCCAGGCGACCGGCACCCCGGTCCTGGTCGGCGGCGCCGCCTGGGGCCACGACGGCCGCTACGCCGCCCTGCTGGGCGCCGACATGTGGGCGCCCGACGCCCGCACCGCCGCCGACCGGCTGGCGGACGACCCGCTGCCCAGGCCGCCGCCCGTCCACCGGATGATCGATGACCTGCCGCATCTGGCCGACCAGTCCTACGCCCACGTCACCAGGACCGCTCCCCAGCTGATCCGGCACGTGCTGAGCGGGCTGCGGTCGCGCTTCCCGGCGATGGCCGGCTACACCGACGAGCAGCGGGACCGGACGGCCGAGGACATCTCCCACATCGTCGAGTTCTTCGGCACGGCCCTGTACTTGGACGATCCCGACCTGTTCACCGGATTCATGACGTGGACCGTCGGCATCCTCACCGCCCGCGACGTCCCCGCGCAGAGCCTCCTGCCGGTGCTGGACCTGCTCTTCGATCAGGTCGCCGACTATCCGCGTGCCGCCGACCTGCTCACGCGCGCCCAGGCTGCGGTGAGAGAACGGCTCCCGGACGATGCCCTCGGCCGCGCGCCGGGACCGGGCCCCGACGGGCCCCGCACTTGGCAACCCGGCCCCTGATACGATCGGCCGCTCCCGGCGTCACCCGTCCTCCGGCTCCGGGTGTCTTTTCAGAAGGTCGGCGGCGGGGGTCCGGTAGGGGGCGAGGGTCTGCAGGATGTCCCGGGTGTTCTCGATCCTGTCCTCGTTGATGGTGAAATGGCCCGCGTCGACCATGGCGTCCTCCCCGTCATTCCCGGGAATGACCACGCCGACGATGCCGCCCTTGTCGGTGACCAGGGCACGGTCACCGGTCAGGCATTTCTGGTCCAGCGGCGACACATCGTCCCGGATGACCACGTCCAGCAGGATTCCCGCGTCCAGTTGCTCCCGCAGGACCCCGAGCATGGCGCCGTCGAGCTCCGAATTCGACAGCACCAGGATCCGGTGCAGCGTCAGGCCGCCGCCCGTGACCGCGGACCGTTCCGCCGCGAGATAGGTGGTGTCGCGGCCGGTCCACCAGTAATCGTTGCCGGTCGCGCTGAGGGCGGTCATCTTCGTCAGCTCGGGCAGGATTCCGGGACGGAATTCCTGGCGGCGCCCGAGCGGCGACTGGCCGTTGGCGAGGTCGCGCATGTCCTCGGTGAACGCTCGCTGCCGCGCCTCGCGCAGTTTCAGCAGGATCGCGCTGTTGCGGTCGTCGATACGGATCCACTGCTCGGCGATCTCGCGGACGAACGCCTGGCACTCGGCGGGGGCGTCGGCCAGCGACTTGGTGATCGCCAGCGCGGCGGAGATCTCCGTGAGCTGGTTCTGGTCGTGGTGGATGCTCTCCTCGCGGCGGAAGAAGGCATCGACGACCAGGGTGAGGATGACGCCGGCGAGAGTGACGAGCAGGGCGAGCCGCCCGGTGGTGCCTCCCAGTCCGGCCACGACGGTCAGGGCTCCGAGCGCGACCGAAAGCAGCCCGCCGAAGACGAGTCGCCCGCGCTGCCACGGAACCGCCGGCTTCCGTTCCGCCACGACATCGACTCCTCGCTGCTCAGGCGCTCATGAAAAGGTCCCGATTGATCATTTGGGGCGGGTCCATTGCCGAGCGTTAACCGCACCAACGGGTCGCATGGCAGCATTTCAGGACCTAGGCCCTGAAGTCTGTGCTCTCTGCCACATTGATCCCGTTGGGGATCACCGATGCCCGCCGTCCGCAAGGCGGTCGCAGAAGGTGAGAAATCCCGAAAGATCGGATGTGAGCGGGCCCAGGGCGCTTTTGCCGCGTACTGCTCGCGGAGAGACTCGGACGCGGCCGCGCTCGAACTGGGCTGAAAGCGACTTCCCAGTCGACCAGGAGAGGCCGATACGGGTCAGCACGTCACGGCGGCGCCGCGGTGACGTCCCAGACACAGGCAGCCTGGCGGGCACGGTGGTGGGCGGCCGGTCCCGCAGCAGAACGATTGAGGTCGTCTACCTGGTGACGTCAAGTTCGGTGTACATGCCGGCCGCGTAGTGGCCCGGCAGGTTGCAGATCAGCTCGTAACGTCCGGGGGCGAGGCGCAGGGTGGTCCATCCGGCCGTGCCGGGGGCGATGCCCATCGGCCCTGCCCCGGCGCCACAGGTACGCGACGCCTCCCCGAGGCTGCCGGTCTCGGCGACCGTGTCGCCGGTGCCGAAGGGACGCTGCCCGGCGTGTTGACCGGTCGGCAAGGGCATCACCAACACCTCATGGGGCCACGCGCCGGTGTTGTACGCCCGCAGCGACACGGTGCCCTCCCGGACCTGGGTTGGGACGGCGGAGAGGCGCATCATGCCGCGCATCGGCCAGAGCCGTCCCCCTGGAAACCGACCCGTCAGCGGGCCTGGACCGTGCCGGGTGCCCATCATGGCGCCCATGTCGGTCAGGTCCACGTTCACCACCGAACCAGCGAGCGCAGGTGCCCGGCATTCGCCGCTGTAGGCCGCGCCCAGGCGCGCCGCGTCCGGTGGCCCGCCGTTTCGCCCACCCAAGGTGCCGGCGAGCGCGGCCGTTGAGGCCGTCCCCAGCACCAGGGCGGCCGCCGTCCCGGCCGCCAGCCGTCCCCAGTGGTGGCCGGTCGGGTTCACTGGCGTGTCCCGTACGTGGTGCCGCTCGTACTCGTCGGCGCCGATCTCGCCACGCGCGAACCGCTCCGCCAGTACCTCCTCTTGCCTCGACGGCCCGCTGTTCCCCTCCGGCCTCCTGGGGCGCCGGGCGCCGCCGGTGCGGCGGACCAGAACGAAGGCCCCGGCGATGATCAGCCCCCAGAACAGGGCCATGATCACACCCATGCCCAGCCAGTGACCGGGACTGCCCCACATCATCACCGCCCCCTCGGGGTGAGTGTTCGTCCAGGTGCTGTCAGTATCCGCCCCCGACAGCCGGGCCGGTAGAGCCGTTCGGCCCTGGGACCTGCGACAACGGTCGGTTACGGAATCCCAGGTGGTCATCCCACCGGGGAGCGTTCGCGCCGGCCGCGGGCTTCCGGTGCGGTCAGGCGGACCCGATGGTCCAGGGCGCGTACGGCCGTCGCGGAGAGTCCGCCGATGGCCATCAGCACCAGCCAGGGCAGCATCGGAAGGCCGATGCTGCGGGACAGGTCCATGGCGCTTCCGGCGACCAGGTTGCCGATCAGGATGCCGACGCCGGACAGCAGGTTGTAGAGGCCGTAGTAGGTGCCGAGGAGCCGACCGGGTCCCAGAGTGGTGATCAGGGCCATCTCGAAGGGGAACACCAGCATGGTCCCCAGGCCCAGCAGGGCCGCGCTCACCAGAATGGGCGCGAGCTGCCACCTCCCGCCCGGAGCCTGCGTGCTCACCAGCGCCAACGGCAGGAACGCGACGGCCATGACGGCCAGGCCCCGGGTTATGGCCTGGCCCGGCGACCAGCGGGCTCTGCACCATTCGGTGAGACGGACCTGGCCGGCCAGCGCGAGGGCCGCCTGTACGGCGAAGACGGCCACCACTCCGCCCTGGCCCGCGGTGAGACGTTCCACCTCAAGGGGAAGCCCCAGGTAGACCTGGAAGGACAGGGCGTAGGAGGCGAACATCGCCGCCGCGAAGCCCATGAAGGGGCGATTGCCGATCGCCTGCCTCCAGTCGGTCAGCAGGGGCTGGGCCGGGCCCGCCGCCGTCCCCCTCCGGGCCGGCAGGTACGTCACCTGCAGGACGGTCAGGACGGCGAAGATCGCGCCGGCGGCCAGGCAGACGACACGGAAGTCGACCCCCAGCAGGGCGATGCCGATGATCGGGCCGATCAGGATGCCGAGTTGGTAGAAGACGTTGAAGACCGCGAACGCCTCCACCTCGCGGTCGGCGGCTTCGCGGGCGATGTAGGCCCGCGCGGCGGGATTGAACAGGGCGCCGGCCAGGCCCGTGATGGCGGCGGCCGCGATCAGTGCCGGAAGCGCCGTGGAGAAGGCGAACAGCGCGAATCCGATGACGCGCAGGCCGCACCCGGCGATGATCATGCTGCGGTAGCCGATCCGGTCGGCGAGCGTGCCGCCGATGAGGAACATGCCCTGCTGGCTGAAGTTGCGGATTCCCAGGATCAACCCGACCAGCCAGGTCGCCAGGCCCGCCGTTCCGGCCAGGTGGGCGGCCAGGTAGGGCATGAGCATGTAGAAGCCGATGTTGATGCCGACCTGGTTGACCAGCAGCAGCCGGACGGGACGGGAGAAGGAGCGCGCCTGGCGGAGGGTCCTGATCACGACAGGGCCTCCTGAGGTGCCCTGCCCTTCCGCGGGTCGCTGATGGCGGCGGCGGATATGGTCCGGCAGCGGGTCCATCGTTCGACTTCGCGGTCGTCCGGGCGATCGATCTCATCGGGCTGTTCGTCCGGGCGGACGCCGAGTATGCCGTGCTGGACGCAGTAGTCGTCGCTGTAGACGGTGTCGAAGTAGCGGTAAGGGCCGTCCGGGAAGACGGCGGCGATGCGGGTGTCCGGTGGCAGTGTGCGGCTCAGCCAGGAGGCGACCAGGGCCACCGCCCCCACGCTCCAGCCGCCGGTGGCGTAGTGGCGCTCGGCCAGCCGGCGGCATGCCCAGACGGCCTCTCCGGGGGCGACCCAGTGCACTTCGTCGAACGCGTCGTGGTCGACGTTCGCCGGAAGGATGCTGCTGCCGAGTCCGCGCATCAGCCGCGACCGGGCGGGCTGTCCGAAGATGGTGGAGCCGATGGTGTCGACGCCCACCAGCCGCAGTTCCGGGTAGAGCCTGCGCAGGACGCGCGTTATCCCGGCGCTGTGCCCGCCGGTGCCCACGCTGCACACCAGAACCTGCAGGGGGCCGAGCTGGCCGGCGAGTTCGAGGGCGAGCCCGTGATAGGCGGCGACGTTGTCGGGGTTGCTGTACTGGTCGGGGCAGTAGGCGGACGGGTGGGCCGCGAGCAACTCCGCGACGCGCTCGCGCCGCGCCTGCTGCCACCCGCCCTCGGGATGCGGTTCGCGCACCATCGACACCCGGGCGCCGTAGGCGTGCAGCAAGCGCCGCATCAGCGGTTCCATGCCCGGGTCGGTGACGACCGTGACGGGATGGCGGTAGCGGATTCCGGCCAGGGCCAGGCCGAAGCCGAGGGTGCCGCTGGTCGACTCGATGATCGGTGCGCCCTCGGCCAGGACGCCGCGGCGGCGGGCCTGCGCGATCATGTGGAGGGCGGGACGATCCTTGATCCCTCCGGGGTTGCCGCCTTCGAGCTTGGCCCAGAAGCCGTGGCCGGTGGCGTGGCCCGGTTCGGACGAGCCGGCCCACAGCTGGGGAATCCAGACGACCGGAGTCTGCCCGACGGTCCCGACCATGGAAGGGCAGATGGGCGCGGGGCCGAATCCGGCGGTGAGTCGCTGGTCGCTGTCGATAACGCTTGAGGACGTGCTGGTGCGGTCCACGATGACCTCTTCACGGGTAGCTGCTGAGACCTCCCTTTCCGTCTGCGGTCGATTCCCGGCGCGCTGAGGTGCCCGGCTCATGACGGGCATGGCCGGTACACGGCTTCACGCCATCACGCCAGGAAGGCAGGCTGGAACGACTCGACCGCGGGGAGCCGTCATGTCCGCGATATGCAGACCCGATGCAGCAGGTCGACGCCATGGCCGGTCGTGGGCCGGGTCATGGGTGACAGGAAGGGCGGCCGTCGCCCGTCGGCAGGGGCCAGGAAGGCGGTCGCCGAGGACACCGGTACCGGCACGCTGATCGGCAGGTCCTCTGACACGGGCGTGCCACGTGTGCTCAGGCAGTCGGCATGATCCGCATGACGCCCATCGGAGGACCGGTTCGGCTCCGCGGCTGCTTTGGTTTCCGCTTCCGTGCCGCCGGCCAGGGGACCCGCCGCCGGCCCGGCCGGTAGATCGGCCCGGGCGTGATCGAAGGAGTCCGAGCGATGTTCCTGGACCTGGTGCTGGTGCAGGCACAGGCCCACGTGCACGCTCATGACCGCGATCAGCAGCACGCGCAGCGCGACGAACGCACGCGCCTGTGGCGTAAGGAGACGAGGTGCCGCGGTCACCCGGACCACGCTACATCACATCACGTAGTCGATCGGTAACGTGTTGTCACTCGATCGGCTTGTCGCCGCCCTGCTCGTCCGAGTCCCCGCCACCGGACCTGAACTGACGTACGGTCGTGATCACCAGACCGATGGCCACCCCAGCGACGGCGCCCAGCAGGCCGGTCCCGATCGCGCTGTCCGCGGGCTCGTAGTCGTTGCCGAGCGCGCCCCAGGCGGCGCCCGCGCAGCTGCCGAGGATCAAGCCGATCAGCCATTCCCGCCCGCGTAGCCGGGGATCACGCATTCCTCACCCCATCGCCCGCCCGTCACGGGCGTCTCCAGGAACCTGGTCTAGAACACCGAGATGTGATTGTGGTCCATGTGGTTCTGGGTGATGCTGCCGCGGTCGGACATCGTCGTCCAGCCGGGGCTGCGCATGTCATAGATCCGCTGCCGCCAGATCACGTACTTGATGCCCAGCCGGGAGGCGGATCGTTGGGATCGGCGCCGGACAACATCTGCACCGAGGGGTCCACGCCGTTGCTCATGTACTGCGAGGCGGCCAGTTGCGCGACCACCGCCCGCGCCTCGGCCAGTTCGGTGCTGAGGCCGCGCGACCTCTCCAGTGCGTGCTTCGCGTCCAGGCGGGCGTCCCACGGGCCTTCCTCCTTCGGATCATTGGCTGGACGGGCCTGGGGCTCGGGTTCTGGGACGGCGTCTCAGGCGCGTTCGTCGTGGGAGGGCTCTGCCGGGTCCACGAGCCGTTCTCGCTTCCGCTCCTTGCGTTCGCTGCGGAGCAGGGCCCGTCCGGCGAGGAGGAACAGGCCCGCCAGCGCGATGATCTGCAGAATCGCCGCGGCGTCCGCCGCCATCTCGCCCTCCCGGTATCTTCTACGTTGTGTAGAAGGTACCTGGTGCCGCCGACCGGTGCGGGACGGCCCCGGTGATCGTGAGCCGCGGGCTAGGCGACGGCGCTGCCCTTCCTCCAGGAATCCCACGGGAGCTGCCAGAACGACCAGCCGTTGTTCCACTCAAGCTTGCGACGTGAGCCCGCGATGTACACGACGTCGCCCGGCTGGGCCGTCCGGAAGAACCAGAGGGCGTCCCTGGGATGCTGCCGGACGCAACCGTGACTGCAGTTGGCCTTGCCCAGGCAGTGGTACTCGCCCGCGCTCTGATGCAGGTACTCCCCGCTGTTGGAGATGCGGACGGCGTAGTTGATCAGCTCGTCGTAGTAGCCGGGGTCGCCCTCCCTGCGACCGGGCGCGATCATGCGCACCGGATCGCCCTTCTCCATCGTCAGATGGACGCCGCTGGTGGTGGTGTACTCCATCGTGGTGCCGTTGCCCGCGCTGATCGGCACCGACCGGGCCCTTCTGCCGTCGACGCTGACGAGCATCCTGTACTTCTTCAGGTTGATCCTGCTGATCCGGGCGGCCCCGATGTCGATGGTGCGCGTGAAGTCCCTGAGCCCGTAGACGCCCTTGGCCGCCCGTACCCCGGCCATGTGCGCCGTGACGGTCACCTTCTGGTGCGCGGGCCAGTAGGTCTTCGTCCGGTAGATCACCTGCCGGTCGCCGACCCACCGCCAGGCGCCCTCCACGGGCTTCTCGGCCTTCACCTCCAGGGCCTTCTCCACCAGTCCCTTGTTGAAGACGGGCCGGTCGAAGTTCAGGATGATCGGCGTTCCGACGCCGTAGGTCCTCCCCTGGTTGCCCTCGAGGATCCAGTCCAGCGAGGTGGAGATCGTCCGGGCCGGTTTCAGCGTCCTGAAGCCGCTGCCCGCCGTCGCGGTCTTGCCGGCGGCGTTCCTGGCCGTCGCGGTCACGGTGTACGACGTGGCGGGGGCCAGCGTCCATCGTGATCGCCACACGGTCCGCGCGGCGTTGAAGGACCCGGCGACGCTCCTGCCGCCCGCTCTCACGACGACGGTGCCGAGCTCGCCGTTGGCCGCCTTGATCACGACTCCACGGTCGGGGCGGGCCCTGGCGGCCCCGTCGGCCGGGCTGATCGTCAGGACAGGGTCGGTCGTGCTGCGTTGGGCGGCCCGTTCGTCGGCGGGGGTGACGGCCTGGGAGCCCGTCTGGCAGGCGGCGAGCAGGAGCACGGAGCAGGCCAGCACGGCTCTGCTCGAGCGAGTCCGGTCGAAGACGCGCAACGGTTCTACCTCGGGGGAGGGCCCGATCGCGGACGGCTTTGCCCGCCCGGACGGGCTGATGTGCGGGATGGGGTCGCGAGCGGGGGGTTTGGGCATCGCCCCATCACTCAGGGCATGGACGAATCCGGCCCAGAGGCGCGTAGGCAATACTTCTACACATCGTAGAAGAAAGGGATGGGGGTGCGCAGCCAAAAGATCACTATGGGTATCGGTCGGCTGTCACCGTGGCGGCGTTCGCCTGCCTTACTGGACGGATCGCGCGCTCTGAACGCGGCCGCCCAGCCGTCCGCGTGCCGATTCCAGCGACCGCGGAGTCGAGACGAGGACCCAGCGCGGCCCGACCAGATAGGTGCCGCCGTACATCGCGGAGTGCCGCAGCCACTCCCGCTGCCCCTTCTCGTCGTCGAAGGTGTTGATGACGTACCGGCCCGAAGCGGTGGTGCAGATCGCCTGCCGGTAGTCGGACGGCCTGCCGCGCGTCTGCGGGGTGCAGCCCATCCTCGCGGCGAGGCCGCGCATTCCCGCCTCGGCCGAGGAAAAGGTCAGAGCGCTGCTGGAGGCCGCTGTGGGGGAGGGCGCGCCGGACGTCCCCTCCGAGCAACCGCCGACCGACACCAGCACGGCCGCCCCTCCCAGCGTGAAAAGGGCGCGCCTCGTTCCGGAGGCGATGGAACGCGCGCACCGGACTGCGGCGGCTTGAGGGGAGGGTCGGCCATCCTGACGCGGGACTGTCATCGTCGCACCTCGACGCGGCGTTGGGGGCACGTCTTCTACAGCGTGTCGAAGGTCGATACGCGCCGCGCGCGGCGAGGGTTCAGCCGACTCGGCGACACCCATGCCATGGCGTTGGAGGCCGCTCGGTCGAAGGACACCAATTTTCTACATACTGTAGAAGTTAGGTGTCCGGTTGGCGTAGAACACTCGGGAAGAGGCGGCGCCGGTCGAGGCGGGCAGCGGGCTGCGAAGCCTTGGTTCAGGAGCTTTTCAGGTGGTCAGGGTGGTGAAGCATGCGGCTCGGTGAGCTCGAACGCGCGGTGATGAACGAGCTGTGGGTGCGGCCCGATGGCGCGCTGGCGCGGGAAGTGGCCGAGTCGCTGCCCTCGCGACCGGCTGTCACGACGGTTCTCACCATCCTTGACCGGCTGGTCCGCAAGGGCCTGGTGACGCGGGAGCGGGAAGGACGCGCGCACCGCTACCACCCCTCGCGCACCAAGGACGCGCACGTCGCCGGCCTCATGCACGAGGCGTTCGCCGGGGCGGGAGATCGCGAGTCGGCGCTGAGCCACTTTCTCGACTCGGTCAGCGACGAGGACGTCGCCGCGCTGAGACGAGCGCTCAGCGCGTTGGAGGATCGCGATCCCGGCACCGATCGGGAACGACCGCGATGATGGTGAAGCCGCTGCTCGTGGCCGTCGGCTTCACCGGGCTGGCCATCGTGCTGCTCGGACCGGTCCCGTCCGTGCTGGCGAAGGCCGCCTGGACCGAACGCGGCCCGAAGGCCGCGCTGGTCCTCTGGCAGGCGGTGATCTGCACCGCCGGGCTGTCAGTGGTGATCGCGTTCCTGGCACTGGCGGTCGCGCCGCTGGCGGCCACGTTCCGGCACGGAGTCCACGTGTTCGCCGTCCAGGCTCTGGACGGCGACCCGCTGCGCGGGCTCGGGACGGAGGAGGTCGCGGCCCTGGCCTGGGCGCTGGCCGTCGTCGGCTGGCTGCTGGGCCTGCTGGTGCGCACCGCCACGCAGAACGCCCGGTTGCGGCGCAGGCACCGCGGCCAGATCGACCTGCTGGGGAAGCGCTCCGATCGCCACCGCGGCGTGTACGTCCTCGATCACCCGGCGGCGGTCGCCTACTGCCTGCCCGGCGTCCGCGCCCGGGTGGTGATCACCACCGGACTGATCGATCTCCTCGACGAACGGGAACTCGTCGCGGTACTCGATCACGAACGGGCGCACGCGCGCGGGCGGCACCACCTGGTGCTGCTCCCGTTCGACGCGCTGGCCGCCGCCATCCCCCGCCTGCCCGCGGGGCGCCTCGCCCGGCAGTGCGCCGTACGGCTGGTCGAGATGCTGGCCGACGACCACGCACGGAGCCGCCACGGCGGACCGCGTGTCGCCGTCGCCCTCCTGCGCCTGGTGGAGCACCGAGCCGACTCCGGGCCGCTGCCCGCCGGCGCACTGGGCGCCACCGATCACGCGGTCCTCGCACGGGTTCGCCGGTTGACCGAGCCGGTGCGGCCGGTCCCCGCCTGGCAGCGCGCGCTCGCCTACGCGGGCGCCCTGACCATGGTGGCCGCGCCGATGGCCCTTCTGGTCCCGTGCCTGAACTGAGCGCCGAAGAAGCCGAACCCGCGCAGCGTGCGCCGCAGACCACGATCACCAGGCCGTCAGGCCGTTCATCTTCGTCACGTCAGGGAGGTCGGGGTGTCGAAAGCCCGGGAGACGAGCAGCGACCGCAGAGCGGAGTTGCGGGAGCGGCGTGACAGGGAGCGCCGTCAGGTGGCCCGGCGCCGCAATCTCACCGTCTCGGCCGCGGTCGTCGCGGCCTTCGCGGTGGTCGCCGCCGCCTTCGTGGTCTTCGCCGGCCGGGGCGAGGACACGGCCGGACCCGCCGCGGGCGAGTCCCGGTACGTGCGGGCCGACAGCCACAAGCTGTCCACCGCGGCGGACGGCAAAGTGACCCTGGTGGAGTTCCTGGACTTCGAGTGCGAGGCGTGCCGGGCCTTCTACCCGATCGTGGAGGAACTGCGCACCACTTACAACGGCAAGGTGACCTTCGTGGCCCGCTACTTCCCGCTGCCCGGCCACTTCAACGCCGAGCGCGCCGCCCGCGCGGTCGAGGCGTCCGCCCAGCAGGGCAGGTTCGAGGCGATGTACACGAAGATGTACGAGACCCAGAGCCAGTGGGGCGAGCAGCGAGTGCCCGCCGACGATGTCTTCCGCGGCTTCGCCAAGGACCTCGGCCTGAACATGACCGCCTGGGAGAAGTCCTACAACGCCCCCGCCACCCTGAACCGGGTCAACAAGGACGTCGCGGACGGCCGGGCCCTCGACGTTCAGGGGACACCGACCTTCTTCCTCAACGGCAAGAAGGTCCAGCCGCAGTCGATCGACGACTTCAAGAAGGCCATCGATGCGGCCCTCGACAGCTGAACCGCCGACCCGGCAGGAGGAGGGCGGTCCCCCCGGCCCCGCTCCGTTCGCGCGGATGCTGCCGTGGCTGCTGCTGGTCGGAGGCGCGGCAGGACTGCTGGCCGCCTTCGTCCTGGCAGTAGAGAAGATCGCCCTGCTCAAGGACCCCGGCCACGTCCCCAGTTGCAGCATCAACCCGGTGTTCTCCTGCGGCTCGGTGATGAACACCCCCCAGGCCGAGGCGTTCGGCTTCCCCAACCCGCTCCTGGGGGTCGCGGCCTTCGCGATGGTGGTCGTGGCCGCGACGGCCATGCTCGCCGGGACGCTCCGGGCCCGGTGGTGGTGGCTCGGCCTGCAGGCCGGCGTCACCTTCGGCCTGCTCTTCGTCCACTGGCTGATCTACCAGAGCCTCTACGCCATCGGAGCGCTCTGCCCGTACTGCATGGTCGTCTGGGCGGTCACCGTGCCGCTGTTCTGGTACGTCACCCTCCACAACCTCGACCAGGGACACCTGCCGGGACCGCGCCGCGTCGTCGACGCGGTCACCGGTCTGCACGCCGTCCCGCTCGTCGTCTGGTTCCTCACGATCATCACCCTGATCGGCACCCGGTTCTGGTCGTACTGGACCACCTTGCTGTAAGCCGGTGCGCCTGGCGGGTGTCCGTCCGGGGAGCGATGGCCTCAGGCGCGGTGGTGGCGGCCGACGCCTGGCAGGAACCGGCCGACGGCCGCCGCGTAGCGGTGGTAGTCCTCGCCGTGGACGCGTCGCAGATAGGGCTCCTCGACCGCGCGGACCTGCACCTCGATGGTGGTGACGGTGAGGACCAGGGCCGATATCGAGACGGCGTTGGGCACCATGGCGGCCAGGCCCGCCGCGGTGAGGATCATGGCGGTGAAGACGGGGTTGCGGGCCAGGGCGAAGGCTCCGGTGGTGACCAGGGCGGTCCGTTCGTTCTCGTCGACTCCGACGCGCCAGGAGGCGCCCATCGAGATCTGCGCCGCCAGTGTGGCGGCCACGCCCGACAGGGCCAGCAGCAGTCCGGCACCACGCACGAGCGGGTCGTCCAGGGAGGCGAGCGGGTTCAAGCCCGCCAACTCGGCGAGCGGACCGATCGCCCCGCCGAGCAGTGCGGCGATGAAGGTGATGCGAGCCCACCACTGCACGCTGCCCGGGGCCAGGCCCGCACCGCGGAATCCGGAGTCGCCGGTGCGCCGTCGTTGCACGAGGCTGCGCAGTCCGAAGGCCAGCAGGCCCCACACGAGGTAGATGATCAGCGCGGTCAGCGCCATGACGTCCTCCGGAAGGTGTCGTGGGACGAGGCACAGGAAGCCGGCCCGAACGCCACGAGCGCGCCGGATCAGGCGAGGGGCCCGGCGCTGATCGCGAGGGGCCGGTGGACGGCCCTAGGCGGTCCGGGTGGTCATGGTCAGCAGCAGCCCTGCTCCTCGGCGTCGGGGCAGGTGCGGTCTGTGGCCACCGCGACCACGGCGGCGCGGAGGTCGTCCAGGGCGTGGCCGAGGCGGGCGTCGGCCAGTTCGTAGCGGACTCGGCGGCCCTCGGGCACGGCCACCACCAGGCCGCAGTCACGCAGGCACGCGAGGTGGTTCGACAGCCGGGTGCGGGAGATCTCCAGCGCGTCGGCCAGGTCGGCGGGGTGGACCGTCCCGCGCTCGCGCAGCACCAGCAGGATGCGGCAGCGGATCGGGTCGGCCAGCGCCCGGCCGAACCGGGTGAGGGCCTCCACCTCGGTCGCCAGGCCACCGGGCGCACCCAGGGTCAGGTCGGGAGTCGCATCGGGGGAAACGTTCGGCATGGACACCACGATACATGCATGCTTGAATTCACGAAATCCTGAACTATTGGAGATCTCGCCGTGCCCTGTCATCGTTCGTTGCGCCCCCGCACCGCCGTCGCGCGCCGTCCACACCGCCCAGGCGCCCCCGCGCCGGGCGCGCAGCCCGGCACCACCACGGCCGTCGGCGTGGTGGGCCGGGAGGCACGGCGGTGACGCTCGCAGCAAAGCCGTCGGCCGTGCGGGTACTGGCCGACGCCTGGACGGCCAAGCGGCGCGGCGAGCGGGCCATGTCCGAGCGGCAGCGGGCCCGGCTTGCCGCGCTCGTCGCGCACACCCGCACCCGTTCGCCCTACTACCGCCGCCTCTACCAGGAGCAGGGCGTGCCCGCCGAAGTCGGCGACCTGGCCGCTCTGCCGATCACCGGCAAGAGCGCGCTGATGGATGCCTTCGACGACTGGGTCACCGACCCCGCCGTCCTCCTGGACGAGGCCCGCGCTTTCGCCGACGACCCCGAGATGATCGGCCGTCCCTTCGCCGACCGCTACACGCTGACCACCACCTCCGGCACCACCGGCACGCACGGCATCTTCCTGCAGGACGCCCGCGCGGCCGCGGTGACCGGCGCGATGATGGCGCGCATGCTGACCGGCTGGCTGACCGTCCGGGACGCGGCCCGAATCGCGGCCCGGGGCGGGCGGATGGCGCTCGTCGTGCCCGAAGGCGGGCACTTCGCCTCCACGGTGGCGGCCGCCCGGCTGCGGGGCCGCTCACGTGTCGCCGCTTTGAGCGTGCACCAGCCGCTGGAGGAACTGGTCGAGGCGCTGAACGCCTTCCGGCCGGCGGTGCTCGCGCCCTACGCCAGCGTCGGCGCGCTGCTGGCCACGGCGGCCGAGGCAGGGCGGCTGCGCATCGATCCCGCCCTGGTCATCTTGACCGCCGAGGGCCTGCCGGTGCCCGAGTATGAACGCATCAGCCGCGCCCTGGGCGGGGCGAAGGTGCGCACCAGCTGGGCCGCCAACGAATGCCCGTTCCTCAGCTACGGCTGCACCGCTGGCTGGCTGCACGTCAACGCCGACTGGGCCGTCGTCGAACCGGTCGACGAGCACTACCGGCCGGTGCCGCCGGGCGAGCCGTCCCACACCGTGCTGCTGACCAACCTGGCCAACCACCTCCAGCCGATCCTGCGCTACGACCTGGGCGACGCCGTGGTGGTGCGTCCGGATCCGTGCCCGTGCGGCAACCCAGGCCCCGCCCTACGCGTTCAGGGCCGCGCCGCCGACCTGCTCACCTTCCCCGGCCCGAACGGCGCGCCGGTCACCCTTGCCCCGCTGCCTCTGGCCACGCTGCTGGAGGCGGTACCCGGCCTGGAGCTGTTCCAGATCGTCCAGACCAACCCCACCACGCTGCGGCTTCGACTGCTCCCGGCGCCCGGCACCGACCACGAGGCCCTGTGGCGCACCACCCAGACCCGGCTCAGCGAGTTGCTGGCCCGCCACCGCCTCGGCCATGTGCGGGTCGAACGCGCGGCGGAGCCGCCGCAGTACGGCACGGGCGGCAAGATACGCGCCGTCATCCCCATCGCCGGCCCCGCGACCAAGGCCGGCATGGTCGGCCCGGAAGGCACATGTCCGCCGGTGTGACCTGGGAGCCGCCCAACTCAGGGGAGGCGGAAGGCGAGGAGGGTTTTGTCCTGGGCGGCCACGAGGGTGCGGTCGCGGGTGTTGAGCGCCCATTGCTTGGTCGGTGCGGAGGTGGAGGCGGGGTGGTTCCAGACGAGCTCGCCCGTCTCGGCGTCCCAGCCGTAGAGTCCCGCGCCCGTGGTGCCGGTCACGCCGGTGCAGATCATTCCGCCGGCGGCGATCAGCGGGGCGGTGCGGGCCGCGGGCGTGTTGACGGACCAGACCCGGCGGCCGGTGCGGGCGTCGAGCGCGATGAGCCGCGGGTTGTCGAGGATGTAGGCGTACTTCCCGCTGACCAGGAGGCTCCGTTCCTGCCCGCCGGGCGAAGTCGGTGTGTACGTCCACCGCTCCCGGCCGGTGGACGCGTCCAGGGCGTACAAGGTCGGGCTGCCGGTGTAGACCGTCCCGCCGGCCACGGTGAAGCTCTGCGAGAGCTGCGTCTCGCCGTGGGGCTTCGCCGCGGCCTTGGGAAGTTCGGCGGTCCAGAGCCTGCGGCCGGTATCGGCGGCCAGCGCGTCGAGCCTGACGCCCGACGGGTTCTGGAAGATCAGGTTCCCGCCGCCCTCGGGGACGAGGGTCAGGCTCCCGTCCGGATCGGACCAGCGGAGCGCGCCCGTCGCGGTGTCGAGCCCGATGAGCAGGCTCGTCGCCCCCAGGTTGCCGATCGCGACGAGGGTGCGGTTCGTGATCCCGTAGAGGAAGACGAGGGACGGCGTGGAGGGCCACTCGTGGGCCCAGGCCTGCATGCCGGTGGCGGCGTCCAGTCCGAAGATGGTGCGGTTCCGGCCGACGAGGACGAGCTTTCCGTGGTCCGGCCCGAGCAGCTCGGGGTTGGAGACCCCGCCGACCACGTCGCTGGTCCACCTGACCTGGTGGGACTCTTCCATGGCGACCAGCCCCTCGCCGTCGTCCAGAACCCCGTAGACCAGGCTCGGTCCGGTGGCCGCCATGGAGAACTCGCTGGACCACAGCTGCCGCCCGGTGTCGAGCGAGTGCCAGCGGTACACCTGTCCCTCGTCGTGGGAGACGACCGTCCGGGAGAGGACCTCGGCGGTGAAGGCCCGGCCGCCGAAGTCGTCGATCGTCGTCCGCCACAGCGGCTTCGGCGGGGCGGGCCTGCGTCCGGCCCCGCCGTTGGCCGCGGCCAGCGCCGCGGCCGTCCCGCCGCCGATGACGGCGAGTCCCGCGGCGGCGGCACCGCCGAGCAGCAGCCGCCGGCGGGTGCGGGCCTTGGTGATCTCCCGCAGATCCAGGATGAGCGTGTCCTCCCGCCGCCGCAGCTCCTCGCCGAGGGTGCCCGGAAGCCAGCCGGGGGCCACCGGCTCGGCCGCCAGCAGTGACGGCAGCAGGTCGGCGGGCGGGCGTTCACCGGGGGCGCGGCTCAGGCAGGCGGCCACCATCCGCTCCAGGGACGCCGGTACGCCGTTCAGATCGGGCGCCTCGTGCAGGGTCCGGTGAATGACCGCGGCCAGCTCGTCCCGGCCGAACGGGGGACGACCGGTGGCGGCGAAGGCCAGCACGGCCCCGAAGGCGAACACGTCGGCGGACGCGGCGAGCGTCCCGCCGCGGATCTGCTCGGGGGACATGTAGCCGGGGGAGCCGATGATCTGCCCCTCGGAGGTGAGCGCCCGCGTGGGCCCGTGGGCGGACGCGTCAGGGTCGGCGGCCTTGCTGATGCCGAAGTCGATGACCCGGGGCCCGTCCTTGGCCAGCAGGATGTTGGCCGGTTTGAGGTCGCGGTGCAGCAGCCCCGCCGCGTGGATCGCGATCAGCGCCTCGCCCAGCCCGGCGCCGAGCGTGCGCAGCAGCGGCTCGGGCATCGGCCCGTACCGTTCGACCGTCTCCTTCAGGCTGAGGCCGTTGACGTACGCGGTCGCCAGCCACGGGACGGCCCCGTCCGGCTCGGCCTCGACCACCGGGCTGGTGAACGCGCCGCTGACCCGCTGGGCGGCCTCGACCTCCGCCCGGAACCTGGCCCGGAACCCCGGGTCCCCGGCGAGCTCCGGCCGCACCACCTTGATCGCCACCGCTCGCCCGGCCGGGGACGCGCCCAGGTAGACCCGTCCCATGCCGCCCTCGCCCAGCCGTCGCAGCACCCGGTACCTGCCGATGCGGCCGGGGTTCCCGGACCCTGGCGGGGCCGTCACGCGTCTGTCCGGAAGCAGAGCAGCCGCTGATGGTCGGTCGCGAAGATCGACGAGCCGGACACGGCGACGTCCCACTCCTCGGCGCGGTGGACATCACCCCAGTGCGCCCACAGCCCCCGGCCGGAGGCCGTGGCGGCGAAGAGGCCGTTGGCCGAGCCGCCGCCGAACGCGGCCGCGAGGACGTCGTCCGACGCCGCGTCGTGCTGGTCGACGAACTTCTCCGGGCCGGCCAGCGTCCACGCGGGGGCCCCGGTCGCGCGGTCGTGGGCGTGCAGGTCGTCGCCCTTGAAGATCACGTTGCCGGCCGCGAACAGGACGGAGGGGAAGTGCGTGCCGGTGGTCCGCGACCACACCGCCTTCCCGCCGGCCGTGTCGACCGCCTGGAGTGTGTCGGCGAAGTTCCCGAAGACCCTGCCGCCGGCGACCGCGATGCCCTGGGTCGGCCAGTCCCGCCCGGGTTCGGACCAGTCGACGGCCCAGCGCGTGCGGCCGGTGGTGAGGTCGACGGCGCTGAGCGTGTGCTTGACGTTGAGGTACAGGCCGTTCTGGTCGACGGCGCCGTTGACGGCCGTGCCGGCGAGGGGGAGCCGCCACCGGGCCTTGCCGCCGGCGAGGTCCACGGCCCACACGGCCGGGGAGCCCTCGTCCGAGTACGTCCCCGATTCCAGCAGGACCGCGCCGCCGGCCACGCCGAAGACGGAACCGGGAAGCTCGCCGCCGGGCATCGGCAGATGCGTCGGCTCACCGGACGCCGCGTCGACCAGGGTGATCGTCGTCTTCTCGTCGGTGCCGCCGCCGTCCGGGAGGATGAACGCCGACCCGTGGACCGCGCAGCCCGCGCGCACGCGGACGTCCGCCGTCCACAGCCGCCGCCCCGACGCGGCGTCCACCCCGTACGTCGCGTCGTCGCCGCCCCACAGCACGACACCGCCCGCGACCAGCAGATGCGATGCGTCGGACGCGACGGGCGCGGGCGGGACGAAGGTCCACGCGGGCGCGGGCGCCGCGGCGAGGGCGGTCCCGCGGGGCGCGGGCTCGGCGGGCCTGGACCTCCCGCCCGCCAGGGCCCAGGCCGCCGTCCCCGCGCCGATACCGGTCACGGCGACCGCGGTGCCGGCGGCCAGCCCCAGGACGCGCCGCCGCCGCAGGCCGCCGGGGACCGTCTCCTCGATCCTCGGCAGCGGCGGCGGCAGCGTCACGGGTCCGGACGAGATCCGGTTCGCCTCGGCCTCCCTGGCCGCCAGGTCCCGGCGCAGGGCCGGGGAGATGAGCGCCGAAGGATCGGCGGGGGTCAGCGCCGCGAGCACGTCCGCGAGCGAAGGCCGCTCGGCCGGTTCCTTCTCCAGGCAGGCGGCCAGGGTGCTCCGCAGCGAGGCGGGCAGCCCGTCCAGGCCGGGTTCGCCGTACATGATCTCGTAGAGCAGCGCGCCCGGGTCGCCCTCGCCGAACGGCCGGGCTCCCGTGGCCGCGTAGACCAGCACGCCCCCCAGCGCGAACACGTCCGCCCGGGGCCCGGCGTCCTTGGCACCGGTGATCTGCTCGGGCGCCAGGTACGCCAGCGTGCCGATCATGCCGCCGGTACGGGTGATCTGCGTGGCGTCGACGACCTTGGCGACCCCGAAGTCGATGATCTTGGGGCCGTCCTCGGCCAGCAGGATGTTGCCGGGCTTGAGATCGCGGTGCACCAGCCCCGCCTCGTGGACGGCCTGCAGCGCCTCGGCGAGCCCCGCGCCCAGAGCGCGGACGGCGGGTTCGGGCAGCGCCCCGCCGTCCTGGACGGCCTCTTTCAGCGTGGGCGCGGGAACGAAGGCGGCGGCGAACCAGGGCTGGGGCGCGTCGGCGTCGGCGTCCAGCACGGGAGCCGTGTACAGGCCGCTGACCTTGCCCGCGGCGGCGATCTCGCGGCGGAACCGCTCCCGGAAGCCCGGGTCGTCGGCGGAGTCCGGCCGGATGAGCTTGAGGGCCGCCAGCCGGCCGCCCGGCGACCGGGCGAGGTAGACGACGCCCATCCCGCCCGCGCCGAGCCGGGCGAGGATCCGGTACCCGCCGACGCCGGAAGGATCCCCCGGCTGGAGTGGCCCCATCCCGCTCCCACCTCGACAGAACGAAACTGTCTATAAGACTATCGGACCTCCCTCGGCACATCCGCTCGACCCGAGGGCGTGCCCCCGCCCCACCACCCCCTGGAGCTGCGGCGGGGCGGGGGTGAAGCCGGTCTGAAGCCGTCTGGTGGTCCGATGGAGATCGGCTGACGCACGCGCCGCTGTGCGCGAGACCGGCGGCCGGTACCGCAGTGGTGGCTCGAGGGAGGCTGGAAAGCAATGATCAACAAGATCGAAAGGCTCGGCGACCGCCTGCTCAGCATGGTGGTCCCCCACGCGCGCGCGTCCGCCGAATGCACGTGCACGTACGTCGGGGACTGCGACGTCAGCCGTATCCGGTGGTACTGCTGCAGGTACACCCCGGCTGGTTCGAGTTGTTACTACGAGTGCAACTACCGCAACCCCTGTTGACATCGCTCGTCCGGGTGTTCGCCCGCGTGCGATGTCGCCCCGCGATGTCGGCCACCGGCTGGAGTCCGAGCGGTGAGTTCATGGCCCCGGCCGCCCTCGGCGGCTGCGGGGAGGGTCTGTGATGGGTTATGTGGTCCTGGGATGCCGGTGCGCGGTCGGGTTGGTGTTCCTGGCCTCGGTCGTGGGCAAACTGCGCGGTCGGAAGCCCTACGCCGCGTTCGTGGCGGCCGTCGGCAGGCTGGGCCCCGAGTGGGTGGTCTCCCGGGTTCCGGCGGGCGTCGTGGCCGGCGGTGTGATCGCTGCTGAGGCGGCCGTGCCGCTGCTGCTCGTGCCGCCCGGTACGGCGTGGGCGGGTTTCGTGTCCGCCGGCCTGCTGGCCTGCGCCTTCGCCGCGGTGGTCCTGGCCGCACTGCGACGCGGGGATCGCGCCCCCTGCCGATGCTTCGGAGGCTCGGACCGTCCGGTCGGCGGCGCGCATCTCGTCCGGAACGGTGTGCTGGCCGCTGCCGCCGGTCTCGGGCTGGCCGCCGACGCGGCCGCGGCCGGGCCGCTGGAGCCGGCGGGCGTCGCCGTCGCCGTGGTCGCCGGTGCGGTGGTCGCTCTCGCCGTGGTGACCGCCGACGACGTCGCGGACTTGTTCCGGCCCGTTGTCCCTGCCGATGCCGACCATGCTACGAAGGGAGCCGTGCGATGACGTCCGTCGCCGCCGCGCTGGCCTTTCTCGCTCTCGCGGTCTGCCTGCTGGATCTGGTTCTCACGCTCGGCGTGATCCGGAGGCTCCGCCGGCACACCGAGCTGATCTCGAACCTGTCCTCAGGCGGGCGGCGGCCCTACGCGATACTCGCCGAGGGGAAGGCCGCCGGGCCGTTCGAAACCGTCGCCACCACTGGAGAGCCGGTGTCCCGGGACGGCCTGTCCGGCCGGACGCTGGTCGGCGCCTTCACCCCGAACTGCTCCGCCTGCGATGAGAGGCTGCCCGCTTTCACCGACCTCGCGAAGACGTTCCCCGGCGGACGCCGCCAGGTGATCGCCGTCGTCGTGGGCCCGGAAGACGCGGCGGCGACCTACCGCGCGCGGCTGGAGCAGGTCGCCCGCGTCGTCATCGAACCGCCGCTGACCGGTGAGATCGGCACGGCACTCGGCTTGGAGTCCTTTCCCGCGTTCGCCGTCCTCGACGAATCCGGGACGGTGGTCAGCAGCGGCCTGGAGCCGGACCGATCGACCGGCGCCGCCTCACCCGCCACCAGCGGGGTGTGACCGCCGCTCATGGGCGACACGCTGGGCGGGGCCAGAACCGGAGCCAGGGCCGGTGGCGCCAGGATCCGGTACGCCCTGGCCCTGGCATGGCGCTCCGGCCGGTTCCAGATCCTCGGCTACGGGACGCTGGAGCTGGTGGCGGCCGTGGTGCCGGTCGGGGCGGCGTGGCTGACCAAGCTCGCGCTGGACGCGATCGTCGGGCGGTCCATCGGCGGTACGGCTCTGGCCTGGCTGGGCGGCGGGCTCCTGGCCGCCGGACTGACGGCAGCCGTACTGCCGCACCTGTCCCGTTACCTCCGGCAGGAACTCGAGCGGCGCATCGGACTGACCGCCCAGGACCGGCTCTTCGCGGCGACCGAGCGGCTGACCGGTCTGGCCAGGTTCGAGAACCCGGTGTTCCTGGACCGGCTGGCGCTGGCCCAGGGGGCCGGTGGCAGCACACCCGGCATGGTGGTCTTCGGCGTGCTGGCCGTCTGCCGGGGCGCGATCACCATCGTCGGGTTCCTCGGTTCGCTGCTGATGATCAGCCGGTGGCTGGCGTTGGCGGTGCTGCTCGCGGCCGTCCCCGTGCTCGCCGCCGAGCTGCGCCTGTCCCGGCTCCGCGCGGCGATGATGTGGCGGATCAGCCCGATGGAGCGGCGGGAGATCTTCTTCCAGCGGATGCTGGCCAGCGTGCAGGCGGCCAAGGAACTGCGCCTCTTCGGGACCACCCGCCACTTCCGCGACCTGATGACCGCGGAGCGGCGGGAGGCCGACGCGCAGCGCCGCCGGATGGACCGGCGCGACCTGATCACCCAGTCCGGCCTCGGAGCGCTGGCCGCCGGGATCGCCGGGGCCGGCCTGCTGTGGGCGCTCTTCACCGCCCGGGCCGGCGGGTTCACCGCCGGCGACATACCGCTGCTCATCGCCTCCGTGGCGGGGGTCCAGACCGCCGTGGCCTCACTGGTGAGCGAGCTGACGCAGGCGCACCACAAACTGCTGCTCTTCGACCACTACCTCACCATCACCGCGAGCGGACCGGATCTGCCGGTGCCCGCCGAGCCACAGCCGACTCCGCCGCTGCGTCGCGGCATCGAGATCCGCGGGGTGTGGTTCCGCTACTCGCCGGAGCATCCCTGGGCGCTGCGCGAGCTGAATCTCACGATCCCGTCCGGACGGTCCGTGGGCCTGGTGGGCCGGAACGGTGCCGGGAAGAGCACGCTGGTCAAGCTGCTGTGCCGGTTCTACGACCCCGAGCGCGGCGCGATCCTCTGGGACGGGGTGGACCTGCGCGACATGGATCCGGCCGAGCTGCGGTCGCGGATCGGCGCGGTGTTCCAGGACTACATGGAATACGACCTGTCAGCGGCCGACAACATCGGGCTCGGCGACGTCCGCGACAGGGACATGGACCGTGTGCGGGCCGCGGCGCGCAGGGCCGGTGTGCACGACGCCCTGGCCGCGCTGCCCCGCGGCTACGACACGCTGCTGTCGCGCCTCTTCTCCGCGAAACCCGGACATGACGACGACCACGAGGTCGGCGTCCACCTGTCCGGCGGGCAGTGGCAGCGGATGGCGCTGGCCCGCGCGTTCCTGCGCGACCGGCGGGACCTGCTGATCCTCGACGAGCCCAGTTCCGGCCTGGACGCCGAGGCCGAGCACGAGATCCACACGCGGCTGCGCGAGCACCGCGCGGGCCGGACCAGCGTGCTGATCTCCCACCGGCTGGCGGCGGTCCGCGACGCGGACCTGCTCGTCGTCCTGGACCGGGGACGGATCGTCGAACAAGGCGCCCACGCCGAGTTGATGGCGAGAGGCGGCACGTACGCCAAGCTGTTCACGTTGCAGGCGGACGGCTACCAGCCGGCCATGGACGTGCCGGCGCCATGACCTCGACCGCCGTCGCCGCCGTGACCGCACTCGCCGGGACCGCCGCGCTCATCGCCTGGCTGCGCCGCCGCTTCGTCGTGATCAACGTGGACGGCCCGAGCATGCAGCCGACGCTCTACGAAGGCGACCGCGTCCTGGTGCGGCGCCGGCCGCTGTGGCACCTCCGGGCCGGGGACATCGTCGTCGTCGAGAAAGCGGGACACCGCCGGCCGGGCCGTCACCGGCGCGTCGCCGCGCGCGGAAGCCGGAACCTCTCCGGCCACCGCTGGGTGATCAAGCGGGTGGCGGCCGTGCCCGGTGATCCGGTGCCCGCATCGGTGGCCGCCGCGGTGTCGGCCCCCGCCGGCGCCCGCGTGCCGGACGGTCGCCTCCTCGTCCTGGGCGACAACAGCGGCCGCAGCCTCGACTCCCGCCACTACGGCTACCTTCCGGGCGACGGCGTGCTCGGCGTCGTCGTACGCCAGATGCACAGGCATCACCAGGGATGACCCGCGCGATCGGTCCTCGTCGAGGTTCCGGGTCAGGGTGCGGAAAGGGTGATGTCGCGCCAGGTGGCGGGCGTGGTCGGTGATGGGAGGTTTTGCGGGTCGAGGTGGGGGCTGCCGGAGGCCAGTACGTACAGCGGGGTGCGCCCGGTGTTGTCCAGGCGGCACCGCTCGGCGATGGCGGAGTCGCGGAAGGCCGCGGTCTGGGCGGGCCCGAGCCCGAGCGCGGTGGCGGTCAGGGCGAAGGTCTGCCCGAGGTGGCCGGCGTCGAGCAGGCAGGCGCGATAGGTGCGCGGCGCGCGGTACTTGACGCTCATACGTTCCAGCCGGGCGGCGAGGACGACCAGGAATGCCGCGTCGCGACACCAGTCCTGGTCGGCGCACAGGTAGCCGGCCTCCTGCCCGGTGAACCCTTCTGTGAGCAGTTCCAGGCTGTGCTGCAGCGCGTTGTAGTGATACCAGCCGGGATCGAGATCGGAGACGTTGAGGACGCCCAGGTACGCGTCGATCTCCTGGCGGGCGCCGCCCTGCGGGCTGGTCCGGCGGAACACCGGCCCCTGCCCGCTGTCGATGAAGTCGACGGGGCCGAACACGGTGGCCATGAGCGCGGCGAGCACGTCCAGGGGCACCGGGTCGGGCGAGAAGTCGCGGTGCGTGCGGCGCCGATACAGGACCCGCTCGTACGGCGCGCGAAGATCGGCGGGGCGGCGGGGCAGCGGCAGCCGGGGCACGTCCGGATAGCCGGTGAACATGGCGGGCAACCCGACCGGCTCGACGAGCACCGGCTCCTCGGCGAAAGGAACGTCGTCGTAGACGTCCTGGACGGCGTAGTGGAAGAAGGACGCCTCAGGGGTCCAGGCGCCCCAGTCGTGGTGCACACGCGCGTCCCGCTCGGCCTCGGGGGTGTCCTCGGCGACCAGCGCCCCGGCATCGAAAAGGGTCCGGGCGGCTTCGTCGACCGTCTCGCGGGTCAGATGGTCCAGCGTTTTGGCCGCCTGCTCGACATTACTCCAGTCCTCGAATGCCGACAGGATTTCGGACGCCACCGGATGCACCGTCACCGGCGTTCCCGCCGGATACGGGTGCAGGACGAATTGGCCGTCGTACCAGTAGCACATCAGGCAACGGGAACGACGAAAACGCATGAAAGCTCCAGACCAGGTATGACGGTGAGGTGGGGCCGGGGCCCAGGCGGCCGCGCCCGGGCCCCGCGTTGTCGTTCAGATCCACCAGGGGAGCAGAACGACGGCGCCTCCCCTGGGCCGCTCGGTCCGGACCACCGGCCGCGTCTTCATCGAGATCGTCCGCATGGGATCCTCCCATTCGCCATTGACAAAGCAATCGAGAGTTTTCCACGGGCAGGCTTCATTCCGGCTTCATCGGACGCGGTGTCACGGGGCCTGCGCCAACTCGGCGGCATAGGCACGCAGCAGATCGTGGAAGGTGTACCGGCCGGGCTTGTGCTCGGTCAGCAGATGCGCGTCGCTCAGCTCGTGCAGCAGCCGTCCGGCCCGCGGCACCGCGACCCCCGCGAGGCGCGCCGCCGCGGACGCGGTGACGTCCGGGCCGGGCTGAAGGCCCAGCAGCCGGAACAGCCGGGCGGCGTCCTCGCTCAAGGCCCGGTAGGACCAGGAGAAGACCGTCCGGAGCTCGGTCGCGTCATCGGTCCCCGCGAACGCGTCCAAACGCGCCGGGACGGACGTGAGCCCGGCCGCCAAGGCCGGGAGCCCGAACCCGGGCCGGGCGGCGGCCCGGGCGGCGACGATGCTGAGCGCGAGCGGCAACCCCGCGCACAGGTCGATGATCGCCTTCACCGCGGCGGGCTCAGCCCTGACCAGGTCGGCGCCGAGGCGTGCGGCCACCATCTGGTGTGCTTCGGCGGGCGTGAGAAGGTCCAGCGCCAGCGGACGCGCCCCCTCGACGGCCACCAGCCCCGAATGCCGGTTCCGGCTGGTGACCAGGACGAGGTTGCCGGGTGCTCCGGGAAGAAGCGGCCGTACCTGTCCGGCCTCGCACGCGTTGTCGAGCACGATCAGCATCCGGCGGCCGTCCATCAACGACCGGTAGAGGCCGGCCTGATCGTCCAGGCCGACGGGAACATCGGTGTCGGTCACGCCGAGGGCCCGGAGGAAACGCCGCAGCGCACGTTCGGGCGGTACGGCCGTCCCCGGTCCGTGGCCGCGCAGATCGATCCACAGCTGACCGTCGGGGAACCGGTCGGCGACCCGCCGTGCCCAGTGGACGGCGAGTGCGGTCTTGCCGACCCCGGCCGTCCCGGTGATGACGCCGATCGCGCCGGCGGGATGACCGGCCGCCAACGCGTCCAGCGCCGCCAGTTCCCTCAGCCGTCCGGCGAAGGCGGGGACGCCCGGCGGCAACTGCCTTGGAATCGGCACCGCGGGCTCGGGGCCGCCGGTGCCCGGCCGGGACGCGCCGACGAGCACCTGCCTGTGGAGGTCCAGCAGATCCTGGCCGGGGTCGATGCCGAGTTCCTCGACCAGATTGCGGCGGATGGTGTGGAAGGCGTCCAGGGCGTCGGTCCGTCGGCCGCTGTCGCGCAGCGCCTGGATCAGCAAGGCCCAGGACCGTTCGCGCAAGGGGTGCTTGGAGGTCAGTTCGACCAGCGCCGCGATCGTCTCCGCGTGCCGGCCGCGCCGCAGTTCGACGCGCAGGTACCGCTCGGCGGCCTGGAGCCGCTGCTCCGCCAGCCATGGCGCCACCTCCCGCTGCAGCGTCTCCGACCGGATCCCGGCGAGCGGGTCTCCCCGCCATAGAGCCAGCGCCTGCTGCAGCGCCGCCGCCTCGCCGTCCAGGTCGTCGCGCCGGGCCGCCTCCTCGGCACGGCGCAGGAAACGGCGGAACCTGGTGAGGTCGACCTGATCCGGCTCCGCCTCGATCCGGTAACCGTCCCGGCAGGTGGTGATGATCTCCCCGGCGGACCAGCCCGCCAGCGCCTTGCGCAACCGGGTGATGTGCAACTGGAGCGCGCGGCGCGGATTGCCGGGCACCGCGTCGTTCCACACGGCCTTCGCCAGCGTCTCAACGGACACCGTGCTCCCGGCCTCAAGCAGCAATGTCACCAGCAGGACGCGATGCTTCGGCGACGTGACGTCGACGACGCGTCCACCGGCCCGCATCGAGAACGGGCCGAGCAACTGGAACTCCATGCCCTGGCACGCGCCTACCGGCTCGGCAAGGGCCTGCCTTGCGTGGACCATGCGAGGTACCCGTCTGCTGAAACGATCAACATCGCGGGGCGGGGGACCGTCAACGCTCGTCACGCGGGCGAACTTTCGGAGAGGTCTCGATTCGCCCGGTTTCCGGTTCGACCTGATCTTAAACCGCCGTACTCTGCCCCAGGAATGAAGCTCTCTGCTATGTCCTGTCAATGTCCGATGGCATGCCCAGCCTCGTCCACTCCGGGGAGCAAGCTTTTATACGCATACGAGAATCAGAATACGGGGACCTGTGCAACGTCACCGGCCGCCCGAAATGGACTCGGCACACGGGTGCGGCCCCAGCTAATCCGCTGACCATTCTGAGACGGCCATGATCGCCATCGCATGGTGCGCAACGCCGTCCGGCGGTTCGCCCGAGCCACCGGCCCTGAGCTCCGATCAACAAGTGGGAAAACGCCCTCAACGCCATGCTCTACTTGAGGGCTTATAAAGAATCTTCCGGTGCGGCGGACACCGTACGGCCAGGGCGCGGCCGGGCGAAGGATGCTAATCTTACCTCGTCTACCGTCCGAAAGTTCATGGGATGGGCCGAGCGGGCCGGCAGGCCATCTGGTCGGCTCTGCGGGTTCGTGTCTCAGAGTGCGAATGGCGGTGCGGTTTGTTGGACACAACAGAGCTGACGGAAGCCTGCACCGACGACGCGAACAACACCTTGGTCGCGCCTTCGACGTTGCAAGACAATGACTTGATCAGGGACTTTTTCGGGTCCACGATCACGCCAGAGTACCTTGCTTCTGGTTCGCCCGACCTCGAGCGGAAGACCGTCTACCTGTGTGGCGATGTATCCGGGATCAGCGACCGCCACCTGCGTGCGGCGGCCCGGGTATTCGTCATCCGGGAGCTATCACACGGCTACCACGAGGACGTCGACAAACCTTGGACCCTCGTCGACCTCGGCCAAGTTCCCATCCGCGTACACAACGCCGGCGTGTACTACCGCCGCTTTTTCGACCTCGGCGCCGATCACTTCGGACGGATCCGTGCGGACCACGCGTTCCAGTCCCTGACGGAGTCCACCAAGCCTGGAACGGCCCATCGCAGCGGAATCTATCTGACGCCTGTCGCACGACACGGTGACGAACTGCATTTCCGCCTGCTCCGGTGCTCCACGAATCTCTCGGGACCGACCGAGAGCTTCAGCCCGACCGACACGCGCATCGTCGACGCTCTGAACCGCGAGGCCGCCGCCGTCTTCCGGAACCAGGCACCGCTCAATCACGTCCTCGCTCAGACTTATCACAACACCCCTGCCACGGCCGAGCGCAAGCAGTCCAAGGCCAAGATCTCGGCCCATGCCGACAAGACCAAGGACATGCCCGTCAACGGCATCATGGCCTTTTGCACCTTCTATGACGGGCTCGACAGGCTGCAGCCCCTGGCCGTAGACGCCTTCGACTACGGTGTGAAGGGTGCCAGCGGGCTGACCAAGCTCCACTTTCGCCTCAAGGAGCCGACCGAAGAACGCAACGGGGTCACGCTCCCCCCGCAGTTCACCGTGACTCTCTACCCCGGCTCCGTGTTCTTCATGCCGCTGTCCACCAACCGCCTGTATACACACGAAATCCGGCCCTCGACGTTGGCCGCCGAGTTGCTCCCGATCCGCCTGGGATACGTGGTGCGCTGTTCGAGCACCGAAGCCGTGCACAAGAACGGCCAGACATTCCTCAAGGCGAACGGAGATCTGGTGAAGCTGGAGCCGCCCACACCGACGGGCATGGACGAACTGCGCAGGCTGTACGCCGAGGAGAACAAGAACTCGTCCTTCATTGATTACGGCGACGAGTTTCTCTTCAGCATGAACACGGGAGACTACCTTGCCCCCCGAGTCCAGAATCTCGGATGAGATCCTCTCAGACGCATTGCCGACCAAGGAAGATCTCTTTGCGGAGCTGTCCGCGTCGGCTCGTTTGGAAGACGTGGGAAAAGGCCGGCGTGGCGCCGTGCTCACCAGGATCGACGAAGCAGATGGTGTGCCTCTCGTACGTACCACCACTCGATACAGCAGCCCGCCGCAGCGTTTCCGGGCGGTGCACGAACGGCTGGCGCAACAGATTCAAGAACGTGCGGCGCTTCCGGTCAACTTCAACAACGCGCTCATCGAGCGCTACACGAACGCGTACAAAACCATGGGCAGCCATTCCGACCAAGCCCTAGATCTGGCCGACGGGTCGTTTATCGCCGTCTTCTCCTGCTACCAACACCCCGAAGCGAACCCGCCCAGAAAGTTGATCTTCGAGTCAAAGGGGTCAGACGGCGAGAAGTTCGAGATCCCTCTCACTCACAACAGTATCGTCGCGTTCTCTGTCGGCTCGAACCGGCGACTCAGGCACAAGATCGTACTAGACACGGTCCAGACGACCGACAACCAATGGCTGGGCGTAACCTTTCGAACGTCAAAGACCTTCCTTCGGTTTCGCGACGGACATGTATATCTTCCGCAGGGTGCACGCCTCACATCGGCCGACGATGACCAGAGGCGCGAGTTCTACCGACTACGGCGTCGCGAGAACAAGGAAACGGACTTCATCTACCCGCAGCTGACGTACACCATCAGCGAGAGCGACCTGATGCCGCCCGTCTGACCTTGATCGTTCACGCCCGACCTATCAACCAGGGCGAATGCGTGGAGACCGAGTAGCTGTAGTTCGTGGTCGGTGGCGCGGCTGCTCCATGGCGCGAGGTTGCCCTGCCGCCCCGGATCTTTGAGGCGTCTTCGCGGTAAGTGGAGGTGTGGAGCAGGCAGCGCAAGGACGAGATCCTGCTGGACGTTGATGACGTCGCGCTGGGGACCACCACTGTGATGCGCTGGAACGATCGTGATCAATGGGTGTGGTCGAACTGCAACGAGAGAGGACTTCCAGCGCGCCCAGCGGGTCCGCCGGAGGCGAGCACACGGCCAGTACTCCAAGAGGGGAACTGGAAGAACGACCAGGCGTACCACCGGTGCGCTTCCCCGACGAGTACGCCCTGGTCAACAAGCTCGAACACCCCAAGGTCGTCTAACTGCGCGAGGCCGAGATCATCGATCCCGTCCAGGCGTAGCCGGCGACGGCGGCCCGGCTCCGCAAGCGGCCGGCTGACAGGGGACACCGTCCAAGATCGATAACCCTCCGCCGGCACACGCCTGCCTTCCCGAGGAAGGAGTCGCCCGACCGGGAGGCCGATCGCGCGGCTCTGCGGCTCGTTGACACCGCGACCGTCGCCATGAGAATCTTACCTTCATATTAGAGAATAGCATTCTCAAAAATTGTGAGACTGGGCTTCACGCCTGGTGAGCGTGGTCCGCCTGCTGGGCCCCGGCGTGCGGAATGCTGGAGAACGGCACCCCAACGGTTGGTTCACGGACGTCGCGGCGCAGGACCGGGCGCCGTGCCGCGGCAGCCCGGCACGGGGCGCGCACCGGCCGACCGGGGCGTGGTCACGACGCGTTGCCGGCCCGCCCTCGTGCGGACCGCCCCCGAACGGCGACCCGTATGGTGCCATGCCCCCATGCGGGGCGAGGGGAAGGACGTTGGACTTCAAGCAGCTCAAAGCGCTCGTCACGGTGGCCGAGGTGGGCAGCGTCACCAGAGCCGCGGAGGTTCTGTACCTGGCGCAGCCGGCGGTCACCCGGCAGATCCGCGCGCTGGAGCGGGAGCTCGGCGTGGTCCTTTTCGAGCGGACCCGGGAGGGAATGCGGCCCACGGAGGCGGGCGCGGTCGTGGTGCATCACGGGCGCCGCGCGCTGCACGCGCTGGAGCGGGCCCGCGCCGACGTGCAGCCCACTCCCGGCGTGGTGACCGGCAACGTGACCCTCGGCCTGCTGGAGAGCACGAGCGACCTGCTGGTGGAGCCCCTGGTCGCCGTCCTCGCCGATGAGCATCCGGGGATCCGGCTGCGGCTGGTCATCGGGTACTCCGGGCATCTGCGGCAGTGGCTGGACGACGGCGACCTGGACCTGGCGGTGTTGTACAACCTCGGCAGCACTCCGTCACTGAACACCCACCCCCTGCTGCGCGAGCGGCTGTGGGCCGTCGCACCGGCGTCCGACGGCCTGCGCGGCGACCGTCCCATCCCCTTCGCCGAGGCGGCGGACCACCCGCTCGTGATGCCCGCGGCCGACCACGCGCTGCGCACCCTGGTCGACGGCGCCGCGGCGCAGGCGAAAGTCGAGCTCGACGTCGCCGTCGAGACCAACTCCATGAGGGTGCAGAAGCAGCTCGTCCAGGCCGGGCACGGCTGGACCGTCCTGCCCGGTGTGGGCGTCGCCGAGGAGGTCGCGGCCGGTCTTCTGAGCGCCGCCCCGCTCGGCGACCCGGAGGTGCGGCGCTCGATCGTGCTGGCCGCGCCGAGGATCACCCGCTCGCTCGCCGCCGTGAACGTCGTCGCCCGGACACTGATCCACCAGGTCCTGTCCGCCGTGGCGGAGGGCAGGTGGCCGTCCGCGCAGGCCCGTCCGCCGCACTCCTGAACCGCACTCCTGAACCGCACTCACCGGCCGTCGGGCCACCTGAGTCGATCTTCCCTTGGGTCATGCCGAACAGGCATACAGGTATGACACATCACTATTTTTCACGCATATGCCTTCGGCTTCATGATGGGCGGGAATTGAGCCGAAGGAGCGGTGAAACCACGGTGAGCCACGGTCCTGTCCCGGAGAAAAGGCGCCGTTCACTGCTTCTGACCTTGACGCTGCCCCCACGGCTGCGCGAGCCGACCATCCTCCGGGTCACCGGCCGGCGAGTCTGCGCAACACCTTCGGCATAGAGCCGGAACAGAGAGGTGAACACGTGCCCTACTTTCCGAAACCCGCCGAGGGCAGTTGGACCGAGCGCTATCCGGAGCTGGGAACCGGCACCGTCGACTACGGCGACTCGATCGACCCGGCCTTCTACGAGGCGGAGCGGGAGGCCATCTTCAGGCGGTCCTGGCTGAACGTCGGCCGGATCGAGCGCGTGCCCCGCGTCGGTGGCTACTTCACCAAGGAGCTGGCGGTCGTCGGCACGTCGCTGATCATCGTGCGGGGCAAGGACCAGAAGATCCGCGCCTTCCACAACGTGTGCCGTCACCGCGGGAACAAGCTGGTTTGGAACGAGCATCCGGGCGAGGAGTCCGCCGGCACCTGCCGCCAGTTCACCTGCAAGTACCACGCGTGGCGCTACGGCCTCGACGGCCGGCTGGCCTTCGTCCAGCAGGAGGAGGAGTTCTTCGACCTGGACAAGTCCGCCTACGGGCTCAAGGAGGTCGCCTGCGAGGTCTGGGAGGGGTTCATCTTCGTGAACCTCGACCCGCAGGAGAGCCTGCAGGAGCACCTGGGCGAGCTGGGGAAGGGACTGGAGGGCTACCCGTTCCACGAGATGACCGAGGTCTACACCTACAACACCGAGGTCGGCAGCAACTGGAAGCTGTTCATCGACGCGTTCGCCGAGTTCTACCACGCGCCGATCCTGCATCATAAGCAGGCCGTCCAGGGCGAGGCCGACAAGCTCAAGAACCACGGGTTCGAGGCGCTGCACTACGAGCTGTTCGGCCCGCACTCGATGGTCTCCTCGTGGGGCGGCATGGCACCGCCCAAGGACCCGTCCATGGTCAAGCCGATCGAGCGGGCGCTGCGCAGCGGCCTGTTCGGCCCCTGGGACCGTCCCGAGATCGAGGGCCTGGACGAGCTGCCGCCGGCCATCAACCCGTCCCGGCACAAGTCCTGGGGAACCGACTCGTTCATCATCTTCCCCAACTTCATGCTGCTGGTCTGGGCGCCCGGCTGGTATCTGACCTACAACTACTGGCCCACCGCCGTGGACCGGCACCTCTTCGAGGCCAACCTGTACTTCGTCCCCGCCAAGAACGCCCGCGAGCGGCTGGGCCAGGAACTCGCCACCGTGACGTTCAAGGAGTACGCGCTCCAGGACGGCAACACCCTTGAGGCGACCCAGACCATGCTCGCCTCCCGCGCCGTCACCGAGTTCCCGGTGAACGACCAGGAGATCCTGCTCCGGCACCTGCACAGGGTGGCCCGCAAGCGAGTCGAGGAGTACAACGATGCCGCTGCCCGCTGATTTCACCGACCTGGAGCCGTACGCGGACTGGGCGCTGGCGACCGAGCCCGAGCGCTACGCCAAGCGCCTGGCCTCCTCCATGGCGGACATGCAGGCGCTCTACGACGCCGCCTTCCCCCGGCTGGACGACGCGATCGCCTACTGCGACACCTTCCCGTGGGACGACCTTCCCGACGAAGCCCGCACCCTGATGCACCTGATGCAGTCCCTGGTCATGGTGTCGTTCCCGGTCGAGGTGTGGAAGCAGGCGAGGGTCCCCGACGCCGGCGCGGCCTACCTGGACCTGGTCTCGGGGCACGTGGTCTGAAGGGCCGTGCCGGCTCAGGTGGCGCGGACCCGCCCGGTCCGCGCCGCGACCGCCGTCACACCCGCGGCATCGCCATTGGAGGACTGACATGGCTCTTTATCCGAAACCGGCAGAGGGCAGCTGGACCGAGCACTACCCCGACCTCGGGACCGGGGTGGTGTCCTTCGAGGACTGCATCTCTCCGGAGTTCTACGCCGACGAGCGCGAGGCGATCTTCAAGCGGGCCTGGCTGAACGTCGGGCGCGTCGAGGACGTGCCGCGCAACGGGCGCTACTTCACCAAGGAGATCGAGGTCGCCGACACCTCGATCATCGTGGTGCGGGACATGCGGGGGCGGATCCGGGCCTTCCACAACCTCTGCCGGCACCGCGGCAACAAGCTGCTGTGGAACGACTTCCCCGGCGAGGAGGTGCGGGGCTCGGCGCGCCAGTTCACCTGCAAGTACCACGCCTGGCGCTACGGCCTGGACGGCGCCTGCACGTTCGTGCAGCAGGAGGGCGAGTTCTTCGGCCTCGACAGGTCCGACTACGGCCTGGTGCCGGTGCACTGCGAGGTGTGGGCGGGGTTCGTCTTCGTCAACCTGGCGAAGGAACCGGCCCAGTCGCTGCGGGAGTTCCTCGGCCCGATGATCACGCCGCTCGAGGGCTACCCGTTCGACCGGCTGACCGAGCGCTACGACTTCCGCGCCGACATCGGTTGCAACTGGAAGATCTTCTCGGACGCCTTCCAGGAGTACTACCACGTGCCCGTCCTGCACAGCCAGGAGGCCACACCCGCCGCACGGCCCAAGGTCACCGGGTTCGAGGCGCCGTACTACCGGCTCGACGGCCCGCACCGGCTGGTCAGCATCTCCAGCGTTCCCCGGCGGCTGTGGCCCGCCGACTACCAGTACCCCATCGAGATCGCGACCCGCAGCGGCCTGTTCGGGCCATGGAACGAGCCGGATCTGGGCGACGACCTGCCCGGGACCAACCCCGGCGGGGTCAAGGACTGGGTCACCGACAACTTCCAGATCTTCCCCAACATGGAGATCCTGATCATGTCGAACGGCTGGTACTACCTGTACCGCTACTGGCCGACCTCCTACAACACCCACCGGTACGAGGGCACGCTGTTCTTCCCCCCTGCCGAGCGTGCCAGCGACCGCGCCGCGCAGGAGTGCGCGGTGGTGATGTTCAAGGAGTTCGCGCTGCAGGACGCCGGCATGCTCGTGGGCACCCAGCAGGCGCTGGAGTCGCGGGCGGTCCAGGACGACTTCCCCCTCAATGACCAGGAACTGCTGGTGCGCCACTTCCACAAGTCGGTCGGCGACTGGGTCGAGGACCACCGAAACGCGCGTCAGGAGGTCTGAAGAGATGCCGGACACGCTCCTCCCCGCCGAATTCTCCGATCTGCAGCCTTTCGCCGAGACCTGGTGCCTGGCCACCGAACCCGAGCGCTGGGCACAGCGCATGGCGAGCACCATGCCGCAGATGCAGGAGTTCTACGACGCCGGGTTCCCGCGCATCCAGGACGCCCTCGCCTACTGCGACAAGTTCCCCCTCGACGACCTCACCGACGACGCACGCAACCTGCTCCACCTGGTGCACTCGATCACCATGGTCGCGATGTGCGTCGAGATATGGCACCAGCCCAAGGTCATCAACGGTGCCGACGCCGAGATCCACCGCATCGGCGAGCCCCCGCCCTGACGGCAAGGGCCGCACGAGGCCGGTCAGTCAGTCCGAGGCGCGGCAGCAGGCGCGCAGCATCGAGAAGGCGGTGAGCACGGTGGACGATGTCGAGGCGGTCGACTTCTTCCGGGGTGAGGAACTGGTCGAGGACCCCTACCCCTACTTCGAGGCGCTGCGCGGGCAGTGCCCGGTCCAGCGCGAACCCCATCACGACGTGGTGATGGTGACGGGGTACGACGAGGCGGTGCAGGTGTTCAACGACACCGAGACCTTCTCCTCGTGCACGTCGGTGACCGGCCCCTTCCCCGGTTTCCCCGTCCCGCTGGAGGGCGACGACGTCTCCGAGCTCATCGAGCGGCACCGCGACGAGCTGCCGATGAGCGACCAGCTCCCGACGTTCGACCCGCCCGTGCACACCGCGCACCGCGCGCTGCTGATGAAGCTGATCACCCCCCGGCGCCTGAAGGAGAACGAGGGCGCCATGTGGCGGATCGCCGACGGGCTGCTGGACACCTGGCTGCGGGGCGGCGAGGGCGAGTTCATCAACGGGTTCGCCAACCCCTTCACCCTGCTGGTCATCGCCGACCTCCTCGGCGTCCGCGAAGAGGACCGCGAGGAGTTCGCCGCCGTGCTCCAGCAAGGGCACAAGGCGGGGGGCGGCATCGGCGGCACCGGTGAGAAGAGCCTGGCGCACACCCCGCTCGAATACCTGTACGGGCGCTTCACCACTTACATCGAGGAGCGCCGCCGCGAGCCCCGCGGGGACGTGCTCACAGGGCTGGCCACCGCGACCTTCCCGGACGGCTCGACCCCCGACGTCGGCGACGCGGTGCGGGTGGCGGCCAACCTGTTCGCGGCGGGCCAGGAGACCACCGTGCGGCTGCTGGGCTCGGCGCTC
>NZ_JBHSON010000103.1:0-39731 GCF_042656285.1 Actinomadura rugatobispora | reverse complement strand
GCCGAGGATGCAGTAGTCGTAGAACGGCCCGGGCCCGGCCTTGAAGTCGTGGAAGATCACGAACACGCCGGCGTGCCCGGCGACCGGCTCGTACTTGTCGCCGTGCGCGACCACGTCGAGCAGTTGGACGTCCGCCTCGTCCGCCTTCGCCTGCGGTGCCTCTGGCGCGACCTCGACGTACCCGGCCCGCTTCTTCTCGCTGATCTTTCTGATGAAGTGGCGGAGCGCGTGCGCTTCGTCGTCGAGCGTCATGCTCGACCCGCGCATGACGCCGCCGGCCACGCCCCAGCCCATGCGGCAGCGGATCCCGTCCAGGGTGATCTGCCAGTGTCGGACGACGTCATTGTCGTTCTTATCGAAATACCGTGTCTCCGCCATGCTCCCGGCCCCCCTGTGATCCGGAAAGCCGCATGATCCCACGCACGTGCGACACCAGGGGGAGATGTGGATCGCTCAAGCCGCCTGAGGGTGAATGACCTTGTCGGAGCCGTTCACTCCAGTTCGGGCCAGTGCGCGGTGCCGTGCACCGGCAGGACGCCCTTGACGCGGCAGCCCATGGCGTCGATCGCGGCGAGCAGCGCGTCGCGTACTCGCGTGTCCGCGCCGGGTGGGTAGGCGACCCGGATCTGGTGCCCGTAGGCCGTCTCGTAGGTCAACGTCCACTGGTCGTCGGCCGCGGCGAAGTGGTCCTGCCGGGCGCCGCCTGCGCCTGCGAAGCCGCCGCGGTCACTGGTCGGTGCCAGGCTTCGGCGCAGGATGCGGAGTCGCTCCTCATACGGGGGCGCGCCTTCCGCCTCCGTCAGCTGCAGATATACGTGGACGTCCTTGCGGTAGGGGGTGAACCAGGGGGCGCCGACGTCCGCGCCGTTCTCCCTCCGATTCTCGATGAGCCCCATGAGTACGGCGGCCACGCCGCCTTCGGGGTACTCGAACTCGTCGTCGCGCGTCCAGTAGACGGTCTGCCAGTGTTCGGGGGATTCGGCGGGCTCGGTGAGCCAGGCGAGCGTCCCGCCGATCGAGTCCGATCCCCACAGCACCAGCCCCCCGGGCTCAGGGTGAACGGGATGCGGGCAGTCCTCGCCCGCGTCCCCGAGGATCAGCCGCAGGTCCTCCAGCCGACCGGGGTTCTCCTCGATCATCTCCTCTGGGGCGCAGCAGGAGAACTCGTCGCAGAACGTGCCGCGCCCGTACCGCCGGGCGATCTCGGTGAACTCGCGGGGAAGGACCAGCCCGAGCGCATCCTCCACCCGCGTCCAGTCGGCATGGGGATCCACCGGGGCCGCGGGCGGTGGTACGAGCGCCAGCAGCCTTTCGAGGTCCGTCATGACCGCAGACTCTAACCGTCCCGGTTCATCCGGATCGCCTTGCGGCGCCAGGTCCGCAACGGGCGGCGCCCGCGTCGTCGGTCAGACGAGGAGGCCGCCGGTGGCGCGGAGGTTCTGGCCGGTGATCCACTGTGAGTCGGGGCCGGCCAGGAAGGACACGACGGCGGCGATGTCGGTGGGCTGGCCGAGGCGCTGCAGGGCGGTGAAGGCCACGCTCTGCTCCAGCGCCTCGGGCGGGTTGGTGGCGCGGAGCAGATCGGTGTCGATCGCGCCCGGTGAGACGGTGTTCACCGTGATCCCGCGTACGCCGAACTCGCGGGCCGCGACGGCGGTGAGCTGCTCCAGCGCGCCCTTGCTCGCCGAGTAGAGGGCGTGGCCGGGTGCGGGCACGACGGTGTTGAGGGTCGAGATGTTGATGACGCGGCCGTTGTCGCGCAGCAGCGTGGCGGCCTTCCGCATCGCCAGCAGGGGAGCTTTGGCGTTGATCGTCATCACCCGGTCGAACTCTTCGGAGGTGATGTCGGTGATCGGGGCGTGCGGGTTGATCGCGGCGTTGTTGACGAGGATGTCCAGGCCGTCGGCGACGGGCTCGAAGAGGGTCTCGATGCCGGCCGGGTCTTCGAGGTCGGCGCGGACGGCGACGGCGTCGTCGAGTTCATCGAGGAGGGCGTCGGCCGCCGTCTTGTCCTGGCGGTAGCCGAACACGACCTTGGCGCCGTCCTGCGCGAGCCGCCGCACGATGGCCCGGCCGATGCCGCGCGAACCGCCGGTCACGAGCGCCGTCTTCCCGGTGAGTGTCATGATCCCGGAGGCTAGCCAGCGTGCCGGATCCCGTCTTGAACGAATGCGAACAGCTGGCCGGGCGTCATCCCGGTCATCGCGCGGATCTCACGGCCGAGATGGGGCTGGTCGGCGTAGCCGCACGCGACGGCGCTCGCGAGCGTGGCCGCGGGTGATGACAGCGCCCGTACGGCGTCCTGGAAGCGGGCGATGCGGGCGATCGTCTTGGGCGGCAGGCCGATCTCCTTCTGGAACCCGAGCTCCAGGTGGCGCCGGCTGACCGCGAGTTCGTCCGCCAGGCCGCCGATCGTGAGCCGCCCGGCCGATTCCTGGAGCCGCCACCAGGCACGCGGCACCAGCCCCTGCGGGGTGGGGTTCAGCCAGGCGGTGAACGTCTCGTCCAGGAGGGCGAACCTGGCGGGCCAGTCCGGCGCCTCGGCCAGGCGTTCGGCCAGGCGGCCGGCGCGAGGGCCGAGGACGTCGCCCAGGTCGGTGATGGCGCCGGTCAGTTCGCGCGTCGGCATGCCCAGGAGTGCCCGGACGCCTGCGGGAGTCAGCCCGACCGAGACGCCGTGCCGCCAGCCCACCTCTTCGTAGATCACTGTGGTGGCGCGCGGCCCGGTGACCACCCGTCCCGTTCCGGTGAAGTCGATGATCAGCGTGGTCAGGCCCAGCGGCAGCACCCGGCGCCGCGGCGGTCGTCCGGGACCGGAACTGAAGCTCGCGTAGCCCACGACGTACGGCCGCAGCGGAGGCCGCGCCGGTCGAGTGGTCGTCTCGCACGGTGTCGGCTCGATCTCGGCCGACACCGAATGCACCACCGCCAACCTCACACGTCGATCCTAAAGAGGTTGCGTCGCGTGGGGCAGGGCGGTTCGCTTCCTCGCATGAGCCTGAGCGTGCACGCGTTCGTGATGGACGACGACGGCGAGATGACGCTGTTCGACGGGGAGGAACCCGGCTCCGGTCTGGCCGGATTCGAGAGCACCCGGACCGACCTGTGGGGTTCGGAGACTGTCCGCTCTCTGGGCGCGCGTTTCCTGCCCACCCTGGACGGTGCCGACCTTTACGTCATGCCGGAGGACGTTGACGGTTTCCTCGCCGAATGCGAGATGGTGCGCGAGAACATCCCCGCCATCACGGCCGCCACGGGACGGCCCGCCGACTACGTCGCGCACAGGCTCGGCAACATCATCGACGCCGCCCACCGCGCCAAGAGCCTCGGGGGCGGCGTCGTCGTCTGGTGACGCCCGTCCAGTACTCCCTGGCCGCAGCCACGCTCGCCGCTCTTGTCACCCGCGTGTAGTACTTTCTCAGGCTTTGGTGATCAAGACCGGCTGCGTGCGCGGGTGTGGTCGCGGCCCGGACGATGGGTGGAGCTGGATGCTCGTTCGTGAACTGTTCGCGGAGTACGTCGAGTGGCTGGGCGTCAACGTCCCGTACGCGCATGCCAACCTGGCGCCGGGGGCGAGCGATGCCGACATCGAAGCGCTGGAGGCGGGGATCGGGGCGCGCCTTCCCGAGGACGTGCGGACGGTGCTCGGGATGCACAACGGGCAGCGCGAGTCCATGGTCGCCGACCGAGCCGGGCCCGCGGTCCCGTGCCTGCCCACCCTGACGTTCCTGTCCACCGATCTGATCCTGGAGACATGGCGGTTCTGGCAGGAGATCGGGGACGTCATCGAGGGGTCGGTGTTCCCGGGTGCCGAAGGCGTCATCAAGCCGCTGTACAGTTCGCCGGGTTGGATTCCGCTGTGGAGCGATCCGGTCAGGTTCGACCACGTGGGGCTCGACCTCGACCCGGGCCCGAAGGGCACGTCCGGGCAGATCATCAATTTCGGGCGGGACGAGGAAAACCACTTCCTGTGCGCCGACGACTTCACCGGGCTCATCTCGATCCTGCACCGGGAGACCGTGCTCCGCGGCGCCTGGCAGGCCGCCACCATCACCTACGCCGACGGCAGCGGCGCCCATCCCTGGTTCGGAGACCCGGAGGAGCACTTCTTCAACACCCTCCACGCGCATTTTGCCGGGCGGATGTCATAAGGGGGCGCGACCGGCGTCCGGGCGTTCGTCCAACGCTCGTCTGATGAACACGACCGGAACACCGCGGGGCCCGGTAGGCGGCTATTCTCCGGCCACCGTCGCGGCGAACTGGGCGAGCAGCATCGTCTGGGCCTCGAACTCGCGCCTCAGTCCCCAGGCGGCGGGTCCGGCGAATGCCCGTACCTCGAAAACCCCGGAATCCTCCCGGTAGCAGGTCAGCACCGAGACGCGCCGCGTCCCCCACCAGTCCGCTGCGCTCGCGTCCGCATGGGCCTCGAAGACGTGGTCGCACAGCAGGTCGCGCGCCTCGTCCAGCGCCTCTCCGGTTTTCCCGAACGGATCCGTGTGCCGCAGGTGGCCGAGGGCGGGGATGCCCCTCATCGTGACCTGCATGCCATTCTGGCCTCCGCCTCGGGTGAGATCGGCATATTCCACAATGCCGGTGACATGGGTGTCGTCGTCGTGAGTCGCACCGGCGATGCGATGGCCGGCGAGCGTCGAGCGATAGGCCTCGGCCAGAGCGGATGCGATGTTCGCGGGAACCGGCACCACAACGGCCTCGTCGATCGACGACGGCGCGGGAGCGTCCTCGATGCGCCGAGGCCGAGGCCGCGTGGGCGCGTCCACCCGCGCGTACCGGTACCAGAGCCGGGTCAGCAGGAATCCCATCTCGAAGTCCACCGACACGGTGCGCACCAGCCGCCCCGCCTCATCAAGGGTCAACCGTGCCGTGGCAAAACAGTCGGAGCCGTTGCCGTAGTGGTACCCATTGGGCTCCACCTCGCCGTTCTCGTCCTCGTCGGGGACGAAGTACAGCGCGTCCTTCCCCCGGACGACCTCGCCGTTGAACGGCTCGCAGCGGTTGTCGAGCACCACCTCGCTTTCCCACCACGGCATCCGCACCCGGCCGGCGGCATACTCGGTGGCCGTGCCGTCCGCGGCGATGTGGAGGACGAAGCCGTTGACCGGAAGAAAGCCCCCCGGTTCGGGCAGTGCCGGATCGTCGAGCCAACCCTGCACGTACGGCCGGGTGTCCACGCCCTCCGATGCGCAGAGCTCGCGGGCCTCCGTGTAGGCCTCCAACTCCCAGTACCCGGTCAAGTCCTCCAAGGACAGGCCGCCACTTCCCACGTTCGGACATCCCATCACCCGTGCCGTTTCCCGCCGCGTGCGATTCTTCCACCTGGCGGCAGTGTGACGACTGGGATGATCCTCTGCGCCCGCGACTCCGATGTCCCTGCACGTGCGGCTATCGCGACTACTGGCCAGGTGGGTTTTCCCTGCCCCGCCCCCTTCTCGAGGCCAGGCCTTCGCCGTGTCCCGCCGCATCGGCTGCGTATCGGCCGTCGCCTAGCGTCTGCCGGCCTTGGTACGGCATCGGCAGTGTGCCGGAGCGAAAGGGCCGCGCTACTACGACCGGGCCTGGGGCGGGATCGGCGCCGATGGCTGTCGGCACCTGCTGATTCGCCGCAACTCCAGCAGCGGCGAGCTCGCCCGCTACCTGTCGTGGGCTCCGAGGTGGGTGGCACTGGCGCAGCCAGAGTTGTCGAACTTTTCTGATATTCGGCATATTTGCGTGTTCGGGGTAGAGAGTGGCGCGAATCTGTTCGTATTCGTCCGCCTCCGTTCGGGCCTGCCTGGAAGGAATCGTGATCATGATCTCGCTGGACGTTCGGGCCCGTTTGCCGGTGATCGGGGCTGTCCGCCTTGGTTCGTACGTGTTCCGACCGTTCGGTATCGATGCTCTTTTTACTCAATCCCGCCCACGCGCCCCCGGTGAGGCTGTCAAATGGGATGTGCAGTGATTCGGATATGGGTGGAACTTTGCCCGGTTGCTCGCATGACGACTGGTCACGGCTGCCCAATTCTATTCAAAACGGGCAATCTGGATGGTGGAGGTGAAGTGAGTTATGTCCGTCGACCGTGGCGACGAAGCTGTCGAAGGCTTCGCTGAGGTGCTTCGCAGGGGCTGGAGCGCAGCGGGCCCGCCGACTTACGGTCGCGTGCGCACGATGTCTGAGCGGAGCGACCTGGTGGGGTCGGTGTGCTCGCTGCCGAAATCGACCGTGCACGGCGTTATCAGCGGGAAGAAGCGTCAGCAACTTCCCCAGTGGAGGTGGGTGTATTCGTTCCTCGTCGTTCTACGGGAGATCGCGAAGGAGGACGGCCTGGACCCGGACACCGTCGGGACGGTTGAGGAGTGGAACGCCCGGTACAAGGAGGCGGCGCTCGAGATCACAGAAAGAAGCAGGCCCTCCCCTGTAGGGGTTGCGGTCGAAATCTGGTCGTCCCCGAAATTCCAGGAGAAGGATGCACCGGCCAAGGTGTAGGTCGATGTGCGCAGTGAATGACGCACGTCAGTTCACGCCAAGACCCTCGTGGTCAGGAAGGAGAGTTGCATGTCCAGTCGTCGTCGTTCCTGCCGGAGTGAGCCGTCCACTGAGCGGCCCTGGCTGCTGGAGATCGTCATGAAGTCCGTGGTGTGGCTGGCGCTCACGGTGGCCGACCACTGGTGGGGAAACAAGTAGCCGGGACGAGAATCGTGCATATGAGCCAGTCCGTGCGCGCTGGGGCGGGGCGCGCACGGTAAGGCTCGTCTGGCTAGGGCGTGCCTCGCGGGGCGTTATCGCTGGCCGAGGGCGCGAAGGAGCATGGGGAGGGAGGTGTGTAGCTCTCGCTTCCAGTAGGCGGGGCCGTGGGTGCCGCGGAAGAAGTGGGTGGTGACCGGGACGCCGGCCTCGATGTAGCGGTGGGCCACGGTGCGGGACTCGTCGCCCATGACGGCCTCGGTCAGGGACACGACCTCCTTGGGGAAGAGGACGGCGAGGTCCTGGAGGCCCGGGATGATCGGGTCGGGTTCGAGGGGCTTGTCGAGTTCGCCTGGGGTTCCGTCGCCGGAGGCGATGTAGACGGGAGTGTCGCGCAGGCGGTCGGCCATGTGGTACGGGTCGTTGGCCTCCCAGATGTGCCGCTGGCGTACGGGGTCGCCCCAGATCCTCCGCCAGTCGATCTTCAGGTACTCGGCGCCGCCGCTGATGGCCTTGACGTACTGGATCGGGTGGACGAAGCCGCTGTAACTGGCCGCGGCGCGGAACATTCCGGGGTGCTTGCCGGCGTATTTCAGCGCCCCGTATCCGCCCTGGGACTCCCCGGCGACGGCGCGGCGGGTTCCGGCGCCGTAATCGCGTTCGAGGATCGTGCGGACTTCTTTCAGGTGGAAGTCCTCGACGGCGGGGGCGCCGCCCTTTCCGTTGTTCCACCAGTTGCTGTAGAAGCCGAACATCGGCATGTTCGGAGAGACGACCAGGACGTCGCGGAGTTCGGGGATGTTCTCGATGTCGTACTGCTCGGTGAAGGCCGTGTAGTCGCCGTCCCCGCCCGGGAGCAGGTAGAGGACGGGCCAGCGTTTCGAGCGGTCGTTCTCGTTCCAGCCCTCGGGGGTCATCAGCCGGACCTTGCCGTTCCCGCCGAGGGCGGGGGATTTCACGGTCAGGTCGACGACGCGGTCGCGTATCTGGGTGCGCTCGATCACCTCGGCCTTTTCTTCCGCGGGGCTCGCGGCGGCGCTGGCGGGAAGTGAGACGAGGAGGGCGGTCAGTGCGGCGAAGGTTGTCCTTTTGCGCATGGAGATCGACGGTAGGGGGCACCGTTTGTCATCCGCGTCACTCGTGGTGGGGAATCACGGCCGTCATACGTGGGGGGTACGGGTGCAACGGCCTGGTCCGGGGTGTCTGGAGCGCGGATAACCTGCGGGTTCATGGAGGAGACCGGGCCGTTGATCCCGCTGGACGATGTGGTCGCGCTGTTCGACATGGCGGTGGACGGCAGCCTGGACGGCGGCCGGGCCGCCGAGCTGCTCGGTGATGAGCGGGCGGCGGGGCGGCTGCGGCGGCTGGCGGTGGAGCTGCGGCGCTGGCGGCGGCGTGAGCGGGAGCTGGCGGCGCTGTTCTCCAGCGCCCGCGAGCTGGCCGAGCTGCGCGACCCCGACGAGCTCCTCGACCGGCTGGTGCGGCGCGCGCACGAGCTCATGAACACCGACGTCACCTATTTGTCGGAGTTCCAGGAGGCGTCCGGTGAGCTGCTGGTGCGGTCCACCACCGGGACGGTGACGCCGGCGATCCGGCGGCTGCGGGTTCCGGCGGGCATGGGCCTGGCCAGCGAGGTGGTGCGGACGCGGGTGCCGCAGTGGACGGCCTCCTACGAGGACGCCGTGGAGCTGTCCCACGAGAGCGGCATCGACCAGGCCGTGCGGGCGGAGGGGCTGGTGTCGCTGCTGGGGGTGCCGATGCTGGCGGACGAGGAGGTCCTCGGCGTGCTGTTCGCCGCGAACCGCAGCGCGCACGCCTTCACCCCGGACGAGGTGGCGCTGCTGTCGGCGTTCGCCGATCACGCGTCGGTGGTGCTGCAGACGGCCCGGCTGCTGCGCCGGGCGCGGCGGTCGACGGAGGCGGCCGAAGGCGCGTACGCCGAGCTCAGCAGGCATGCCGCGGCGGTGGAGCGGGCGGGGGCCGTGCACCAGGACCTGACCGCGGCGGTGCTCGCGGGCGGCGGCGCCGAGGAGGTCGCGGCGACGCTGGCGCGGGCGCTGGGCCGGGCCGTGACGATCTTGGACCGCGATCTGGAGGTGGTGGCGGGCGGGGAGGCGCCGACCGGGCTGTCGGAGGCGGTGGGCGCGGCGGTGGACGCCAGCCGGAGGTCCGGGCACTGCGTGCTGCTGCCGGAGGGTGAGGTGGCGGCGGTGGCGGCGGCCGTGGCGGGCGGGACGCTGCTGGGCTGCCTGCTGGTCGGGCCGGGCGGGCTGCCGATCGGGGAGGTGGAGCAGCGCACGATCGAGCGGGCCGCGCAGATCACCGCGCTGCTGACGTTGAGCCAGGACGCGGTGGCCGATGCCGAGGAGCGGGTCCGCGGCGAGTTGCTGTCGGACGTGCTGGCCGACAGCCCGGCGCGGCGGCGGGACGCGGCGCGCCGGGCGCGGGCGCGGCATGTGCGGCTGGACGATCTGCGCATCGGGGTGGTCGCGGTCGTGGCGGCCGAGCAGCGGCGACCGGCGCTGCGGGCGGCGCAGGGGGCGGCCCTCCCGCACGGCCTGGCCGGGGAGCACGAGGGGGTGCTGACCGTGCTGCTGCCCGGGGACGATCCCGAGGCGGCGGCGCGGCACGTCCACCGGCGGCTGGGCGCGGCCGTGAAGGGCGGTGTGCTGGCGGTGGCGGCGCCGGTGGCGGAGGATCCGGGGCTGCTGGCGGAGCGGTGCGAGCTGGCGCGGGCGTGCGCGCGGCTGCTGCCCGCGCTGGGCACCGTGGACGGGGCCGTGACCACCGACGCGTACCTGCCGTACACGGTGCTGTTCGGGCCGGACCGGCGGGCGCTGGAGCGGTTCATCGGGCGGACGCTGGGGCCGGTGCTGCGCTGGGACCGGGAGCGGAACGCCGATCTTCTCGCGACGCTGCGCGCCTACGTGGAGGCCAACGGCAGTCCCACCCGGGCGGCCCGTGACCTGGGCGTGCACACCAACACGATGCTCCAGCGGCTGGAGCGGATCACCGCGCTCCTGGGGTCCGGGTGGCGGGATCCGGAGCCGTTCTTCCGCCTGTCCGTCGCCGTGCGGCTGCACGCGCTCGGGGATGCCGCCCGGCATGGGTGAACGTCACATCATCTGGTCCCGGATACGGACGATCGACCCATGGTCGTAGGCGGCCGTCCTGACCTAGCGTCGGCCCGCACCCACCCCGTACGCAGGAGGAACTTCATGGTCAACAGCCGTCTTTCCGGTTTCCGGAACCTGTCGGTGCCGGAGCGGCTCGCCCGGCTCGCGGACGGCACCGCCCTGACCGCCGCCGATCTGTCGGCGCTGGCCCCCGAGGGCGGGCTCGGCCTGGACCAGGCCGACCGGATGGCGGAGAACGTCGTCGGGGTCTTCGGCGTCCCCCTGGGGGTGGCGGCCAACTTCACCGTGAACGGCGCGGACGTGCTGGTCCCGATGGCGACGGAGGAGCCGTCGGTGGTGGCCGCGGCCAGCAACGCCGCCCGGATCGCCCGGGTGCGCGGTGGTTTCGTGACGTCGTCGTCCACGCCGGTGATGCAGGCGCAGGTGCAGGTGCTGGACGTGGCCGATCCGGAGGCGGCGCGGCTGCGGCTGCTGGCGGCGCGGGCGGAGCTGGCCGGGCTGGCCGACGCCCAGGACCCGCGGCTGGCGGAGCTGGGCGGCGGCGTCCGGGACGTGTCGGTGCGCGTGGTGGACGCCCGGGAGCAGCGCTACGTGGTGCTGCACCTGGCCGTGGACGTGCGGGACGCGATGGGCGCCAACGCGGTCAACACGATGGCGGAGGCGGTGGCGCCGCGGGTCGCGGAGATCGCCGGGGGACGGCCGCTGCTGCGGATCCTCACCAACAAGGCCGATCTGCGGCTGGCGCGGGCGCACGCGGTGTTCGACGCGGAGGCGCTGGGCGGGCCCGAGGTGGTCCGGGACATCGTGCACGCGGCGGCGCTGGCCGAGGCCGACCCGTACCGGGCCGCCACCCACAACAAGGGGATCATGAACGGGGTCACCGCCGTGGTGCTGGCCACCGGGAACGACACCCGCGCGGTCGAGGCGGGCGCCCACTCGCACGCGGTGGGGCCGGACGGCCGCTACACCTCGCTGTCCCACTTCGCCCGGGACGCGGACGGGAACCTGACCGGGACGCTGGAGCTGCCCATGCCGGTCGGGCTGGTCGGCGGGGCGACCCGGGTGCACCCGGTTGCGGCCGCCGCGGTGCGGCTGCTGGGCGTGTCGACGGCGGCGGAGCTGGCGGAGATCATCGCGGCGGCGGGCCTGGCGCAGAACCTGGCGGCCCTGCGGGCGCTGGCGACCGAGGGCATCCAGCGCGGCCACATGGCCCTGCACGCCCGCAACGTCGCGGTCGCCGCGGGCGCCGGGCCGGAGGAGCTGCCCCGGGTGGTCGCCCGGATGGTCGCGGACGGCGCGGTGCGCGGCGACCACGCCGAGCGCGTGCTGGCCGAGCTGCGGGCGGAGGCGGCGCGATGAACGACGACGCGAAGACCGGCGACGGCCCGTACACCGAGGTCTGGAACGACGCGGTCGACCTGCGGCACCTGTTCGCGTCGCTGCTGATCGGCGTGGCCGGGGGGCTGCCGCTGTTCCTGATCGCGCGGGCGCTGCTGCGCGGCACGCTGGACACCCCGGCCCTCGCCGACGGGTACGCGCTGCTGGCCGGGCTGGCCGGATGCCTGATCGCCGGGACGATCTGCGCCCGGCTGTTCCCGCCCAAGCGGACCTTCGCCGACGACGACGGGGACGCGGCGGGCTCGGCTGCGCTGCGCCGCGCCGCCCTGGCCGAGCTGGTGCAGGACGGCGACGACCCCTCGCCGGACCGGCTGCCCCCGGCCGTCCGCGAGGAGCTGCGCGAGCTGGGCCTCCTGGACGAGACCGCCGCGCCCACGACGCGGGAGGAGGCGGGGACCCGATGATCACCGAGCTGCTGTGGGCGCTGTCGATGGGCCTGGCCGGGGCCCTGGTCTTCGCCGCGATCGGGCTGGTCTCGGGCACCGACGAGACCTCCACGCTGGGACCCCTGACCCTGCTGGTGGTGCTGCTGGGCGTCCCGCCCGAAGGAGTGATCACCTTCTTCCTGGCCGGTGCCGCGGCCAAGCACATGACGCACGCGATCCCGACCACGCTGCTGGGCATCCCGGGCGACACCACGGCCGTGCCGCTGCTGGACGACGCGCGGGCGATGCGCAGGATCGGCGCCCCGCACATCGCGCTGCGCAAGGCGCTGGCGGGCGGGCTGCTGTCGGCCGCGATCGCGGTGCCGGTGGCGGTCGCGGTGGCCGCGCTGCTCGCCCCGCTGGCCGACCCGGTCAAGGAGATCGTCCCGTACGTGTTCGTGGCGGTGGCGGCGCTGGTGGCCTACTTCTCGCCGGGACGCTGGGCGGCGGTCGCCGGGCTGGTCCCGTTCGTGCTGGCGCTGGCCGCGCTGAGCGGGTTCGCCAAGGACGTGCTGGACAAGCCGCTGAGCATCAGCTTCTTCCTCGGCATCGCGATCGGGCCGCTGGTGATCGACGTGCTGATGGCCGGGTCCCGCACCGGGCGGGGGCTGCTGCCGCGCGGCGGCGGCAAGGTGTTCTCGCTGGCGCCGGAGGGCGCGGCGCCGGGCGGCTGGTTCCCCAACCCGTTCCGGGTGCTGACCAGGGGCCAGACGGCCGCGACCGCCGCCACGGCGGCGGTCAGCTCGACCACGTTCATGCTCAGCCCGGTCGCGACCGCGGTCATGGCGGGCGAGGCGGTGGGCAGCCGGATCAAGCACCCCTACCAGCGGCTGAGCACGCTGATGTCGGTGAAGAACGGGACGACGGAGTCCACCTACATCGCCGAGACGCTGATCCCGCTGATCGCGTTCGGGCTGCCGCTGAGCCCGGTCGCGGCGGGCCCCGCCGCAGCGCTGTTCAACGCGCCCCCGGTCTACACGGTGGAGGCCCCGGGCGGCGGCGTGCACAACCTGCACACGCTGCTGTCCACCTGGCAGTTCCTGGTGTTCGGGCTGCTGGCGGTCGCCATCGCCGCGGTGGTGGTGTACCCGCTGGCCGTCCGGCACGCCCGCACCGCCAGCGCGTGGGTGTCGCGGCGGATCAGCCACGAGGCGCTGATCGGCGCGTTCGCCGGGCTGATCTGCGTGGTGGCCTGGTACGAGGGCGGCCCGCTCGCGCTGCTGGTCACGCTCACCGTCGGCGCGCTGGCCGGGGCCTGCCACCGGCTGCTGGGCATGACGTCCGGCGCCCAGTACATGGGGTACTACGTGGCGACGCTGTTCGTCCCGCTGCTGATCGGCTGATGGGCTGATCAGCGGCGGCCGGCCCGCGACCAGAGCGCGGGCCAGCCGCCGCCCCCGGCCACCCACGCCGCCGGGACGCGCAGCCCGTGCCGGGAGACCCGGTTCCAGAACTCGCCGGTGTCGGCGCCCAGCTCGCGGGCACCCGGGAACGCGGCGTGCCAGGGGCCGTCCTCGTCGTCGAGCGCGGACGCCGGGAAGCCCGGGACGGTGACGGCGCCCGGCGGCGCCACCGGGGCCAGCTCGATCGCGGGCGCCTCGCAGGTGACGTGCACGGTGAGCGCGCACAGCGGCGGCACGGCCGGGCGCCGGGTCAGCGAGCGCGTGACGGCCGGGTCGCCGTCCAGGACGAGCCGCCCGATCGCCGCCCGCAGACGCAGCCCGACGAGGCCCAGCGAGTACGCGGGAGCCACCCGCGGATCGCGGGCGAGCCTTCGCAGCGACCCGGGCAGGGGCGCCGCCCCGGTGAGGAGGCCGAGCTGCCCGAACCGTTCGCGCAGCGCCGGGTCGAGGCCGCCCAGGGCCGCCTCCAGCGGGCGAATCCCGCTGAGCGTCCACAGGTCGGCGAGATCGAGGTCGCGGCGGTCCAGGACGTTGCGGCAGGCGGCGGCCAGGGACGCGGGGCCCAGCCGTCGCAGCCTCGTCAGCTGCGCGAACGCCTCTTCGGAGGCCGGGTCCTCGGCGGACGCCAGGACGGCCAGGGCGTGTGAGGGCTCGGCCGTCATCCGGTCGTCCCACGCCTTCACGGCCAGCTCGCCCAGCGCGGGCCCGGCGTCCTGAAGCAGGCGCGGACGCGGGGCCCGCCGCCCGGACCCGGACCTGCCGGGCGGCGTGAGCGGCGTGGGCGGCGTCTCCTCGCCGGTGGCGGCGCCGTTCGCGGCCCGGTCGACGCCGGGGATCGTGCCGACCCATTCCCGCACCCGGCGGGCCAGATCCTCATCGGGATCGTCGTTGAACCGCGCCGCCATCTCCGAGACGTGCCAGCCGCGCAGCTCGGGCCGGAGCGGGACCAGTTCGAGGTTGACCCGAACGTGGCCGTCCTCCCCGTACAGGGCGGCCAGGCCGCACCGGCCCGCCGTGGCCTTCTCCACGTAGTCGGGACCGGCGATGCAGTTGCCCATGTAGTTCGCCCACTCGGCCAGCGTGCGGGCACTGCGGGCCAGCCGGAACCGGGCGCCGCCGGTGCCGGGCACGACCGTCCCGTCCAGGGCCGCCAGCGGCGCCGGCACCGCGAACTCCCCGCGCAGCGCCTCATCGATCTCCGCCTCGGCGAGCAGGCCCGCGACGAGCGCCTCCCACGTGCGCACCCCCTTGCCGGGCGGGCGCCCGCCGCCGAACGCCACCAGCTGCGCGGCTCCCGAGACGGCCCGCGCGACCGAGTCGTACGCCGGGGCGAGCGGGGCCGGGTCCTCGGGCCCGGGGTCCGGATCCAGCCACGGCGGCCCGTCCTGCCGCCGCATCGTGGCGGCGTCGTGGCCGTGCAGGTTCGCCAGCGCGTCCATGAGGTCGGCGCACCACACCAGGTCGCCGACCTCCTCCTGCGCGTCGTCGCCGCCCCGCTCCAGCCGCTCGGCGAGCGGCTCCCTCGTCCCGAGCAGGTACTCCGCGAAGCGCGGCGCCTCGGTCCAGTCGGCGGGCCCGCGCACGGCGGAGTACCCGACGTTCTCCCGCCACTCGCGCAGGGAGCGCGACGCCCAGTGCCGCAGGTAGTCCTCCGGCACCCTGTGGTCGTCGTCCAGCAGGCTCTCGACCATCTTGGCGGCGAGCTGCCCGTAGTTCAGCGCCCGCGCGAGCCGCTGCCGGTAGTAAGGCGCCGGGCCGTCCACCTCGGGCTTCGGCCCGTCCATCTTGCCGACGATCTCCCGCACGTACGCGCCCGGCCGCGCGGGCAGCCCCGCCGCACGCTTCTTCCGCTCCCGGCTCAGCGGGAACCGGTACTCCTCCCGGTCGAGCGCCCGGACGGTCGCGCGCAGCAGCGGCGCGCGCCGCGCCAGCCCCTCCGGGACGCCGTGATCGGACACGGCCACGGCGGTGCGCAGCAGCGCGGTCGCCGCGCGGGCGTCGTTCAGGAGCCGCGCCAGCATGCCCATCCAGTAGTGCATCTCCGGCTGCCACCGCGCCGCCTCGGCCAGGGTCGGCTCGCGCGCCCCCAGCTGGGCGCGCAGGTACGACAGGAGGATGTCGTCCTCGTACCGCCCGCGGCGGTCGCGCAGATCGTCCAGGCGGTCCCGGCGGCCCTGCGAGGCCAGCAGCCGCTCGCGGCGGGCCAGCCAGGCGTGGTGCTCCGACACCCGTTCCCACAGGTCGAGCAGCAGTTCCAGCCGCCGAGGCCCCGGAACGGGCTCCAGCACCCGCCGCAGGTCGGCGGCCAGCACCGACGGGCGCCCGCCCGCGATCAGGTCGGCGCCGCCCGGCGCCTCCAGCGCCAGCACGCGTTCAAGCTGCTCGGGACCCAGGACGTCGCTGGCCGCGGCGGCCAGATGCAGCGCCGCCCAGCGTCCCTCGCCGATCGCCCGCGCCGCCGCCGCGCCCACCCGCCGGGTGACGGCGGGCCCGAACAGGCCCGTCAGGAACCCGGTCCGCTCGCCCAGCCGCCCGGCGCCGTCCACGCCCAGCGTCCGCAGCGCCGCCACGACGGCGTCGCGCTGGTCGCCGCGCGCCCCGGCCAGCCGCGCCGACCGGAACCCGCCGCCGAGGTCGACGCCCGCGCCCGCCGCCGCGATCCCGCCGTCCCGGACCAGGACGCCCAGCTCGGCCACCGCCGCGCCGGCCTCCGCGCCGCCCGCCCCCGCCGGGCCCAGCGCCACCGCCGCACCGGGCGGCGCGTCGCCCTCACCGGCCAGCCGGACCGGCTCCGTCCTGGGCCGGGGAAGCCACGCGGCCGTCCCCGGCTCGGCCACCACCCCGTACGCGAGCCGCAATCTCATCCGCCCCATCATCGCGGACGGGGCGGACGAGACAAACGGAATATCCGGCCGGGGAGCGGTCAGGAGATGCAGAACTCGTTGCCCTCGGGGTCGTTCATGACCGTCCAGGAATGGCCGAATTCGTCGTGGTCGGCGCCGCGCTTCGCGCCCAGCCCCACCAGCCTCGCGATCTCGGTCTCGCGGTCGCCGCCCGAGTCGAGGTCCAGGTGCGTCCGGTTCTTCACGGTCTTCTTCTCCGGGACGAGTATGAAGAAGACGCTCGGCGTGCCGTCGCGGTCCTTCTCGGTCAGGCCGATCGAGGCGAAGAACTCGGTGGGGTCGGGGTCCAGCGGGCGGCCGAACGCCGCGGACCAGAAGCGGGCGGTGGCGAGGGTGTTCTCGCAGTCGAAGGTCACATTGGCGATGCGCACGGGCATGGCGGAATTTCCTTTCTCGGATTTCTTGGGAACGTGGCCGGGGTCAGGCGACCGGCCACTGGATCTCGGTGCGGAAGCCCTCCGGGTCGGGCGTCTCGTCCGCGCTCACGAGGTACACCTCGCGGACGGGCCCGGCCCCGGGGACGGCGTTGGCGGCCACCCACGCGCCCAGCCGGCGGTAGGCGCCGTCGATGGTGTCGTACGGTCCGGCGTGCACGGCGATGGCGACCCGCGCGGCCGGGACCTCGCCCAGCAGCACCCGGCCGCGGTCGCGGGGCAGCGCCGCCGGCGCGGCCAGCGGCAGGTACGCCTCGACGTCGACCGGGTCGTCCTCGATCTGGGACGGGTAGAGCGCCCCGGCCGGGCCCGCCGGCACCAGGCCCAGCCGGGCGGCGAGCCCGCCCATCTCGGCGTAGGCGGGGCCGAGGAAGGCGGCGAAGTCGTCGTCCGTCACCACGCCCCGCACGGCGAGGGTGTGCGCCGCCGGGACGTCCCGCACGTGCACGGGCGTGTGCTCGGCCGGACGCTCCACGCCCGCCTGGAGCTCGGCGACGATCCGGGCCGTCTCCTCCAGGCGCGCGCGCATCACGCGGGCGTGCTCGGCGAGCACCTCCCGGGTCACCTCCGGGTCGCGGGCCGCGACCACCTCCCGCACCCGGTCCAGCGGCAGGTCGAGCGAGCGCAGCCGGCGGATCACCGCGGCGTCGGCGAGCTGGGCCGGGTGGTAGGCCCGGTACCCGGTCCGCGGATCGACGCTGGCCGGCACCAGGATGCCGGCCTCGTGGTAGGCCCGCAGCATCTTGATCGACAGCATGCTCGCGCGCGAGAAGGCGCCGATCGCCAGAAATGGATCGCTCACGTCAAGGACCCTCCCCTCTCCCCCCGGGGGAGAGTCAAACCGCGACCCCCGTTCTAGGAGGTGAGCGCCGCCGCCAGGGCCAGCCCGCAGTACGCGGCGCCCAGGCCGGCGGCGATCGAGGCGGCGGCGTTGAGGAGCGCGAACATGCGCGCGCCCTCCTCGGCCAGCCGCAGTGTCTCGTACCCGAACGTGGAATAGGTGGTCAGCGCCCCGCAGAAGCCCGTCCCGGCCAGCGCCGTCAACCCGTGGCCGGACGGCAGCGCCGCCGCCAGGAACCCCAGCAGCCCGGACCCGGCGGCGTTGACGATGAACGTGCCCCACGGGAAGACCGTGTCGTGCCGGGCCTGCACGGCGCGGTCGACCAGGTAGCGCAGCGGGGCGCCCAGCGCGGCCCCGACCGCGACCAGCAGCACCGTCACCGCTCGTCCCGCTGGTCCTGCCGGTCGCGGTCGTCCCGGCCCGTGTAGCGGACGATCTCGACCGGGTCCAGCACGACCAGGCCCTCCCCGACCAGCTCGTCCAGCTCGGGAAGGAAGGCGCGGATCCGGTCCTCGGCGTCCACGATCACGATCGCGATCGGCAGGTCCTCCGACAGCGACAGGATCCGGGCGGTGTGGACGCGACTGGACGCGCCGAACCCCTCGATGCCGCGCAGCACGCTGGCGCCCGCCAGCCCGGCGGCGCGGGCGCGGGCCACGATCTCGTGGTAGAGCGGGCGGTGCCGCCACCGGTCGCCCTCCCCGACGAAGACCGTCAGGCGGAGCGCCGGGCCCGCCGACCTCATGATCGCGGCCTTCGCTTCAGCGGGCGGGCCGCCAGCCGGGTCGCCCGCGTCCCGGCGAAGACGGCGGCCAGCGCGCACACGGGCGTCACGGCCAGGTAGAGCAGTGCCGTCCGCGCCTGGCCCACATCGAGCGCCCGCTGCGCGTCCACCACGTAGGCGGAGAAGGTGGTGTATCCGCCGAGCACGCCGATGCCCAGGAACGGGCGGGTCAGCGGATGGGCCTCCCACACCTCGGTGATCGCCGCCATCAGCACGCCGATGAGCAGGCAGCCCGACACGTTGATCAGGAACGTCGCCCAGGCGAACTCCGCGGGGCCGTGCCCGAACGCCTCGGAGATCCCGTACCGGGCCAGGGACCCCAGGATCCCGCCCGCCGAGATCACCCCCAGGAGCGCCCACGGCACGCGCCGCCGTCCCTCCACCTCGCCGGAGACCACGCCGTCCTCCTACCCCGATGGACCGATTCGGTCCAACCCAATCCAGGCAAAGGATCGCACGCAGGCGAATCGACGACAGCAGGCGGGGAAGGCGGCTCTTAGAGGAGCCCGAAAGGCAGGGGAGAACGGTGAGTGAAGCCGACGACGTGCGGGAATCCGCGCTCCCGCTCGAGTACGAAGACGATCTCGACCCCCTCATGGACCGCATCGGCGACGCCCGCTGCGTCCTGCTCGGCGAGGCCAGCCACGGCACGCACGAGTACTACGCCTGGCGGTCCGCCCTGACCCGGAGGCTGATCACCGAACGGGGCTTCTCCTTCGTCGCGGTCGAGGGCGACTGGCCCGACTGCTGGGAGGTCAACAACGCCGTCACGCGAGCGCCGGGCGCCCCCGAGGACCCCAGGACGGTCCTGGGCGGCTACCGCCGCTGGCCCACCTGGATGTGGGCCAACCAGGAGACGGTGAACCTCACCCGCTGGCTGCGCGACCACAACGACCCCGCGCGGCTCGGCGGCTCCGCCCCGGCGGCCTTCTACGGCCTGGACGTCTACAGCCTCTGGGAGTCGCTGCGCGCCGTCATGACCCACCTGGCCGACCACCGGCCCGAGTACGTCGAGCAGGCCGCGGAGGCGTACCGCTGCTTCGAGCCGTACGGGGAGGACCCGCGGGCCTACGCGCTCAAGCTCACCCCCGACGACTGCGAGGACGAGGTGCTGGCGCTGCTCACCCGGCTCCGCCGCCCCGTGGCCGCCGACCCGGCGGGCGACCTGAACGCGCGCCAGAACGCCGAGGTCGCGGCGGGCGCCGAGGAGTACTACCGGGCCATGATCGGCGGCGGCCCGCGGTCGTGGAACGTCCGCGACGCCCACATGGCCGACACCCTCGACCGGCTGCTGGACCACCACGGGCCCGGCGCACGCGCCGTGGTGTGGGCCCACAACTCCCACATCGGGGACGCCCGCGCCACCCCGATGGCGGCCGCCGGCATGGTCAACCTCGGACAGCTCGCCCGGGAACGCCACGGCCGCGACCAGGTCGTCGCCGTCGGATTCGCGGGCGGCTGCGGCGAGGTCGTGGCGGCCGGCCGCTGGGGCGACCCGTGGGAGACCATGAACGTCCCCCGGCCGCACCGGGGCAGCGGCGAGGAGCTGCTGAACGAGTCGGGCGTCGAGCACGGCCTGTTCGTCTTCGCCGACTGGCCGGAGGCGTCCTGGCTGAACGCCACCCGCGGCCACCGCGCGATCGGCGTCGTGTACGACCCGGCCCGCGATGACCGCAACTACGTCCCCACCAGGCTCGCCGACCGCTACGACGCGCTGTGCTGGTTCCGCCGGACCTCGCCCCTGGAGCCGCTGTACCAGGAGGAGGCCGGCCAAGCCGAGCTGGAGACCATGCCCTCGGGCGTCTGAGCCCTCAGTGCCCGCGCGGTGCGGGGAAGCGGGCCACCCACTTGCGCTGCCAGGGGGTTTCCACGGCCCGGTGGTGGTAGTTGGCCCTCGTCCAGGAGACGGCCTCCTCGGGCGGGAGACCGGCGAGGATGGCCATGCAGGCGATCGTCGTCCCGGTACGGCCCACGCCCCCGCCGCAGGCGACCTCCACCCGGTGGCCCCGGCGCGCGTGCTCGTGGAGGTCGCGGATCTGGCCGATCGCCCGCTCGCCGTCGCGCGGGAGCAGGAAGTCGGGCCAGTCGATCCACTCGTGCGGCCAGGGCAGGTCCAGCCGGGCGGCGTGCCGGCGGCGGAACCGCCGGCCGCCCAGGTAGAGGCCGTGGTCGGGCGTCTTGCCGGAGGGAAGGGGCCGCCGCAGGCCGCGCCCGCGGACCCGGGAACCGTCGGGAAGCCGGATCGAGCCGGTCAGATGTGCGTCGCTCATACGGCTCCCATTGTGGCGGGGCGGCCCTTCCCCCGGCGCACCCGGGTCAGCCGTTCCAGGCGCCCGCGGCGGCCGCCGCCTTGGCGAACTCGGTGAAGTCGCGGGGCTCGCGGCCGAGGGCCCGCCGGACGCCGTCGGAGAGGTGGGCGTCCAGGCCGTTCCTGATGGCGGCGACCGCGGTGGCCATCCCCCGCGCGTCGGCCTCCGGCCAGCCCTCCCCGACCAGCTCGGCGACGAACTCCTCCGGGGCGAGCGGGACGTAGCGGACCGCCCGCCCGGTCGCCGCCGAAATCTCCGCGACGGCCTCGGCGATGGTCAGGGCGCGCGGGCCGGACAGCTCGTAGATCCGCCCCGCGTGGCCGTCGCCGGTGAGCGCGGCGACCGCCACGGCCGCGATGTCCTCGGCGTCGACGAACGACGCGGCGCCGTCCCCCGCCGGGAGCCTGAGCTCGCCCGCGAGCACCGCCTCGCGGAGGAACCCTTCGCTGAAGTTCTGCGCGAACCAGCCCGGCCGCACGATCGTCCAGGCGGTGCCGGTGAGGGCGCGGACCGCGCGCTCGCCGTCGATGTGGGGTTCGACGAGCTCGGCCTCCTCGCCGACGTAGGAGGGGTCGTCCAGGCCGCGTCCCGACAGCAGGACGACGCGTTCCACGCCGTGGCGCACGGCCCGCTCGACGAACGGGCGGGTGAGGGCCTCCCCGTCGAAGGGCACGATGAAGACCGCCCGCGCGCCCTCCAGGGCCTTGTCCCAGGTGCCGCGGTCGGTCCAGTCGAAGGGGTGCTCGGCGGTGCGCGACGCCGCGCGCACCGGCGTTCCCTGGGCGCGCAGGAGCGACGCCACGCGGCGGCCCGTCTTGCCCGTGCCGCCCAGGACCAGAATCGGTTGCTCGATCATGAGCTCCAGTGAAGCCGTCAGGGGTGAGACGCTCCATGGCCGTGCGGCTCAATCCGATGTCCGCCCGTCTAACCTGGCGGGGTGGACGTGCTCACCGACCTCCTCGACGGCGTGCGGGCCCGCGGGGCGCTGTTCCGGCAGGCGGTCATGAGCCCGCCGTGGGGCCTGCGGTTCGCGCACGGGGCGCCGCTGACCCTGGTCACGATGCTGCGCGGCGAGGCGTGGATCGTCCCGGCGGGCTCCGAGGCCGGGGAGCCGGTGCTCCTGCGCCCCGGGGACGTCGCGGTCGCGCGCGGGCCCGCGCCGTTCACCGTCGCCGACCGGCCCGGTACCCGTCCCGGCTACGCCGTGACCGACGCCGACTACTGCTCCCGCGCCGACGGGACCGAGGCGGGCGAGGAGATCGTCCGGGGCGTGCGGAGCTGTCAGGTCCCAGGGACTTGCGGAGTCCGCGACCCTGGGGCCCCGGCGTTGCTGCTGGCCGGGGCGTACGAGGGCGGGGCCGGACGGGAGACGGGCGAGCGGTTGCTGCGGGCGCTGCCCGGCCTGCTGGTCGTCCCGGACGACCCCGGCGCCCTCCGGCCGCTGCTCGACCTGATCGCCGCCGAGGTGGTCCGGGATCGTCCAGGGCAGCGGGTCGTCCTCGACCGGTTCCTGGACGTGCTGCTGGTGTCGGTGCTGCGCGCTTGGTTCGACCGGGCCGGAGCGGACGCCCCCGCCTGGTACGGGGCCATGCGCGACCCGGTGGCGGGCGAGGCCCTGCGGCTGCTGCACGACGAACCGTCCCACCCCTGGACGGTCGCGGGCCTGGCGGCCAAGGTCGGCGTCTCCCGCGCCACCCTCGCCCGCCGCTTCGCCGACCGGGTCGGGGAGGCCCCGATGACCTACCTCACCGGCTGGCGCCTCGCCCTGGCCGCCGACCTGCTCCGCGAGACCGACGCGACCGTGGGCTCGATCGCCCGCCGGGTCGGGTACGCCAACGCGTTCGCGCTGAGCGTCGCGTTCAAGCGCCTGTACGGCACGACGCCCAGCGCCCACCGCGCCTCCCGCTGACCAGGACAGGGGTCAGCCGGTGACGGTGATGCCCACCTCCCTGGCGACGCCGTTGACCTTGACCGTGAGCGTCACCGCGCCGGGACGGAGCGCCGTCAGCTTGCCCGTCGCGGGGTCGAACGCGGCGGCGTGCTGCCGGCGGGCGGTCCGCGGGGAGCCGATGTGGAGGTTCGGCGAGCCGCTCCAGTCGGCGCTCATCGGATAGGCCAGCGGCATGTCCCGGCCGTGCTGCCGCAGCGTGGCGGTGACGTCCGCGGTGGTGCCGGAGGCGACCTGCCCCGGTGCCGCGAGGGTGAGCTCGTCCACGTGCGGGCGGACCTCGGCCCGCAGCCACTCGGGAAGTGCCCGGCCCTGTCCTGGCGTGGCGTTCACGCCGAACATCGTCCAGCCGGTGAAGCCGCCCTCGGACGGCGGCGCGGCCGGGCTCTTGCCGGAGTTGCCGTTGATGAACGTCGGCACGCCGTCCACCCGGGAGGCGTTGAAGACCCCGACGTGGGCGTTCACCACGGCGGCGCCCTTGCCGGTCCCGGAGCGGAACTCCGCCAGCCACCGCTCCAGCAGCGCGGCCTCCTTGCGGTCGGCGAGCTGGCTGTTCTTCGCCGGGAGCGGGTCGCGGGCCGGGTGGTGGCCGAACACCACGACCGACCCGACCGACCGGTCGCGGCGGGCGCCGTCCAGCGCCGTCCGCAGCGTGCGGAGCTGGTCGAACGAGCTGGTCCGGTAGGTGCCGGTCGAGGAGTCCAGCAGCACGAACCGGGTCCCCTTGTGGTCGAACGTCCGCGACGGCTCGCCGAAGGCCCGGCGGAAGTTGTCGATGGTGCCGGGCCCGTAGATCTCGTGGTTGCCCGGGACGTAGTGGTAGGGCAGGCGCCCGCCCAGCTCCTCGTCCAGGATCCTCCTGGCCAGGGCGAAGTCCGCCTCGCCGCCGGTGTCGACGAAGTCGCCGTTGACGACCAGGAAGTCGGGCCTGGCGGCGAGCACCTCGCGGAGCGTGCGGCGGGCCCGCTGCGCGTAGACGCTGCCGGGGTCGGCGGCGACGAACTGCGCGTCGGAGATCACCGCGAACCGCCACGCCGTGCCGTCGGCGGCGGTGCCGTCGCGGATCACGATCGGGTCGGCGGGCGCCGGCGGCGCGGGCGGGGCGTCCACCGACGGCGGCACCTTGGCCACCAGGTCGTCGATCAGGACCTCGCCCGTGTACTGCCGGTTCGCGGCGGTCTCGATGGTGTAGAAGCGGTTCACCTCGATCGGGTAGGCGACCGAGGCGGGCACGGCCATCTCGACGTACCGCCAGCCGGTCCAGCGGATGTACGGGCCGTACAGGGAGTAGGTCTGGCCGTTGGCGTCGGTGATGGTGAACGCCGTCCACTCGCCCTTGTCGTGCCCGTACACCCAGGCGCCGAGCGCCTGCGGCTGCCCGTCGACCTTGATGGGCTGGGGCGGGTAGGCGTAGGCGGTGCGGGTCGCGGTGGACTGGGTGAAGTCGTACGACAGCCGAAGCCCGGCGCCGGTGCGGCCCTCGGCGACCGGCTCGACCTCCCCGGAGCCGCGCGCCGACCCGAACCGCCACTGGGCGCCGTCGTCGAGGCCGGCGATGGTCCGCTGCTCCAGGCCGACGCTGATCGGCAGGGCGGTCCTGTGCCCCTTGACCTCGATCGTGACGAGCGTGGAGCCGGACGCCTTGCGGGGCGTGGCGGTGAACGTGCCGCCGTCGCCGGGCTTGATCTCCAGCAGTGAGGTGTCGTAGGTGAGCTTGGTGTCGGACGGCTCGATCGGCGCGGTGAAGCCGTCCCGGTCGAAGCCGACGACGCCGAACGTGCCGGTGCCGTCCTGCCCGGGGATCGTCACCCGGTCGGCGGTCGCGCCGACGCGGGCCAGCCCGCCGAGCACGGTCAGCGTCACCTGGCCGCGGGCCCTGCCGTCGGCCGCCGAGACCGTGACGGCCCCCGCCCTGCGGCCCCGGAAGACGCCGTCGCCGTTCACCGTGCCCTGCGGCCCGGCGGCGCTCCAGCGCGGGTCGCCCGCGGCGGGGCCGTGCGCCTCGTCGTGGCCGCGCGCGACCAGCGTGCGGGTCAGGCCGGGGAACACGCGGTCGGGGCGTCCGCCGCGGGTCGGGCCGACGCCGGGCGCCCGCGCCGGGTCGGCGACGGGCTCGACCCAGAACCCCTTGAGCCTGCCGCTGCCCTTGGCGAACAGGCCGATGCCGTTGGGGGTGGGGCGTTCGGCGCCGTCCGACGGCTGGTTCTCGATCTGCCCGCGCGCCTGCCCGGGCTCGCGCGCCAGCAGCGTGGACGACCCGCCGCCGTCCAGGTTGATCGCGTTGTGCGCGCCGGCCTCCTTCATCAGCCCGGCCAGCTCGGCGAGCGTGACGCCGCGGCTGTCGAGCTGGCGGCCGTCCACCGTCATCAGGAGCATGCGGCGGCCGTCGGCGGTGAAGCCGACGGCGGTGCGGGGATGGGCGGCGGGGTCGGTGCTCGGCTGCACCTGCCCGTCCCTGACCAGGACGTGGTTGCCGCCGACGGCGAAGGCCGGGTCCTTGGCCGACGAGCGCGCCTTGTACGCCATCGTCACCGCGTCGCCGGGCTGCAGCGTGCGCAGCAGGTCGCCGCCGGCCTCGCGGCCGAGCAGGACGAAGCCGTCCGCCGGGATCGCGCCCGAGCCGGGGGCGCCGCCGACCGAGACGACCCTGCCGTTCACGACGAGGGCCTCCGCGACCCGCTGGGCGCCGTCGGCGAGGGAGCGGCCGCGCGTGGCGGTGCCCCACAGGGAGGTGAACGCGCCGATGCCGTCCTTCTGGACGGTGTGGGCGTTGAGCTGGTCGAGCGGGGCCTTCCGGCCGCCCGGCAGGGTGAGCTCGCCGTCCAGCAGGATGTCCGCGATCTGGCCGAGGCCGTCGGCGCCCACCCCGGCCGTTCCCACGGGCCAGCCGGGCCGGGCGGACTTGACCAGCTTCCCGCCGTCCACGGCGGGGCCGTTGGCCGCGCCGGTGTTGTTGATGTCGAAGAAGTCGCCGTTCACGCCCGCGATGGCCCCGGCCCGTCCGGCCTGCCCGGACAGCGGCTCGACCGAGGAGACCGCGCCGGGCGACAGGTAGCCCGCGCGTGTCATTGTGGGGGGACGACCCCCCACGCCCCCCGGGCTGACCTGGACGGGCGCCCCCAGATCCACGTTGAGCTGGTCGGCGCGCAGCCAGCCCTTGGCGTCCAGCCGGTCGAACGAGGTCAGCGCGGTGCCGGGTGCGACCGGGCGGCTCGTGCGCTCGGTCTCCAGCGCGGTCCCGGCGGTCGCGGCGGTGCGCTGCGTTCCCAGCAGGAGCCGGTCGGCCTCGCGGGCGGCGGGGGAGGCGGGGTCGGGAGGTACGGCGGGCGGCGGGGGCGGTGCGGGGGGCGCGGCGTGCGCGGGAACGGCGGTGCTGGCGACCAGCGCCGCCGCCAGTCCGAGCGCGGCGACCGGGCGGCCGAAGCGCGAGCCCCGGCGCGGGCGGGTATGCGGTTGTGGGCGTGGGGACACTGGCCCTCCTCGAGGCCCGGCGCGGGCACCTCCCGTCACCTGGCGGCCCAAGTCGAACCGGGCCGCGCGGCGCCCGGTCGTGGCGTGGGTGGCCGGACGGCCAACTGATCACTAAGGATCGCCGAGGCGGGCGGCCGCGTCCTGGGGCGCGCACGCTATGCTGCACGAGATTTCCCAGTCGCGGGTGTGAATTTATACCTCCATGGCGTTATCTCGCTCATGGGTGTCTCGGGGCGCGGCCACGGAAGGACCGGAGCATGGGCACGGACGGCAGCGGGCGCGGCGCGCCCGAACGGCGCCGCGAGCAGATCACCGCGCATGTCCTGGCCGCCGGGTCGGTGACGGCCGCCGAGCTGGCCGAGAAGTTCGGGGTCAGCCTGATGACCGTCCACCGCGACCTGGACGAGCTGGAGCGGCGCGGCATCGTGCGCAAGTACCGCGGCGGCGTCACCGCGCAGCCGTCCCGGGTGTTCGAGAGCAACGTCGCCTACCGGATGACGTCGATGCGGGGCGCCAAGGAGGCCATCGCGGCGCGGGCGCTGGAGCTGGTCGAGCCGGGCATGGCGGTCATGCTGGACGACTCCACCAGCGCGCTGGAGCTGGCCCGGCTGCTGCCCGGGATCGCCCCGCTCACCGTGGTCACCAACTTCCTGGAGATCATCAACCTGCTGGCGGCCGAGCCGGAGCTGCGGCTGGTGGCGCTGGGCGGCGACCACGACCCGCTGCACAACTCCTTCCTCGGCGCCTCCTGCGCGGACGCGATCGAGGCGCTCAGCGTGGACCTGTGCTTCGTGTCGACCTCGGCCGTCTCGGGCGGGTTCGCCTACCACCAGGAGCAGCACATCGTGTCGGTCAAGCGGGCCATGCTGCGCTCGGCCGCCCGCGGCGTGCTGCTGGTCGACCGCACCAAGCTGGGCCGGGTGGCGCTGCACCGGGTGGCGCCGCTGGCGGCGTTCGACCGGCTGATCGTGGACGACGGCGCCGGCGCCGAGGCGCTGCGCGATCTGGACGAGCACAAGGTCCGGTACGAGGTCGCGGCGACGTAACGTCGCCCTTTGTGGGGATATCACACCTGCTCTGCGCTGGGACAAGACCGGCAGTCAGCTGATCATGGCCCTCCCTTGACACCGTAACCGGGCACTTCTACGCTCTTTTTCGCACTTGATCACGTTATCTTCACATATGCCCGCGTGGTCCTGGAGATCGGAGACGGCGTGGAACCGGGTCTGGAGCCGTACGGACTTCGCTGCGAACACCGCCCCGAGCCCCTGGGAGTGGACGAGACCGCGCCGCTGCTGTCCTGGCGATCCGCGTCCCCGCACCGGGGCGACGCGCCCGCCGCGTACCGGGTCCGCGTCCGGTCCGCTGCAGGAGCCGCCCTTTGGGACACCGGAGAGGTGGCCGACCCCGGGGCCGTCTCCGTCCGCTACGCCGGACCCGCCCTGCGCCCCCGCACCCGCTACACCTGGACGGTCGCCCTCACCGGCCGGGACGGCACCGCCCGCGAGGCCGGATCCTGGTTCGAGACCGGCATGCTCGCCGACGCCGCCGGGGCCTCCGAGTGGACCGCCGCCTGGATCACCCACGACCGCTCCGACCTCGACGTCGTGGACGCCCCCGAGGAGGGCGAGCTGGCCCTCGCCGACCACGGCCTCGAACCCGCCGTCCGGCTGCGCCGCGCGTTCACCGCCCCGGGCCCGCCCGTCCGCGCCCGCCTCTACGTGACCGCCCGCGGGATCTACGAGGCGCGGCTGAACGGAGCCCGCGTCGGCGACCACGAGCTCGCCCCCGGCTGGACCGACTACCGCGACCGTGTCGACTACCAGGTCCACGACGTGACCGCGCTGCTCCGCACCGGCGAGAACGTCCTGGCCGCCACGGTCGCCGACGGCTGGTGGAGCGGCTTCGCGGGCTTCGACCCGCGCCGGCCCGGCGCCCACTACGGCGCCTTCCCGCAGTTCCTCGCCGAACTGCACGTCGAGTACGCCGACGGCTCCACCGCGGCCGTCGTCACCGACGAGCGGTGGAGCACGGCCCGCGGCCCCGTCCGCTACGCCGACCTGCTCAAGGGGGAGTGCCACGACCTGCGCCGCGAGACGCCCGGCTGGGACCTCCCCGGCTTCACCGGCGGCGGCGACTGGCGGGCCGCCGAGGTCACCGGACGCGACCACGGCCTCCTCACCGCCTCGGTCGCGCCGCCCGTGCGCGCCGTCCGCGAACTGCCGGCGCGCCGCGTGATCCGCGTCGGCGAGCGCGCCCACCTGGTCGACTTCGGGCAGAACTTCGCGGGACGGGTCCGGCTCACCGCGCGCGGCCTGACCCCCGGCGCCCGCGTCACCATCCGCCACGGCGAGGCCCTGGACGGCGGCGGCCGCCTCTACACCGCCAACCTGCGCACCGCCGACGCCACCGACGTCCTGATCGCCGGGGACGGCGCGGAGGCCGTCTTCGAGCCCCGCCTCACCTGCCACGGCTTCCGCTACGCCGAGGTCACCGGTCTGGACGACCTCGCCGAGGCCGACATCACCGCCGTCGTCCTGCACAGCGACACCCCCTGGGCGGGCGAGTTCGCCTGCTCCGACCCCGACGTCGAGCGGCTCCACCACGCGATCGCCTGGGGGCAGCGGTCCAACTTCGTCAGCGTCCCGACCGACTGCCCGCAGCGTGACGAGCGCCTCGGCTGGCTCGCCGACGCCCAGGTGTTCCTCCCCACCGCCTGCCTCAACGCGGACGTGGCCGCGTTCTTCGACGGCTGGCTGCGCGAGGTCCGCGGCGCCCAATCGTCCGAGGGCGGCTTCACCAACGTCGCGCCGCGGCTGCCCGGCGTCTCCGACGAGGGCGCCCCCGGTTGGGGCGACGCGGGGGTCCTCGTCCCCTGGCACCTCTACCTCGTGTACGGGGACGAGCGCGTCCTCGAACGCAACATCGACGCCATGACCGCCTGGGTCGACTTCGTCCACCGGCACAACCCCGACCTGGTCTGGACGCGCCGCGTCGGCCCGCACTTCGCCGACTGGCTCGCCCCCGCGCCCACGCCCCGCCCGGTCGTCGCCACCGCCTACTTCGCCCGCAGCGCCGACCTCACCGCACGCGCCGCCGCCGTCGTCGGCCGCGCCGAGCAGGCCGAGCACTACGGCGCGCTCGCCCGCCACATCCGCAAGACCTTCACCGAACGGTTCGCGACGCGCGACGGCCGGATCGAGGGCGACACCCAGACCGCCTACCTCCTGGCCCTCGCCTTCGACCTGCTCCCCGCCGAACTCGTGCCGCGCGCCGCCGAACGCCTCGCCGCCCTCGTCGAGGAGGCCAGGCCCGGCGTCACCACCGGCTTCCTCGGCGTCGGGCTGATCGCCCCGGTCCTGGACGCGCACGGCCGCGCCGACCTCGCCCACGCCCTGCTGCGCCGCACCGATCCGCCGTCCTGGCTGTACCCGCTGCGGCACGGCGCCACGACCGTCTGGGAACGCTGGGACGGCTACACCCCCGAGCGGGGCTTCCAGGCCGCGGCGATGAACTCGTTCAACCACTACGCGCTCGGCTCGGTCGGCGAATGGCTGTACCGGGGCGTCGCCGGGCTCGACCAGGCCCCGGACTCGGTCGGCTACCGCGACCTGCTCGTCCGGCCCCGCCCCGGCTCCCTCACCGCGGCCCGCGCGGCCTACGAGTCGGTGCGCGGCCGGGCCGCCGCCGGATGGAGCGTGCGCGACGGCCTGCTCCAGCTGGCGGTGACCGTCCCGCCGGGCGCCGCCGCCACCGTGCACATCCCCACCGCCGACCCGGGCGGTGTGCGCGAGGGCGGCGTCCCGGCGGACGAGGCGGAGGGCGTGCGCGTCACCGGCATGGAGCCCGGAACGCTCCACTGCCGGATCACATCGGGAGAGTTCCACTTCACCGCGGCGGCGCCGCGGCAGGAGCACTGACCCGTCCCACGACCGGGACGGACGGCGCGGCCCGGACGGGCCGCGACCCTGAGGAGGACACATGACATCGTCATCGCGCGGGACGCCCCTCGGCCGCCGCGGCTTTCTCCGGCTCGCCGGAGGCGCCGCCGCCGTGACCGCGCTGCCCGGCGCCCTGGCGGCCTGCGGCGGCTCGTCCGGTTCGGGCGGGACGCTGCGCCTGGTGGGCGTCGCCGACCAGCAGAAGCCGCTCGACCTGCTCGTCAAGGGCTACACGCAGGCCAAGTTCAACGCCTCGTACGCGCCCACCGACCAGGTGCAGACCTCGGTCCGCACCCAGCTCGGCGCGGGCGCGGCCCCCGACGTGCACGTGGTCTTCCCGGGCAACGGCAGCGCGATGAGCATGGCGCAGATCGCGCAGGCCGGGCTGCTCGCCGACCTGTCCGACCAGGCGTGGACGAAGAACATCCCGGCCAACTTCAAGCCCGCCTTCCAGCAGGGCGGCAAGACCTTCATCTACTCCGCCGGGTCCAGCGTCATCGGCGCCATCTACAACAAGAAGGTGTTCCAGGAGGCCGGGATCGAGGCGCCGCCCACGACCTGGACCGGGTTCCTGGACGCCTGCGACAAGATCAAGAAGAAGGGGAAGGTGCCGATCGCGCTGGGCGCCCAGACCCCCTGGGTCACCCAGCTGATCACCTACGCGCTGGTGCCGTCCACGGTCTACGCCAAGAACCCCCAGTTCGACGCCCAGATGCAGGCGGGCTCGGCGACGTTCGCGAACTCGGGCTGGACGGACGCCTTCACCATGTACCTCGACCTCCAGAAGCGCGGCTTCTTCAACGACAACCCCAACGGCACCACCTTCGAGCAGCAGACCTCGATGGTCGCCACCGGCAAGGCCGGGATGGCGATCCAGGTGTCGGCGGTGCTGCCCGACTTCCGCAAGGCCGCCGCCACCCCCGACGACCTGGCGATGTTCCCCGTCCCGGGCGCCGACGACGCCAACGGCGTCTGGATCCCGGCGGGCGTGGTCGTCGGCCTCGGCGTCAGCGCCCGGAGCAAGAACCGGGACGCGGCCAAGGCGTTCGTCGACTACCTCGGCCAGCAGAAGAACATCAACGCCTGGGCCGAGGCGGTCGCCTGCGTCCCCCTCGTCCGCGACGCCGGCTCCAAGATCGACCCCGTGCTGAAGGACTTCCTGCCCTTCATCGACGGGAACAAGGCCGTCCCGTTCATGGACCAGGCCTGGCCGAACGCCGAGGTCCAGCCCGCCCACTTCGCGGTCGTCCAGGAACTCCTCGGCGGTAAGACCACCGTCCCCCAGGCCCTCGCCAAGCTCGACGAGACGTACAGGAAGAAGTAGCAGGTGGCCGAGGTGCTCAGTGCGCGGGGCAGCCGGGCGCGCCGCCGTTCTCCGGGACGGCGGCGGCGCGGCGGGTTCCTGTCGCCGCCGTGGTGGTTCGCCGCGCCCGCCCTCGCCGTGTACGCGCTGGTGGTGCTGTACCCGAGCGTGAGCGGCGTGGCCGTGGCGTTCACCGACTGGAACGGCATCGGCGACCGTTCGTTCAACGGCCTGGCCAACTTCCAGAAGCTGCTCCAGGACGACGCCGCCCGCGGGTCGCTGGTCAACACGCTGCTGCTCACCGTCGCGATCGTGCTCGTGCAGAACGGGATCGGGCTGCTGCTCGCGCTCGGCGTGCACACCCGCATCAAATCGCGGGCCGTGCTGCGGGTGGTCTTCTTCGCGCCCGCCGTGGTCAGCCCGGTGATGGTGGCGTTCCTGTGGAAGTACGTCTACAACCCCGCGCCGGACGCCGGCCTCAACGGGATCCTCGGCGCGGTCGGGCTCGGCGGGCTGCGGCAGGACTGGCTCGGGAACCCCTCACTGGCCCTGTGGTCGGTGGCCGGGATGGTCGTCTGGCAGTTCGCCGGATACTCGATGGTCATCTTCCTGGCCGGGCTGGAGGGCGTCCCGGAGGAACTGCACGAGGCCGCGATGATCGACGGCGCCGGGCGGTGGCAGCGGTTCCGGACCGTGACCTGGCCGCTGCTGGCGCCCGCCGTGACGATCAACGTGATGCTGTCGACGATCGGCGGGCTCAAGCTGTTCGACCAGGTGTACGCGGCCACCAACGGCGGTCCCGGGCACGCCAGCGAGACGCTGTCCACGGTGCTCTACAAGCAGGCGTTCGTGTTCGGCAACTACGGCTACAGCACGGCGATCGCACTGGTCCTGGCGCTGTTCGTGGCGGCGGTGTCGATGGTGCAGATCTTCTACCTGCGCGGCAGGGAGGTCACCTCGTGAGTTTCCGGTACGGGTTCCGGACGTTCCTGCTGGAGATCGTGATGATCGGCGCGGCGGTGGCGTTCCTGTTCCCCGTGTACGCGCTGATCACGCTGTCCCTCAAGGACAAGCAGCAGATCGCGGAGGCCCCGCTGGCCCCGCCCACCTCGCCGCATCCGGGCAACTTCGCCGACGCGTGGCAGCGGGCCTCGCTCGGGTCGGCGCTGCTCAACAGCACGGTCATCACGGTCGCCAGCCTGGTCGCGCTGATCGCGATCGGGTCGTTCGCCGCCTACTTCCTGGCCCGGCGGGCGACGCGGCTCGGGTTCGGGCTGTACGTGCTGTTCCTGCTGGGCATCGTGCTGCCGTTCCAGCTCGGCATGATCCCGCTGTTCAAGCTGGTCGACTCGGCGGGGCTGCTCGGCACCTACCAGGGGATGATCGTCTTCTACACCGGCATCCAACTGCCGTTCACGATCTTCCTCTACACCGGGTTCATCCGGGCGCTGCCGGGCGACTACGCCAACGCCGCGCTCATCGACGGCGCCGGGCACCTGCAGGCGTTCACCCGGGTGGTGTTCCCGCTGCTGCGCCCGATCACCGGCACGGTGCTGATCCTGAACGCCGTGTTCATCTGGAACGACTTCTTCACGCCGCTGCTCTACCTGGGCGGATCGGCGCGGGAGACCGTCCCGGTGCGGATCTTCGCGTTCGTGGGCCAGTACGTCTCGGACTACGGCCTGGTGTTCGCCGGGCTGGTGCTGGCCGCGCTGCCGATCATCGTGGTGTTCCTGGTGCTGCAGCGGTACGTCATCAAGGGCTTCGCCAGCGGACTCAAGGGATGAGGCGATGATACCGCCGCGGCTGAGGGCCGTGCTGGAGGCGCCGCCGCGCGCGTTCTCCCCGGCGCCGATCTGGTGGTGGAGCGGCGAGCGGCTGGACCGCCGGAGGCTGCGCGACCAGCTGGAGCGGTTCGCCGACGGCGGCGTCCACAACCTGGTGATCCTGAACCTGGCGCCGTCGGGGCCGATGTTCGGCGCCGACGCCGACGACCCGGCGTTCTTCGGCGACGCCTGGTGGGAGCTGCTGGACGGGGTGTGCGATGACGCCGCCGCGCTCGGGACGTCGCTGTGGTTCTACGACCAGCTCGGCTTCTCCGGCGCCGACCTCCAGGCGCGGCTGGTGCGGGAGCGGCCGGAGTTCGCGGGCCTGTGGCTGGAGCCCGATGGACGGTCGGCGCACCGGGGGTTCGACTACCTGTCGGCGGAGGCGTGCGAGGCGCTGCTGGACCGGGTGCACGGCGAGTTCGAGCGCAGGCTCGGGCACCGTCTCGGCTCGGTCATCGTGGGGTCGTTCCAGGACGAGCTGCCGTCGCTGCCCACGTGGTCGGCCCGTTTCGCCGAGGAGTTCGAGCGGCGGCGCGGCTACGACCCCGTCCCGCACCTGGACGCCCTTTGGGGACGAGGGGAGGGCGGGGGCGCCTTCCGCCGCGACTACCACCTCACGCGGGCGGAGCTGGCGGAGGAGGCGTTCTTCCGTCCGCTGGCCGAATGGCACGGCGAGCACGGCCTGGTGCACGGCTGCGACCAGCAGGATCCGGCGCGGGCCGGGCTGCCGGTGGACGGGGTGCGCCTGTACGCCGACTACGCCCGCACGCACCGCTGGTTCGGGGCGCCGGGCTCCGACCACCACGGCGACGCCCGCGTCCACTCCTCGCTGGCGCACCTGTACGGCCGCGACCGCGTGTGGATCGAGGCGTTCCACTCCAGCGGGTGGGGCGGCACGCTGGAGGAGACCTTCGACTGGCTGCTGCCCTGGGTTCGCGCCGGCGCGACCCTCTACAACCCGCACGCGGTGTACTACACGACCAAGGCCGGCTGGTGGGAGTGGGCGCCGCCCTCTACGGACTGGCGGCAGCCGTACTGGGCGCACCACCGCGTGTTCGCCGACGCCGTCACGCGCCTGTGCGCGGCGCTTTCGCTGGGACGGCACGCGTGCGATGTGGCCGTGCTCTTCCCGACGGCGACCGCGCAGGCCGGGAGCAGGCTCGACGGGGTCGATCCGGACGCGGAGCGGGCGCAGGAGGTCTATCGGTCGCTGGTCGGGGACATGGCGTGGTTCCGGATGGTGCCGGGTGCGCTGGACCGGCTCCGTGTCGACGCCGACGTGATCGACGACGACTCGGTGACGCGCGCCCGGGTCGTGGACGGGCGGCTGACGGTCGCGGACGAGGCGTACCGCACCATCCTGCTCCCTGCCTGCACCGTCCTGGAAGGGGAGACGGCGCGGCGCCTCGCGGAACTGGCCGAGGCCGGGGGCCGGGTCATCGCGGTCGGCCCGCCGCCCCGCGCGGGCGTCGGCGACCCCGAGGCCGGGACGGCCGTGGCCCGGCTGGCCGCGCTGCTGGAGACCGTCCCGGACGCAGCCGACCTGGACGGCCTGCTGGACGGCGACCGCCGGGTGGACGCGCCCGTGCCCGCGCTCGTCCGGGAGGTGGACGGCGCGACGCTGGTGTTCCTGACCGCCTCGCCCTCCATGGCGAGCCGCGTGTCGGTGGGGCGCCCGGACGAGCGCGGCGCCGACCTCGGCTGGATCGACGTGACCTACGACTTCGACCCCGACCGCTACCTGCGCGACATGCCCGTGCGCGTGCGGGGCGTGGCGGGGGCCGCGTACGCGGTCGGCGTCTTCGACGGCGTGCCGCGCAGGCTCCCGGCCACGGCGGTGGACGGCGGCGTGGAGCTGGTCGTCCCGTTCGACGACGGTCCCGCGGCCCTGCTGGTCTTCCCCGGCGCGCACGCGGACGAGGAGCCCGAGCCGTCGCCGCCCGCGTACCGCGAGGTCGACCTGGGTCCGACCTGGGAGATGGAGCTCGTCCCGACCCTCGACAACACCTGGGGCGACTTCGCCCGGCCCTCCGGCGAACCGGTCGCGCTCGAACGCTGGGAGCTGCTCCACCGCGCCGACGACGACCCCGAGTGGACGCGGGCGCACGCCACCTTCGGCCCGCACGGCGTCTGGTCCTCCGACGGGACGCACTGGCACGAGGCGATCTACTCGGAGACCAGGGGAATCCGCAAGGACGCTGTTCACCGGGCGTTTCTCGGTCCGAAGGGGCACGTGCCGGAGGAGTTCCTCGACTTCGGCCAGGTTGGTGCGGGACGGCGGGCGGTGTTCCGCACCCGCCTCACGGTGCCCGCGCCGGGAGGGTTCCCGGCGGCCGGCGCCGCCGCCGTCAAGACGCTGCTGGTGGACGGGGCGCCGACGCCCCTGGACGACCACGGTCACCTGGCCGTGGCGAGGGCGCCGCTCGCGCCGGGGGAGTACGACCTGGAGTTGAGGCTCGAATCCGCCGAGGACGTGCGGTTGCGCGCGCACCTCGCCGTCGTGGCCGACCCGGAGCGCTACCGGCGACCGGAGTGGATCACGATCCCGGAGGCGTCGCGCGGCGGCTCCCGGGTCACGTTCACGACCCGGCTCCCCGCCGACGCGCACGGAACGCTCCAGGTGGCCTCGCCCGCGCCCTGCCGGATCCTGGTGGACGGCGAGGAGCTGGGCCGCCAGGGCGGCTTCGACCCGTACGCCGAGCAGGAGGCGCCGCGCGTCGGCCGCTACGACGTGACCGGGCACGGTGGCGCGGAACTGGCGCTGGTCCTCGCCGCGACCGGCGCGGCGCCCGCCGTGCTGGTGGACGGCCCGGTCGTGTCCGGTCCGGGGGCGGAGTGGCGCGCGGACCGGGACGGGGCGTCCGTGCCGGTCGTGCCGGGCCGCACGCAGCACGGCGACCCGGCGGCCCTGCACCTGCGCCGCCGCCCGCATCCGCTGCCCGGCGCCGCCTGGCTCGAAGGCCCCGCGGACGGGACGGTCCTGCCCACGACGCTCGCCGTGCCCGGAAAGGGCGGTCGCCTGGAACGCTTCAAGTTCGCGGTGCCGCCGGGCGCGACCCGCATGACGGTGGACGTCCACGGCGAGGTGGTCGGCGCCTTCCTCGACGGCGACCCGATCGAAGCGCCGTGGCCGGACTGCGCGCTGCCCGGGGGAGCCGCGCGAACCGCCGAGCTGCACGTCCTGACCGTCCCCGGCCGCACGGGCGGGGCTGCGCTGGCCGGGCCCGTCCGCTTCACCCCCGGTCCCGGCACGCTCGGGCTCGGCGACTGGGAGGAGCAGGGCCTCGCCGGATACAGCGGCGGCGTCCGCTACCGCTGCCGCGTCGACATGCCCGCCGACGCGCGCGATGTCGTGCTCGACCTGGGCCAGGTGCGCGGGACCGCCGAGGTCGCCGTCAACGGCACGGCCTGCGGCGTCCGCGTCTGCGCCCCGTACCGCTTCCCCCTGGACGCGGCGGCGCTGCGCCCAGACGGCACGAACGAGATCGAGATCGTCGTGTACGGAACCCTCGCGCCGCACCTCGACGAGACCAGCCCGACCCACTTCGTGTTCGAGGGCCAGCGCGTCTCCGGCCTGTTCGGGCCCGTCGTCCTGCGCGTCCCCGACACCCCCTGACCAAGCCCCGGTCCCCCCGCCCCCCCCAGGAGAGCGAATGACAGGTACCGCACGGCCCCATGCCCGCGCGCTCGGCAGACGCGAGCTGCTCCTAGCGGGGGGCGCGCTCGGGCTCGGCGCCGCCGCGGCCGGGTTCTCCCCGAGCAAGGCGTGGGCAGAGCCGCGCTTCGCGTCCGATCCGTTCGCGCTCGGTGTGGCCTCGGGCGATCCCTGGCCGGACGGCTTCGTGCTGTGGACGAAGCTCTCCCCCGAGCCCCTTTCCGTGGACGGCTCGGGCGGCATGCCGCCGCGCAAGGTGGAGGTCGGCTGGGAGGTGGCGGCCGACGACCGGTTCCGCCGAGTGGTGCGCCGGGGCCGCACGTTCGCCGTCCCGGAGCTGGGCCACTCCGTGCACGTGGAGGTGCGCGGCCTGGAACCGGCGCGCGAGTACTTCTACCGGTTCCGCGTGCACGGCGAGCTGAGTCCCGTGGGACGCACCCGCACCGCGCCCCCGCCCTGGGCGGACCTGCGGAGCCTGAGCTTCGCGGCCGTGTCGTGCCAGGCGTGGTTCGAGGGCTTCTACACCGCCTACCGGCACCTGTCGGAGGAGGACCTCGCGGTCGTCTTCCACCTGGGCGACTACATCTACGAGAACCCGATCGACGCCAACGGCGGCGTCCGCAACACCCCGGTCGCCCCGGAACTGCGGCCCGAGCCGTACGACCTCGTCCAGTACCGGCTGCGGCACGCGCTGCACCGCTTCGACGCCGACCTCCTCGCCGCGCACGCCGCCCACCCGTTCGTCGTGGTCTGGGACGACCACGAGATCGACGACAACTGGGTCGGCGACATCCCCAAGGCCAACGAGGACCCGGCCGGGTTCCGGCAGCGCAAGACCGCCGCGGCGCAGGCGTTCTACGAGTACCTCCCGCTGCGCCTCTCCAGCAAGCCCACGGGAACCGACGCGCGCCTGTACCGCCGCCTCGGCTACGGGCGGCTCGCGCAGTTCCACGTGCTCGACACCCGCCAGTTCCGTGCCGACCAGGCGTGCGGCGACCGGACGAGCGACTGCGCCGACCGGCTGCTGCCCGGCCGCACCGTCCTCGGCGACGAGCAGGAGACCTGGCTGTACGAGGGACTCGGCCGCAGCCGGGCGCGGTGGAACATCATCCCGCAGCAGATCCCCGTCACCCAGGTCGACACCGTCCCCGGCGACGGCCGCGCCTTCGTCATGGACTTCTGGGACGGCTACAAGCCCGCCCGCGACCGCCTCTTCGACGAACTCGTGAAGCGGAAGGTGAGCAACCCCGTCGTCCTCACCGGCGACATGCACCGGCACATGGCCGCCGACCTCAAGCTCGACTTCGACGACCCGGGCTCGCGCACGGTCGGCGTCGAGTTCGTCGGCACCTCCATCTCCACCAAGATGGACGGCGAGGACCTCGACCAGGGCGGCCGGAACCTGCTCGACGCCAACGAGCACATCGCGTTCACCAGCTACCAGCGCGGCTACCTGCGGTGCACGCTCACCCGGGACGCCTGCCGCGCCGACTTCCGCGTCCTGCCGTACGTGACCCGTCCCGGAGCCCCGGTGAGCACCCGCAGGAGCTTCGTCACCGAGAACGGCGACCCCGGCCTCAAGGACGCCTGACAAGACCCGCTCAACCCTGAGATCCCCCCACTCAGCAGGAGGTCTGATGTCCTCGCATGTCGACCCGGTGTCGCGGCGCCGGTTCCTCGGATGGGGCGGGGCCGGCACGGCCGCCGTCCTGCTCGGCACCGGAGCGCTCGGCGGCACCGCCGCGCACGCGTACACGCTCCGCAAGTCCGGGCTGTTCACGCTGGGCGTCGCGTCCGGCGACCCGTCCCCCGACGGGTTCGTGCTGTGGACGCGGCTGGCGCCCGAGCCGTTCGCGGCCGACGGCAAGGCCGGGATGCCCGACCGCCGGATCCGCGTCGAGTACGAGGTGGCCCGCGACGAGCGGTTCCGGCAGGTCGTCCGGCGCGGCTCGGCCGTCGCCACGCCCGAGCTGGGCCACTCCGTGCACCCCGAGATCGCCGGGCTGGCGCCGGACCGGGAGTACTTCTACCGGTTCCGCGCGGCCGGGGAGGTCTCGCCGGCCGGCCGCACCCGCACCATGCCCGCCGCGAGTTCCCTGCCGCGCGACCTGACGTTCGCGGTCGCGTCCTGCCAGGCCTGGCAGGACGGCTACTACACCGCCTACGACCACATGGCCGCCGAGGACCTCGACCTCATCGTCCACCTCGGCGACTACCTCTACGAGTACGAGATCACCGGCAACAACCGGCGGGGGGTGACCGTGCCGCCGCAGTTCGGCACCGAGACCTTCGACCTGGCCCGGTACCGCCTCCAGTACTCCCTCTACAAGGCCGAGGCGCCGCTGCAGAAGGCGCACGCCCAGTTCCCGTGGATCCACACCCTGGACGACCACGAGGTGGTGAACGACTGGGCGGACGACACCGTCATCATGGGCCGCGACCCCAACCCCGACCCGGCGGAGTTCGCCCGCCGCAAGGCCGCCGGGTTCCAGGCGTTCTACGAGAACCTGCCGCTGCGCCGCGCCCAGCTGCCCTCCGGCCCGGACATCCGGCTGCACCGCCGGATCGGCTACGGCCGCCTCGCCGAGTTCACGATGATCGACACGCGCGGGCACCGCGACATCCAGGCGTGCTCGTACGGCAACGGCACGGGCCGCACCCGCGACTGCGACGAGCGGTTCGACGCGTCCCGCACCATCCTGGGCGACGAGCAGCGGCGCTGGCTGCTGGACGGCTTCGGCCGGTCCAGGGCCCGCTGGCAGATCCTTGGCAACCAGGTCCCGATGACCGAGACCGACTGGGACCCGGGGCCCGGCAAGGACGTGTGGGTCGACCCGTGGGACGGGTACGCCGGCGAGCGCAACAAGGTGCTGGCCGCCGCCCACGACCGCGGCGTCCGCAACCTGGTCGTCATCAGCGGCGACCGCCACCAGAACTACGCGGCCGACCTCAAGAAGGACTTCGACGACCCGGGCTCCCCCACCGTCGCGTCGGAGTTCGTCGGCACGTCCGTCACCAGCGGCGGGGACGGCGCCGACATCGACGACCTCGGCCGGACGTTCCTGTCGGCCAACCCGCACATGAAGTTCTTCAACGCCCAGCGCGGCTATCTGCGTGTCAACGTGGACCGCGAGCGTTGGCAGGGCGACTTCCCGCGCAGCACCAGGGCCCGGCCGTCGACCAGTTGATCCAGGCGGTGCTCAAGCGGTTGACGTTGCGCGGCTTCATCGCCAGGGACCACTTCGATCTGCAGGACAAGTTCGAGGACGAC
>NZ_JBHSON010000102.1:0-45764 GCF_042656285.1 Actinomadura rugatobispora | reverse complement strand
CCCGGCCCGCTTCTTCATACCGCCGGAGATCTCGCCGGGAAGCTTCTTCTCGGCGCCGAGGAGACCGACCATCTCCATCTTCTCCATGACGATGCGCTTGATCTCACCCTCGGACTTCTTGGTCTGCTCGCGCAGCGGGAAGGCGATGTTGTCGTAGAGGTTCATCGAGCCGAACAGCGCGCCGTCCTGGAACAGCACCCCGAACAGCTTGCGCATCTCGTACAGCTGGGCCTCCGGCAGGTAGGGCAGGTCCCGCTCGCCGACCCAGATGTGACCGCGGTCGGGCTTGAGCAGGCCCATCAGGCACTTCAGGAAGACCGACTTGCCGGTGCCGGAGGGGCCCAGGAGCACGGAGATCTCTCCCGCGGGCACCGTCAGCGACACGTCCTGCCAGATGGTCTGGCGGCCGAACGACTTGGTCAGCCCTTCGACCCTGATCTCGATGCCCACTCGTCACCTTTCGTCCGCGCCGGAAAGCGGCAGGCCAGAATGCGACGCTGCGTGACAATTGCCGCTACGTGCCTCATGAGGCTAAGGCTCCGAGAATGCGCTTATCAAGCCTCGCGGGGATGTTTGGACTCCATGGCCGCCCTCGCTGACGTGAACTGGCCGTTCCGCTGCGACGTCGACCGGGGGCGGTGTCGGCGGGGTGCAGGCGTGGCGGTTCAGGTGGTCATAGCAGATTGCGGTCGGTCGCTCACATTGGCGGCGGTGACGAAAATGCCATGGCGCGCAGATCTTCGATGGGGGATGCAGCGCCGGTTGGCGCAGGTGGGCATGGTCGGCCTTGGACTTGTCACCTGGCGGAGACGAGTTCGGCCAGGTGGTGCAGCGAGACTGCGGCACCGCCGACCAGTCGTAGGTGAGCGTGACCGTGGTCTTGGACGGGCCGAGCGGGGCACCTGGACCTTGTCGGCCACCCGGTAGTCACCGTTGGGATGGCCCGGGTGGTACATGTCCATCCGGAAGATCCGCCCCACTTCGGTCAGCGGGGCTCGGTCGGCGGGTTGCCGAACCCCGCCGGTGCCGTCGATCGCGGAATGGGCCGCCGGGTCCGCCGGCACCGCGAACACCCTCGCGGCCGGCGCCTCGACGGTCAGGGTCGCACTCACGTGCTCCTGGTCCACGGTGTGCACTCTCCTTATCTCGGCCGTGTGGACGGAACCCGCACCCAGGGCCACCCAGGGGTGTTCGTGGGCGATCGCGTGTCGTCGTGCTCTCACCAGCGGAAGCGCCCTGGGACGCGTGGACGGCTCGGGCGCATTGGTCGGCCGTCATAAAAGATCGAGGTTGGTGCGGTCGGCTTGCTCAAATGTGCTGGAGCATAGGTAAAGAAAGTGGCGATCGTGCATTGGGCGCCATGTCCGTGTAAAGAACGTACAAGGCCAGAAGCGCCCGGTTTCGGGCTTTTGGCCCAGGGTAGGGCGCGCTGCGTAACATGCCGCGACCCGCTGTTGTGGCCGCTGCCGAAGCGGTTTCGCCGAAGCAGTCGATGCGGGGCCAGATCCGGTGGGCGCGTTGGGGCTGGAGACGTTTCGTCATTGACAGCCGTAATGCCGTGACGCCGATGGAATCTCGCCTCTGCTCGCCCATCACCTGCCGTCGCTCCATATCGCCGCCCTGGGTCGTGCAGGGGAGGAGAAGGGCATGAAGTGCGGAAGCCGGATGGCGGTCGCCATCGTCGGCGGCTACCTGCTCGGACGGAGCCAGAAGACGCGGCTGGCCGCGGTGATGGCGCTACTGGCGGCGGGCGGGAAGCTCCCCGTGGATCCCGGTGATCTCCTACGCCGCACGCCCCTGGGAGCCGAGGGCGGTCCGCTGGACAAGGTCACCGGCGACCTGGGGACTCAGTTGGTCGACGCGGGCAAGTCGGTGGTCATGGCGGCCGCCAGCAACCGTATCGATTCGCTGAGCGACAGGCTGCAGGAGCGTGCGGACCGCCTGCGCACCCCGGACGTCAAGGTGGGCAAGGAGCGGCCGAAGGACGAGGAGCCCCGGCGCGAGCGGCCGCGGCCGGACGAGGACGAGTACGACGACTACGACGAGTACGAGGACGAGTACGAAGAGGAGCCCGAACCCGAGGAGCCGGTGGCTCGGAAGGCGCCTCGCCGCTCGGCCCCGCCGCCGCGGCGGGAGGAGCCCCGCCGGCGGGCGTCCGAAGGCGAAGAGGCGCCCCGGAGGGCCCGCGCCGGTTCTGCGAGGGCACGCGCCGGACGATGAGGGGACAGCGCGATGACCGATCGGCAAGCGCCTGCGAGGAGCACTGATGTGACCGAGCGGCTGCCCACGGAGAGGCTCGCACAGGAAGCCCAGAACTTCCTGAACGCTCTCGCGGAGAAGGCGCTGCTCTCGATCAGTGAGAGGCTCAACGAGACCACGGACCAGTTGGTCGACCACCTGGAGCACGGCGGCCCGGGCATCAAGTCGGCGCTCAGCGGCGTCTCCGCGCTGGCGGCGGGCAAGTCGCCCTTCCGCGCGGTGGCGAACGCGGGGGCGACCGGGCTGAAGGAGAAGGTCAAGCAGGTCTTCGGCGGCGGCAAGGGCAAGACCGGCAAGGGCGGCAGGTCGGCGCTCAAGCTCACCAACATCGTCGAGCAGATGGACGTCGGGGTCCCGCTCCGCCTCGCCTATGACCAGTGGACGCAGTTCGAGGACTTCCCGGGCTTCATGAAGAAGGTCGAGGGCGCCGACCAGGAATCCGACGAGAAGATCAACTGGAAGGCGCAGATCTGGTGGTCGCACCGTAACTGGGAATCGTCCATCATCGAGCAGGTCCCCGACGATCACATCGTGTGGCGGTCCAAGGGTCCGAAGGGGTTCGTCGACGGGGTGGTGAGCTTCTCCGAACTGGCCCCGAACCTCACGCGGATCCTGCTCGTCATGGAATACCACCCCCAGGGGTTCTTCGAGCACACGGGCAACCTGTGGCGCGCCCAGGGACGGCGCGCCCGCCTGGAGTTCAAGCACTTCCGGCGCCATCTCATGGCGCACGCGATCCTCCAGTCCGACGAGATCGAGGGCTGGCGAGGTGAGATCCGCGACGGTGAGGTCGTCAAGACGCACGAGGACGCCCTCAAGGAGGAACGCGGTCGCGAAGAGGGCGGGGCCGAAGAAGGGGCGAAGCGAGAAGAGGCCCCGCAGGACGAGGACAGAGCCGCGCGGGCGGAGGAAGAAGCCGCCGGCGAGGAGGAAGAGTACGCCGAAGGCGAGCCTCCCGAGGAGAGGGAGGAAGCCGGCGCTGAGCCCGAGGAAGAGCCCGAGGAAGAGCCCGAGGAAGAGCCCGAGGAAGAGCCCGAGGAAGAGCCCGAGGAAGAGCCCGAGGAAGAGCCCGAGGAGACCCGGGCCGGGGCTTCCCGCAAGACCAAGGCGCCCCGCGAAGAAGAGGAACCTGAGGAGGAGACCCGCCGGAGGCGTCCTCCCGAGCAACGGCGCCGCAAGGCCCAGGAGGAGACCGAGGCCGAGCCCGAGCAGGCGGAAGAGGAGCGCGAACGACGGCCGGCGAGGCGAAGGAGTGGTGTGCGATGACCGTCTCTCAGGTTCCGGGCCCGCAGGTGGAGCGGTCGTCCGGCGGCACCCTCGCGGACGTCGTCGAGCTGATCCTGGACAAGGGCCTGGTCATCGACGCGTTCGTCCGCGTGTCGCTGGTCGGCATCGAGGTCATCACGATCGACGCGCGCATCGTCGTGGCGAGCGTGGACACCTACCTGCGCTTCGCGGAGGCCACCAACCGGCTCGATCTCTATGAGAAGGGCGGCGGCGGCCTGCCCGAGCTCGCCGAGAACATCACGGAGGGCGGCACCCGGGCAGGAGCGAAGGGCAAGGCCAAGGGGGTGCTCGACGCGGCCGGGGAGACGATCCAGGACGCACTCTCCGGCGGTGAGGACGACCGCGAGGAAGAGGAGGCCCGCGAACCGCGGCGCACCCGGTCACGGAGGGAGCGCGAGCGGTGACGGCGCATCCGGAGGCCGAGGCCCGCGAAGGCCGGGCCGGGGGAGAGGCCGTGTACGTGTACGCGATCGTGCCGGGCGACACCGAGGTGCCGGAGGGATTGAGCGGCACCGACGGGGCCGGGCTCTCGCTGGTCCGGCATGGCGACCTGGCCGCGGTCGTGAGCGAGGTCGTCACGGGCAGGCCGTTCGGTGCCCGGGAGGACCTGCTGGCGCACGAACGCGTCGTGGAGACCCTGGCGGGGGAGACGACCGTGCTGCCGCTGCGGTTCGGCGCGGTGGTCCGCTCCGCCGACGCGGTGACCGACGAGCTGGTGGCTCCGCATCACGACTGGTTCGCGAACGTCCTCGCGGACTTCGCCGGCCGGGCCGAGTTCATCGTCGTCGGCACCTATGTGCAGGACGCCGTGCTCCGCGAGGTGCTCATGGAGGACCCCGAGGCGATGCGGTTGCGGGAGAGCGTGCGGCGGAAGCCGGAGGACGCCGGGTACTACGAGCGCGTCCGGCTGGGCGAACTGATCGTCCAGGGCCTGGAGGCCAAGCGGCAGGCGGACGGCGCGGCCCTCGTGGAGGCGATCGCGCCGCACGCCGTGGCGGTGACTCCGCGCCGGCCCGCCGGCGACGAGGCCGCCGCCGACGTGGCCTTCCTCGTCGCCGAGGCGGAACGGGAGCGGTTCGAGCAGGCCGTGGACGACCTCGGCCGCCGCTGGGCCGGTCGCGTCCGGCTCCGGGTGATCGGCCCGCTCGCGCCGTACGACTTCGTCCCGCCGATCACGGAGCGGGAGGCCGCGTCATGGGGCTCCTGACCGGGCTGCTCACGTTGCCGCTGGCGCCGGTGCGCGGTGTCGTCTGGCTGGCGGAGCGGATCCGCGACCAGGCCGAACAGGAGCTGTACGACCCGGTGGCGATCCGCGGCCAGCTGGCGGAGGTCGACGCGGCGCTCGCCGCGGGCGAGCTCTCCGAGGAGGAGGCCGCGGAACTCCAGGACCTGCTGCTGGACAGGCTGAGGACCGGCTCGTCCGCCCGGACGGGCATGTGATCATGGGCGCCGACCCCCCACCGGCGCAGCCGAGGCGATGCGCGCGGCCGAGCGCCGGAAGAGGACGGTCGAGCAAGGGGAGAGTGACGTGACGGATCCGATGGAGGTCAGGGCACCGGGCGGAGTCCGGTCGCCCACTCCGGCACGGCGCCACGAGCCGGCGAACCTCGCCGACATCCTGGAGCGGGTGCTGGACAAGGGGATCATCATCGCCGGCGACATCCAGGTGAACCTGCTGGACATCGAACTCCTGACCATCAAGCTGCGGCTGATCGTCGCCTCGGTCGACCGGGCCAAGGAGATGGGCATCGACTGGTGGGAGCACGACCCCACGCTCTCCTCGCACAGCAGCGAGCTGGCGGAGGAGAACCGGGAGCTGCGCCGGCGGGTCTCGGCCCTGGAGGCCGGTGACGAGCGCGAGCCGACGTCCCGGGCCGGCCTGGAGGAAGGCGAGCCGACGTCCCGGGCCGGCCTGGAGGAAGGCGAGCCGACGTCCCGGGCCGACCCGGAGGAAGGCGAGCCGACGACGCGGGCCGGCCGGGAGGAGCGCGAGGCGTCCGGGAGGCGGCGTGGCGACTGAGACGGGCGTGTACGTCTACGCGATCACCCGCGACCCGCCCGCGAAGCTCGTCGAGCGGACCCGCGGCGTCGGCGGGGCCTCGGTGCGCGCCATCAGCCACGAGGGGGTGACGGCCCTGGTCAGCACCGTCGACCTCGCGGAGTTCGGCGAAGAGGCGCTCCGGCGCAACCTGGAGGATCTCGGATGGCTGGAGGGCACCGCCCGCGGCCACAACGCGGTGGTCGCGGACGCCGCCGCGCTCGCCGTGACCCTCCCGATGCGGCTGCTCACGGTCTACCGGAACGACGCGCGCGTACGCGAGGCGCTGCGGGACCGGAAGGAGGAGTTCGCCGAGGCGTTCGACCGGATCGGCGGGCGCGGGGAGTGGGGCGTGAAGGCCTTCGCGGAACTGCGCGACCTCATGACGGACGCCGCGGCCGGCGAGGACTCCGATGCGGGCCGCCCGGGGACCAGCTACCTGCTGCGCCGCCGCGCCGAGCGGCACACCGAGGAGGAGGCGCGGCAGGAGGCGATGCGGCGGGCGACCGAGATCGACACCCGGCTGAGCGAGATCGCCGTCGCCCGGCACCTCCACCCGCCGCAGAACCCGGAGTTGTCCGGACACCAGGGGCTGATGGTGCTGAACGCCTCCTACCTGGTCGACGACGAGCGCGTGGAGGAGTTCCGCAAGGCGGTGGCCTCGCTGGGAGGGCTGCGGGGCATCTCGGCGCAGCTGAGCGGACCGTGGGCGCCCTATTCCTTCGCGACGGAGGAAGGGCCGTGGACCGCGCGCTGACCGGCGTGCCGGTGCCGCCGGAGGAGGCCGAGCTCGCGCCGGCCGAGCGCATCGCGCTGGTGGACCTGCTGGACCGGCTGCTCGCGGGCGGGGTCGTCATCGCGGGGGACATCACGATCTCGATCGCGAACGTCGATCTCGTGCACATCTCGCTGCGCGCGATCATCGCCTCGATCCGCCCGGAGGTGGAGCGGTGCCTGCCCGACGCGGACGGACCCGCGCGCCCGGCCCCGTCCGGGCGGGACGGGACCGGGCCGCCGCCGCCCGGGGACGCGGCGTGGTAGACGGGCCCGGGCCACGGCGCGACGGCAGGGTCGCGCGGCGGCCGGCGTCGTCCCCGAACCGGGGGAGGACCAGCCGGCTGCAACAGCGTCTGGAGACCGACGCGGAGCAGGTGCAGCGCGACCTGGTCCGGCTGGTCCTCACCATCGTCGAACTCGTGCGGCAGCTCATGGAACGCCAGGCCCTGCGCCGGGTCGAAGGCGGTGATCTCTCCGACGACCAGGTGGAGGAGCTCGGGCTCGCCCTCATGAGGCTGGAGGAGGCGATGACGGAGCTGCGGGGGCGCTTCGACCTCGACGCCCGCGACCTCAACCTCGACCTCGGCCCGCTGGGTCCGCTGCTGCCCCCCGACTGAGCTTCGGTCCGGACGGCCAGGCGGCGGGCTCGAGTGCGACACCGGCCGTGATCACGGCCCGTCGGGCGGGTCGTCAGGATCCCGGGCGATCCGTTCGGCCTCGGCGTTGGCCTCGGCGGCCTTGCGGAGCTGGTGCCGTGCCTGCTGGACGGCGCGGGCCGGAAGCTCGGGCAGGTGCCGTGCCGCGCCCCGCTGCCGCCTCCAGCGCTGGCGTGCGCGGGCCCGGTGCTCGACGCGCAGGTGCCCGATGAGGCGGTCGACGTTCATGGAGACCTCGCCGTACAGCGGCCAGATGTCCCCGGCCGCGGCCCGTTCGTGCAGCCTCCGGGCGAGCCGGGCGCGCCGCTCGCGGGCCACGTCCACGCGCACCTCCAGCGCCTGCTCGGCGAGGAAGGGGCGGGCGTCGCGGGCCAGGTCGGAGCGGGTGAGCCGCCCGTAGGCGCTGATGCCGCCGGCGATGGCCTCGAGCGCGTCGCCGAGCTCCTCGCGCAGGTCTGGATCCGTCAGCAGCCGGCCCCGCGCGCCGAGCCGCTCATCGTCGGCGAGGGAGCGGGTCAGGCCGCGCAGCGACAGCGTGAAGTGCTCCATCGTCTCCATGGCGTCGCGCAGCGCCACACCGGCGTCGATGAGCTGCCGTGCCCGCGTCCGGGGGTTGAGGCGGACGCTCTCCTCGGCGGCGCCGAGATCCCGGTCGGTGCGGCCGATCTCGCGGGCGAGCTGCTCGGCCTTGTCCTGCCACCCGGCCGCCTCGTGCTCGGCGGGCGGGCCCCGCAGCCCGCCGGCGATCTGCTGGATCAGCTCCCGCAGCCGCTCGGCGATGTCCTCGACCGCCTCCTCGGCCGGCCGCACCCGCACCGACGGCACCAGCAGCGTCGCCGCCAGCCCCGTGGCGGCGCCGATCAGCGTCTCCAGCAACCGTTCGACGGCGCCGCTCTCACTGGCCGTGCCCAGCGCGAAGATCAGCATCGCGGAGATCGGCACCTCCAGCACGTGCTCGCCCAGCCGCATCACATGCCCGATGACCAGCGCGGCGAGGATGGTCAGCCCGAGCGCCCACCAGGAGAACCCGATGGTGCCCGCGGCCAGCACCGCGACCAGCACCCCCGAGGTGACCGCGGCCACCCGCAGGATGCCCGCCTTGATCGTCTGGTAGATGGAGTACTGCACGACGAGCAGCGCCGTCAGCGGCGCCAGCAGGGGCTGCGGCCCGTTCGGCGGCAGCAGGGAGAGGGCCAGCACGAACGCCAGCACGGCGGTGACGGTCAGCCGGGTGATGCGGTACACCGTGGACGGGACCTCCGTCGCCAGGCCGAGCGGCGATCGGCCGGCGCGGGCTTCCCTGTCGGAACGGCGGTGGAAGAACGCAGGTGTCATCTGCAGGCGCGAGTCGGTCGTGAGCGCCGGGTCCGTCGCGGACGTGAGGCGCTCGGACGTTCACGTGTACAGGTACCGTGTGCCCGCTCCGCCCCGGGGGCAGCCCGGCGCCGGCACAGATCTAACGGCCCTATTGAACGGCTTTGCGGTCCGTTGGCGGGGCGCCGCGGTTCAGACGGTCGTCCCGGGCGTGATCGTGCCGCACCAGTCCAGGAGCCTGTCCCACAGGAGGTGGCGGGTGGTGGCCATGTTGTGGCAGTGGGCGCTTCCCGGCAGCAGGTAGAGGGTGACGTCCGCGGCTGTCGCGGTAGAACGCCGGTTCCTGGTGGGGGTCGGGGGAGACGTCGACATCGCCGTAGCTCAGGAAGACGGGGACATCGACGGCCGCCGCCGCGTCCGTGGCGAAGCCCGGGACGGAGGCCTGCGCCGCGGGCCGCCGTGGGACGACGGTGAGCGTGGCGGCACGGTCGGCCTCCACCACGGTTCCGGGCACGTCGTCGAGGTAGAACCACGAGCGCATCGGGGTCCGGTCGGGCGCGGCGAAGCGTTCGGGGAGGGCCGCCTCGATCCGCTCGGCGAGAGCGGCGCGCCCTTCCGGGGTCCGCGCCGCCGCGGCCATCTCCGGCGTGGGCGGACGCTGGGCGACGTACTGGTTGGTGGTGCCGAGGATGGCCAGCCCGGCGTAGTCGTGGTGGCCGGCCTGCTGGAACATGGCGACGTATCCGCCCATGGAGTGGGCCACGGCCAGGAACGGACCGGGCTCCCCGAGCACCTCCGGCATCCGGGCCACTGCCGCCGCGACCGCCGCGGCCTGGTCGGCCAGGCCGAACTCCTGCGCCGGCCGGCTGCTGGCGCCGGTGCCCAGCAGGTCCAGCGTGACGACGCCGTAGCCCCTGGACGCCGCGTACCGCGCGAAGCTGTAGCCGGTCCGCCCGGGAACCCGCAGGTCGAAGTAACCGCGGTCGTAGGTGCCGCCGGGCAGGCAGACCAGGACCGCCCTGGCCGGCCCGGAGTTCTCGGGCGGGACGTACGTGCCGGCGAGCCGCGCGGCCTCCCCTTCGCGCCCGCCGACATCGAACTCCACCGTTCGCGGTTGCCGCACCGTCAAGGCGTGCCCCTCCCCGGCCCCGGCCGGTGCCGGGGCCCGCGTGCCGGAAAATGCCGATCTGGCATCCGAGAATTGTATTCTCGGCGGGCCGGTGATCTCCAGGCCGCCGGGCGGGCGGGGTCAGAGGCGCATGTAGACCCGGAACGTGGTGCCCTCCGGGGCGGTGTGCACGCGGACCAGGTCGGCCAGGTGGTTGACCATGAGGACGCCCCGCCCGCCGTCGGTCCGCATCCCCGCGGGGCGGCGGCCCATCAGGGGATCGGTGATCCGCCCGGAGTCGCGGATCTCGCACACCACATGGCCGTCCTCCGCCCAGACCCGCAGCACGCCGGCGCCTCCGCCGTGCAGCGCCGAGTTGGCGGCCAGCTCGTTGACGGCCAGCTCCAGATCGCCCGTGCGGGACGGGCCGAGGCCGAGGGCGGCGGCGCGGGCGGCGGCCAGGGCGCGGATCAGGGGGATGGCGTCCAGGTCGAACGGGGTCGCCTCGACGTCGGCGCGTTCGGGCAGCGGGCGGTTCCAGGCTCGCAGGACGCGGTCGGGGGCGTACTCGGAGCTGGAACGCTCCCCGGCGCCGTCGATGATCACGGGGTGGGTGGCGCGGGCGTCGGCGACGACGGCGCCGTCCAGGCCGGCGACGTCGTACGGGCACAGGATGGTCGCCGCGCGCCCCGCGAAGGCGACGTTGATCAGCGCCTCGTGCTGGACGCAGGCGGGGTACTCGGCGGACGACCGGCCGGCCCAGATCGGCTCGCCGATGATCCGCACCCGGGCGGGGGAGTGCCGGTCGCTGAAGGCGCGCAGCACCCCGGGGATGATCCGGCCGGGGTTGCGGCCCGCCTCCGACATGTCGATCCACTCCACCAGCGCCGCCGCCTTGGCGGAGGACCGGCGGACGGTGTCGCGCAGGATTCTCAGCCGCGGCCCGGGGACGGCGACCGCCACCGGCTCGCCGGCCTCGCACCCGTCCAGGACGAACGGCACGGTGCCGTCCAGGTATTCGGCGCGGTCGCGGTAGAAGAGGGCCGGATGGACGAACGCGTCCTCCGGCGGCGCGCCTGGCCCGGTGGTCATCGGCCGGTCACCTCGTTCGGCGCACCATCGGTGTCGGATGGTGCAGCGTCATGCTGGGGTCCCCTCTGTCGGGTCGGCCGGGCGGGCGGGCATCGTCATCATGACCGCTACCCGCCCGACATTGCGGAAAAACGACCCATTTAGGGCAGGTAGAAAGCCAGGTTCGGTAGGCCCGGGTCATCTCCATGATGCCGGTTCCGGGCGGATGCTCACGACCGTGGTCCGCCGATCACGTCCGCGACGACCCGACGATCATCCCCGGGACGGCGGGCCCCCGTCCAGCACCGCGACGTCCACCACGTCGGCGAGCCGCTCGCGGCGCCGGTAGGCGGCCCGCTGCCGCTGCGCGCCGTTCCCCTCCTCCAGCACGGCCGCCAGACCGGCGGCGGCGCGGTCCAGGTCGCCGGCCTCCGCCAGCGCGGGCCGGACGTGCGCGAGCAGGTCTCCGGCCAGCCGGCGGAACGGGACCCGCCGCCCCGTGCACACGTCGATGCCGTCACCCGGCAGGCCGTTGCGGGCGGCCAGCCAGTAGGCCGCCCGCAGCAGTTCCGGCGCGGGGTCGGGCGCCGGCTCGCGCGCCTCCACGGCCGTCAGCGAGACCCGCACCAGCGCCCGGGCCAGCGCGGCGAACAGCACCGCCTCGGCCACGGTCATCGCCACGTCGCCGAGCCGGATCTCCAGGGTGGGCAGCCGCGCCGAGGGCCGCACGTCCCAGAAGATCGTCCCGGTGTCCATCAGCGCGCCGCAGCCCAGCAGCGTCTCCACGAGCTCCTCGTAGTGCGCCAGGGAGCGGAAGAACGGCGGCGGGCCCGCCACCGGCCAGCGCGCCCACGTCATCACCCGCCAGCAGGCGTACCCGGTGTCGCGGCCCGCCCAGTACGGGGAGTTGGCGGCCAGCGCCACCAGCGTGGGCAGCCAGGGCCGCAGATGGTTGCTCACCAGCACGGCCCGTTCCGGATCGGGCATCTCGACGTGCACGTGGCAGGCGCAGATGCACTGCTCGTCGTCCAGCGCCCGGTAGGTGGCCAGGCTCTCGGCGTACCGGGCGCCCGCGACGATCGGCGGCGGCAGCAGGTCGCCCAGCACCGGGGTGCCGGTGGCGGCCAGCAGCACCCCCTCGCGGGCGGCGGCCGCGGCCATCGCCGCCCGCATCTCCCGGATCTGCTCCTCCAGCTTGCCCAGATCGTCGCAGGGGGAGGTCTTGGCCTCGGCGAGGAAGGCGATCAGCTCGGTGGAGGCGCGCTCGCCCAGCGCCTCGGACGCCCGTTCCACCACCGCGGGCGCGCGGGGGACCACCATCCGGGAGCCCGGGTCGGCCACGAAGTACTCTTCCTCGACTCCGAATCTGAGGGCCATTCCACCACCTCGTGCTCGGGAGCAGAGCAGGCGGCCGCGCCGTGGCGAAGCCCTTCCGACGTTACGTCGTGACGGGCACATTCGCACGCCCGGCCGGTCAGGGGCCGGGGCCGAGGGAAGAGAGGAGGGCCGTGCTCGGAGTGGCGGCCCCCTTCAACAAGCCCCCGCCCGCGCCGCCTCGCGGCGTCGCATTCCTGGAACGGGGGCCGGTTGAAGGGCGTCAGGCGTCAGGCGAGCGCCCTGACCGTGGTCACCGGCTCACTGGCGAGGGTCGTCGACGACGACGTCGCTCATGATGTCGACGATCAGGGAGAGCACGCCGCCGAGTGCGATGACCACCGCGCCGGCCCAGAACATCGGCCAGTTCGGGCCCACGCACAGCGCCACGCCGCCCACGGTGAAACCGACGAAGATCACGGCAACGGCGACCCAGGACTTCGGCCGTCCCGCGTGGCTGCCAGTCGACATGCGCTATTCCTTCTTGTCCGAGCTGATCCAACCCGAGCGTTGTGCCGGGGGTTTTCCGCCCCGAACACTAGCAACGCCCGTGCCCGGACCGGATCCGGGGTGGCTTCCGGCGCGTCCCCCGGGCCCGCGGGGACGGCAGGATCCCGTTCCCGGCGTCCCGCCCCCTAACCGGCCCGTCCGGCCAGGCCCTTCGCACCCGGCCTCCGCACCCGGCTACCCGGGCCGCCAGAAGGGCCACCCCGGTCGCCCGCCGCCCATACGCGCTCGCTTAGCATCCAGGCATGACGGTGCCGCCTGAAGAACTCGAACTGGCCGCCGCGTTCCCCCCGGCGGAACGTGACCGGTGGCGCGAGCTGGTGAAAGGGGTGCTGCGCAAGTCGGGCGCGGCGAGCGAGGACACCCCTCTCGACGAGATCGAGGGCCTGCTGACCCGCGAGTCCTACGACGGCGTCTCTGCCGCGCCCCTCTACACGCGCGACGACACCGTGCCGGGGCGGCCCGGCCTCGCCCCCTACCTGCGGACGGTGCGCCCCGAGGGCGAGGGCCTGGCGGGCTGGGACGTGCGGCAGCGGCAGGTTCACCCCGACCCGGCGGCCGCCCGCGAGGCGATCCTGGCCGATCTGGAGAACGGCGCGACCTCCGTCTGGCTGGGCCTCGGCGAGCCCGGCCCGCCCGTGGAGTCGCTGCCCGAGGTGCTGCGCGGCGTCCACCTCGACCTGGCGCCCCTCGTGCTGGACGCCGGCGCCCGGACCGCCGAGGCCGCCGAGGCCCTGCTCCGCCTGATCACCGAGCGCGGCCAGGCCGGCGAGCCCACCGGCGGCCTGGGCGCCGACCCGCTGGGGCTGCGCGCCCGCACCGGCGAGCCCGCCCCGATCGAGGGGCCCGGCGGCGCGGCCGAGCTGGCCGTGCGGTGCGCCCGCGAGTTCCCCGGCCTGCGCGCGATCACGATCGACGCGACCGCCTACCACGACGCGGGCGGCGGCGACGCCGAGGAGCTCGGCGCGGCCGTCGCGGCCGGGGTCGCCTACCTGCGGGCCCTCACCGCCGCCGGGCTCGGCCTGGACGAGGCGTTCGGGCAGCTGGAGTTCCGGCTGGCCGTGAACGCCGACCAGTTCTCCTCGATCGCCAAGCTGCGCGCGGCCCGCCGCCTGTGGGCCAGGGTCGCCGAGGTCTGCGGCGCCGGCGGGGACGACGCCGCCGGACGGCGCGCCGCCCGCCTGCACGCGGTGACCTCCTCGGCGATGATGACCCGCCGCGACCCGTGGGTGAACATGCTCCGCACCACCGTCGCCGCCTTCGCCGCCGGGGTCGGCGGCGCGGACGCCGTCACCGTGCAGCCCTTCGACGTCCGGCTCGGCCTGCCCGACGACTTCGCCCGCCGCATCGCCCGCAACACCCAGACCCTGCTGCTGGAGGAGTCCAGCCTGGCCCGCGTCGTCGACCCGGCGGGCGGCTCCTGGTACGTCGAGCGGCTCACCGAGGAGACGGCGCAGGCCGCCTGGGCCTGGTTCACCGAGATCGAGAAGGCCGGAGGGCTGGCCGCTGCCCTTGACTCCGGGCTGGTCGCCGGACGGCTCGCCGCCACCTGGGAGCGCCGCCGCAAGGACCTGGCCCGTCGCAAGGCCCCCCTCACCGGCGTCAGCGAGTTCCCCGACCTCGCCGAGAAGCTGCCCGAGCGCGCCCCCGCGCCCGAGCCGGCCCCGGCGGGCGGCGGGCTGCCCGTCGTCCGGTACGCGCAGGACTTCGAGGCCCTCCGCGACCGCTCCGACGCCCACGCCGAGGCCACCGGGGCCCGCCCGAAGGTCTACCTGGCCACCCTCGGCCCGATCGCCGTCCACACCGCCCGCGCCTCCTTCGCCGCCAACCTCTTCCAGGCCGGCGGGATCGAGACCGTCAGCGGCGACCCGGAGGGGTTCGCCGCCTCCGGCGCCACCGTCGCGTGCCTGTGCTCCAGCGACAAGCTCTACGGCGAGCAGGCCGAGGACGCCGCCCGTACTCTCAAGGAGTCGGGAGCGGTGAAGGTGTGGCTCGCGGGTAAGGGGACCTTTGAGGGAGTGGACGCGCACGTGTTCGCGGGCTGCGACGCGGTCGCCGTGCTGGAGACCACCCTCGACGATCTAGGAGTGAACCGATGATCCCCGACTTCTCCGAGATCGAGCTCGGGACGGCGGCCCCCGCCGACGAGGCCGCCAAGCGCTGGCGCGCCGCGGTCACCGAGGCCACCGGCCGCGACCCGGACGCCGAGACCTGGGAGACCCCCGAGGGCATCGGCGTCAGGCCGCTCTACACCGGCGACGACCTCACCGGGCTGGACTTCCTGGACACGCTGCCGGGCGTCGCCCCCTACCTGCGCGGCCCGTACCCCGCGATGTACGCCACCCAGCCCTGGACGATCCGGCAGTACGCCGGCTTCTCCACCGCCGAGGAGTCCAACGCCTTCTATAGGCGCAACCTGGCCGCCGGGCAGAAGGGCCTGTCGGTGGCCTTCGACCTGGCCACCCACCGCGGCTACGACTCCGACCATCCGCGGGTGGCCGGCGACGTCGGCATGGCCGGGGTCGCGATCGACTCGATCTACGACATGCGGCAGCTCTTCGACGGCATCCCGCTGGACCGGATGAGCGTGTCGATGACCATGAACGGCGCGGTGCTGCCCATCCTGGCGCTCTACATCGCCGCCGCCGGGGAGCAGGGGGTGGAGCCCGAACGGCTGGCCGGGACCATCCAGAACGACATCCTCAAGGAGTTCATGGTCCGCAACACCTACATCTACCCGCCCGGGCCGTCGATGCGGATCATCTCCGACATCTTCGCGTTCACGTCCCAGCGGATGCCCAAGTACAACTCGATCTCCATCTCCGGCTACCACATCCAGGAGGCGGGGGCCACCGCCGACCTGGAGCTGGCCTACACCCTGGCCGACGGGGTCGAGTACATCCGGGCCGGGCGCGACGCCGGCCTGGACATCGACGCGTTCGCGCCGCGGCTGTCGTTCTTCTGGGCGATCGGCATGAACTTCTTCATGGAGGTCGCCAAGCTGCGCGCCGCCCGGCTCCTGTGGGCCAGGCTCGTCAAGGGCTTCGACCCCAAGAACCCCAAGTCGCTGTCGCTGCGCACCCACTCCCAGACCTCCGGGTGGTCGCTCACCGCGCAGGACGTGTTCAACAACGTGGCCCGTACGTGCATCGAGGCGATGGCCGCGACCCAGGGGCACACCCAGTCGCTCCACACCAACGCGCTCGACGAGGCCCTCGCCCTGCCGACCGACTTCTCCGCCCGCATCGCCCGCAACACCCAGCTGCTCCTCCAGCAGGAGTCCGGCACCACCCGGACGATCGACCCCTGGGGTGGCAGCGCCTACGTCGAACGCCTCACCTACGACCTGGCCCGCCGCGCCTGGGCGCACATCGCCGAGGTCGAGGAGGCCGGGGGGATGGCCAAGGCCATCGACGAGGGCCTGCCCAAGCTGCGCATCGAGGAGGCCGCCGCCCGCACCCAGGCGCGGATCGACTCCGGACGGCAGCCGGTCATCGGCGTCAACAAGTACCGCCCCGACGCCGACGAGAGCATCGAGGTCCTCAAGGTCGACAACGCCTCCGTCCGCGCCCAGCAGATCGACAAGCTGCGCCGTCTCCGCGAGGAGCGCGACGAGGACGCCGCGCAGGCCGCCCTCACGGCCCTGACCGGCGCCGCCGAGGCCGCCGACCGCGGCACCCGCGGTTCCGGGCTGGAGCAGAACCTCCTCGCCCTGGCCGTCGACGCCGCCCGCGCCAAGGCCACCGTCGGCGAGATCTCCGACGCCCTGGAGCGGACCTACGGCCGGCACGCCGCCCAGATCCGTACCATCTCCGGTGTGTACCGGGAGGAGGCGGGACAGGTGACCGCGATCGAGAAGGCCCGCGCCGCGACCGCCGCGTTCGAGGCGGCCGAGGGCCGGCGGCCCCGCATCCTGGTCGCCAAGATGGGCCAGGACGGCCACGACCGCGGCCAGAAGGTGATCGCCACCGGCTTCGCCGACCTCGGCTTCGACGTCGACGTGGGCCCGCTGTTCCAGACCCCGGGCGAGGTCGCCCGGCAGGCGGTGGAGGCCGACGTGCACGTCGTCGGCGTCAACTCCCTCGCCGCCGGCCACCTCACGCTGGTGCCCGCGCTGCGCGAGGAACTGGCCGCGCTCGGCCGCGACGACGTCATGATCGTCGTGGGCGGGGTCATCCCGCCGCAGGACTTCGACGAGCTGCGCGCCGCCGGCGCCGCCGCGATCTTCCCGCCCGGCACCGTCCTGGCCGAGGCCGCGCTCGGCCTGCTCGACGACCTCGCCGCCAGGCTGGGCCACCAGGCGGGGACCACGGCTTGAGCCCCGGCCTCGACGACTACGTCAAGGGGGTGCGGGAGGGCTCGCGGGCGTGGATCGCGCGCGCGATCACGCTCGTGGAGTCCACCCGCCCCGACCACCGGGACCTCGCCCAGCGGCTCCTGGTGGAGCTGACCCCCTACACCGGGCACGCCCGCCGGATCGGCATCACGGGCGTGCCCGGCGTGGGGAAGTCCACCTTCATCGACGCCCTCGGCACCGACCTCACCGCCGCGGGGCACAAGGTGGCCGTGCTGGCGGTCGACCCGTCCTCCACCCGCACCGGCGGCAGCATCCTGGGCGACAAGACCCGCATGCACCGCCTCGCCACCGACCCCGCCGCGTTCATCCGCCCGTCGCCGACCGCCGGGACGCTCGGCGGGGTGGCCAAGGCGACCCGCGAGGCGATGGTCGTCATGGAGGCCGCCGGGTACGACATCGTGCTGGTGGAGACCGTCGGCGTCGGCCAGTCCGAGACCACCGTCGCCGAGATGGTCGACTCGTTCCTCTTCCTCACCCTCGCCCGCACCGGCGACCAGCTGCAGGGCATCAAGAAGGGCGTGCTGGAACTGGCCGACGTCATCGCCGTCAACAAGGCCGACGGCCCCCACGAGATGGAGGCCAGGAAGGCCGCCCGCGAGCTCGCCGGCGCCCTGCGCCTGCTGCGCAGCGACGAACGCGTCCGCGACACCCCCGTCCTGACGTGCAGCGCCCGTGAGAACATCGGCCTGGACGCCCTCTGGCAGCACCTGGTCGACCACCAGGACGCCCTGGCCGCCACCGGCGAACTGGAGGAGCGCAGGCGGCGCCAGCAGGTCGGGTGGACCTGGTCCATGGTCCGCGACCGCCTCCTGGCCGAACTGCACGCCGATCCCGCCGTCCGCGACCTGGCCCCCGAGCTGGAGGCGGCCGTCGCCGACGGGACGCTGACCCCCGCCCTCGCCGCCGAGCGGATACTCAACGCCTTCACCCGGTGACGGTTTGAGGGTCGCGGACGCCCCGGATCCTGTACAACAGGCTGATGGACGTCATCTCGCTCGATGATCCGACCGACGCCCAGATCGGGCAGTGGCACGCCGTGCTCGAGGCCGTCCACGCCGGCGACCCCGCGGGCGAGCCGGCCCCGGCCAGGGAGCAGACGGCCGAGCACCTGCTGGGCGCGCCGCACCAGCGCCTGTGGGCCGCCGTCGAGGGCGGCGAGGCGGTCGCCGTGGTGGTCCTGCGACTACCCGGCGGGCCGGGGGCCGACCGCCCCGGCGAGATCGACATCCGGGTGCACCCCGCCCACCGGCGGCGCGGGCTGGGCACCCGGCTCATGGCCGTGGCCGCCGAGGGCCTGCGCGCCGACGGCCGCACCAGCGTCATCGCCCAGGTCCTGGCCGGCACCCCCGCCGTCCCGTTCCTGGAGTCGCACGGCTTCGTGTGCGTGCTCACGCTCAGCGGCCTGCTGCTGCGCCTGGACGACCTGCCGCCCGACCGCGTCCCCGCGCTGGTCGCCGCCGGCCCGCCCGGATACCGGCTGGTGCGCTGGCGCGGCTCGGTGCCCGACCGGTACGCCGACGCCCTCGCCCGCGCCAAGCACGCCATGGCCGACCTCGCCGAGTACGAGGGCCTGCCGTGGAACGCCCGGCGCGTCCGGGAGATGGCCGACATGGTCGCCAAGCGCGGCGACGACCTCTACACGGTCGCCGCCGTGCAGGGCTCGACGGTCGCCGGTTTCACCGAGATCGTGGTGCCCGCCGAGGCCCCCGAGCGCGCCGCCCAGTACGACACCGCGGTCGTCCCCGAGCACCGCGGCCGCCGCCTCGGCATCTGGGTGAAGGCCGCGATGCTGCGGTGGCTGGCCACCGAGCGCCCCGAGGTCCGCGAGATCGAGACCGACAACGTCGGCGACAACGCGCATATGCTGGCCGTCAACGAGGAACTGGGATTCCGCCGCCAGCGCGAGTCCCGCGAATACCAGGCGGCCGCCCGCGACCTCCCGAGCATCCACAGATCGCCCCTCTAGTTGTGTTCCCGAGTCCCGGCCTACGGTGCTCGCCTGGCGGCTCGCGCCTGACCGGGCCTTGGCGAGCGCGGCATCGCTTCGCGATCTGGCCGGTGATGCTCGCCTCCGGCGTCGCACCACCGCCCGGGTAACGCGCTCGCGTGGTCCCTCAGCCCGGCCGAAAATGCGTTGCCGCCCGCAACGAGGATCGGCACTCTGAAGGAGGTCTTCGGAAAGTCCGCGGGGCCGGGAAATTAGCGGATCATTCCTTTCGTGTTCAATGGTGGTCGTCGTGCCGTTAAGGCCGGCGGACCATTGCTGGGACGGACGGGCGCCGGGCCCGCGGGCGGAGTGGACGCGACGGGGAGGAGGTGGCCGATGAACGTGCTCGTACTGAACGCTTCGTATGAGCCCTTACAAAACGTGGACCTGCGGCACGCCATCCGCATGCTGGTGCGCGAGGTGGCCGTCGTCGAGGAGGCGGAGGAGGGCCGGACGATCGGCCGGTTCCCCGTGCCGCGGGTGCTGAGGCTGGTCAGGTACGTCGCCATGCGGTGGCGGCACGGCAGGCGCCCGCCGTGGAGCAAGCGCGGAGTCTACCTGCGCGACCGCGGGGAGTGCGGGTACTGCGGCAAGCGCGGTCACACCATCGACCACGTCCTGCCGCAGTCGAGGGGCGGCGGCGACACCTGGGAGAACACCGTCCTGGCCTGCGGCAGGTGCAACAACCGCAAGGGCAGCCGCACGCCGCGGGAGGCGGGCATGAAGCTGCGCGTCAAGCTCCGCGTCCCCCACTGGAACGAACTGGTCCGCTGAGCGGGGGCGGTCTGCCGGCCGCCCCCGCCCGGTCCCCGCACCCTTCACGAGGTGCCTCCGGCCCCCGGCTTCCGGTCGCTTCATCTCTCGGCCCTCCGTGTCGTCTTCTCCGAGGTCTGTGGAGCCCTCAGGCCCCGCCGCGGGTTGCGGGACGTTCTTCCCCACCCGCCGATGCGTGTGCTCGGGCGGTGGTGCGCCGGGGGCGGAGCGTGACGTGCGTCGCCGGATCGAGGGCGGGCGCCGGTGCCGCCGGGGTGTGATGTGGTCGTGATCTGAGATCGAAAAGGTCCTTGTTTTCAGGGGGTGTGGCGCGATCCCCGGTGGGCATTTTAAGGATTGGTCATGCGGGGAGTAGTTTCTGTGTAACGCTATGTGTTGTCGAGAGCGTCAAGGGCGAAATGGGTGATTGTGGTAGCGTGCCGCCAATCTTCTCGTTGGTGCTAAGGAGAAATCAGTGGCGGCCCTCGATCCTCACGGCAGCGCACGGAGCTCGTTGCGTGCGCGCGCGGCGCGGAGCTGTGCCGTCATCGCCCTCCTCGCGGCGGCCTCCGCCGCGCTGCCGGCCGGCCCTGGCAGCGCCGCCGGGCTGGCCCTCGCGCCCGACGACCCCAAGGAGCTCGCCAAGCTCGAGAAGCGGGCCGCGCAGCTATCCAAGGACTACCGCGGCGAGCTGGTCTCCCTGGACGAGGCCAAGACGGCCGCGCAGCGCGCCCGCAAGGACGCCGAACGGCTCGCGCGGGAGTTCGAGGTCGCGCGGTCCGACGTCCGCCGGATCGCCGCGTCCACGTACATGACCGGCAGGCTGGACACGACCACGATGGTGTCCGCCGACGACCCGCGGGCCGCCGTGCGCGACGCCGCGGTCATCGAGCACATGTCGCGCAACAACGGGATGCGGCTGCAGAGCCTGGAGACGCTGTCCGTGCAGGCGGCCCAGTCGCAGCGGACGGCCAAGACCAAGGTCGACCAGGTGCGCAAGGAGGTCGAGGACCTGGAGGGCCAGCGCGCACGGGTCAAGAAGCTCCTGGCCAAGTACAAGCCGGAGGCCCCCGTCGCGCCCAGCAGCCCGGCGGGCAGGCCCGACGGCGCCGGCGGCACCAAGTCGAGCATCATCGGCAACTCGATGACCGCCCGCATGCGCACGGCGATGGTGGCCATCGACTCCAAGTTCGGCCCGTTCCCGGCCATCGGGTGCGCCCGGCCCGGCGACGCGCAGGACCACGGCAAGGGCCAGGCCTGCGACTTCATGGAGAGCACGGGCGGGCAGATGCCCAGCGCCTCCGCCCGCGCCCACGGGGACGCCGTCGCCCAGTACGTGATCGACAACGCCTCCCGGCTCGGCATCAAGTACGTGATCTGGCGCCAGCGCATCTACGACATGCGCGGCAGCGGCGGCTGGCGCCAGATGGAGGACCGCGGCAGCATCACCCAGAACCACTACGACCACGTCCACGTGTCCGTCCTCTGACCTGATCCCCGCGCCGCCGTCATGGCAGGCTCGGCGCATGGACTACGACATCGAGCGGCCGTACGGCCCGCTGATCGAGACGACGGCGCGGGTGGCGTCGTGGAACGTGTGGGCGCGCCACGGCCCCTGGCCGGAGCGGGAACGCGCGATCATCGCCGTGCTCGCCGCCGCGGCCCCCGACATCGCGGTGCTGGTGGAGGCATGGGAGGACGGCGCGGAGACGCAGGCCGTCCGGCTGAAGGAGGCACTGGGGCTGCCGCACCACCGGTTCGGCGGCGCCGACCCGGCGTCCGGGGTGGCGATCCTGTCGCGCTGGCCGCTGACCAGGTGGGACATGCGGCGGCTCGGCGGCGCGGAGCTGACCGTCGCGGACGCGGGGCTGGCGGTGTTCGCCCGGGCGGAGGGGCCGCGCGGCCCGGTGCAGGTGTTCGGGGTCGCGCTCGGCTGGAAGCTCGGCCACAGCCGGCAGCGGCAGGAGCAGGTGCGCGACCTCGGCGCGTTCGTGCGGTCGGCGGCGGGCCACGAGGCTCCGGTGGTCGTCTGCGGTGATTTCAACGCGCCCCCCGACAGCGACGAGATCCGCATGCTGACCGGCCGTGCCGCGGTGGCGGCGCCGGGCGTGGTGTTCTACGACGCCTGGGAGGCGGCCGGCGACGGCACGCCCGGACACACCTGGTCGGGCGCCAACCACTGGACGAAACCGGTGCTGTGGCCCGATCGCAGGATCGACTACGTCTTCTCAGCCTGGCCCCGGGCGGGCGGTGCGGGGCATCCCGTCCACTGCGAACTGCTGGGCACCGAGCCGGTGGACGGCGTCATCGCCTCCGACCACTACGGCGTGCTCGCCGACCTCCGCTACTGACCCGCCCCCGGCCCCCCGGCGTGCTCGGCGGCCTGCTCGATGGCGGTCTCGATGATCTCAAGGCCGATGATCGCGTCGTCGAGGGCGACCGGGGGAGGGGCGTCGCCGCGCAGGGCCCGGGCCACCTCGGCGTAGAAGTCCTGGTACGCGCCCGGGAGGGTGGGCTCCGGGCGGTCGGCCGTGGGCGTGCCCAGGCGGCCGTACGCCTCGGGCGGCGCCTGCCCCCAGCCCGCGTCCTTCGGGGTGCGGCCGGCGCGCAGCGCCTTCTCCTGGCCGTCCATGCCGGAGACGGTGTACGCGGCGTCCGACCCCAGCACCCTGAAACGCGGCCCGAGCTGGGCGGCGGTCGCGCTCATCCACAGGTGCGAGCGGACCCCGCCGTCGTGGGTGAGGGCGAGGAAGACGTCGTCGGCGGTGGCCGCGCCCGGACGGCGGACGTCGATCTCGGCGTAGACCCCGCGCGGGCGCCCGAACAGGGTGATCGCCTGGTCGATGAGGTGGGAGCCCAGGTCGAAGAGGATGCCTCCCGCGTCGAGCGGGTCCGTGCTCTCCTTCCACCCGGCCGAGACCTCGGGACGCCAGCGCTCGAAACGGGACTCGAAACGGCGCACGCCCCCGAGGGCGCCGTCGGCGACGAGCCGCCGCAGGGTGCGGAAGTCGCCGTCCCAGCGCCGGTTGTGGAACGGGATGACCGGCAGCCCGCGCACGGCCGAGAGCGCCGCCAGGGAACGGGCCTCGTCGGCGGACGCGGCGACCGGCTTGTCCACCACCACCGGGAACCCGGAGGTCAGCGCGGTACGGGCGAGCGGGGCGTGCTGCCGGTTGGGCGCGGTGACCACGACCAGGTCGTAGTCCTCGGGCGTCTCCCACAGCCGGTCGGCGCTGTCCAGGACCTTCGTCCCGGGGTAGCGGCGCCGCGCGGCCTCCTGCCGCCCGGGGTTCCTCGTGACGACGGCGGAGAGCCGCAGGTCGGACACCGCGTCGATGAGCGGCGCGTGGAACACCGCGCCGCCGGTGCCGTAGCCGATGAGTGCCACCCGCAATGCCATGCGCCGATCATTTCGCACGTCCCGGGGCCGGGTGCGCGCCGGGTCCGTCTCAGTGCCGTCTCAGGGCTTCTTCAGGGGGTCAGGGCGGTGCTCCCGGCGTCGAGGAGGATGGTGTCGTCCTGCGGCGTGTGGATCCGGCTGCACAGCACGTTGCGGTAGTGCCGTTCCAGCGGGTTGCGGCGGGACAGCCCGGGGTTGCCGGTCAGGGAGAGCGCCAGCTCGACGGCCTGCATGGCGTTCCCGGTGACGGTGTGCTTGATCAGCCCGGCCCGCGCGGTGTCGGGCGCGGTCAGCAGGGCGTCGTTGGCCAGCAGCAGCCCCTCGACGCGGCCGACCGCGGTCTGGAAGCGCGGCAGCGTCGCCAGCGGCCTTCCGAGGTTGGACGGGGCGCGCTCGTTGAGGTAGCCGACCAGCCAGTCGCGGGCGGCGCGGGCGACGCCGTCGTAGATCGCCGTGATCAGCAGCGCGTTCCAGAAGGCGACCCAGGGCGCCGGGCGGGACGGGCGGCCGGTCGCGGGCGCCAGCTCGACGGCGTGGCCGGCGGGCACGGTGACGCCCTCCAGGATCACGTCGTCGCTGCGGGTGGCGCGCATGCCCAGGTGGTCCCAGGTCGGCTCGACGCGGTAGCCGGGCGTGCCCGCCGGGACCAGGAACGATCCGGCGGACGGCTCGTCGCCCGCGGTGCGGGCCCAGACCAGCAGCCAGCGCAGCCCGGGGATCCCGGTGGAGTAGATCTTGTGGCCGCGCAGCGTCCAGCCGTCGCCGGTCCGCTCGGCGACGGTGCCGGGCAGGCCGCCGCGGGCGGGGGTGCCCAGGTCGGGCTCCACCCGCAGCCCGTTGATCAGCGCGACCCCCTCCAGGGAGCTGCGCTGCACCTCGGCGCGGACGCCGGGCGGCCAGGCGTTGTCCGGGTGCCGCAGCGCCGCGTGGTTGATCAGGTGCATGGCCAGGACGAGCGCGACCGACGGGTCGGCCGCCCCGACGGCGCGGACGACCCGGATCGCCTCGGGCAGGTCGGCGCCGCCGCCGCCCAGTTCGGCGGGCACGGTCAGGTTCAGCGTCCCGGCCCGGTGCAGCGCCTCGAACGCCTCGAACGGGAACGAGGCGTCGCGGTCGTGCTCCGCGGCCCGGTCGGCGATCCCGGCGAGCGCGTCCTCGAACGCGGCGGAGGCGCCCGGGGCGGCGGGGGCGGTCGTCTCGGCGGGCAGGGTCATCGCGGTCTCCTGACGATGGGCGGCGGTGCGGTGTGGCGGAGCGGCGGGAGCGGGCCGATGTGGCGTTCGACCTGGACGAACGCGTGCTGCCCGCTGCACCCCTGCGACAGCACGGAGGTCGGGGCGTCGGCGGTGAGGACGTTCGGGTTGCCGTGCACGCACAGGCCGCCGAGGTCGTCGGCGGGGTCGTACCAGGCGCCGGTGGCGAGCTGGACGACGCCGGGCCGCAGCGCGTCGCTGAGCCGCGCGCCCGCCAGGCAGGCCCCGAGGTCGTTGAACACCCGGACCACGTCGCCGTCGGCGATGCCGCGGGCGCGGGCGTCGGCGGGATGGATCCGGATCGGCTCCCGTCCGGAGACCTTGGAGTCCCGGCTGGTGGCGCCGGGGTCGAGCTGGCCGTGCAGCCGGGTGGCGGGCTGGTTGGCGATCAGGTGCAGGGGGTGGCGGCCGGTGGGGCGGCGGCGCGGCGGCAGCCACGCCGGGTGGCCCGGGCAGTCGGCGTACCCGAAGGCCGCGATGACCTCGGAGATGAGCTGGATGCGGCCGCTGGAGGTGTCGAGCGGACGGCCCTCGGGGTCGGCGCGGAAGTCCGCGAACAGCGTGCGGTGCTCCGGGCCGGACGGCAGGACGTACTCGCCGGCCTCCCAGAACGCGGCGAACCCGGGGACGTCGTGCCCCCGCGCGACCAGGTCCTCCCGCCAGGTCTCGTACAGGTGCTCCAGCCACTGCCGGACGGTGCGGCCCTCGGTGAACGCCTCGGCCGCGCCCCCGCCCAGCCGCCGCGCCAGCCCCGCGAGGATCGCGTGGTCGTCGCGGGCCAGGCCGAAGGGCGCGGCGGCGCGCCGCATCGCGATCAGGTGGGTGTCGCGCCGCCCGCCGCCGATGTCGTCGCGCTCCAGCGTGGTCGTCACGGGAAGGACGATGTCGGCGTGCCGGGCCGCGGCCGTCCAGTACGGCTCGTGCACCACCACCGTGGCGGGCCGGCCGAACGCGCGGCGCAGGCGCCCGAGGTCCTGGTGGTGGTGGAACGGGTTGCCGCCCGCCCAGTACACCAGCCGGACGTCCGGGTAGGTCAGGCGCAGCCCGTCGTAGTCGTAGGTTTCGCCCGGACGCAGCAGCATGTCCGCCACCCGCGCGACCGGGATGAAGGTCGCGACCGGGTTCTCGCCCTGGGGGAGATGGGGGAGCCGCAGGTCGGGGCCGTGGTCGCCGACGTCGCCGATGGAGCCGTAGCCGTGCCCGAACCCGCCGCCGGGCAGGCCGATCTGGCCGAGCATCGCCGCCAGCGCCAGCCCGGCCCACACTGGCTGCTCGCCGTGCTCGATCCGCTGCAGCGACCAGGTCACGGTGACGAGCGTGCGCGTCGCGGCCATCCTCCTGGCCAGCCCGACGATCGCGTGCGCGGGGACGTCGCAGATCGCGGCCGCCCAGCGGGCGTCCTTGGGCGTGCCGTCGGAGGCCCCGCGCAGGTACTTCTCGAAGTCCTCGAAGCCGGAGCAGTACCGGTCGAGGAACGCCCGGTCGTGCAGGCCCTCCGCCAGCAGCGTGTGCGCGAGCCCGAGCATCAGCGCGGCGTCGGTCCCCGGCCGGATCGGGTACCAGCGTGCCGCCGCGCTCGTGGGCGCGTCGTCGCGCAGCGGGCTGACCAGTGCCACCTCGACTCCGGCGGCGCCGAGCGACTCCAGCGCGGCCGAGGAGGCGTGCCGGGTGACGCCGCCGGGGGTGACCGCGACGTTCTTGGCGGGCAGCCCGCCGAAGGCGACCAGCAGCCGGGTGTTCGCCAGGATCGACGGCCAGCTCGAGCCGCGCCGCAGCACCGCTCCGGCGTCGCCGACCAGGTGCGGCAGCAGCACCAGCGAGGTGCCCAGGCTGTAGGAGTTCCGGGAGGAGGTGTAACCGCCGATGATGTTGAGGAAGCGGTGCAGCTGGCTCTGCGCGTGGTGGAACCGCCCGGCGCTGGACCAGCCGTAGGAGCCGCCGTAGACCGCCTCGTTGCCGTGCTCGCGCCGCACCCGGTCCAGCTCGCCCGCCACCAGGTCCAGCGCCTGATCCCAGCCGACCTCGACGAACTCCTCGCGGCCGCGCCGGTCGGAGGGGCCCGGGCCGTTCTCCAGCCAGCCGCGCCGGACGGCGGGCGCCGCCACGCGGGTGCGGTGCCGGGCCGCCGCCGCCACGTTCCCCAGCAGCGGCGAGGGAGCCGGGTCCTCCGGATGCGGCCGCACCAGCAGCGCTCCATCGGTTCCGGTGGCGACCTGGTACGCACCCCAGTGCGAGGTCGTCGTGGACCACTTCATGAGGTCTCCTCCTCCGCGACGTCCCCGCCATGATCGCCCGGACGCGGCGGGCCGGGATGCGGCGGGGCCTCGCCGAGCAGCCGGTACGCGGTCGCGAAGATCTCGCCCATCCGCCAGCTCTCGTTGGGATGGGCGCGGCGGTGGCGGCCCCACCCGGAGTCGCGCCGGTACTGCCCCGGCCAGTCGGTGCCGGCGATCTCCTCCTCACGCGCCGCGACGGGACGACGGCAGTCGGGGTCCACGTACAGCGTGTCCGCCGGGCAGTAGAGCTTGCACATGAAGCAGGTCTGGCAGTCGGCCTGCCGCGCGATCACCGGGACGCCGCCGGGCCCGGTGTCGAACACGTCGGTCGGGCACACCCGCACGCACAGATCGCACCCGACGCAGCGGTCGGCGAGCACCAGCTCGATCATGACGGCCCCACCGGAAGCGGGCGGGTCCTGACTTCCGCCAGGCCGCCGACGGCGACGCGGTGGGCGCGGGCCGGGTCGGCGCCCGGCGCGTCCACCCGCCAGTGCATGCCGCGCGACTCCCGCCGGTGCAGGGCCGCGGCCTTCACCCACCGGCCCATCGCGACCAGCGCCGCCGTCTCGCGCGCCCGCACGGCGGCGCGCTCGGCCCCGGGCCCCGGCGCGGCCGCCAGGTGGTCGCCGATCTCGCGCCACGCCGAGTCGAGGAGGCCGGCGGACGCGCGCAGGCCCGCCTCGCTGCGGAACATGTTCTTGCCGTAGGCGTTGAGCTCCTCCCGCACCAGGTCCGTGATCGCGTCCGCGTCCACGGCTGCGGTGGCCCTGGCCGGGCGCAGACCGGCGCGGCCCGCCGGGCGGGCCGGGCCGCCGTGCGGTCCTGAGCGGGCGTGCCGCACGGCCGCCGCGCCCGCCCATGTCCCGGACGACACCGCCCACGCCGAGTTGGGGGAGCCGCCGCCCGACACCGCCCCCACGATGTGCTCCCGGGATGCCACGTCCCCGGCGGCGAACAGGCCCGGGACGCCCGCCGAGCAGCCGGCGCCCGTCACCGCGATGCCGCCCGTCCCGCGGACGGTCCCCTCGCCGAGCAGGGTCACCTCGAACAGGTCGGTGAACGGGTCGATGCCGCGCGGCGCGAACGGCAGCAGGAAGTTCGGCTGGACCAGGTGGATGACGCGGCGGACCTCGTCGGGGGCGCGGTCGAGCCGGGCCCGGACCGGGCCGCGCTGCATGGCCCGGCCCAGCGCCCGCATCCGCCCGTGCTGTCCGGCGGGCAGCTCGATCTCCGCGCCGTCGGCGTCGACGTAGGTGCCGAACATGTACGACATCGAACGGGCCATCGTGGAGTAGGCCGGCGCGAGCGTGTAGTAGTTGGAGAATTCCATCCCGCTGAGGGCAGCCCCGGCCTCGGCCGCCATCAGGTGGCCGTCCCCGGTGTTCCCGCGCGAGCCCAGCAGGTGGGACCGGAACGTGGTGCCTCCGGTGGCGAGGACCACCGCGCCCGCGCGGATCCGCCAGCGCCCGCCCTCCCGGCGCCGCACGCCCGCGGCGCCCGCCACCGAGCCGTCGTCGCGGACCAGCAGCTCCAGGGCGGGGTGGTGGTCGAGGATCCGCACGCCCGAGCGTCGCGCCAGGCCGCGCATGGCGCGCAGGTACTCGGGGCCCCGGACGTTCTGGGCGCGGTCGGGGGCGCCGTCGGGTCCCTTGGGGAAGGGGTAGCGGCCGTCCAGGTCCGGGAGGCGCTGCCAGGTGGTGCGCAGGACGCGCAGCGCCCATTCGGGATCGGACAGGCCCGCGGCGCCCTCCTGGCGCTCGGCGACGGCGCGCCGCCAACGGCCCGGAGGGACGAACCAGTGTGTGACCCCGGCCGTCGCGGTGACCCCGCTCGTGCCGCAGTAGCCCTTGTCGACAAGGATGACCGAGCCGCCCTCCCGAGCCGCCGACAGCGCCGTCCACGTCGCCGCCAGGCCGCCGCCGACGACCAGCACGTCGGCCCGCGCCTCGAGCGCGGCCCGCCCGCCGGGGCGGGTCACGCGCCGCCCTCCCCGGCACCGGCCGCCTCGCCGCCCTCGGAGCCCGTGTCCTCGGTCACGCCCAGCTCGGCCAGGAGGGTGGCGCGCAGCCGCTGGAACTCCGGGTCCTGGCGGCCGCCGCCGCGCGGCGCGGTGATCGCGTGCTCGGCGGCCAGCCGGCCGTCCCGCATGGTCACCACCCGCTCGGCCAGCAGGATCGCCTCGTCCACGTCATGGGTGACCAGCAGCACGGCGGGCCGGTGCCGGTCGACCAGGCGGCGGACCAGGGTGTGCATCTTGATCCGGGTCAGCGCGTCGAGGGCGGCGAACGGCTCGTCCAGCAGCAGCAGCTCCGGGTCGCGGACCAGCGCCCGGGCGAGCGCGACGCGCTGGGCCTCGCCGCCCGACAGCGTGCGCGGCCAGGCGTTCACGTGCGAGGCCAGGCCGACCTCCTCCAGCGCCTCCTCGGCCGCCCCGCGCGCGTCGCGGTCGCGCAGGCCGATCGCGACGTTGCGCCAGACGCGCCGCCAGGGCAGCAGCCGGTGCTCCTGGAACACCACCATCCGCCGCTCCGGGACGCGCAGCGCGCCGCCGTCGGGACGGTCGATCCCGGCCAGCAGCCGCAGCAGGGTGGTCTTGCCGCAGCCGCTCTTGCCGATGAGCGCCACGAACTCGCCGCGGCCGATGGACAGGTCGAGGCCGTCCAGCACGGTCCGCGCCCCGAACGCCCGCACCAGCCCGTCGACCTGGACGGGCGGCTGGACGGGCCGCCGGGCGGGCGGGGCGGTGAGCGTGTCGCCGGCCATCACAGCTTCACCGTGTGCTCGGCGATGTCGATCTTCCCGGAGAGGATCCTGCGCTCGGTGAGCCAGTCGGCGCCCCACTGGAGCTGCCGGATCCCCTCGTCGTTCATCAGCGTGAGGTTCTGCCGGGTGCGGTGCCGGACGATCTGCGCGACCACCTCCGGCGGATACTTGGACACGTCGTTGCCCAGCTCGATGCCCTCCTTGAAGTGGTCGTTCTGCCACTGCTGCTCGACCTGGAACGCCTTGATGACGGCCCGGACCGTGTCGGGGTGCTTCTCGGCGTACTCGCGCCGCACCAGGAACGACCGGAAGTCGATCTGCCGCTCCAGCTCGTCGCCCTCCACGAAGATCGCCCTGGCGCCGTGCCTGATCTCCGCGATCTCCCGGAAGCCCTCCCAGATCGACCAGGCGTCGATCTTCCCGGAGGCGAACGCGGCCGCGGCCTCCGGCGGGTTCATGTACAGCACCTTCACCCGGTCCCGCGGCACCTTGTACTTCTCCAGCGCCGCGACCAGCAGGAACTCGCCCAGTCCGGCCTTGTTGACGGCGACCGTGCGGCCCGCGAGGTCGGCGACCTTCGCGATGCCCGAGCCGGTCCGGGCCAGGACGGCGGTGGTGCGCGGCTCGGTGGTCGCCCACGCCACGTACACCAGGTCGGCGCCGGAGAGGATGGCCTGGTCGGCGGGGGTGCTGCTGCCGCCGAAGCTGAAGTCGGCGGTGCCGGTGGCCACCGCCTGCAGGGTGGGGGCGTGGTTGGGGAAGGGGCCGATCCACTTCACCGTGATGCCCTGGGACCTGAGCGTGCGGTCCAGCACGCCGCGGATCTTGGGGACGGAGATGTTGCCGTGCGTGAGCCGTACCGTGCTCGCCGAGCCGCCGCCCGTCCCGCCGTCCGCGGAACCGCAGCCGGTCAGCGCGGCCAGCGCGCCGAGCCCGGTGGCCGTCAGCACGGTCCGGCGGGTGACGCGGGGATGTTCGATCAATGTGGGTCAACTCCAGGGGACGGGGCACGGAACGGGGCGGCGGAGGGCGACGGGGTGCTGGGGCGGCGGCGGGCGGGGTCAGGCGCTGAGGCCGGCGTAGGTGGCGTGCCAGCTCAGCAGCCGCCGTTCCAGGAGCCGGGCGAGCAGGTCGCAGGCGATGCCGATGACCGCGTACAGCACCACCACCAGCACGATCACGTCGACCTGCAGGAACTCGCGGGCGTTGGTCGCCATGAAGCCGATCCCGGCGGTGGCGCCGATGGTCTCCGCGATGACCAGGGCCAGCCAGGCGTGGGTGAGCGAGAGCCGCAGCCCGCCCAGGATGGAGGGCAGCGCGCCGGGCAGGATCACCCAGCGGACCCGTTCCAGCCGGCCCTGCCCCACGACCCGGCTCATCTCCAGCAGCCTGGGGTCGATCTGCCGGATGCCCAGCACGGTGTTGAGGTAGAGCGGGAACGCGGTGCCCAGCGCGATCAGGAAGATCTTGCCGGACTCGCCCACCCCGAACCACACGATGACCAGCGGCAGCACGGCCAGGAAGGGGATGGCGCGGACCATCTGGACGCTGCGGTCCACCAGCGCCTCGGCCACCCGCGACAGCCCGACCGCCACGCCCAGCGCGAGCCCGGCCGAGGTGCCGATGGCGAAGCCGGACGCCGCGCGGCGCAGGCTGGCCAGCAGGTGCCGGGGCAGTTCCCCGTTGGCGGTGAGCTCGGTGGCGGTGGCCGCGACGGTGCTGGGTGCCGGCAGCACCTGCGTGGGCAGGACTCCGCCGCGGGCCAGGGCCTCCCAGAGCGCCAGCACGCACACCGGCGCGAGCCAGGAGACCGTCCTGTACGGGAACGTGCGGGGCAACGCGATCGACGTGCTCACGGTGCCGCCGCCAGGTTCCGGTAGACGTAGGGCCCGAGGTCGCGGCGGCCGCTGACCACGCCCGCCGTCACCCAGGTGTCGTGGGTCCGCTGCAGCTGCCCGGCGAACGCGTCGTCCATCGCCAGCCGCCGGTACTTGGCCTCCTCCGGCTGCACCTGGGCCGCCACCGACTCCGGCTGCCCGGCGAACTCGGCGAACCACCTGGTGAACGGCCCGGGGTTCTGCCTGCCCCAGGCGTAGCCCTTGTCGACGCGTTCGGCGAAGTCGGCCATCGCCTTCACCTTGCGGCCGTCGCCGAGGGCGGTGTCGGTCGCGCTGAGCACGTACAGGCCCGCGTTGATGCCCCGGCCGTCGAGCAGCACCCGCGCGCCGAGCTGCCCGCGCGTGCGCGCCGCGAAGACGCCCCAGGTCACCCAGGCGTCCAGGCGCCCGGTGGAGAACGCGGCGCTGGCGTCGGCGGGGGCGAGGTAGTTGAGCTGCACCTCGTGCGCGCCCACACCGGCCTGCTTGAGCGCCCCGAGCAGCAGGTAGTGGGCGACGCTGCCCTTGGTGCTGGGGGAGACCCGCTTGCCCCTCAGGTCGGCCACGCTCCGGACGGGGCTGTCCTTGGGCACCAGGATGTAGGTGCCGGTGCCGCCGTTGCTCCAGGCCGCCACCGCCTTGATCTTCGAGCCGCCGGCGATGGCGGCGACGGTCGGCGAGTCGGCGGCGCCGCCGATGTCGACGGCCCCGGCGCGCAGCGCCTCGTGCAGGTGCAGCGCGGCGGGGAAGCGGGACCACTGGATCTTGTACGGCAGGTCGTCCAGGAGCCCGGCCGCCTCCAGCCGCGACTGCGTGATGCCGGTCTGGTCGCCCACCCGGAGGGTGACACCGCCGGACGCCCCGTCCGTCGCGCCGGCCGGGCCCGTCCCGCACGCGGCGGCGGCGAGCGCGAGCACGGACGCGCCGAGCGCGGCGGTGAGGGCCTGTCGCCGGTTGCGCATCTGCTTCCTCTCCCTGGTCGGTGCGGCCGGCGCGCTCACCGGGCGGCGGTCTCGGACCCGGCCCCTGCCCCGGTGCTCTGCAGGGGGTCGTTGCGGGAGTCGCCGGGACGGGACGCCTCGCGCGCGGCGAGCTCGGAGCGCACCAGGGGCAGCAGCCGGCGGCCGTAGTCCACCGCGTCCTCCAGCGGCTCGTAGCCGCGGATCAGGATCGTGGTCACGCCGATGTCGATGTAGTCCAGCAGCGCCTGGGCCACGGTCTCCGGGCTGCCGACCAGGGCCGTGGAGTTGCCCGCCGCGCCGGTCGCCCGCGCCGTGGCCGTCCACAGCGCGCGGTCGTGCCGCTCGCTCTTGTCCGCCGCGGCCAGCAGCCGGTGCGACCCGACGCCGCGCTCGTCGGCGGGGTAGCCCGACAGCATCGCCCCGTCGCGGCCGGTCGGCGAGGTCCGGCCCTCGATGGTGGCGAGGATGCCGTGCGCCCGCTCCCAGGCCTCCTCGTCGGTACGGCCCAGGATCGGCCGGAACGACACCGAGATGCCCAGCTCGCCGGGGTCGCGCCCGTGGGCCGCCGCCGAGGCGCGCACCGAGGCGATCTGCTCGGCGGTCTCGGCCAGCGGCTCGCCCCACAGCGCGTACACGTCGGCGTGCCGGCCGCCGACCCGGTAGGCGTCCGCGGAGGAGCCGCCGAAGTAGATCGGCAGCCGCCCGCGCACCGGCTTGACCTTGGAGTGCGCGCCCTCGAAGCGGTAGAACTCGCCCCCGTGGTCGATCGGCCCCTCCGCGGCCCACACCCGCCGGACGATCTCCAGGTACTCGTCGGTGCGGCGGTACCGCTCCGGCTTGCCCGCGTAGTCGCCGTCGCGGCGCTGCTCGGTGTCGCTGGCGCCGCTGATCACGTGCAGCGCCAGCCGCCCGCCGGTGAACCGGTCGAGGGTGGCCAGCTTGCGCGCGGCCAGGGTGGGCGAGACGAAGCCGGGGCGGTGGGCCAGCAGCAGGCCGAGCCGATCGGTGTGCGCGGCGGCGTACGAGGCGACCGAGAAGCCGTCGGCGTCCCAGGAGTGGTAGCCGATCAGCACGCGGTCGAATCCGGCCTCCTCGTGCGCCCGGGCGAACTCGCGGGTGTAGCCGGGATCGATCTCCGGTCCCCGGGGCGGCCGGATTTCGGACGCGTCCGCCGTCCGGATCATCCCGATGAACTCGACCGTCATAACCGGCCCTCCCATATCGCGGTGTCGATGTGCCGCATTGTAGTAATCTCTACTAATAAGGTCAAGATACTAGAGAATGCGAGAATCGGACCGTGACCGACGACACCTGGACCTCGGAGCCGGCGCGCGGGGCGCGCACGGCGGGCACGGCGGCCTGGCACGGGCGGATCGAGCACGTCCGCGGCGGCGAGCTGGGCTCCTACACCGCGCAGACCTCGGGGATGCGGCGCTTCGAGGCGATCTCCGGCACGACCGTCGGCTCCGCGCGGCTCTGGATGGGCCGCACCCATGTCGGCCCCGCCACCAACTCCGGCGACCACCACCACGGCGAGGCCGAGACCGCGATCTACATCGTCTCCGGGCACCCGGTGTTCGTGTTCGCCGAGGGCGACCGCGAGGTGCGGGTGAAGACCGAGCCGGGCGACTACATCTTCGTGCCGCCCTACGTCCCGCACCGGGAGGAGAACCCCTCCGCCGACGAGGAGGCGGTCGTGGTCATCGCGCGCAGCACGCAGGAGGGCATCGTGGTCAACCTGCCCAGCCTGTGGGCCGAGGTGGAGCGCCCCGGCGACCACGACGCCGGCGCGGGCACATGACGGAGGTCCCCGGCGGGAACGGGGGAACCGGGGGCGAGGCGGCGGGCGCGGCGTCCGCCCGGCCGGGCACGCAGGCGGTGGACCGGGCGATCGCCGTGCTCCGCTCGTTCGAGAGCGCGCCGCAGCAGACGCCCACGCAGATCGCGCACCGGCTGGGCCTGACCGTCAGCACCGCGCACCGCATCGTCCGCGCCCTGCACGCCGCCGGCATGCTGGGCCGCGACCCGCGCACCGACCGCTACTTTCTCGGCCCCGCCACCGCCATCCTCGGACGGCTCGCGCTGGAGCGCATGGGCACCACGCTCATGCAGCCCGAGCTGACCGCGCTGCGCGACGAGACCGGCGAGGCGGTCAGCCTGGGCGTGCGCGTCGGCGACGAGGTGGCCGTGCTGGTGCAGATCCCCTCGGTGCACCCGCTGCGGTACGACCAGGAGCCCGGCGCGCGCAACCCGATCCACGTGTGCGCGATGGGCAAGGCGCTGCTGGCCTACGACGACGCGCGGGTGTCCATGGCCGAGCCGTACCGCCGCTTCACCCCCGCGACGATCACCACGCGGGCCGGGCTGGACGCCGAGCTCGGCCGCATCCGGCGCCGCGGGTACGCCACCAACGACGAGGAGCGCATCGTCGGCGTGCGGGCGCTGGCCGCGCCGATCCGCGGCCCGGCCGGGCAGGCGGTCGCCGCCGTGACGCTGCAGGGGCCCGCGGTGCGCTTCACCGACGAGCGCCTGCCCGACCTTGCCAAGGCCGTGACGGCGACCGCCGAACGGCTGACCGGGCTGTACGCGGGCGCGGGCCTGACCTGAGACCGCCCGCGGCCGCGTACGGCCCGGCCCTGCCCGGTGCCGCGGCCGATCGGCCGGTCAGTCGAACAGGTCGGGCTGCTCGCGGGTGATCTGGTCGAACAGCGGCTGGTAGTTGATCCACCCGACCAGGTCGTTGCCGATCTGCTGGTGGGTCAGCGCCGCGTTCTCGTGCTCGATCGGCACCACCTGGCCGGCCGCCTTGGCCAGCAGCTGCACCTGGCACGAGCGCTCCATGGTGATGAACCACCAGGCGGCCGCGTCCACCGAGTCGCCGACGGTGAGCAGGCCGTGGTTGCGCAGGATGACGGCCTTGTGGTCGCCGAGGGCCGCCGCGATGCGCTTGCCCTCCTCCAGGTCGGTCACCACGCCGGTGTAGTCGTCGAACAGCCCGTGGTCCTGGTAGAACGCGCACACGTCCTGGGTGATCGGCTCGAGCCTCTGCCCGAGCGCCGAGATCGCCCGGCCGTGGGTGGAGTGGCTGTGCGCGGCGGCCACCACGTCGGGACGGGCCTGGTGCACCTGCGAGTGGATGGCGAAGGCCGCCTCGTTCACCGGATAGCGGCCCTCGACGACCTGCCCCTGGTGGTTGACCAGGATCAGGTCGCTGACCTTGATGTGCTTGAACGACATCCCGAACGGGTTCACCCAGAAGTGGTCGGTGTGCTCGGGGTCGCGGGCGGTGATGTGGCCGGCCACGCCCTCCTCGAAGCCGAACTTGCCGAAGACGCGCAGCGCCGCGGCCAGCCGCTCCTTGCGGTGCCGCCGCTCCTCCTCCACGGTCTCGAACGTCGGCGGCAGCCGGAAGATCAGGTCGGTCGCGAGCTTGTCGAGGAACTTCTCGTCGTCGGACATGGGGCGGCTCCTTCGGGACGAGCCCCGGGCGGGCTCGGGCGCGGGTCCACGGTGGCTGGCTCGGGGAGCGGGCCGGCTAGTCGTGCCACCGGCTCGCCTGACCACACCGAACCCCACCCGGGGCGGGCTCGTCTAGGCTGGTCGGGGTCAAGGGGCGTGGCGGTGGTTGTCCGCGCGGGACAACCGTGGCGGAGGGGCGATGGCGGACGTCGAGGGCTTCCTCCGGCTGCTGGCCGCCCGCACCGACGACCCCGAGCTGCTGGAGTCCACGGTGCGCGCCGCCCGCGGCAGGTCCGAGCTGGTCGCGGCGCTGCCCGAGGAGGAGACCCGGCGCCACACCCGCGCCCTGGTCCAGGGCGTGCGGGCCGCGCTGGAGGGGGGCGGCGAGCCCGGCGAGGAGGTGCTGGCCGCCGCCGAGCGGCTCGGCTCCGACCGGGCCCGGCAGGGCGTGCCGGTCGCCGCGTTCCTGGACGGCTTCCAGGCCGGCCGCGCCCACCTGGTCGGCGCGCTGATCGAGGAGGGCCGGCGGCTGCGGGTCCCCGCCGAGGCGCTGCTGGACGGCGTCACCCGCATCGACGCGATCACCACCGCGCTGGTCCACCGGATGGTCCACGCGCACCGGATCACCGAGCTGGAGATGGCCCGCACCGCCCGCGAGGGCCGCCTCCAGGCGCTGCGGCAGCTGCTGCACGGGGAGCCCGCGGCCGTCCCGGCGCCGCTCGAACCGGGCGGGACGTACCACTGCGTGGTGTCCGACATCAGCGATCCCGCCGTCGCGGGGCGGCTGGAGGGGGTGCTGACCTCGGCGGGACCGGCCCTGTGCGGGCTGGTGGACGGCCGGCTGGCCGGCCTGGTCGCCCGGCTGCCCGATCCGGCGCTGCTGCGCGGCCTCGCCCGCCCCCAGGGGACGGGCCATCCGCTCCTGGTGGCCTCGCCCGCCGTCCGCCCCGCCGCGGTCGCGCCGCTCTACCGGCTGGGCCGCCGCGCGCTGCGCGCCGGGGCCGCGTCCGGGCTGACCGGGCTGCGGCCCCTCGCCGACCTCGCGCTGGTCACCGCCGCCGAGGGCGAGGCGGAGCTGGGACGGCTGCTGGCCGCCCGCCTGCTGGACGGGCTGGACCCCGTCGACCCGTTCCACCGCGAGCTGGCCGAGACCGCGCTGGCCTTCCTCGACCACGGCGGCCGCATCGAGCCCACGGCCGCCGCGCTGCACGTCCACGGCAACACCGTCAAGTACCGGCTGCGGCGCTTCCACGAGCTGACCGGCGGCACCCTCGCGCCCGCCGCGCCCCCGGCCGGCGCGGTCGCGCACACGGTGCACTGGTGGTGGGCGCTGCGCGAGTGGATCAGGCGCCCGCCGGGTGATGGGATGGGCGCATGAAGATCAGCACCGTGATGTGGCCGGAGCGGTCGTGGCCCGAGGCGGGCGACGAGTGGCGCCGCGCCGAGGACCTCGGCTTCACGACCGCGTGGGTGTACGACCACACCGCCTGGCGGGGCGCCACGCCCTGGTACGACGCGTACACCACCCTGGCCGCCGCGGCCGCGGTGACCTCCCGGGTCCGGCTGGGCACGCTGGTCACCTCGCCCAACTTCCGGCATCCCGTGCCGACCGCGCACGCGGCCAAGACCATCGACCACGTCAGCGGCGGGCGGCTCACGCTCGGCATCGGCTCCGGTGGCGTCAACCGGACCTCCGACGGCGGCATCCTCGGCGGCCAGGAGTGGACGCCGCGCGAGCGCGCCGCCCGCTTCGCCGAGTGGGTGGGGCTCCTCGACCGGCTCCTGACCGGGCCGGAGACCACGGCGGAGGGCGAGTACTACTCCGCCCGCGAGGTCGTCACCGGGCCCGGCTGCGTGCAGCGGCCGCGGGTGCCGTTCGTGATCGCCGCCAACGGCCCCAGGGGGCTGCGGCTGGCCGCCCGGTACGGCTCCGGCTGGGTCACCAACGGCCGCCGCGACGGCGCCGCCCCGCTGGACGTCGTCCGGGAGCAGCTCGCCGGGCTGCGCGCGGCGTGCGAGGCCGAGGGCCGGGACTTCGGCGAGATCCGCCCGCTGTTCCTGACCGGGTTCACCGACGAGCCGTGGCTGGAGTCGCCCGGGGCGTTCGCCGACCTGGCCGGCCGCTACGGGGAACTGGGTTTCGACGAGATCGCGCTGCACTGGCCGCGGCCCGGCACCCCCTGGGACGCCGACATGAAGGTCTTCGAGGCCATCGCCGCGGGGTGACGCCGTCCCGGGCGCCCCGGGGCGGTCAGCCGTCCTCGAGCGGCCGGGCCCGCCGCCGCGCCATCTCCTGCCCGGCGGCGAGCACCAGCCACAGCAGCGCGCCGGCGTCGTCCACCACCCCGACCGGCAGGAACACGTCGGGGACCAGGTCGATCGGCGACACGATGTAGACGACCACCGCGATCATGGCGAAGATCTTGCCCTTGCCGGTGCGGTAGGGCGCCGGCGCGGCCCCCGGCCCCCGCGCGACGGCCCGCCGCGACGCCCGGCGCAGCCGCAGCAGGCCCGCGACGAGCAGCACGGCGCCGGCGACCATGACGGCGGCGCCCGCGGCGGTGAGGTCGACCCCGCCGAGCGAGCCGTCGGCGGTGAGCGCGAGCACGCCGCCCGCGACGAGGGCGGCGAGTCCGGCGACGATCATGGGGCACCTCCGGGGGGACGCCGGACCCGTGCCCGGCTCACATCCGGTATTGCCCGCCTTCCTCGCCCCATTCACCGAACGGCGGATCCTCTCCGGCGTCCAGGGCCGCGAACACCGGTTCGTCCAGGAGCACGAACACCAGCCGCCGCACCTCCAGCCGCCGGGCGGCCGCCGCGGTCGCGCCGAGGTCGGGCCCGGTCCCGGCGAACGCCAGGTCGGCTCGCTCCGCCCAGCCGGGGAACGCGGCGAACTCCGGCGCCCAGACGGCGGTGCGGTGGCCGGCGACGATCCGGTAGCCGTAGACCCCGCCGCCCGCCGGGAGCGGATCGACGTGCAGCGGACCGTGCCGGAAGGGCGCCACGGCGGGCGGGCGCATGCCCGTCTCCTCGGCGATCCGGTGCAGGCCGGGGTGCGCGCCGCCGTCGCGGACGAGCCAGGCGTGTACGTTCTCGGGCGGTTCGGAGCCCGCGCCGCCGTCGATCCCCACCCGGGTGTGGCCGTACTCGACGAGCAGGCCCGCCGGGGCGAACCGGGGCGACCGCGCCGCTCCGACACCGAGCAGGATCAGACGCGGCATACCTGGATCGATACCCCGGGACCGGCCCCGTCCACCCCCGGCCGGAGACGGACCGCCGCGGCGGTCGGCCAGGGCGGCCATGCCAGGGCGTTCACGCGGAGGCGTCAGGCCGGGGCCGGGACGAGGTCGGCGCCGACGTCGAGGGGCTGGGGCCGCAGCTGGGTCAGCAGCTCGGTCGGGGTGCAGCCCGCCAGCGCGCGGAACTCGCGGTTGAGATGGGCCTGGTCGTAGAAGCCGCAGCGGGCGGCGACGCCGGCCCAGCCGGGGTCGCCGCCGGCCAGCAGGTCCAGCGCCCGCTGGAAGCGCAGCACCCGGGCCATCACCTTGGGCGGCAGGCCGACCTGCTCCTTGAAGCGGTGGGTGAGATGCCTGCGGCTCCACCCGACCTCGCCCGCCAGCTCGGCCACCGGCGCCATTCCGCCGGTGGCCTCCAGCACCTGCCAGGCCCGGACGACCTCGGCGGCGGGGGAGGGGCCGATCTCCAGCCGGTGCAGCAGGAACCGGTCGAGAAGGTCGAAGCGTTCGGGCCAGCCCGGCTCCCCGGCGAGCCGCTCCACCAGCTCGCCGGCGGCGGGGCCGATCAGGTCGGCCAGCTCGACCGCGATGTTGGTGAGCAGCGCCATCGGAACCCCGAGCAGGGTGTAGGCGCCCAGCGGGGTGAGGTCGAGCTGGACGCCGCGCTGGCCGCCGGGATGCTCGTAGGAGCCGTGCGCGTCGTACAGGCCCGAGACGAACGTGCCGTAGTGCCCGGACCCGGCGCCCGGCACGGTGAGGCGGAGCGGCGTGCCCAGACTGATGATCACGACGGCGTGCCGGCCGGGCAGGGTGCGCATGCGGCTGGGGACGACGGTGTCCTCCCAGTAGCCGTCGTAGGAGGCCAGGAACGGGCGCAGCGCCGGATGCGGGCGCGCCTGCGCCAGCCGCCAGCCGCCGCGGTCCTCCATCCTGACTTCTCTCACCGGGCCAGTCTCGCACCCGCCACCGACAGAACACCCGGTCCGCGCGCGGGAGGCGGGGTCACTCGTACATCTGGCCGCACACCGCGATCCGGGCGAGGTCGCCCCAGGTCATGGTGGTGATCTCGCGCACGTACGAGCGGGCGGGCGGCGCGCCGTCGGCGGCGGGCAGCGGCACCCGGGCGCCGTCACCGGCGTCCCCGCCGCCCAGGCTCCCCGCCACGGCGCACTCCAGGTACGTGGCCGGGTCGAAGTTGTACCAGCGCCGCGGGGTCGCGCGGCGGCCCGTGCCGGGCGGGCGCGGCGCGTCCACGCCGAAGCGGGCCTGCGGCCCCGGCGGGTGGGCCAGGAAGTCCTCCAGGTCGGCGAGCTGGGAGAGGATCACCCGTTCCCAGTCGGCGTACCCGGCCGGCTCGTCACCCGGCAGCGACAGGTCCCGGGTGCTCCAGGCCGGGCGGTAGTCGGCGGGCGGCACCGCGGCCGCCGCCGAGAACATCGCCGCCACGTCGTCGGACTGGAGCCGCTCGCGACGGCTCAGCGGGCCGCTCACCTTCCACAGCGCGCGCAGGAACGCCGACAGCGACCACGACGCCGCCCGCGCCTCCTGGCCGAGCTGCAGGAAGTGCAGGTACAGCTCCCGGTTGGTGCGGACGGTCGGCGAGGACGGACCCGCCACCCAGTAGGTCTGCTTGTGCGGGACACCGCTCTCCATCGCCAGGACCTGGGCCAGGGCCGAGATCCGGGAGTCGTGCGAGGCCATGTGGACCTGGTTGCCATTGTCGTCCTGGCGCATGACGTCCCAGGTGTGCATCCGGCGCCCTCCGCGGTCGGGGATGTGGCGATTGCGGCCCCCGAGCAGAGAGTGTCCCATTTTCATGGTCGTCCACCAGTCGTGGCGCTATCACTTTCATCATCGGGGGATCCGTGCGGGGGCGGCCGCCCGGGAGCGCCGCGGACCGCGGCCCGGCGCTCAGTGCTTGGAGCGGTGGATCACCTGGATCTCGGTGAAGCCGTACAGGCCCCACGGGCCGTTCTCCACGCCGACGCCGCTCCACTTGAAGCCGCCGAACGGCTGGTGCGGGGCCAGCGCCAGGTGGGTGTTGACCCAGGCGGTGCCGCACTCCAGTTGCGCGGCGACCTCGGCGGCGCGGTCGGCGTCGGCGCTCCAGACCGAGCCGGACAGCCCGAAGTGGGTGCCGTTGGCGCGGGCCAGCGCCTCGTCCAGGTCGGTGTACTTGATGACCGGCAGGGCCGGGCCGAACTGCTCCTCGTCGACGATCCGGGCGCCGTCGGCGACGTCGGCGAGGATGGTCGGCTCGAAGAAGTAGCCGGGCCCGTCGACGGCCTTGCCGCCGGCCGCGGCCCGGGCGCCGCCCGCGATCGCGTCGGCGACCAGCTCGCTCACCCGCTCGAACTGCGGCCGGTTGTTGATCGGCCCGTACTCCACGCCCTCGGTCAGGCCGTCGCCGACCTTGGCCGCCGACGCCTTGGCGGCCAGCGCGTCGACCACGTCGCCGTACAGGGCCTCGGGGACGTACACCCGCTTGATCGCCGAGCAGACCTGCCCGTTGTTCATGAACGCGGCGCCGAACACCTTGTCGGCCACCGCCGCCGGGTCGGCGTCGTCGAGGAGGATCGCCGGGTCGTTGCCGCCCAGTTCCAGCGTCACCCGCTTGAGGTCGGGCGCGGCGGCCGCGGCCACCCGCTTGCCGGTGGCCACGCTGCCGGTGAAGCTGATCTTGCGCGGGATCTCGTGCCCGGTCATCCAGGCGCCCAGGTCGTCGCCGCCGGTGACCACGTTGAGCACCCCGGGCGGCAGCACGTCCCGCAGTGCCTCGCCCAGCTTCAGGCTGGACAGCGGGGTGAAGGGGGACGGCTTGAGCACCAGCGTGTTGCCGGCCAGCAGCGCCGGGGCGATCTTCCAGACCGCCAGCAGCAGCGGGTAGTTCCACGGGGTGATCGCGGCGACCACGCCCATCGGGCGGCGGACCACCTCGACCAGCGCGTTGTCGTCGTCCTGGATCACCTCGCGGGGCACCTCGAGGTCGGCGTAGTACTTGAGCCAGACCCCGGCGCCGACGACCTCCATGGTGGCGTCCTGCAGCGGCTTGCCCTGCTCCAGCGTGAGGACGCGGCCGATCTCCTCGGACTTGGCGAACAGGAGGTCGGCCGCGGCCTGGAGGGCCTTGCGGCGCGCGGTCTCGTCCCGCCGCCACTCGGGCAGCGCGTCGCGGGCCGCGGTCATCGCCTCGTCGAGCTGCTCGCGCGAGGCGTCGGGCGCCTGCTCGGCCACCTCTCCGGTGGCCGGGTTGACCACGCCGAACGTGCGCGGCGCGGTCACGGCCCGCCCGCCGATGGTCATCGTGAAGTCGGACACGTGGATCCTCCGGTTCGTGCGCCTACCGAATGACGTTCAGTATTCACCCCGGCGGCGCCTCGGGCCACCCCGAAGGCTCATCGGCACGGAACTCCCAGGTCGGCGGGCGGGCCTTCAGCGGGCGGGGCCGCCGGAGGCGGACGGCCCGCCGAACGCCGCGTCCAGCCAGGCGGACGCGGCGGCGGCGCTCTCCGGATGCCCCGCGTCCATGGCCAGCCGGGCGGCCGCGGCCGCGCCGGCGGTGTCGTCCCGGCGCAGCCGCAGGGTGCGGAGGTGGTCCCAGGCCACCCCGGTGAGCTCCGGATCGCCGCTGGCGGTGGCGGCCAGCGCGAGCCGCTCGGCCTCGGGCAGGTCGCCCTCGTCGGCCGCCAGCGAGGCCAGCCCGATCCGGGCCCACCCGGCCCGCACCGCCCCGCCGAACTCGACGGTCAGCTCGAACAGCGCCCTGGCCTCCCCGGGGCGCCCGGCCCGGCAGCGGTCCTGCGCGGCCCGGTGCACCAGGTCGACGGCGTCGCCCGCGCGTTCGGGCTCGCGCTCGGCGACGCGGCGCAACAGCGGCCGCACGGCCTCCGGCTCCTCCGCGCCCAGCGCCGCGACGAGTTCGGCCCACGACGACATTCCGGTTCCTCCGCCTCTAGATGATCACCGCGACCGCACAAGGTACACAGCGGCCGGGCCTTCCGGAGCGGGAACGCTGGAATCGCCCGGACGGGTGGACGGGATCAGAGGCCGAGCAGGCGGTTGACGAAGTCGCGGTAGTCGTGCAGCGCCAGGCGCAGCCGCTCGGTGTCGGGCGCCGTGCCGGGCGCGGTCTCCGGCGCGCCGTCGGGGGAGCCCTCGCCCCGCCCGCGACCGGACTCCTCCAGGGCGCGCTTGCGGTCGGCGAGGGCCTGGCCGACCGCGTTGACGATCTCGGCGGCCAGGTCGTCGGCCTCGCGCACGGCCGTGGCGGGATCGTCGACGAAGTCGCCCTGGATCCCGCGCAGGCGCAGGCGGAACGCGTCGGCCGCGGCGGCGGTCAGCAGCCGGTCGGCGCCCTGGTCGGTGGTGCGGTCGGCGGCGGGCTCGGGCGGGGGCGGGGGCGCCGCCGGGCGCGCGGCCTGGTTCCGTGCGGCCTGGTCTTCCGCGGCGGTCAGGTCCGGTTCCGCCGCGGCGCGGTCCGCTCCGGCGGCCGGCCGGTCCGGCGCCGTCACGGGCTCGCCCGGTGCCCCGGTCGGCCGGTCCGGTGCGGTGTCCTCCAGTTCGGAGGGGGGCGCGGGCCGCGCGGGAGCGGCCCCGGCGACCCGTACGTCGTCGCCCGTCGCCCTGCCTGCGGGGCCGGGGGGTGTGTTGGGCATGGTCATCTCTCGTCAGCTCCCCTGGGCCTTCTCGCCGTTGTGCCGCCCGGGAACGGCCGATCCTCCGGAACGTTCCCCTGCGGGGACGGCCAGCAGGTCCTCGAAGAGCACCCGGTAGTGCACCATGGCCTGCCGCAGGTCCTCGGTGCTGGCTCCCTGCTCGGAGGCGCGGGCGCTGATGTCGTGGCCCTGCCGGTAGTGGTCGAGGGTCCGGCCGTGCTCCACCGACAGGTGCTCGACCCGGTCGTCGAAGTCGCGGGTCGGGTATCCGCGCTCGCCCATGACGGTCGTCACCAGGCGGTCGGCCTGCTCGACGGCCGGGGCGGGGGCGTCCACGAAGCGCTCCTGGACGAGGACCCACTGATGGCGGTACTGCTCGCGCCGCTGCGGCTCCAGATCGTGCAGCTCCAGCTCCTCGTGCCGCCGCCGGCGGGACATCAGCTCGTGCTCGGCGGCGCCCCGGTTCCCGTGGCGCTCCACGGCACGGTCGTACTCGGGGCCGAACCGCCGGCGGAGCCCCCGGGTGCGGGCCCCGGCCCGCAGCGCGTACCCGGCCCCGGCCAGCAGAGCGATGATCACTACGGCGAGGACGACCATGAGGACGGTCGACATTGCTCCTCCCAGTGCTTACGGTCCAGCGCGGATGGTGCGACTGGACGATGCACCGCCGATGCCCCGACAAAAGCCTTCAAAACAGGCTCAGCGTCGGCAGCGGCCGGTTCGGCCGCGGCCGCGGATCAGGACCGTCCGGGAAAGACGCAGGTCAGACTGCCCGCGCGGGAGCGGTCGCCGTACCCCGCGGCCTCCAGCAGACGCAGCCCGTCCCGGTCCGACCGCCGCACGCAGGCGACCGTGACACCGGTCCGCCCCAGCGCGCCGCGCACCTGTCCCGCCGCCGGATCGGCGGCCCGCGGGGAGGTCACCAGCGTCGAGAGCATCAGCCGGTCGTCGATGAAGGAGCGGGGCGCGGGCACCAGCCTCAGGTAGTGGCTGTTGGGGTCGATGGCGTGGTCGGTGGTCGACAGGAGCGGCATCACGCGCATGTACTGCTTCGGCATCAGCGCCACCGCCGGCCCGTCCGCGCCGCGGGCCGCCTCCGCCCGCAGGACGGCCCGCGCGGTCGCCAGGTCCCGCGCCGAGATCTTCCAGGACGGGCGCTTCGCCACGGTCGTCCCGTTCTCCTTGGACCACAGCGGCACGCCCCCGGCCACCATCACCGCGCACAGCGCGACCGGGACGGCGGCGGCGAGCGGGCCGCGCGCCCTGGGCGAGGACAAGCGGGCGGGCAGCAGCCGCGCGGGCGGGCGGACCGCGGCCAGCAGCCCGACCAGCGCCGGCGCCGGGACCGTCCACAGCGTCCGCCACATCACCTGCGCCGCGCCGGTGGCGTCGGCGAGGAGGGCCAGCACGCCGGGCAGGAACAGCACGGTGGCCACCCCGGCGATCCCGGCCGCGATCAGGGCCGGGACCCCCGGCCGCGCCGTCAGCGAGCCGAGCCACAGGGCGCACCCGGTCACCACGCCCAGCGTCGCGCTCAGCAGGACCCACGAGTAGCTTACGGGCGCGTCGGTGAACGGGCCGATCACGTTGATGTCGTCGTGCAGCAGCACCACCGCGAGCCCCGCGCCCAGCGGGTACAGCATGGCCGCGCACGCCGCGGCGCCGGTGCGGACGCGCCCGCTCAGCACCAGCGGCCCGGCCACCGCGGCGGTGACCAGCGGCACCACCATGGTCGCCGAGGACGACAGCCCCACCGCGGCGATCCCGGCCGCCGCCGCCAGCGCCAGCGCGCCCGCCGTGCGCCGCTCCGCCCACCGGGTCAGGTAGACGTACAGCAGCGGCACCATGATCGAGACCATCATCGCCTTGCCCTGCCACATCCGCAGCAGGTGGAACGACCCCAGCGAGGCCTGCCCGACCCCCGACCACAGCAGGTACACCACGGCGACGCCGAAGCAGGCCGCCGCGCGGCGCGGCGCCCATCCGCGGACCAGCCGCCACAGCGCCCAGACGGCGACGAAGGTCACCGAGGGCAGCACCACGTACCAGAGGAAGGAGGTGGGGTGCATGCCCACCAGGCGTGCCAGCGATCCGGCGAGCACCTCGACCGAGGACACCGGCGGCTCGCCCGCGATCGGCCCGGTGGTGTGGGTGCTGAAGATGACGTCGTGCACGGGGATCCGGCCCTCGGTGGCGGTGGCCACGGAGCGGGACACGAAGTAGGCGTCGTCGCCGTCGGGGTTGACCGTGAACCAGGAGGCCACCGCGAACCCGGCGGCGGTGACGAGCGCGATCAGCGAGCCCCAGCGCTCCCCGAAGCCGCCTCCGGAGCGTGCGGCCGGCGGGACGGCGCCGTCGCGGGCCGGGCCGCGCTCCGCGGGCGGCGGCC
>NZ_JBHSON010000101.1:0-41703 GCF_042656285.1 Actinomadura rugatobispora | reverse complement strand
CCCGGCCCGCTTCTTCATACCGCCGGAGATCTCGCCGGGAAGCTTCTTCTCGGCGCCGAGGAGACCGACCATCTCCATCTTCTCCATGACGATGCGCTTGATCTCACCCTCGGACTTCTTGGTGTGCTCGCGCAGCGGGAAGGCGATGTTGTCGTAGAGGTTCATCGAGCCGAACAGCGCGCCGTCCTGGAACAGCACCCCGAACAGCTTCCGGGTGTCGTACAGCTGCGCCTCGGGCAGGTGCGGCAGGTCCCGGTCGCCGACCCAGATGTGGCCGCGGTCCGGCTTCAGCAGCCCGACGAGGGATTTGAGGAAGACCGACTTGCCCGTGCCGGAGGGGCCCAGGAGAACACTGATCTCTCCCGCGGGAAGCGTTAGCGACACGTCCTGCCAGATGGTCTGGCGGCCGAACGACTTGGTCAGCCCTTCGACCCTGATCTCGACGCCCACTCGTCACCTTTCGTCCAGGCCGGGGGTTCCGGAACCAATGAGCGAGTAGTTGCTCAGGCCGTACTGTCACACCGTCACGTCGGGTGCCCGTCCCGTTGCTACCGCCGGGTAGCCGTGACGGGTGCCACTACCGTAGCGGCCCATCTCGGAATTGGAAGGGGCGGAAGCTCGGATCAGCGGTGAAAACGCGACGGTGTAAGACAATCGTTACTTACGACGTCCGCGACACTACTGCGAGCGAACCCGCACCTCAAGCCGGGGCTGGAGCCACTGCCGTGACTGGACGGACCCCTGGGGCGCCGTCCGAAGTGGGACGCTACGCGCGGCCCGGGCACCGCACAACTGGCTCCCATGCCCGATCTGCCGCCGAGGTTTATCACCCGCGGACAAATCCACTGGCCCCCAGGGCTCCCCCAGAACGCCGGAAGGCGGCCGCCTCACCGAAGTGAGACGACCGCCTCCACGCGGGCACGGCCGCGCCCGCAGGGTACTGCTCGGTCTTACTTGACGGTCACCGAAGCGCCGGCCTTCTCCAGGGCCTCCTTGGCCTTGTCGGCGGCCTCCTTGTTGACCTTCTCCAGCAGCGGCTTGGGCGCGCTGTCGACCAGGTCCTTGGCCTCCTTCAGGCCGAGGCTGGTGAGGGCGCGCACCTCCTTGATGACCTGGATCTTCTTGTCGCCGGCACCCTCGAGGATGACGTCGAACTCGTCCTGGACCGCGGCCTCCTCGGCGGGGGCCGCGCCACCCGGAACGGCGGCGACGGCGGCGACCGGGGCGGCGGCCTTGACGTCGAAGACCTCCTCGAACTGCTTCACGAAGTCGGAGAGCTCGAGGAGGGTCATCTCCTTGAAGGCGTCGAGCAGGTCGTCGGTGCTGAGCTTCGCCATGATGTGTTCCTCCGCTATGGCTTGTGTCTGGGGTCTAACTGGAACCGCGGGTCCCGGGTCCGTACCGGACCGGGACTACTCGGCGGACGCCTCGCCGGACGAGTCGTCGGACGCTTCGGACGCGTCGGCGTCGGGCGCGGGCGCCTCGGCCGGAGCCTCGGCCGTCTCCCCGGCCTCCTCGCGCTTGGCCCGCAGGGCCTCGGCGAGCTGGGCGGCCTGGGTCGGCAGCGCGTTGAAGAGCGCGGCCGCGTTGGCCAGGGAGCCCTTCATCGCACCGGCCAGCTTGGCCAGCAGCACCTCGCGGGACTCGAGGTCCGCCAGCTTGCTGATCTCGGCGGCGTCCATCGACTGACCGTCGACGAAACCGCCCTTGATCACCAGGAGCGGGTTGTCCTTGGCGAAGTCACGCAGCCCCTTGGCGGCCTCGACCACGTCGCCCTTGACGAAGGCGATCGCGGACGGGCCCTCCAGCAGCTCACGGAACTGCTCGTCGACGCCCGCGTCGGACGCGGCGATCTTGGTCAGCGTGTTCTTCACCACGGCGAACCTCGCGTTCTCGCCGAGGTCGGTGCGCAGCTTCTTCAGCTGCGCCACCGTGAGCCCGCGGTACTCGGTCAGCACGGCGCCGCTCGAGCTCTCGAACTCGTTCTTGAGATCGGCGATCGCCGCAGCCTTCTCGGCCTTTGCCATGGGCCTCCTTCCGATTACCTGGGTGGTCGGATCCGCGTCCGCCGGTGAGGGCGGGCGCCGATCCCTGGTGGGAAGCCGCCAGGGCGAATGCCCGGAAAAAGGCGAACGCCCCGGCGCAGGCGCACGGGGCGGAGGCACGACGCTCGACAGCGGAGGTCGTACGGAAGCTCTCGTCTCACCTACGCGGGCCGCCCGAATCTCTTCGGGTCCTTCGGCCGCCCTCACGGGCGGCGACCGGCGGTCTTCGGCAGAGAACAGAGTACGTGGTCGCCTCGCTCGGCGCCAAATCGATTCACCGGACGACTCACCGGACGAAGAAACCCGCGGGCACCGCGCGCACGGCGGTTCCCGCGGACTTCTCCCGCTCGCGTCAGGTACGGGGGGTCGGGGCGGGAGCCGGGCCGCCTCCGCCCAGCAGACCGCTCAGCGAAAGCTCGCCCACCTGGTCGGCGGGCGGCGGGTTCACGCTGAACGACTTGCCGTAGTCGCTGTAGACGACCGTCACCGTGCCGTTCCGGTCACCGCTCCCGGCGCCCTTGGACGACAGCTTGCGCGGCAACTGGTCCTTGCCGACCCACAGGTCGAAGCTGATCCGCTCGCCGGTCGCGCCCTGCGGGAACCACTTGCGGACGTTCTCGCGCGCCTGCGGGTCCAGCCGGTTCAGCGCGTCCTGGACGGTCACCGTGCCGGTGTAGCGGGTGGTCTCGACGCCGTCGACCGTCTCGGTCCCGACGCGGCGCGCGTCCTTGGACCCGGTGAACATCTTGGTCTGCTCGGCCGGGTTCACCTTGCTCACCTGGTCGACCAGCCCCTTGACGTCCACGCCGAACTGCCGCCCGGCCTGGTTGACGTCCACCTTCACCCACGGCTTGCCGCCGCTGACGAACTGCGCGAACTGCGGGACCTTCGCGTACAGCACGTCCCCGGTGAAGACGGCCTGACCCTTGGCGCCCGGGACCGCCTGCCCGCCCTGGCTGACCTCGTTCAGCCGCGCGCTGAACGTCAGCTCGGGGGCGAGCTTGAACTGCCCGGTCGCCTTGACCTGGCCGCCGCCGTTCCCGGAGTCGGTCACGGTCAGGTCGGCCTTGAACGTGTCGGCCTGCCCCGTCTTCTCCGACGTCTTGATCAGCGCCTCGGCGGCGGTGAGCTTCATGGTGCCGGTCGCGACCTCGGAGCCGGAGCCCCCGCACCCCGACACGAGCAGCGCGGCGCCCATGGCGGTGCCCCCCGCGGCCACGACGAGTCGACGCTTCATGAGGATGGTGCCTCCCTTTCGCCTGCTGATGGGTTCCAGTCTCATGCGGCGCGCCTCGGGCCACATCCCCCGGAGGTACGAATGGGACGAACGGCCGTACGACTCGCGGCGTACCCCCGGGATGCCCTGATTTCAGGGGTTTGCACGCGGCTAGCCGTACGACTGGAAGCCCATCGACCCGGTGAACCTCGCCCCCGGCACCGAGGCGTTCACCCCGATCCGGGACGGCCGGTCCGCCCGGTCGGCCCGCAGGTCCAGCGCGACCCCGGTACCCGCCGGCATCAGTGTGCGCAGGTGCGCGGCCACCTCCCGCGGCAGCAGCACGTACAGGTCGTCCAGCACCGCCCTGGCCAGATAGCGCGTCACGCCGCCGGCGTCCGGACCGGTCCGCGTCATACCCGGCAGCTCACGCAGCAGGTAGGTGAACTGCCGCGGATCGGACCCGGTGCGCAGCCTGGTGAGCTGCGCCGGGGTCAGCGTCGACTGCGACCATGCCTGGCCGTCGTACCCGTACAGGACGTCGCCCTTCACGATCACCTTCTGGGTGACCGTGGTGAGCCGCCCGTCCTTCATGCTCTTGCGCACGCCCGTCGCCTCCAGCGCGAACCGCGGCGCCAGCGTGAACGTCGCGGTCTCCCGCTGGTGCTCGTAGTCGCCGTTGGACGCGCCCGACAGCCTCACCTCGGTCACCCGGACGTACGAGTCGATCGCCGGAGCGCCGGGCGGCGGGGTGGACGGCAGCGCCGCGGCGGATCCACTCCCGGAACCCTGGCCGCCGCCGTTCCCGTCACCGCCGCTTCCACGAGCCGTCCCGCCGCCGCTCCCCGTCCGGCCGGGGGCGGCGGTCGACGAGCCCGCGGGCGAGGGCGGCGCGTCGGGCGACGCGTCCGCCTGCGCGACACGGTCGCGCTGCGCCACCGCCGTGGCCGACGGCATCGTCCCCGAGTCCCCGGCCCCGCCCGCGACCGCGCGGACCGCCACGACCGCCGCGAAGACGACCCCCACGACGGCGACGGCGGACACCGCCACGGTCCGATCCGTACGACGCTCCACCGGTCCTCCAGCCTCGAACATGCGGCACGGCACGGACGAAAGAAGGCTGATTCAACACCATTCGCCCCGTTTGCACTACGCACGCGGGCACGAAAAAAGGGGCGCCCCCGCAGGGGCGCCCCTCACAACCGCGCCGATCGGACCGCGCCGACCGGATCGGCGCGATCAGACCTCGTCGAGCTCGGCGGTCAGGTTGCGGACCGCGTTCGGGTCGACCGGGATGCTCGGCCCCATCGACGTCGTCACCACGGCCTTCTTCACGTACCGGCCCTTGGCGGCCGACGGCTTGAGCCGCTGGACCTCCTCGATCGCGGCGGCGTAGTTCTCCACCAGCTGACGCTCGCTGAAGGAGGCCTTCCCGACGATGAAGTGCAGGTTCGCGTGCCGGTCCACCCGGAACTCGATCTTCCCGCCCTTGATGTCGGAGACCGCCTTGGCCACGTCCATGGTCACGGTGCCGGTCTTGGGGTTGGGCATCAGGCCGCGCGGGCCCAGCACCCGGCCCAGCCGGCCGACCTTGCCCATCTGGTCCGGGGTCGCCACGACCGCGTCGAAGTCCAGGAAGCCGCCCTGGATCTTCTCGATCATGTCGTCCGAGCCGACCAGGTCGGCCCCGGCCTCACGGGCCTCCTCCGCCTTCGCGCCGCCGGCGAACACCAGCACCCGGGCGGTCTTGCCGGTGCCGTTCGGCAGGTTGACGGTGCCGCGGACCATCTGGTCGGCCTTGCGCGGGTCGACGCCCAGCCGCAGCGCGACCTCGACGGTCGCGTCGAACTTGCTGACCGAGGTCTGCTTGGCCAGCTTCATCGCCTCGGCCGGGCTGTAGAACCGCTCCCGGTCGATCTGCTCGGACGCGTTGCGGTAGCCCTTGCTGCGCTTCATGACTGCTCCTCGATGTGACGGGAGTTCGTGGTACGGGCCGCGCCGGCCCTCCCACGGATACCTGCGGGTGTTACTCGAACTGCTCGAACCGCTCGAGTTACTTGACCTCGATGCCCATGGAACGGGCGGTGCCGGCGACGATCTTCTCGGCGGCGTCCAGGTCCTTGGCGTTGAGGTCGGGCATCTTGGTGGTGGCGATCTCGCGGATCTGGTCGCGGGTGACCGAGCCCACCTTGGTCTTGTGCGGCTCGCCGCTGCCCTTGTCCACCCCGGCGGCCTTCAGGATGAGCTGCGCGGCCGGCGGCGTCTTGGTGATGAAGGAGAACGACCGGTCCTCGTAGATGGTGATCTCTACGGGGATGACGTTGCCGCGCTGGGCCTCCGTGGCAGCGTTGTACTGCTTGCAGAAGTCCATGATGTTGACGCCGTGCGGACCGAGCGCGGTACCGACCGGCGGCGCCGGGGTCGCCTGGCCGGCCTGCAGCTGGACCTTGACGACGGCGCTGATCTTCTTCTTGGGAGGCATATGGCACCCCTACGTCCCGTTTGATGTTGACCCCGACTCCCGCTTCGCGGGCAACACGGCGGCGGGACTCGTCCACCGTGTAGGGATCACTGGAAACTCATGCCCCCGCTCGCGCAGGGATACCGGCCTTTCGCGCCCAAAGATCGAGACCAGAACCGGCTCACCCCCGCTTGCGCAGGGAGACACACCCAGGGTACGCGCTGATCCGAACGGGCTCGCTCAGATCTTCGAGACCTGGTTGAACGAAAGCTCGACCGGCGTTTCGCGGCCGAAGATCGACACCAACACTTTCAGTTTCTGCTGCTCGGCGTTGATCTCGTTGACCGTGGCGGGGAGGGTGGCGAACGGGCCGTCCATGACGGTGACCGACTCGCCGACCTCGAAGTCGACGGCGGGCGTGCTGCTCTTGGCCTGCTCCTTGGTCTTGACCTGCTCCTCCGGCTCGGGGGCCAGCAGGTTGGCGACCTCGTCCAGGCTCAGCGGCGACGGCTTGTTGTTGAGGAGGCCGACGAACCCGGTGACGCCCGGCGTGTTGCGGACCGCGGCCCACGACTCGTCGGTCAGCTCCATCCGGACCAGGATGTAGCCGGGCAGGACCTTCTCGTTGACCTTCTGCCGCTTGCCGCCCTTGATCTCGGTCACCTCGTGCTGGGGGACCTCGATCTGGAAGATGTAGTCCTCCATGTTCAGGGTCTGGGTCCGGGTCTCGATGTTGGTCTTGACCCGGTTCTCGTACCCCGCGTAGGAGTGGACGACGTACCAGTCGCCCGGCTGCAGCCGCAGCTGCATCTTGAACTCGGCGTACGGGTCGGCCGCGGGCGCGGCGGGGGCCTCCTCGGCCTCCTCGTCGGCCGCTTCGGCGCCCTCCGCGCCGGCCGTGTCGTCGAGCGCCGCCTCGCCCGGCTCGGCGGCCGGGGCGTCGGTGTCGGCGATCTCCGTGTCGGCGATCTCAGTGTCGGAGAGCTCCGTGTCGGCCGGGCCGGCGGCGCCGGTGACCTCGTCCGCCTGCCCGTCGGCGTCGGCGGCAGCCGCAGCGGACCGGGCCTCGTCGACGGCCTCGTCGTATGGCTGTGAGGGCTCGGACACGGTGACTCTTTCTCTCGAACGGATGCGATGACGATCTTTACGGCGGCGGGCGGCCGCCCATGGTGGTGCGGGCCGGGGCACCGGCGGGGCGGTCGCGCCCCGGGGGTTTCCCGGCGCCGGGATCACCGGCCGGGACGGCTCAGCCGAAGAGCCAGTAGACGCCCTTCAGCAGGGCCCAGTCGAGGCCCGAGACGATCCCCACCATGATCAGCACGAACACCAGGGAGACCGTCGTGTAGGTGATGAGCTCACGCCGGGTGGGCCAGATGACCTTGCGAAGCTCGGCGATCACCTGGCGCACGAAGAGAAGCGGAGAGGTCCGCTTGCGCGAGGGCTTCCCCTTGCCTTCGTCCTTGGCCGCGGCCTCGCCGCGCGTCTCAGTCGCCATTGTGCCGCCGTTCACCTCATAGGTCGTGTCCAACCACCCAGTGGTTGCCGCGCGTCCCCGCGCCGACGCCTGTCATGACGGCGCGCCATGACGTAACCGGTACGGGTGCGCGCACCGCACCTCGCAGGGCAGGAGGGACTCGAACCCCCAACCGCCGGTTTTGGAGACCGGAGCTCTGCCAATTGAGCCACTGCCCTTCACTGGTGACGGAACCAGCTTACGGCCTTTCGCGGACATGGCCGTATGACCGGAGTGCGTCACTAGGACGGTGAGTCTACGTTGCCGACGGCCCTCACGTCGAACCAGACGGGCCCCGCGTCGCGAGAACGCCCCGGTGACCTGGCCCCGAGCCCGTGCCGGCCGTCCGGCGCGCCGCCCCTCCGACCCCGGCTCCAGCAGGTGGAATACGGCTGAAGGCACCGCTCGGCGTCTGTAACGATAGGGACATGAGCAACGACCGACCTCGCATCTCCAAGCGCATCGCCGCGATCTCCGAATCCGCCACGCTGGCCGTCGACGCCAAGGCCAAGGCGCTGAAGGCTGCGGGCCGCCCGGTCATCGGCTTCGGCGCGGGCGAGCCCGACTTCCCGACGCCGGACTACATCGTGGAGGCCGCGGTGGCCGCCTGCGGCGTGCCGCGTTTCCACAAGTACACCCCGGCCGGTGGGCTGCCGGAGCTGCGCGCCGCCATCGCCGAGAAGACCCTGCGCGACTCCGGCTACTCGGCGGAGGCGTCGCAGGTCCTGGTGACCAACGGCGGCAAGCAGGCGGTGTACGAGGCGTTCGCGGCGTTGCTGGACCCGGGTGACGAGGTCCTGGTGCCGACCCCCTACTGGACGACCTACCCCGAGTCGATCAAGCTCGCCGGGGGCGTCCCGGTGGACGTGGTGGCCGACGAGACCACCGGCTACCGGGTGAGCGTGGAGCAGCTGGAGGCGGCCCGCACCGACCGCACCAAGGTGCTGCTGTTCGTGTCGCCGTCCAACCCGACCGGCGCGGTGTACACCCGCGAGGAGATCGAGGCGATCGGCCGCTGGGCCGACGGCCACGGCCTGTGGGTGATCACCGACGAGATCTACGAGCACCTGGTGTACGGCGGCGCCGAGTTCCACTCGCTGCCGGTGGTGGTGCCGGAGCTGGCCGACCGCACGCTGGTGCTGAACGGCGTCGCCAAGACCTACGCGATGACCGGCTGGCGGGTGGGCTGGCTGATCGGCCCGCAGGACGTGGTGAAGGCGGCCGCGAACCTGCAGTCGCACGCGACCTCGAACGTGGCCAACGTCTCGCAGGCGGCCGCGCTGGCCGCGGTGACCGGCGACCTGGACGCGGTGGCGGAGATGCGCAAGGCGTTCGACCGGCGCCGCCAGACGATGGTGCGGATGCTGAACGAGATCCCCGGGGTGCTGTGCCCCGAGCCGGAGGGCGCGTTCTACGTCTACCCGTCGGTCAAGGCGCTGCTCGGCAAGGAGATCCGCGGGAAGCGGCCGCAGACGTCGGTGGAGCTGGCCTCGCTGATCCTGGAGGAGGCGGAGGTGGCGCTGGTGCCGGGTGAGGCGTTCGGTACGCCGGGTTACTTCCGTCTCTCGTACGCGCTGGGCGACGACGACCTCGTCGAGGGCGTCTCCCGGGTCGCCAAGCTGCTGTCCGAGGCGAGCTGACCCGTACCGGGGCCGCTGGGCGGGCGTGACACCGGCCGGCGGGGGCGCCTGAGCGAGGCGCCCCCGCCGGATACGGGCGTGGCCGGAAAACCGCCGGGAAAGCGGTGACCGCGGTGAGGGGCCGGTCGCCGTCTCAGTCTCAGGGGCGGACGCCTTCGGCGATGCGCATCAGCTGGTCGCGTGCGGCACCGCCGCCCGCCGCCACGACGACGCCCACGCCCGGACGCTCCAGCCACGCGATCTGGCGGCCGGAGTCGGGCCGCTCGGTGGTGAGGGCCTTGATGCCCCGTACCGAGGACGGCTTGGGCATCGACGGCGCGGTGATCAGGTCCTCAGGCCCGCTCATCCCGGAACCGCGCACCACCTTGACCTCGGCCCAGCCGCCGGATCCGGCCCACCGGCACGTGGTCACCCGGTTCTTGCCCTCCGCCCTGGAGGCGCAGGGCGCGTCCTCGGCGAGGCCGGATGGAAGGAAGGTCACCCAGGACGGTAGCCGGACCGCTCCGTCCCCGCCGCCGGTGGACGGCTTGCGCTCTGGCCCGTCACCGTCCCGGTCGGCGGGCTTCTTCGGGGTGGCGGCGCCGGACTCGTCCGGCGAAGGCGACGCCTCGGGAAGAGCCGGGGCGGGGGCGCGGTCCGGCTGGGACGTGGCGACCGTGCCCCCTTTGTTGTCGGGTTCTCCTTTCGAGCCGACGGTCTCGGCGCGAAAGGACTGGTAGCCCGGCGCCACGGCCGCCACGGCGACCGCCGCCGCGGCCACGCCCACCGTCACCCGGATCCGGGTGACGCGGCGGCGGTGGCGGCGGCGCACATCGGCGACGAGCGAGGGCGGAGCCGCCGCCTCGGCCACCTGTTCGGCCATGGCGTGCCGCAGTTCACTCTCCAGATCCATCGCTCATCTCCCCAGTGGTGCCAGGTTGCGGTCGAGACGCTCCCGGAGTCTGGCGAGTCCCCGGGACGCCTGGCTCTTCACGGTGCCGACCGAGCAGCCGAGCACCCGCGCGGTCTCCGCTTCGGAGAGGTCCTCCCAGAAGCGCAGCACCAGTACCGCCCGCTGTCGCGGACCCAGCTTGCGCAGCTCCTCCATGAGGGTGCCGCGCAGCTCCACCGTGTGGGTCGCCGACGATGTCGTCGGCATTTCGGGCGGTCTGGCCATGTTGATCTCACGGAGCACCTTCCACCGCCGGGACCGGCTGATCACCAGGTTGACCAGGATCCGGCGGACGTAGGGCTCGGGGTCGGACTCGGGATCGAGCCTCCCCCAGTGCCGGTACGCCTTCTCCAAGGCGGTCTGCAGGATGTCCTCGGCGTCCTGGTGGGCACCGCACAGCAACGCGGCGGTCCGCAACAAGGCGGTGCCACGTGCCGTAACGAACTCGGCGAACGACTTGTCGTCTCGACGCCCCACTGTGCTCCGTCCGGCTGTGAGCTTTCGGCTACCGGGTCGGCGGGGCGGCCCCCCGCGCAGGGGCCGCCCCGCCGCGTCTTGCTGGCGCGCCGCGCGGTCGCGGGCGCCGCGTTCTTACTGAGCGCCGCGCGGCGCGCACGTACCGCGCGCCGCGTGCGTGCCGTGTGCGGCGTGCCTGGTGAGCGCCGGAGGCGTCACCGGGCGGTCTTGGACGCGGCGGCGACCTTCTGGGCCACGTCCTGGAGGCCGGCGGACGACAGGACCGGGCTGCCGTTGACGAACAGCGAGTAGCCCGCCGGGTCGAACAGCAGCACGCCGCTCTGCCCGGCCGGGGCCTGCCACACGACGGTGCCGTTGACGGCGGTGGTGCGGCCGCCCTCGGGCAGCTTCAGCGCCTGGCGCAGCTGCTGCTCGCTGGTCTGCGCGGGGGTCTTGATCCGCTCGACCGTGATCCAGGAGCCGGTGCCGGCCCCGGAGACCCACTTCTGCGTCACCGAGCAGAGCTGCTGCTTGGCGCCCAGGGGCTTGGCGGCGGCCTTGTTGCCGGCGTGCTTGAGGCCCTTGGGCAGCATGATGGCCCGCTCGACGGTACCGCCGGCCGGGACGGCCGGGGCGAGCTTGTCGCAATTGAGGTCGGAGACCGACGGGACGGCGGGGGCCTGCGGCGCGGCGGGGGCCTTGGCGTCGGGCTTGGGCAGGGTGCGCGCGCCGGGGGCGGCGGGCGGGCAGGCGGGCAGGTCGGCCTGCGGGACGCCCGGCTTGGCGGCGGGGACCTGAGCCTTGCCGGCGGGCGCGGTCTGGATGGAGGTGCCCGGCTTGGCGTCGGCGGGCAGCTTGTCCTTGACGTCGGGCACCTGCCGCTGGGCGCCGGCGGCGGCGCCGGCGCCCTGCTCGGCGGTCTGCTGGCCCTTCCTGGCGAGCTCCGCGGCCTTCTTCTTGAGCTCCGCGGCGGGCAGGCAGGTCGGCGCGGTCTTGGGAGCGGCCTCCTTGGCCTTCTGCACGGTGGCGGGGAGCTTGTCGTGCGCGGAAACGGGGGCGGCGTCGGGCTGGGCGACCGAGGCCCACGTGACACCGCCGACGGCGACGGCCCCCACGGTCGAGGCGGTGATCACGGCGGCCTTGAGCGAAATCATCTCTGCGTCCCTTCTGCCCTTGCGAATCTCTCTTGCGCCCCCCATATACGCGCGGCCCCCGAGCGGGGTTGCACGGGTTGCCGGAAGTTTTTTCGGACGCTGCGCGAGGCGGCGGGTGCGCGGCGTGACGACCTGTGCGGGAGTGCGCGACCGGGTTTCGGGTTAGGGACGTCCCGAACGGGATGGGCGCGTGGTCATGGGCGGCATGGCCGCCGCGTGCCATCGCGCATAGTCCGGACTGATGATCCTGGTGAGCCGGGGGTTCCGTGGAGACGCCGATCCGGCAACATTGGGTCATGGAGGCCCGTCTCGCATCACCCCGCCACGTTCACGACCATCCGCGGCTCGCCGCCCTCGACGGCCTCGACGCGGGGGGCGCCGCGCGCGATCTCGCCGCCCTCCCCAAGGCCCACCTGCATCTGCACTTCACCGGTTCGATGCGGCACTCCACGCTGGTGGAGCTGGCCGCCGCGCACGAGGTGCACCTGCCGGACGCGCTGGTGGAGGACTGGCCGCCCCGGCTGCGGGCCACCGACGAGCGCGGCTGGTTCCGGTTCCAGCGCCTGTACGACATCGCCCGTTCCGTCCTGCGCACCCCCGGCGATCTGCGGCGGCTGGTGCGGGAGACGGCGGAGGACGAGGCCGCCGAGGGGTCGGGCTGGCTGGAGATCCAGGTGGACCCCAGCGGCTACGCGGCGCGCTTCGGCGGGCTGACCCCGACGGTGGAGCTGGTGCTGGACGCCGTCCGCGAGGCGGAGGAGGCCACCGGTGTCGGCATCGGCGTGGTGATCGCCGCCAACCGCACCCGGCACCCGCTGGACGCCAAGACGCTGGCGCGGCTGGCGGTGCGCTACGCCGGCCGGGGCGTGGTCGGGTTCGGGCTGTCCAACGACGAGCGGCGGGGGCGGGCCTACGACTTCGAGGGCGCGTTCCGGATCGCGCGGCGCGGCGGGCTGCTGTCGGTGCCGCACGGCGGCGAGCTGCTCGGCCCCGGCAGCGTGCGGGAGTGCCTGGAGACGCTGTCGGCCGACCGGCTCGGGCACGGCGTGCGGGCCGTGGAGGAGCCGCGGCTGCTGGAGCGGATCGTGGACCGCGGGGTGACGCTGGAGGTGTGCCCGGCGTCCAATGTGAGCCTCGGGGTGGCGGCGACGGCGGCGGACGTGCCGCTGCGCGCCCTGTACGAGGCGGGCGCGCGGATGGCGCTGGGCGCCGACGACCCGCTGCTGTTCGGGTCGCGGCTGGTGCGGCAGTACGAGCTGGCCCGCACCGAGCACGGCTTCGGCGACGCCGAGCTGGCCGAGCTGGCCCGCCAGTCGATCCGCGGTTCGGCCGCCCCCGACTCGGTGCGGGCGCGGCTGCTGGCCGACGTCGACGCCTGGCTGCGCGCCGAGCCGTCCACGCAGCGGGCCTGACCGCGGGCCCGCGGTCAGGGGGTCAGAGCTGGACGCCGACGAGGACCGGTTCGTTGACCAGCTCGACCCCGAACGCCGCCCGGACGCCGTCGCGGACCTCCCGGGCCAGCGCGAGCAGGTCGGCGGTGCGGCCGCCGCCGGGGTTGGTGAGGGCGAGGGTGTGCTTGCCGGAGATGCGGACCGGTCCGCGTTCGTGCCCCTTCGTGAACCCGGCCTTGTCGATCAGCCAGGCCGCCGAGGTCTTGGTGCGCGGCTGCCCGTCCGGGCCGGGGCTCTCGGGGTACCGGGGGAAGGCTGCGTCGGGGCCGAGCCGTTCGGCGACGCGGCGTTCCAGGTCGGCCAGGCGGGCGGCGTCCAGGATCGGGTTGGTGAAGAAGGAACCGGCGCTGCGCGTGTCGGGGTCGGCGGGGTCGAGGACCATGCCCTTGCCGCGCCGCAGCTCCAGCACGGCGTCACGGGCCTCCTTGAGGGGGACGGTCGCGCCGGGCTGGACGCCGAGCTTGCGGGCCAGCTCCGCGTACGCGATCGGCCGGGACTCCTCCGCCTCGCGCAGCGCGTAGGCGACCTCCAGCACCACGTACCGGTCGTCGCCCTTGAACGCGCTGTTGCGGTAGGTGAACCGGCATGCCTCGCGGTCCAGGTCCACCACAGTGCGGGCGCGCCTGTCGTAGGCGCGGACGCGCACGATCGTCTCGCTGACGTCCTGCCCGTAGGCGCCGACGTTCTGGATCGGGGTGGCGCCGACCCGGCCGGGGATGCCCGACAGGCACTCCACCCCCGACAGCCCGTCCTCGACGCAGCGGGCCACGAACGGCTCCCACTCCTCGCCCGCCTGCACGCGGACGCACAGCCGGCCGTCGTCGCCCGGGGAGCGCTCGACGCCGCGGGTGGCGACCCGCACCACCGTGCCGGGGAAGCCGTCGTCGGAGACCACCAGGTTGCTGCCGCCGCCGAGCACCAGCACCGGCTCGCCCTCGTCGTCGGCGCGGCGGACCGCCGCGACCAGCTCGGACTCGGTCGTGGCCTCGACGAACCGGCGGGCGGGGCCGCCCAGCCGGAGCGTGGTGTATCCGGCCAGGTTCACCTCTTCAGCGAACACCGCCACGTGGTCTCCCCTCCCGTGCGCGCGTGATCGCGTGGGCCGGGTCCGCGGCGGCCGGCCGGCGCGCCCCCGGGCCGTCCGGCCCGGGCGGGCGGGGCCGGTGCCCGTCCCGCGGCCCACGCGATCGGGGCCTGCCGTCCTCAGGCGAGCCGGACGACCGCCTTGGCGCGCGTGAGGACCTTCTGCTCGTTGGACCGGGCGGTGAGCGCGACGACGACCTTGTTGTCGGCGAGCTTCTCCTCCACCAGGCCGCTGATCTCCAGCGTCGCACCGCCCTCGTCGGGCACCACGACCGGCGAGGAGAACCGTACCCCGTAGTCGACCACCGCGCCCGGGTCGCCCACCCAGTCGGTGACGAACCGGCCGCCCTGCGCCATGGTGAACATGCCGTGCGCGATGACGTCCGGCAGCCCGACGGCCTTGGCGGTCGACTCGCGCCAGTGGATGGGGTTGAAGTCTCCGGACGCGCCCGCGTACTTGACCAGGTCGGCGCGGTCGACCGCGAACGTCCGCGCCGGGATCTCGGTGCCGGCCTCGACGTCGGCGTACTTCACGTTGGCGGTCATCAGGCCCCACGCTCCACGACGGTGTTGTAGCTCTTGCAGATCAGCTCGCCCTCGACCGTGGCGATCTCGGTCTCCAGGACCATCTTCTCGTTGTTCCCGATCGAGCGGATCTCGGTGATCGTGGAGGTGGCGGTCACCACGTCCCCGGCGCGCAGCGGGCGGGTGTACTCGAAGCGCTGCTCGCCGTGCAGCACCATCGCGTAGTTGAGCCCGAGCTCGGGGTCGGACATCCCGGCGTTGCTCAGCGACAGCACGATCGGGAAGGTCGGGGGGGCGATCACGTCGGGGTGACCGGCGGCCTTGGCCGCCTCAGGGTCGCGGTAGATCGGGTTCTCGTCACCGATCGCCTGCGCGAACTCGCGGATCTTCACCCGGCTGACCTCGTAGGGCTCGCTGGGCGGGTAGCTCCGCCCGATGAAATCACGGTTGAGTGGCATGCGGTCCTGTCCCTTCACGGTCGAACGGGGCGGGGGGCCGGGTCTCCGGGGCGGTGAGCCGCCCGCCCTCGCCCGGACCCGTCGTTCCAATCTGGGACGGACGGTAACAGAATGACGTTCAGCCCGTCCTCGCGGGTCGATGCGAGAACGGGCTGAAGGAAAGAGGCAAGCGTGCAGACCATGTCCGCCGTCATGCGCGGCGGCCGGTGCTCACCCCGGGCCGGACCCTGCCGGTGCGACGGCCCGGTTATCGGGTCTCGCGGTGCGCGCGGTGGCACCTGCAGTTGGGGCAGTACTTCTTGATCTCGAGGCGGTCCGGGTCGTTGCGCCGGTTCTTCCGCGTGATGTAGTTGCGGTGCTTGCACTCCTGGCAGGCCAGCGTGATCTTCGGCCGTACGTCGGTGGCAGCCACGATGGAGTGCCTTTCTGACTAGGGACATCGGACAGCGTTGCGATCCTCGGCCGCCCCGGAAGGGCGGCCGCGACTGCGAGCACCAGCCGACCCGCCCCTGTCGGGGACGGGAAGGACCGGTAGTAGCGAGGGCCGGACTTGAACCGGCGACACAGCGATTATGAGCCGCTTGCTCTGCCTGACTGAGCTACCCCGCCGTGATGGTCGGTGTCGACCGGAATGCAAGGATACCGGATGTACACCGGAGCCCGGAAACGCGAGGATCCGGGATCTTGCCGATCGGGATCCGAGCGTCGAGGCCGGTCGCCGCGCACCGCTCCCCGGGCTGCCGGTCGAGCCGGTGACCTGGGAATCGTCCGCTGGGACCGGTGGGACGGTATCACAGGCGCATGGACGGTGCGAAACCGGCGACACCCGGAAACGATCGAAGGCCGTTCCGAAGTTCCTTCGGAACGGCCTTCGCGCTACCGAGCCCCTTTACGGAATCGAACCGTAGACCTTCTCCTTACCATGGAGACGCTCTGCCGACTGAGCTAAAGGGGCTTGCGTCGTTCGCGCAGTGAAACCATACACGGCCCGGGGACCACTTGCGAAATCGTTTGGCGCCCCGCGCCTGTGCCAGGCTGATCACCCATGAGCGACACCTTCCTCCAGCGCGTCGACGCCATGGTCCGCGCCGCCACGGCCGAGGACCAGGCGTTCAGCGACCTGATGCCCCAGGTGATGAACGAGTCCCAGGGACTGCCCCCGGTCGTGCTCAACCTGGCGACGATGAAGATGGGCGAGGGGATCGCCGCCGCGCCGCCCAACCTCGGCTGCTGGCTCGCGATCATGGCGGGGGCCTGGGTGGAGAACGGCGCCACCGCCTTCGGCGTGGACGAGCCCGTGCTGGCCAGGACGATCGAGGTCGCCACCGCCTCCGCCGAGTTCGCCGGCGCCTGGCGCACGGCCACCGGTGGCACGCCCCCGTCTCCCGACGGGCAGCCGTCCCAGGAGATCGTCGACACCGTCGGCCCGCACCTGCCCGACCCGGTCGGCGCGATGATGGCCTGGTTCTCGATGGAGCGGTTCGCCCTCTCCGCCAACACCATGCTGTCCCGCTCGCCCGGCCTGCGCGCCGGCGTCGCCGACCGCGAGGCCAAGGCGGCGCTCACCGGCGGGCTGGCCGAGCACTGCGAGAAGATGGGCTGGGTCGCCCTGCTGCTGCGCGTCATCGACGGCGAGCGGCTGCTGGTCCTGGACCGGGCGAGCCGCCAGGGCTGGACGGTCACCATCGGCGGCATCGGCGACAACTTCCAGCTGCACACCCTGCTGGCGGGGGCGTTGCAGGGCCGTCCCGGCGGGATGCCCGGCACCCCGCCCGCGCCCGAGATCGTCGCCTGCTTCCTGGACGCCGAGACCCCGCCCGGCCGCCCGATCGTCACCAGCCCGTGGAACCTGGTCGACGCGCACGGCGAGTGGATCTACAACGAGGGCGTGCCCGCCGACATCCCGGCGGTCAACGGCACCCGCGTCGTCGTGCTGGACCCGCCGTCGTACGAGCGCCACTTCCCGGCCGGCCGCAAGCACCCGATGATGACCGCGGCCCTCAGCGTCGACGGGATGCACTACCCCGAGGACCTGGCGGGCTGGTGGCCGCACGTCGCCCCCGCCAAGAACCCCGTCGGCGCCTGACGTCCACGGGTCAGGGGTCGCGGGTCTCGGCGAGGTGGACGAGCACGGCGGTGGCGTCGTCGAAGCGTTTGCCCCGGCGCCCGTCCACCCGCGTCCCGCGTTCGGCCTCCCGGGTGCGGCGGATCACCTCGTGCGGGCCCTCCCGGTCGAGCAGGTCGAGCAGGCCGTCCCACTCCAGGACCCCGAACCGTTCGACCAGGCGCGCCGCCCCGTCGCTGAGCAGCGCCGCACGCCGCACGCCCTGGGCCTCACCGGTGACCGCCTCGTACGCCGCCTCGGGCCGGGTGCTCGCCACCCAGAACCCGCCGGGGCTGTTGCGCGCCGCCCGTACGGCCTCGGTCGTGTAGCTGGGGAGGTGTTCCAGGCGGTCGTCCCGTACGGCCCGTACACCGCCGTCCTCCAGGTCGAGGAGTACGGGCGAGTCGGCCAGTACCAGCCACTCCACCGCACCACTGCCCCAGCGCAGCATCGCCACGGTCGCGGACGGGCTGTCCCGGTTGTCCAGGTCGCAGCCGCCCGCGTGCAGCTCCGCGACGCTCTTGATGGACTCCGCCAGCAGATCCGCCAGCGGCCTGGCCTCCTCCAGGGCCAGCCGCGCCGCCAGCGCTCCCCCGAGGCGCCGGACGAGCCACCCGGGCCCGTGCGCGCACCCGCTGTCCACCCCGGGACGGGGCGTCGCGCCGTCCAGCACCACCGCCCACCCCGGGCCCGCCACGACGTGGTCCTCGTTCACCAGGCCCGGCGTGGCCTCGGTCGCATAGCTCACCCGCACGCACAAAGGTCTACCCCAGCGGAACCCGCCGCGGTGGCCACGAGTCCAAAGCCGGTATCCCGATCAAGATAGGAGAACGATGACGCCCGACATCATCGGCGACGCACTGGTCCAGGCCTTCGCGGACCAGGGATACGAGGCCAGGCTGGAGAACCCCGACTCCCTCGTCGTGACCCTGCCCGGCGGCCCGAGCGGCCCCCTCGACATCGGCGAGTGGCGCGCGTTCGCGGGCCGCAACTCCCGGGGCGATCTTCCGGACAACGCCGCGGGGTTCGTCCGCGGCTTCCTGCGGAAGATCGAGAACAGTGGGGAGGACCGCGCCCAGGACGTCCAGCGCGTCCGGGAGCACTCGGAGATCGACCGCCTGATCGCCGAGGAGACGCTCCGGGTGCGGCTCTACACCGAGGAGGAGCTCGAGGCCGTCCCCGGGATGCGCGAGGCCCTGGTGACCCGCCCGCTCGCGCCCGGCCTGCTCCAGACCGTCGTCGTCGACTACCCCGACTCGCTCATGCCGCTCAACCGGTCCTCGATCGGCGACACCCCCGAGAACGAGGTCTTCGGCGCGGCCCTGCGCACCTCCATCGAGAAGGAGCCGCACTACACCAAGACCGACACGCTGTGGGACGTGCCGATCCTGCACATCGGGGAGACGCACCGCTACGTCGGCTCCCACGTGCACGTCCTCAGGCGGTACCTGGGCCCGGCCCCCTACGGCGCGCTGATCACCTTCCCGATCCCGGAGTACGTGATCGTGCACGAGATCGGCGGCACCCACCTGTTCGCCGCGATGGAGACCATGCAGGCCCTCGCCCGCACCCATGTGGAGAAGGGCGAGAAGCCCCTCACGTCCCGGGTCTACTGGTGGCGCGCCGGGGCGTACGAGGCCCTGCCCGAGGACGATGCCCTCCGCAGCGGCCTGGTGCCCGACCTGCGCCACGTCGGGATCGAGGTCGACCACGAGGAGAAGAGCGTCGCCGCCCTCACCGCCGAGAGCAACGAGCTCATCGACCTGTGGATGCGCGACCACGGCTGACCCTTACCTATGGGACGTCCTCGGGGGTCGCCTCGTGGCCGGGGTGCCCCTTGCTGCGGCGCCGCTCCTTGAGCCGCGCCTCGTACAGGTGCCGCCGCCCTCCGGCGAGTTCGTCATGCACCCGCTGTTCCAGGCGCCGGAACACGTCGTAGTAGACGTCCTCGAACTCCTCCACCACCTGGAAGGTCCATCGGCCGCGCAGCACGTTCCGGCCGACCAGCTCCCGATGCAGTTCCTCCGCCTGCTCGCGGTGGCCCGCCTCGGCGAGATGGTCGGCCGCGTCCCCCAGCGTGAAGTCCGCCGTCCCGATGAGCTGATGGAACGCGTACAGGTGCGCGCGGGCCCGCTCCACGGTCTCGCGCGCCTTGCTCAACTCGCCCAGCGCCTCCACGGTCGCCTCGTCGGGCTCCACCGGGTCGGTCGGCGCGGCCTCGAGATCACTAGACATGGCTCACCCGTACCCGCCGCTCCGGCCTCCTCACCGGCGAGGCGAAAGTCCAGGCTCTGAGGCACGATTGCCCCGTGACCCTTTCCGAGCCGTCCCCCGAAGACATCGGCGCGCTCCTGTACGACCTGTGCGTCCGCCTGGGCTTCTGCCTCCCCCCGGACGAACAGGCCGCGCTCCGCACTTCACCGCCCACGGACGTGGACGCGTTCACCGAAGCCGTCTACAGGGCCGAGGGCCTGGAGGGCTCCCCCAAGGACGACCTGTGGATGGAGGTGCGGGAGACGGTGAGGCAGACGTACGAAGCGCGTCCGGACACACTGGCCTGATGATGGTCAAGACGCTCCGCCCGCGCGATTACAACGAGGCCCTGCACGTGGGCCACTTCTTCCGGAACAAGCGCGTCCCGGTCGTGATGGACCTGACCGCGCTGTCCGATGACGTCGCCAAGCAGTTCGTGGACTTCGCCGCGGGCCTGGTCTTCGGCCGCGGCGGCGACATGGACCGGCTGGGCCCCAGGGTCTTCCTGCTGATCCCCGCCGGGCTGGCGCGTCCCGCGGTCGTCCCGGAGCCCGTCACGACCGAGTAGCCCCGGGAGGGGCCCCGGGCGGCGCGCCCATCATGGTCGGCATGCGTGAGAAAGCCAGGGCGGACGTCCGCCAGATCGCGGGCGCCATCGCGTTCGAGACCGTCATGCGCTACGCCGACGCCCTCGCCAGGACGCCCTACGCCGAGCAGACCATGGAGCGGACCGCGCGGCGCGTGGCCACCGAGGTCGCCCGTGCGATCGCCGACGAGCGCGTCGCTCACGCCGAGGAGATCGTCCGGGCCGCCGAGTCCGCGGCCGGGGAGACCGCCGCCCGCACCGCGCGGGAGGTCGCCGAGAAGACGGCGTCCGGCCTCACCGCCGAGTCGGCGGCCAGGACGCTGGAGGCGGCGCGCGCGGCGGTCGATGAGGAGTTGAAGGACGCCTGGGAGGCACTGGAGGAGGCGCGCGAGGAGATGACGCGGTCGGTCGCGCGGTTCGCCCGCGAGGAGTCGGCCCGCGTCGTCGCCGAGACCGCCGCCGAGACGGTCCCGCCCGTCGTGGAGGTCAGGGTGGCGGGCGCCGCCGACCCGGTCCGCGTCGGCGGCCACACCCACGCGGTGCTCCCGGACGTGCTGCTCGCGCTCGGCGCCGGCTGCCACGTCCTGCTGGTGGGCCCGGCCGGCACCGGGAAGTCGATGATGGCGCGGCAGGCGGCGGAGGCGTTCGGGCAGGAGTTCCACGCCCTGTCCCTCGGCCCGACGACACCGATGAGCAAGATCTTCGGCTACTACGACGCGCACGGCCACTACCACGCGACGCCCTTCCGCCGCGCCTTCGAAGACGGCGGGCTGATGCTGCTCGACGAGCTCGACAGCGGCCACCCCGGCCTGCTCGCGGAGCTGAACCAGGCCCTGTCCATCCGCTCCTGCGCCTTCGCCGACGGCATGGTCACCGCGCATCCGGACTTCCGCCTCGTCGCCACCGCCAACACCTACGGCACCGGCGGCGACCGCCAGTACGTGGGCCGCCAGGCGCTGGACGCGGCGACGCTCGACCGCTTCACCATCATCGACGTCCCGGTCGACGAGGACCTGGAGGAGCGCATCGCGCTCGCGCACGCGCCGTCCCAGGCCGCCGACGCCCGGCGGGTGATCGAGGAGGTGCGGCGGCTGCGCGCCACGGCTGCGGAGAAACGGCTGCCGGTGATGTTCTCGCCCCGGGCCAGCATCGACGCGGCCAAGCTGCTCCAGGCGGGGGCGAGCGTGGAGCAGGCCATCCGGTGGCGGGTGGCGCGCGGCATGTCGGCCGCCCACCGCTCGGCCCTGGAGCTGGCAGAGGACGGGCTGGGATGAGCCAGGACGACCCGCGTCCCGGCGACACCGTCCACGCGCTTCACCCGATGTGGTCCTGGCAGGAGTTCGTGGACCGGGCCCGCGCGCCCGACACCATCGAGAACGGGGACGGCCGCCACTGCCTCGACGCGTGGGCCGGCGCGACCTGGGACGAGGCGCTGCGCCTGGCCAGGGACGGCTGGACCACCGTGCTCCCCGAGGTGCACGCCGAGGTCGCCGAGCTGCGCGAACGGGTCGAGAACGACGTGCTGACGACGGCCCTGGTCCCCGCCTGGGACGTGACCGGCAGCGAGGTCGACGTCGGCGCCTACCTGAGCGGCGAACCGGAGTGCATGGTGGACGCGGTACCGCAGCGCATCTCGGCGCGCGGCCGCGTGGTGACATTTCTCGTCCCGGCCGGATACGTCAACACCACCCCGCACTCGGCCGTCCACAACCGGGGCGTGGCACTGGCCGCGCTGTGCTCGTCGATCACCGCGTCCGGGCACAGCGTCGAGATCTGGTCCGGCTTCTGCCCGTACGTGAGCCGGACCGACCGGTTCGCCTCGGTGGCGCGGATCATCTCCACGGCGGAACCGCTGGACATGGGACGGCTGATGTTCGTCATGGCGCATCCCGCGCTGCTGCGCCGCCTCTGGTTCGCCGTGTGGGACAGCGCCGCCCCACCGGTCGCCCGCCGCATGTACGACGCGCGCTACGGACAGCCGCCGAACGGCTGCTTCCCGGAGGACCTCCCCGAGGGCGTCACCGACCCGTACATACTCCCGTACCTGTCGCCGGACGATCCCCAGTGGGAGACGGCGGACTCCGCGCTGTCCTGGTGCCGGGAGATGTTCACCAGCCTGGGGCTGCTGCGCTGAGAACTGTCGGAGGCCGCCGCTATCGTCGTCCGGCATGTACGAAGAGCGGCTCGCCGAGTTCTCCCGCGAGCGTCTGGACGGCCGGCAGATCCCCGACGACCTGCGCACGATGCTGGTGGCGCAGTGGGAGGGCCGAACCGACTTCCAGTTCCTCCTCGACATCACGTTCCTGGAACCGGGGACGCCCGGCCCATTGCTCGACACCAGCTACCTCAGCGAGAAGGAACTCGCCGACCCCGAGATGCAGGCCATCAACGCCGGCGCCGCGGAGATGAGCAAGTACGCCAAATTCGTGGCCGAGGGCGGCAAGGGCTGGATCGGCTACTGGATGCACCCCGGCGAGCCCGCGGACCGCCCTCCGCCCGTCCTCGAACTCGACACCGAGTTCACGTACTGGGGCCTGGCAGGCCGCAACCTGGCCGAAGCCTGCGCCTCAGAACGGGCCCACTACCAAGACGAGCCGGACGAACGCCTAGCCTTCGCCCAACTGGCCGACCAGCTCGCCGAACTGGGCCTGCCCCTCAGCACCCGCGACTACGACGCCCTCCACGACCCCGACTACGCGGTGGACCCGGAGGAACTCACCCAGGAGCTCATCGACGCGGAACGCGAGAAACGCGCATGAACCTCCGTCCCGAACTGCTGCCCCCGCAGGTCAGCCCCGAGCGCATCGAGGAGCTGGGCCGTGAGATCGACAGGATCGCGGCCCTGAGGGGGGACGCCGCCCGCGAGGCGGAGGCCGCGTTCGCGGAGACGACCGGCCACTCGTACGAGGATTTCCGCGAGTACTGGGGCGCCGAATCCCGCGAGGAGGCCGCCCTGCGCGCGCTGCGGCCCGCGTATCCCCGCGTCCCCGACATCACCCGGGACGAACTCGTGGAGATCGTCCGCAGGATCCAGACGAGCCACCCGGACCAGGACTGGTACCTGCTCCTCCTGGAGACCAACACGAGCCACCCCACCGTCAGCGACCTGATCTTCTGGCCACCCCCCGAACTGGAGTCCGCCACCCCCGAACAGATCGTCGACACAGCCCTAAGCCACCACCCCATCCCCCTCTGACGCGTGATCGACTACCAGGTCCAGGAATTCGGCAAGACCATCGCCAGAGGCAGCCGTGGAATCGACATCTTCTGGCTGGACGGCCTGGACCAGAGCCGCATTCCGATGCTCAGGCATCTGCTGCCCTACGCCGACACCATGTTCAACAGCTCGCAGGTGTCCTCGCTGGCCGAAGAACTGGACGGCCTGCCGGAGGACAACCCCCTGGTCCCCGAGATCCGGGACGAGCTGAAACGCCTCTGCGAGCACGTGAGCGCCGGAGCACACCGCCAGCTCTGGTTCCTCGGAGACTGACGGCGACGATCAGGGGCGGCCGCCGTCGCCGGTCGGCACCCACCCCAGGTGCAGGCCGTGGACGGACTGGTCGGCGAACCGTCGGAGGCGTCCACGGTCTCGCGCAGCGGCTGGCCCCGCGGATTCGTCCCAGCCAACCAGAGCGCCGAACTTCCAGCGCACCGCGCGCCCGCAAGGACGGTGTGGAGGTCGCGGGTCGGTGTGCGCGCGACCGCTGGGTGGAGGAAGAAGCGGCCCGGCGTCGCCAAGGACGGCTTCGACGAACATTTCGCCGACCTGGAGGCGATGCTGGGAGCGTCGACGAAGCGGTCACCGAACGCTTGCGGCGCATGGCACCGTCACGCGAGATGATCGGCACCTTCTGCACGGCGATCGGCCACCACTCCCTGGCCACCGACCCCGAGCCGAGGTCCTCAACCGCACCCCCGGCCGGTAAAGCACCGGCCCCAGCTTTTAAGCGTCACCGAGCAAACGCAATTCGCCTGGAGCACCGGACAAGACCACCCGTCTCCACCACGTCCACCGTCCCGCACAGGACCATTCAACGATCCGATGCCCGTTCCCCGGGGGCCGCACGATATTCGGGTTACATTGTCGCCGTAGATCATGCATCATATTTCCGAGCCGGCTCCCAGGCACGTTTTCGGAAGCCCGGCGATGGCCCCCCGCCCGAGGAGCGTTCTGTGACAGGTCCTGCTGGTCCGCCGTGGGGGCAAGGTGGACAGCGGCCCCCCCATCCCACCTCAGGGCCGGCCGCCCCAGTACGGATACGGAGGGCCGCCGCCCTGGCAGCAGGGCCCGCCCCCGCCGTACCCACCGCCACAGTGGCAGCCGCGGCCCCAGCCGCCCCCGCGTCCACCGACGCGCGGGGGGCGGATCCTGCGGATGTTGAACCCTTTCCTTGCCGCGCGGGCGGTGTTCCGCCCCTCGCGTCCGGACCTGATCGTCGATCCGCGCGTCCGGACGCTCCAGGTCACCCGTGCCTGGTCGGGCATCGTGGTCCTGCTCGCCGTCGCCGTGGTCTACAGGGCCGCCGCTCCCCAGGAGCTGGCGAGTGAGCGGTTCAACGACGCCTGGCTCAACGTCCTGATCCTCACCTGCGCGCTGCCGCTGGTCGTGGGCGGTTTCGTCCTGGCCGCCCGGCCGCCGAACCGAGGCGCGTTCGCGCGCCGGATCCGCTATCCGCTGATGGCGGTCGGGGCGATGTTCGGCTCCATGTTCACCTTCGTGCTCGCGGCCGTGCCCGACCTCGCGGGTCTGCGCGAAGCGGTCGGGCCGGTCGTCCTGATCCCCGGTGGCGTGATCCTGTTCCTCTGGATGCTGCCCTTCGCGCTCTACGGCATCATCCTGTCGCTGACCAACGTGTTCCGGACCGCCGACGTCCACGAGGTGGTGCCGCCGCTCGTGAGCGTGTCGGCGTCCTGGGTGACGGCCCTGGTCAACCTGATCACCGACGCCTACAAGGGAATACCGGGCCTCCTGGCCCTGGTGCTGCTGCTGGGGGCGCCGCTGACGGTCTCCGCACTCGCCTACTACGAACTCCGTAGGCTGCGCATCCTGCACGGCATCACGTTGCGCAACACGCTCTTGCGCTGACGTCAGGCACGGTCAGTACAGATCGTGAGGGGCGGCCGAGGGTAGACGAACGCCCGAGGCCGCGCCAGGTCGCCGCGCTCCGGAAAGACGGCGACCTGGCCGCAGGCGTTCATGTCGGCCCTGCCCGGCAGCACGTTGACGACCCGGTAGGTCGCCGACGGGCCGCACGCCACCTTGGTGACCCTGCCGTCGGGGAACCCGACCTGCTGGTAGAAGCAGTCTCCGGTCTTCGCGTTCAGCGTCAGGCACAGGGCCCAGTCGCTGCCGCTCGGCGATGTCGAGTTATGAACGATTTCCCCGTAGGGGGATTCCTGGGATTCACCGGGCGTTCTATCGGGGCAGCCGATGTCACCCGGCCCCAGGTCATGGTGGGCGGCGTTCGGCGCGGCGCAAGAAACGATGCGGAAATCACCTGGATCCTTGGTCGTACCACCGCGCCCTTTCACCTCCAGGCACTCACCCGGCGAGGCGTTCCTTGGATGGTCCTCATCAAGAACGCACCCGGTCGCCCCCGCCAAGACCACCACAACAATCGCCCCGAGCCGTGCCCGAACCCGCACCATCCACTCGATCCTCCGGATCAACTCCCCCGCACAAACCTAACGACCGCACCGCACCCCCACCATCCCCAGAAAAGCCAAACACCTCCCCTTGACCTGCACAAACACCAACATCAAGCGCCCACGGGCCCCCGACCAATTGTCCGCACATTGTCCGCCACCAAGTGAAGGCGGCCCATCAAGAACCCCCAGCCTCCCGAGCCGCCCGCTCCAATCGGCTGCGATAGCTCTCCCACCAAGCCGAGTCGCCCGGGGGCATGCTGTCGTTGTCCTGCCGCATCCCCACGGCGCCGTCCGTGAGTTCCCGGAGGATGTCCGCGTGCCCGGCATGCCGCTGCGTATCAGCGATCACGCGCACCACGGCATGATGCAGCGTCACCTCGTCCTTGCCGGTTGGCCACCACGGCACTCTCCCGACCATGTCGAGTGGGAGCGCCTCGATCGTCGCGTCCGCATGGGCCCACGCCCGACGGTAGAGCTCCACGATGTAGTCGCGTGACTCGTCGGCGGTGGCCCACATGTCCGCGTTGGGCTCGGCACCGTCCTCGAGCCAGGGCAACGGCTCGCCGGACGGCCGGCCGAAGGTGTCGCCGAGATAGCCCAACTCCATGCTGGCCACGTGTTTCACCAGCCCCAGGAGGTTGGTACCGGTCGGCGTCCGCGGTCGGCGGATGTCGTACTCCGAGAGCCCTTCGAGCTTCCACAGCAGGGCGTCCCGAGCGGACTGCAGGTAGAAGCGAAGGTCGGCCTTGGGATCCGATGGCGTCATGACCCCAGTCTCCCGCCCGTTCGATCTTGGGCGTCCCCCCACCAAGCCGACCACCCCAACAAAGCCTCAGAACTTCAGCACCTATTACAAATTAATTCACCCAAGCCTGAATAAATCGGCAAACAGAAAGACCAGACAGGGCGCGGCTCCCCCTTCTCCACAGGCCGCAATCACCCCGAAAGTGAACACCCTGCCAGGGCATCACATCAACGGAAACGCCTCCAAGGAGCCACATCACAAGCTCGCTTCCGTCACCCAGGGAGCCTTGACTCACTGAAGCCGGCTGACATCTTCGGGCACGGCTCCGCCTTGCAAGAGGTCCGGTGTGGCACTCGGCTTGGAGCGGTCGTGACCACTGGCAGGGCCTCACTTGGTCACATGCGGGGTATCAGCGTCGTCGTGGTTATCAGGAGGTGACACGAGATGCCGATTTTTATCTCGCTGCTGAATTGGACGGATCAAGGGATCCGCGCTTACGAGACCACCATCGAGCGGTCGGAGGCCTTCACGTCAACGTTGGAGGGGCTGGGGGCGAGGCTCGTAGCTCTCTACTGGACCGAGGGCCCGTACGACCTGGTGAGCGTCATTGAGGCCCCCGATGACAAAACCGCTGTCGCGGCGATGCTGCGGACTGCCGAGCTGGGCAATGTCCGCAGCACGACCTTCCGGGCCTTCGACCGAGAGGAGATAGCCGAGGTCATCGCGAAGGCGACGGGGTAGACCGGGGCGGAGAGGACCGGCCCGGCTGGTTCCACAGGCACCCGCGGGGCTGGTCCTCAAGCCGCGCGACATCGCCAAGGCACTCGCGACGCGTCAGAGGTGCTGCACTCCACGCAGCAGAGCGCGCCGAGCCGGCCAAAAGTTGCGTGCCGCACTTCGAGGCTGAGCCTTCAGAAGGGCAGGAGCCACCCAAGGACCTCGTCCGCTCTCCGGTCGCCTGACCGCAACACCATCGACACGCGATCGACCGCCCAAGCATCGGGCACCCGCCGAAACACGCATGGTCCCGATGCAGCCCGAGCTCGTCCGAATCCTTCGTGACCACATCGACCGCTTCAAAATCCAGCCAAGCCCCGCTGGTCAGGGGAACGCGCGGCGAGATCATGACCGGACGTACCTCGGCGTCTGGCGCGGCTCGCGAGAAGGCGCTGACGGCCGATCAGGCCACTTCGCAGCCACGCGCCGTTCGCAAGGACACTAGCCCGCCGCAGCTAACGCAGTTCCCCCGGCAGCAGGCTGAACACCACGGTGTCGCGGCGCTCGCCCTGGAAACGCATGTGCGAGCGCAGCACGCCCTCGCGCACGAACCCACAGCGGTCGGCAACGCGCTGGGACGCGACATTGTCGGGCGCGCACGTCAATTCCAAGCGGGCAACGGCAAGCTGGTCGAAGGCCCATCGCGACAGCAACCGCAGTGTCCGCGTGGCGACGCTACGTCCGCGCGCACGCGAGGCGAGCCAGAAACCGACGGCCGCGCGCTCCTGGTCGAGGTCCACGTCGTACACCGATGCTCCGCCCCAGACACGGTCGAGGTCAGCCCCTTCGACCAGGCCAGGTTGAGCTCGTCTCCGCGAAGCCGCGCTCCCTCTTCCTCCTCGAAGCGCGCCAGTACGTGCGCTTCGGTGAACGGCTCCACGAGCGGCCAAGAGAAGCGCAGGCACAGGGGGTCAGAGAAGCCGTTGAACCTCTGGGCTGTGTCGGCCCTACGCCAGGGACGCAGCGCAACCACCCCATCAGCGAGCAGAGGGTCAGGGAACGGCAACACAGGCATGCTCAGAAGTTACAACCGGTCCGCCACGCAGGCCCGGGATGTCCAAGGGTGGGGCCAGAAGACGTCCACGAGGGCGCGCACGTGGCGGGCAGCGGCTTCCACGTGATGCCCCTTGGGCTGGAATCTGCCCGCGGCGCCGGCTACTCCCTTCGCTCGCCCCTCCGTGGCCTACGGCCCCACCCGTGCCAGCGAGAAGAGGAAGCCACGGCTCTAACGTCGTCGCGGACCGAGACGCCATTGTCGGGGGCCCAACCGGGCTTCTCACAGCGTCCAAGCGTGCCCCCACCGTGGCCCACCTCTGCCCGGAAGGGCGGAGAACAGCGGTGTCTCGCGGGGACTCACGGTCAGAAACGAGAACGGCCCTTGACCGGGTCTTGCCTGGTCAAGGGCCGTTCTTTGCTGGTGTGGCGGGTGCAGGGTTCGAACCTGCGTAGGCTAAGCCGACGGATTTACAGTCCCTCCGCCGAACACCTCTGACCTGCACCTATGCCGCCCGATCGCCAAACTTAGGCCCGTATACGGCACAGCCGCCACAGAGCCGCGCACACCGCTCCGGAGGGCTCACCCGCGCGAACGACGAGCAAGGTGTGACAGACAGCCTCGCGCGGGTGAGCCCTCCGGCCCGCAGCAAGTTGGAGGCCGCAAGGTCTCCGCTTCACGCTCGACCAACCCGGCTCGCCAGATCACGACACCACACCAAGGCGGACTACCGGCGTTCCTGGCCCCGCAGCAACCTCATCCAGATAGCGATGTGCGCCAGAGGTTCACCTGTGCCGTCGTGAGGGTCATTGCAGTACTTCGGTGCTGTGTACAGCAATCTCGCTGGTCTTTAACAGCACTCACACAGTCAAAGGGCACAGAGGCACCTGGAGCGCGATGCCGGTCACGGCAGGGGATCGTGAAGCCTCGCTGTCAGGCATCAAACAACAGCGCTGACCATATACCACTCACCATCCACAGCTGTGGAAATCAGCCGAGAGAGGTCATTCATAAACTGTTCACACTTTTTTCTGTGCGCGTCAAATAGCCCTGGCTCAATGCGCTCTTTGCGACTACCATGAGCAATGTCGTTCCTTGCCTTCCGAACAAATTCGAGGGACGTAAAATGTGACCTGCTCACCGCAGTATCTGGCATGCCGAGACGAAACAAAGTTCTCCTAAGGACATCGGAGCCAAAGTTCATCTCCATCGATACGGCTAGGTCAGCATCAATAGACAGAATCGTTTCGGCTAGACTACGCATCCTGTCAACGAATGCTACCTGACGTTTAGCCCGTCGCAGGAGGAAACCATCTTCTGCATCGGTTTCCGTTTCGGCACCTGACCCAAGGCGTATCCCGTCGAACTCTCTAGTCAGCGCACAGGCAAACAGATTCGGATGCAGATCCTTAGCCTTCAACTGACGATCATTGATCGCTTTCACGTACAGCGAAAAAGCGTTCTGCGCAAACCCCTCAAGATGCGCATACTGCATAACCAGGATTGTACGCATGGCGGATACCGGCCAGTCGCTCGGCCCCCTTGCACCAAGTAAGGCGTTGCGCAGGTGTCTCAGTTCGTCCAGCCGCCAGGCCAGGTCTTCTTCCAGTTGAGCTCGCAGTTCGGCGGGAGTCAATCGACTACCTCGCTGAACCGATCTGAGAAGTACATAATACGCGCGAGCAGAGGATTGCGGTAATTCTTACCACCGCCACCGTGTTTAAGGAAGTCGCGATCTGCCTTCCCAGTCTTTACGACAGCCGCAAGACGTCCGATTTGCTCGTCGTCTTCGACATTAACCTTATCGATCACTGCCTGAAGGCCAAGGGTAATACCCTCGTAGTGATATACAGAAAACTGGCCACGCGGTTCACCCGTTGCAGGATTGACCGTGCCGAAGATTTTCGAATCGATCTCGAGCTTATCGGAAATCAGTCGCAGGACCAGGAAGGTCTTTTCGAAGACAATTCGCTCCTTCGAATATTCAAAGGAAGTCTCGCTGTCCGGATCCGAAACGTCCTCCATGTACTCGGTAAGGAAGTCAGCGACGTCATGGATGTATGTATCAAGACTATTCTTGTACGCAAAAAATCTGAGGACCAACTCCTGGTCAAATTTCCTCAGTCGCGCATTGGGTGAAATAATGCCAACACACTTGGCGAAGTCGATATTCCTACTCATATCGGCAATGAACTCGTTGAAGTCATTGGAGAGGAGTCTGATCGTGGCATTACGCAGTTCCTGCTCAGAGAGTACCTCGCCTCCAGTGTTCAGCCGTTTGAACATGTAGTAACGGAGCCTTGGATCGCTCTCTTTGCGGAGGATTTCAGCGCGAATATAGCTGCGCTTGAGCTTGATTTCCAGGGCCCGCGGGAGGTCGCTGTAAGTTACTCCGTTGAGTTCCGGAACGATGTCGCAGTCAGCTAGGACCAGGGGCTCTTTTCTCTCGCCATCGATAACCAACTGTCCACGAAAGTGCAGGTAGGATGATATACGCTGAAGGCCGTCAATCAACTCATAGACCCGGTCCTCGCGCTCAATCAGGAAGATTGGCGGGATCGGAAGCTCAAGGAGGAGTGATTCTATGAATCGCGCTTGAGCTCCCTCAGTCCATCTGAACATTCGCTGGAACGCGGGATCAATAATGAGCTCACCCTCGGAGTGCATGTCCGCGAGTTCATTGAACGAGAAGTCGAGCGTCTGGGTACGAACGGCTGTGATCTTCTCGTCAACAGACCTGATTAGATCATCGGCACTGGTTTTCATCATGACCGTTTCCTCCGGAGTGTCACCACAGTCTCAGCGACCTTACCCTTTGGGTAGGCCCGCGCCGCCGTATTGACTTGCGTGAGAAGACGCGTGACCTCTGCTTGATCCCAGTCGATAAAGGACCACCCTCGGCGTTCCGCCTCTTCAACACAAATCTCCGCTAGTCGGATGGGCACCTCTTTGTAATACGAGTCCTGCACTACGAGCGTCATCAGCGCATGCCTTTTTGAGACACGTGTCAACTCGTCAAAGCTAAGCGTGAGGTCGTCGAGATACTGCTTAGCCTGTTTTAGATAATAACCAGATGACGCCTTACTATCGTGTTTTGAGATATTCTCGACGAGTTGGCTGGCTTTAGGACCGTAACCTTCTTGTCTTATTACGTCACGACGTCTGCGGATTAGAGTTGTTCCCATCAAGGATGAGCGGAGAGATCGATCCTTAGAGATATCAACTCCGAGAATAGCCAGTTCCCTCGAATAGGCGACCGCATAATCGATTCGCGTTAGATACGGAGGCGAACTTAGGATAAAGTCAACACTTTCTTCCGCCATCGGAAGACAAGCGGAAGAGGCGCGGATAATCGAAGCAGGACATCCCGGGTGCGACTCTTCGCTTACCCTGTCTTTCACATGGCGTTGTTCTTGGACAATCAAGTCGTCCAAATCTCGGCTAGCTACGTCCACTACGTCTTCAGAGTTAGACGCTCGACGCACCCAAGTTGGATTGCTGCCTTCAAAGCCTTTGGTGAGAGACCTAGTGACCCGAAACAGCGCAACGTATCCAAGAGATGAGGTGGAATGTGGCTGCTTACTGAGAGACCTCGACCACTGCCTAAACCGACCGGCCGTCCTACTAGAGAACCAAGCAAGCAATGGCTCATGCTGTGAAGCGCGAGCGCTTCTCGCTGTAGGTGCTGCACAGGGTTCCATGTGGTCCGCATCCTGCAGACGGAGATACGCCACGATGTTCGCGATCGGGTTCAGGTCAACACCGACGGATTTGAGATCATTAACGCGTGCAGCAAGTGTGGTAGTGCCGCTACCGTTCCAGGGATCGAGAACTACCGCGTTCTCATCAAAACCTTCGAGCCGGAGTTGACCCTTCGCCCATTCGAAGGAGAATCCAGCATAGTAAGGAAAGATGTCCGCGAGGCCCGCTTTGTCGCTTTGCGGCCGCTTGGGGGTAAGCTTGCGGATCTGGGTGCCAGAATCCCCATCGAAGTGCCACAGAGATTCTTGGTTCATCCGACTTCCCGCCGGGAACTGTCCCACCCGTCGCCACCCTGAGACCTCGACACCGTCATGAACAGAGGTCACCATAGCTTAGCGCCCGAGGATTATATCACCAAGGGCTTCCCTGCTTCTCAAGCGGACCGCTGGCCTGCGACGGGTCGGCCCGGAGACCGCGTTGCCCGTCACAGGCCAGCGGTTGGCGACGCGGAGCAGTGCCCTTGAGCCCTGTGGAGAAATACTTCATCTGGAGGCAGTGGGCCGAGTAAGTCATCTGACCTGCATCGGAACGAGGTCGTCAGACGCCACTCTCGTCCTGAGGTGGCCCTTCTTCACCCTCCCGCGGCAAGTCGGTCACAAACGTGCCCTTGCCGTGGAGGTCGTGATCAAGCCTCGCTCGCGTAGCTCCTGCGTCCCGCGCCGCACCGTCATGTACGCGATGCCGTACTCCTCGGCGAGTTCGCGCTCAGGAGGCAGGCGAGACCCTGGCGCGAGATCGCCGGCAGCGATCCGCGCGCTGATGTGATCCGCGAACGCCATGTAGACGAGCTGCGGCCCCTGCGGATCGAACTCTGGCACCTCGGGACGATCACCCACACGGCCAACGTAGAGCCCCACTGACCTGCATAAAGGCATGGAGAGCTATGCATAGCTCTATGTAGCTCGTACACTGCTTGGACCATCTGTGTGCCCGGTCAATGCCTTCCGGCTACCCGAGGCACTCATGCCGAGGAGCAGTCACAGCATGAATCCAGCGAGACGCGGACCAACGATCGCCGGATGGGCGGTTGTCATGGGCGAGCGCACGTACCGAGCGACCAGGAGCCGGGAACTCACGGCGTACCAACGAGCGTGGGGCGCGCTCCCCGAGGTGCAGGCGGCCTCCCAGGGCGAGCTCTGGGTTCTGTGTGACGCCCAGACACGTCTCGCTGAGCGTCTCGCGGTGGCGGAGGCTCAGCGCGCCAGGACCGGCCCTCCGCCGGAGCTGCCCTGGCCCGCTTCCCGTGCGACGCGCTCATGACCGACCAGGCCGCCGCCGGCGGAGTGGACGACGAACCGGCGATCACTGGACCACCTATCGACCTGGCTCCTCGGCGCGTGCCGGGCATCGCTGATTACCTCGCGGACCTGGCCCCCGAAGATCCTCGGCCCCCGTCGAGGCAGATCGCGGAACAACTTCGATCGGCGATTCTCTCCGGACGGCTCCAACCAGACGCGAAGCTGCCTTCTCAGAATCAGCTCTCATCGCGGTACGGAGTTGCTCGTGAGACCGTTAAGACCGCGTTGCGGCAACTTGCTTCAGAGAGCCTCATCATCAGCCGCAAAGGTAGTGGCTCATTCGTCCGCGCTCAGGACGTCGCCGATTCTCACTCGTCACGGTCAGTGCCCAAGCGCTTTATCGCAGCACTGGAAGGGCTCAAGGAAGTTCACGACGAGGCGGCATCGATAATTCAAGCGATGCCGGATTCTCAACAGGCTTTCGATTGTTCAACTCGACTGTTCGGCACGTTGCGGGAGTTGACGAGATCGACCGCCGATCTGAGGGCCGAGGCGGCAGTACGAGTCGCCTCTGAAAATCGAGATAAGGACCAGTAGTGCACGAATACCTGTCCGTATATCCGGAACTCTGGCGCGTCACGGAACATGACATGTGCCCTATCTCAGCGATGCCCGACCACGGGACGCCCTTCGCCGAGCAACGGGAGTTGCGTTGGGTGTGTCGCCGTCTGGACCGTCTTGCGCGTGGGCTACGGCGCCACGGGTGGATAACAGAACGCCGTTACGAGGAGACTCCGCCACTGCTCCGCGTGTTCGCAAAGCATGCGCCCTCCGTGGGAGAAAGCATCGCAGTCGAGCGCGGGTCAAAGTACTGGTCGTACCGGTCAAGTACCGGCGCACTCCTCGGACTGTGCTCCGAACCCTTGCGGACGGCGGATTCTACGACCGCATTCCTCGCGACGTGGGGCATACGGCCGGATGACCGATGGGATTCGCCATGACGAGGAGATGACCGTGATGAGCCCTGATCATTGGCATGTGGCGACTTCGCGCCGTGGCTACTGGGAAACATTCCCAGAGCGGTGGGATCGATCAACGGCCCGACGATTGGTGCGCGAACTGCTTGTCAATGATGGGCGCACCACCGCTGACCACAGGTATGAACAAGGAATTGAGGCGATCGATCGCGGCTACGACACATACCGGATCGACACAGCCTCATATGCGGCCTTCGCGTGCACTTGTCCGCGACGTACTACAGAAAGGGATCAGGATGGAGTCATCGAAGTTCCGCAAGTCCTCACGCTGCGAGGAACTCAACCAGACCGGTTGCGTTGAAGTAGCCGATGGCACGGAGTTTGTCGCTGTGCGCGACTCCACCGACCGGAACGGCCCTGTGATTCGGGTGGCCAAGAGCGAATGGCGTCGCCTCGTTCGCGGGCTGCGATCCCTGTAGGTCCGGTAGTCAGGCAGGCGCACTGCTGATTGCAGGGCTATACACGGGCCGTATCCGCAACCACTAGCCAAGCCTGCACTCGTTCCGTGTCGACTCCTACCAGGCGCGCGAGCTCCGCCGCACGGGCCGATGGCTTTTCCTCACCGGCGGTCTTCCATGCGGCAACTGCCACGTCATAGCAGACGTCTCCACTGACGCCCCGCGGATCGATGAGGAAAAGTTGCCCATCGGGGCCGAGCAGGATGTTCTTTGAGGATGCGTCGCCATGGCAAAGCAAGTTCGAGGCGCCACTTTCCAGGTCCTCAAGTATTGCGGCGGCATGCCGACGTTCATCGAACGGAGCTTGGGCACGTCCAGGAGCGAGGTCACTCAGGTTCTCGTCTGAGAGTCGGGAGTGTAGCCAGTCTGCGAGCGTCGGGAGCTGATTGCTCGGTGAGTTCTGATCGCGCATCCTCTGGAAGATGGGTGCTAGACGGTCAAGCGAGATCGCTCGGCCGTGTAGCGAGTCGCCGGGGAAGATGCGACTTGCCACAGTCCACACGCTGACTGATGTTTGAACCACTTCGTAGATCTGTGGACCTATGCCCAGATCGGACAGCGACTGAGAGACCTCCGCCTGCATCATTCCGAGCGGATCGGGAGTTGACCTGACGACCAAGTATCCGTGATCCGTCTCGACTTCCACCACGAATCCATAGCGCGCATCGAAGGTTCGTACCGGACGCCCTTTGTACCGCCGACAGATGCGCGCTAGTTCGCCAGGAGCAGTCTCCTGCCACGTTGAAGCCAAGTCGGGCCACCGCGTCGAGACAGCGTCAATGACTGGGGCGGGGATCTCTATTCCTCGCATCGGCATCTTCGCTACGCCCTCAGGCTGGTTACGACTTCTGCCACCGATTCCATGCTTTGGACGACGAAGTCCGCGCCGGCCTCGGAAAGCTCCGTGATCCTGGCTGGACGCTTGGCGTAACCGACGCAGCGAACACCCGCTTTGATGCCCGCTTGCATGTCCGTGGGAGAGTCGCCGACGAGCAGACACGCTGCTGCCGGATGTCCCGCGATCTCGACCCCCTTGAGGACGAGATGCGCATCTGGCTTCATCAGATCCGGTCTTCCCTTGATGCGGGAGGCGATCCCCGTCACGGAAGAACCAAGAAGGTGACGGTCAAGAAAAGTCTCGACCGCTTCCGCCGAGTTGTTGGTCACGATGACCACTGGAAGATCTAGGGGCGTCGCCGAACGAAGCATCTCGGCAACTCCCGGAGTAGGCTCCACCAGGCGTGCCGCCTCTATTTCTGCATCGGTTTGGATCTCTTCGACGTCCGATAGCAGATGTGGGGCCACAAGGCCGACCCACCCGAGAAATGCCAAGGGGTTACTTTCCGACATCATCGATTCCGGGAGAACGGCCCCCTGGTCGAGCAGGAAAGAGCGAATCTTCTCCGCGATCTCATGCGCCGGAAGTCCGGAGAACAGGTGACAAACGGGACCGTCGAAGTCGAGCAGGATGGCTTGTGATGATTGAACGAGCGTTTTGAGAGAGGTCACGGCGTGTACTCGCGTGCGATCGTCCCCCACAGCGAGTCGAACCATCCCTGTGCCTCCTTGACGAACTGAGGCGCACTTGATGTCTCGCTGTCGTCGCTGACGGAGAAGTGGAAGAGAGTAGCGTCCTTGCCAAGAAGATCGAAGATCTCTACCTGATCGCCGTTGAGACGAATGGTGTGCTGCTTGACGGGATAGAGCCCGTAAAAGATCTCTTCCGAGTTCAGGATGTACAGCTTGAACGAAGGGGTCAGTTCATGAACGCGAACCTCGGCGGTTGCTGACTTGATGAGCCCCAGGTCTACGAGTTCGTGAACGGCGTCCACGATTCCGTCAACCGCGCGCCTGGTGATGCGCTCCGCCCGATCCTTGATTTCCGCCTCAGCGGTTTCCGTTCCCACTCGGCGCGGCAATGCCATGGCGGCGGACGTGTCGCACATCATGATTCGGATCTTTAGAGATTCCGGCGTGAGGCGCCCAGCGCGAACCTTGTCGAGCACTTCAATGATGGTGTTGTGCAAGGTCTCGCCCGAGAAGCCGGCAAAGTCGATCGAGACATGCGGGCGTTCAAAGGCCGCTTCGATGTGAGGCCGTAGCCCGATGGGGCGCTCTGTCTGCGCGCGTACGTACGACCCGCTCCCCTGACGGCTGATGATCAGACGTTCGGCCTGGAGCGTCCTCAGCGCGGCCTTGATCGTCTCCCGCGCGACCCCGTACCGGCTCGCGAGGTCTGGCTGTGAGGGCAGCTTCTCGCCCGGCTTGAGCTTGCTGGTCAGGATCGCCGCCCGGAGCTTGTTCGCGATCTGCTGCGAAGGGGTCCGCGGGTCATCCGGGTCCAGGTCACCGAGGTATTCGCTGTCCGCATCCATGCCCGCAAGCGTACGTGCTGGCTAGCCAAGCTAGAAGAATCTCCGGCAAACCCGTTGACATGACTAGCCAAGCTGGCCATGCTTCTGGCTCAGGACGCCTGACTAGCCAAGTTGGTCAGGCACTCGTCAGGAGGCCCGACATGTTCCCTCAGCCCAAGAAGTACGGCCGGTACGTCGCCCTCGCGATCTTCATCCTCTTCGCCTACAAGAACCCGACGGCCGCCGCCCACCTGGTCGAGCAGGCCGGGGGCGTCCTGATGACGGCCGCCGACGCCGCCGGCAAGTTCGTCACCGCCCTTCAGGCGTAGCCATCTCACCTGCTCCAGCGCACAGCCACCAAGCACGGCGCCGGAGCCCCGTCCCTCGACCGATCACGAACCCACCTGTGAGGACACCGTGACCACCCATCCGAGCAAGCTCGCTCCCTGGACCCTCCGGCAGTACGGGATGAGCGGCGCCGAGTGCGTCATTGATCCCGAGCTGCACACCGGCCCGATCCGCGGTGCCGAGACCGCCGAGCAGAAGGCCGCCCGCGTCGACGTGGCCGCCGACGTCTGCCTGTCCTGCCCCGTGACGACCCGATGCCTGAACCGCGCGATCAGCGGCCGGCCCGAGCCGGGCGTCTGGGGCTCCATCGACGCCGAGAACCTCGACAACCTCACCGGCGCCGGCCTTGAAGCGGTGGCTGTGCGATGACCGCGCCGAATATCGCGGGTGAGCGTGCGCTCTCGTCCCGTCCGGTCGTCCGGCCGCTGTCCAGCCAGGAGTACACGGCCGTCGCCGTGGTGGCCGCTCTGGTCGTGGTGCTGGCCGTGATCGGGTTCGTGAACAGCTTCACTGCGGTTGCCGAGGCCGCGCGTCCTTCGTTCGGGATGTTCGCCTGGACGCTGCCGATCGGTATCGACCTGGGCATTGCGATCTTCGCTGCTGTGGACATCGTCCTTGCGCGTCTGGACATGCGCATCGGGTGGTTGAGGCTGTTCCCCTGGACGCTCACGGCCGCGACCGTGTACCTGAACGTGGCGGGCGAGACCTCGGCGTTCGGGATGATCGCTCACGCCATCCTGCCGTGCCTGTGGGTCGTGGCCGTCGAGGTAGGCGCTCACGTGATCCGGATCCGGGCGGGGATCGCCTCCGGCACCCGCATGGACCGGATCCGTGCCTCGCGGTGGCTGCTGGCCCCGTTCCGAACGGTCGTCCTGTGGCGCCGGATGGTGCTCTGGGAGATCCGTTCCTACGGGGACGCCCTCGACCGCGAGCGCGCCCGGCTCCTCATCCTCACCGAGCTGCAGGACACCTACGGCGCGCTCGCGTGGCGGTGGAAGGCTCCTCGCCGGACTCGTGCGCTGTACCGGCTCGGCGAGCTGGTCCCGGCCGCCGAGCCGGTCCAGGACGAGGACGAGCCGACCACTCTTGCCGCCTACCCGGACGAGGACCCAGGGGACGAGGACCGTCCGGCAGCGATCGAGCCCGGACCGCCCGCCCCTCCGTCCGCCCCCTCGTCCCGCATGAGCGAGGCACCTCGTCCGGCGGACGACCGCCCGAGCAAGCACGGACGGACGGCGCCTCGCGCTCGCAGCAGCAAGGGGACGGCACCGGACGTCGATGACCTGATGCCGCTGGGATGGCGCATCGCCGCCGAGCTTGAGGCGCGCGGACTGCCGGTCAACCGGGACACCCTCGCCGCCGCTCTGCGCGAGGCCGACCAGAGCGTCAGCAACCAGCGCGCCGGCGTCCTCCTGGCCCGCCTCAAGGCCGAAGCGCCCGCCGATCCGACCAGCAAGAACACCGCTCCCGTTACTCGTACCGCCGAGGGAGACGACGCGCGATGAACTTCTCCAAGCCCATGGCCGAAGTGATCAAACTCCCCACCCGCACCGACGACCCGTCCGCCCCAGACTTGCCCGTCCAGCCCGGAGACGGCGGGGGCAACCGTCCGCTTCCGCCCGTCCCCTTGCCTATGGAGGAGCCGGACGACGAGCCCAAGGGGCCGAGCCACCGTCCGGACGAGGATGACGCCCTTGAGGGGACGGTCCTGGTCGACCAACCGGACAGCCGTCCGTCCAGGAAGGGGACGAGGATGACCCCGGGCGCGACGGCCGGACGACGTCCGATCGTCGCCCCGTGGCTCCGCGACCGCGCCGAGGCCAAGGCTCTCGTCCGCTGGTCGGTGAACTACGCCGCTCACGTCACCGGCTACCACGCTGCCCGCGTGCCGCTGTACGCGACGACGTTGGCCGCGCGCTCCCCGCGTGGCGCGTGGCGTCTGGTCTCGGGCACGTGGCGGTGGGTCAACGACGTTGAAGCGCTTCCGCTGCGGTTGCACGCGGTGGACGGCAAGGACGCCGACACCTACCTTCGCCTGCTCCGCGAGCGGGACGACCGTGTTCGCTGGCGTCGTCTGGTCGCCCTCGGTGGCCTCGGCGGCGCGAGCGTCGCCGCCGGCGCGGTGGCCGCCGCCGGCGGAGTCACACAGGTGACGGTGGCCGCCGCCCTGGTCGCCGTCCTGGGATGGCTCGGCACGCCCAAGGACAAGCCGCTCATCGGACCGGCCGTCATCTCCACCAAGGCCCCCAAGCTTTCCAGCCAAATTGTCATCCGGTCTCTGGGCGCGCTGGGCATCGCCGAGATCAACAAGGCGCTCGGCAAGGGCGGAGACGGCATCACCTTCCCCGCACCCATTACGCGGGACGGTCCCGGATGGCGCGCGGACGTCGATCTCCCCTACGGCGTCACGGTCACCGACATCATGGACCGTCGCGAGCGTCTCGCTTCTGGGTTGCGTCGCCCGGTCGGCTGCGTGTGGCCCGAGCCTGCCCACGACCAGCACGCGGGACGACTCGTCCTGTGGGTCGGAGACCAGGACATGAGCCAGGTCAAGCCCGCCGCATGGCCGCTGGCCAAATCCGGCGAGGCCGACGTGTTCAAGCCCATCCCGTTCGGGACCGACCAGCGCGGACGGCTCGTCACGGCGACGCTGATGTTCGCCAACTGGCTCATCGGTGCCATGCCCCGGATGGGCAAGACGTTCTCGATCAAGCCGCTGCTGTTGGCCGCCGGCCTGGACGTGACGGCCGAGAACCTGGTCTATGAACTCAAGGGCACCGGAGACCTGTCGTTCGCCGAGAAGTTCGCGCACCGGTACGCCTCCGGCGTTGATGACGCAACGATCGCCGCGTGCCTGGACGGCCTCCGCTACGTCTACAAGGATCTTGAGCGCCGCGCCAAGGTGCTCTCGTCCCTGCCCAAGGACATCTGCCCGGAGAACAAGGTCACGCCCGAGATCGCCGCTCGGCGCTCGCTGGGACTTCACCCGCTGGGGCTGTTCATCGACGAGTGCCAGGAACTGTTCTCTCACCCTGATCTCGGCAAGGAGGCCGGAGAACTCGCCACCGCGATCATCAAGCGTGGTCCAGCCATGGGCGTCTTCCTCGTCCTGGCGACCCAGCGACCCGACAAGGACTCGCTTCCGACCGGTGTCTCCGCCAACGTCGGTATCCGGTACTGCCTTAGGGTTATGGGCCAGGTCGAAAACGACATGGTCCTTGGCACCTCGGCCTACCGCAACGGCATCCGGGCAACCACCTTCACCCGCCGTGACCTGGGCATCGGCTACCTGGTCGGTGAGGCCGACGACCCGCAGATCACCCGCTCGTTCTACATCGACGGACCGACCGGCGAACGCATCGCCGACCGCGCCCGCACTGCCCGCAAGCTCGCTGGCCGGCTCGCCGGCTACGCCGCCGGCGAGGAGATCACGCCCTCCGATGCCGAGGTCTCGATCCTCGACGACGTGGCCGCCGTGATCGGTGCCGACGAGGACAAGATCTGGTCGGAGACGGTCATCGCCCGCCTCGCCGAGCTGCGCCCTGGCCTCTACGCGGGATGGACGCCCGCGCAACTCGCTGACGCCCTCAAGCCCTACGGCATCGCAACGCATCAAGTTTGGGGACAGAGCACCAACGGCAGGGGCCGCAACCTCAAAGGCATCCACCGCCAGGACGTCATGACGGCCCTGGACGCCCGCCGCTCCTCCGGCTCGTAACCACCTGCCATCGCTCGGCGCTCGCCTCTAGGTCTAGAGGCCCCGCCCTCTAGACCTAGAGGCCCTTCTAGAGCCCCATCACCGCTCTGACCTGCCCTCTAACGCCTAGACCCCTTGCCCGCACCAACCCGCCCAACCCGCCCTAGGAGGCCCCTCGTGTCCCTGCTCATGGCCGCCGCTAACGACTCCGGCCCCAGCGTCGCAGCGTGGCTGCTCCTCGCCGTGGTGTTCGGCGGCGGCTACATCGTCCACTGCCTCATCTGGCCGTTCCGGGCCTGCTCCAAGTGCGGGGGCGGCGGACGCTTCCGCTCCGCCTCCGGCCGCGCGTGGCGCTACTGCGACAAGTGCGGCGGATGTGCCGCCGAGGTCCGCCCCGGCCGCCGCCTCTGGACCTACCTCACCAAGACCCGCGACAAGGGCAACCGCTGACGAGGTTGAAGCGACCTCGGCGCCACAGCCACCAAGCACGAGCGCCGAGGCCGCACCTCGACCGATCACGAACCGATGGAGGCACACCCATCATGACGCCCCCGCTCCACCTGGTCGACAACGACGAGCCCGCCGGAACCGGCCTCGCCGACTTCGTCCGCCCCCACCCCCACAACATCGACGCCGAGCAACACGTCCTAGAAGACTGCTGAAGATCTTGGGGTTCTGGCCCCGTCGCGGTTGCGGCGGGGCCAGTGTGGTGTGGTGTGGTGATGGGTGAATGGGCCGGGGAGAGGGTCGGTCCGGATGTGTGGGAGA
>NZ_JBHSON010000100.1:0-42391 GCF_042656285.1 Actinomadura rugatobispora | reverse complement strand
TGGGAGCCGCAGGGGCGCCGCACCGCCTGGACTGAGGAGCCTGCGACGAGGGAAGGCGGTGCGTCGGGGCGTCCCGGAGGCGACCGGGGAGCACGGTGGGAGCCGCAGGGGCGCCGCACCGCCCTGGCTGAGGCGGTGCGGTGATGGGCGGCGTCGACCCGACCCGGCTCGACGAGCCGGAGGCGATCGAGTCGGCCGACCCGGGCGGCATGCTGCGGCAGGTGGCCTCGTCGGCGGCGCAGATCCGGGAGGCCCGGCGGCTGGCCGCCGAGGCGCGCGTCGACGCGGTCGCCGAGGACGGGCGGCCGCGCGCGATCGTGGTGACCGGGATGGGCGGCTCGGGGATCTCCGGGGACGTGCTGGCCGCGGTCTGCGGCGCGGGCTGCCCGGTGCCGATCGTGACCGTCCGGGGCTACCGGCTGCCGGGCTGGGTGGGCGCGGCCGACGTGGTCATGGCCGTGTCGTGCTCGGGCGGCACCGAGGAGACCCTCGCCGTGGCGGCGGAGGCGGCCCGGCGCGGGTGCCGGATGGTGTTCGTGGGCGGCGCCGAGTCGCCGCTGGCGGGGCTGGCCGAGCGCAGCCGCGGGCTGTTCGTGCCGGTGCGTTCGGTGGGCCAGCCGCGTTCGACGCTGTGGGGGCTGACCGTTCCGCTGCTGCTGGCGGCCCGGGCGCTGGGGCTGACCGACGTGCGCGACGAGGTGCTGGAGTCGGCGGCCGAGCGGCTGGAGGAGGTCGCCCACCGGTGCCGTCCGGCCAGCGAGTCGTTCGTGAACCCGGCCAAGCGGGCCGCGCTCGATCTCATGGGCGACGTGCCGCTGGTGTGGGGGACGTCCCAGCTGGCGGGCACGGCGGCGTACCGGTTCTGCTGCCAGCTCAACGAGAACGCCAAGTACCCGGGGGTCTACGGCGAGCTGCCGGAGGCCGGGCACAACCAGGTGGTGGCGTTCGACGGGTTCTTCGCCGCCGGCGGCCGCCCGGCCGCCGACGCCGACGACGCCGACGACTTCTTCCGCGACCGGGCCGAGGAGTCCGAGCACGGGCTCCATCTGGTGGTGCTGCGCGACGGCGACGAGCATCCGCAGGTGGCCAGGCGCCGGGAGGTGGCGGTCGAGCTCGCCAGGGGGCGCGGTGTGGCGATCACCGAGATCCCGGCCGAGGGCGACCATCCGCTGGAAAGAATCGCGACAATGATCGCGCTGGCGGACTACATCACGGTTTACTTGGCTATCGCGCTGGGGGTCGATCCCACTCCCGTCACGGCCATCCAAGAGCTCAAAGCGAGGATTTCGTAGATGAGTGCAGAAGGCGGAACCAAGGCGATCGTCGCCGCGCTGGCCGCCAACCTCGGAATCGCCACCGCCAAGTTCGTCGCGTTCGGCTTCACGGGCTCCTCGTCGATGCTGGCCGAGGGCATCCACTCCCTGGCCGACTCGGGCAACCAGGGCCTGCTGCTGGTCGGCAAGAAGCGGTCCGAGCGCCGCCGCACCCCGCGGCACCCGTTCGGCTATGGCCGGGAGCGCTACTTCTACGCGTTCGTGGTGGCGGTGGTGCTGTTCACCGTCGGCGCCGTCTTCTCGCTGTACGAGGGCTACCACAAGATCCATGAGGCGATCGAGCACCCGGGCGCCAAGATGGACTCGCCCGCCTGGGCGTTCGGCGTGCTGATCGCGGCGATCATCATGGAGACGTTCTCGTTCCGCACCGCCATCGTGGAGTCCAACCGCGTCCGCGGCGAGCAGTCGTGGTGGCAGTTCATCCGCCGGGCCAAGGCCCCCGAGCTGCCGGTGGTCCTGCTGGAGGACCTGGGCGCGCTGGTCGGCCTGATCCTGGCGCTGGGCGGTGTGACCATGGCGGTCGTCACCGGCGACCTGGTGTGGGACGGCGTCGGCACCGTCTGCATCGGCGTGCTGCTGGCCTCCATCGCGATCATCCTGGCGGTCGAGACCAAGAGCCTGCTCATCGGCGAGGGCGCCGACCCCGAGCAGGAGGAGCGCATCATCGGGGCGCTGGAGTCGGTGGACGAGGTCGACCACGTCATGCACATCCGCACCCAGTACGTCGGCCCGGAGGAGATGCTGATCGCCGCCAAGATCGCGGTGCATCACGACGACACGGCGGCGGACGTGGCGCGCGGCATCGACGCGGCCGAGGCGAAGATCCGCGCCCAGTTCCCCGAGGCCCGGCTGATCTACCTGGAGCCGGCCCTGGACGAGGCCGACCTGAAGAGCCCCGCCCCCGAAACCCCTGCCACCTCCTGAGCAAGGCACCGGCTCGCGGATCCGTCCGCCGTCCCCTGACCGCCCCCGGAACGTCCCCCGGAAAAGCGAAAGCCCCCGGAAGATCCGGAGGCGGTCAGGCGGATGGTGGTCTGCGGGCCACGCGAGAGATCGCCGCGATCGGCGGAAGGCGGGGCCATCGGAGTCCGATGGCGGCTCGTGAGCGGGAGGGCGGCTTCCCCGCCGATCGGCCGTTGTACCGGTCGACCCCAGCCCAGGCTTGACCGGCCGTGCCTCTGCGAAGCACACCGGACGGTCGACCGGCGAGGCGCCTTCCCATGCTCCCCGCCCGGACCCCTGAAGCCGGGCGGTTCTGGCGTGACCGTGGCGGCTCCGCCGAACCCCCTAGGTCGGTGGGGCCACCGGCTCGATCACGATTAAGACAGTACGTCCCCGCTGGTCCGCCGCACGTCCCCCCAGAGGAGGGAAACGATGTCGTCCTCGAGGGGGATACAGGCCGGGCGCATAACACCGCACGGTGAGGTGACAAGGGCCGTGCAGCGGTCAGTATTGAGTGGTGACCAGCGACGACCACTCCCAGACCGCGCCGCCCCGTGACCGGGGGACGCCGAGCGGGTTCGGGCCGGCGGTCGCCCACCACGCGTGGCGGCTGTCGGGCCGGATCGTGGCGGGCGTGGGCCAGCTGCTGCTGTGGATCCTGACCGGGATCGGACGGCTGCTCAAGCCGCTCGGGACGGGGATCGCCGGCAGGCTGACCGGGCGCCGCGCCCAGCAGCAGCAGCCCGACGGGCGCACCCGGATCGCCTCGACCACCCAGACGGCGCCGCTGCCGCGGTGGATCAACGCCTGGAGCGAGTTCCGCCAGGCGTGGTACTTCGCGCCCCTCACCGGGCTCGCGCTGACCATCGCCGCGCTCGCCGAGCTCGCGCCGCAGGTGGACACGCCGCTGAGCGTGGCGGGCGGGTTCGCGGTGGCGGCCACGCTGCCGCTGGTGTGGCGGCGGGAGAACCTGCGGCCGGTGGCCGCCGTGGCGCTCGGCGCGTTCGCCGCCAGCCTCCTCACCGGCCAGGCCCTCCTGGTGACGACCGCGTTCGCCGCCCTCTACACGCTGTACACGCTGGCCCGGCAGCTGCCCCGGCAGTCGGCGGGCGCGCTCGCGGTGGGCGGGCTCGTGACGATCGCGGTGGTCTACCTGTCCACCGGCACCCTCGACGACATCCCCTGGCCGGCCGCCGTCGTCGCCGTGCTGGCGGCCGTCGGGCTGGGCGACGCGCGCCGGGTGGTGGAGACGGCGGGACGCACCCGGGCCGAGGCGGACGAGCGCAACACCGAGACGCTGACCAGGCTGACCGCCGTCCAGCGGGAGCAGGCGGTGATGCGCGAGCGCGCCCGGATCGCCCGGGAGCTGCACGACGTGGTGGCGCACTCGGTCTCGATGATCGCGGTGCAGGCGGAGACCGCGCCGTACACGATGCAGAACCTCTCGCCGGAGGCCCGCGACGGCTACACCGAGATCGCCAAGACGGCCCGCGAGGCGCTGGTGGAGATGCGGCGGCTGCTGAGCGTGCTGCGGGCCGACGCGAAGGCCGAGCCCGAGTCGGCACCGCAGCCCCGGCTGGACCGGCTGCCCGAGCTGGTCGAGCAGCACCGCGGCGCGGGCGGCCGGGTGGACATGCAGGTGCGGGGCGATCCGCGGACGCTGTCGACCACGGTGGAGCTGTCGGCGTACCGGATCGTCCAGGAGGCGCTGACCAACGCGCGGCGGCACGCGCCGGGCGCGGGGGTCAGGGTGGAGCTGACCTACCTGCCCGACCGGCTGGCGGTGCGCGTCCTCGACGACGGCGCCTCCGCGCCCACCATGGTCCTGAACCGGGACGGGACGCCGTCCCGTACGGCGGTACTGGATCCCCCGGGCGCCGGAACCGGTCAGGCAGGGCGAACTCGCCTGGAAACCCCGTCCTCGGGCGTTCCGGACGGCGGACATGGCCTCGTGGGGATGCGGGAACGTGCGACCATGCTGGGCGGACGGTTCTCCGCCGGCCCGGCCGCCGAGGGCGGGTTCGTGGTGGAGGCCGAGCTTCCGCTGACGAGGGAGGAGACCCCCACCCGTGAACCCGGTTCGCAGGCGCCGCCGCACGGTCGTCCCTGAGCCCGCCCTTCCCCTGGGCGTCCGGGAGGCCCTCCCCCCGGACACGGTGGGGACGGCCCGTGCCGGACGGCGGTCCGGCGCCCGTCACGGGGGGCCGGTGTGATCAAGGTTCTGATCGTCGACGACCAGACGATCGTGCGGGCCGGATTCGCCGCCCTGCTGGACGCCCAGGAGGACATCTCGGTGGTCGGGGAGGCGGGCGACGGCCGGGAGGCGGTGCGGCTGGCCGAGTCCCGGCGGCCGGACGTCGTGGTGATGGACATCCGGATGCCCGGGATGGACGGCATCGAGGCCACCCGGCGCATCCTGGCCCAGCCCGGCGCCGAGGGCGTCCGCGTCCTGGTGCTGACCACCTTCGACGTGGACGAGTACGTCTACGACGCGCTGGCCGTGGGCGCCAGCGGCTTCCTGCTGAAGGACGCCACCGCCGACGAGCTGGTCTCGGCCGTGCGGGTCGTGGCGCGCGGCGACTCGCTGCTGGCCCCGCAGGTCACCGGGCGGCTCATCCGCGAGTTCACCAAGCAGCGCCGCAACCGTCCGCAGGCGCCGTCGGAGCTGGCGACGCTGACGGCGCGGGAGACCGAGGTGCTGGTGCTGATCGCGGGCGGCCTGTCCAACGGGGAGATCGCCGCGCGGCTGGTGGTGAGCGAGCACACGGTGAAGACGCACGTGGCCCGGGTGTTCACCAAGCTGAGCCTGCGCGACCGGGCGCAGGCGGTGATGCTGGCGTACGAGTCCGGGGTGGTGGTCCCGGGCGAGAACGAGGCCCGCCGCCCGCCCGTCTGACGGGCGGAGCCGTCCCGCCGCCCGTTCAGCGGGGGCGGGGGCGCTGCCGCTGCTGGAGGAGGCGCAGCGCCTTCTCCTTCTCGAAGTCCAGGGCGCGGGTGGGCGGGGCGGAGAGCCTGCCGATGCGCTCGCCGAGTTCGCGGACGCGGGCCTGGGCGTCCGGCTCGGCCAGGACGCGGAGGCCGAAGGCCAGCTCGGCCGGGCCGATGTCGAAGCGTTTCTCCAGGGCGAGCGCGAGCGCCACGGCGCGCAGCTCGGCGTCGCCGAAGCGGCGGTGCCCGCCCGCGGGGGCGTCGCGCGTGGCGGGGAGCAGCCCGAGGCTCTCCCGGTAGCGGAGCATGCGGGGCGAGGTGCCGAGACGGCGGGCGGCCTCCGTGATGCGCATAGGGTGATTCTGACAAATCTGTGTCAGAAAGTCAGCTCCGGCCGTGCCTTCCGGGCCGGGCCGGGCCTAGACTCGCGGGCAGACCCGGACCGCCCGCGCTCGCGGGACCTGCGGCGGGCGCCGACCCCAGTGGACACGAGGAGTTACGCAAGCATGGATTACAAGGTCGCCGACCTGTCGCTGGCCGACTTCGGGCGCCGGGAGATCCGGCTCGCCGAGCACGAGATGCCGGGGCTGATGGCCGTACGCGCCGAGTACGCCGAGGCGAAGCCGCTGCGCGGGGCCAAGATCATGGGCTCGCTGCACATGACCATCCAGACCGCGGTGCTGATCGAGACGCTGGTGGAGCTCGGCGCCGACGTCCGCTGGGTGTCCTGCAACATCTTCTCCACCCAGGACCACGCCGCCGCGGCCGTCGTCGTCGGCAAGGACGGCACCGCCGACGCCCTCAAGGGCGTCCCCGTGTTCGCCTGGAAGGGCGAGACGCTGGAGGAGTACTGGTGGTGCACCGACCAGGCCCTCCAGTGGCCGGACGGCACGGGCCCGAACATGATCCTCGACGACGGCGGCGACGCCACCCTGCTCGTCCACAAGGGCGCCGAGTACGAGAAGGCCGGGGCCGTCCCCACCGCCACCGCCGAGGACCCCGAGGAGTGGGGGATCATCCTCGACACCCTGCGCCGCACCATCGCGGAGAAGGACGGCCGCTGGACGGCGGCCGCCGCCGAGATCAAGGGCGTGACCGAGGAGACCACCACCGGCGTGCACCGTCTCTACGAGATGGCCAAGGCCGGCACCCTGGCGTTCCCGGCGATCAACGTCAACGACTCGGTCACCAAGTCCAAGTTCGACAACAAGTACGGCTGCCGGCACAGCGTGATCGACGGCCTGAACCGGGCCACCGACGTCCTGATCGGCGGCAAGGTCGCGCTGGTCGCCGGCTACGGCGACGTCGGCAAGGGCGTGGCCGAGGCGCTCAAGGGCCAGGGCGCCCGCGTGATCGTCACCGAGATCGACCCGATCTGCGCGCTCCAGGCCGCGATGGACGGCTTCCAGGTGAGCACGCTGGACGACGTCGTCGACACGGTCGACATCTTCGTCACCACGACCGGCAACTTCAACATCATCCGCGCCGACCACATGGAGCGGATGAAGCACCAGGCGATCGTGTCGAACATCGGGCACTTCGACAACGAGATCGACATGGCCGGGCTGGCCAAGATCGCCGGCATCGAGAAGATCGAGATCAAGCCGCAGGTGCACGAGTGGCGGTTCCCGGACGGGCACTCGATCATCGTCCTGGCCGAGGGCCGGCTGATGAACCTGGGCTGCGCCACCGGCCACCCCTCGTTCGTCATGTCCAACTCCTTCACCAACCAGGTCATCGCGCAGATCGAGCTGTTCACCAAGACCGAGGAGTACCCGGTCGGCGTGTACGTGCTGCCCAAGCACCTGGACGAGAAGGTCGCGCGGCTGCACCTGGACGCCCTCGGCGTCAAGCTGACCGAGCTCACCAAGGAGCAGGCCGCCTACATCGGCGTCCACGTCGAAGGCCCCTACAAGCCCGACCACTACCGCTACTGAGTTCATTGGTCGCCCTGCGGCGTCGGGCGTTGGACGCCCTCCTTCTCCGGGCGACGCGCGATCGCTGCTGTGTTTATTGGTCGCCCTGCGGCGTCGGGCGTTGGACGCCCTCCTTCTCCGGGCGACGCTGCGATCGCTGCATCGCTTCGACTCGCCTGGCGGCTCGCTGCGCGATCGGTTTCTCGCAGGCTCGAAACCGGCTTCGCACGCGATCGCGGCGGTTGAGGCCGCCGGGGGTTGAGGCAGGGCGGCTGAGGTAGATGGGACACTGCCGGACAGGGGTTTACGGCCTGTCCGGCAGTTGTTCGTTTAAGGATCATGGTGAGCGATATTGCGGACGCCTCGCTGGCGTACGAGGGCGTCAAGCGGATCGAGTGGGCCGACCGGACCATGCCGGTGCTCCGGCAGATCCGCGAGCGGTTCACGGCTGAGCGGCCGCTGGACGGGCTCCGGGTCGCGGCGTGCATGCACGTCACCACCGAGACCGCCAACCTGATCCGGACGCTCCAGGCGGGCGGGGCGAGCGTGGCGCTGGCGGCGTCCAACCCGCTGTCCACGCAGGACGACACCGCCGCGGCGCTCGTCCAGGAGTACGGGGCCGAGGTGTTCGCGCGGTCCGGCACCGACCGGGAGGGCTACTACCGGCACATCCACCAGGCCCTGGAGACCGGGCCGGACCTGGTGCTGGACGACGGCTGCGACCTGGTCAACACGCTGCACATCGAGCGGACCGACCTGCTCGGCACGGTCAAGGGCGGCTGCGAGGAGACCACCACCGGGGTCATCCGGCTGCACCAGATGGCCCGGGAGGGCGTGCTGCGCTTCCCGATGGTGGCGGTGAACGACACCGACACCAAGCACATGTTCGACAACCGGTACGGCACCGGGCAGTCCACGCTGGACGGCATCGTCCGGGCCACCAACACGCTGCTGGCCGGGAAGACGGTGGTGATCGCCGGGTTCGGGTACTGCGGGCGCGGCCTGGCCGAGCGGGCGCGCGGCCTGGGCTCCCGGGTGGTCGTCACCGAGATCGATCCGGTGAAGGCGCTGGACGCGGCGCTGCAGGGCTTCTCCGTCCAGCCGATGGCGGAGGCGGCGGCACACGGCGACGTGTTCATCACGGTCACCGGCAACCGGGACGTGATCGGCGGCGAGCACCTGCGGGTGATGAAGGACGGAGCGATCCTCGCCAACTCGGGGCACTTCGACATCGAGATCGACGTGCGGGCGCTGGCCGAGCTGTCGGTGGAGGTGCACCGGGGGGTGCGCCCGCAGGCCGACGAGTACGTCCTGGCCGACGGGCGGCGGCTGGTGCTGCTGGCCGAGGGGCGGCTGGTCAACCTGGCGGCGGCGGAGGGGCATCCGGCGGCGGTGATGGACATGTCGTTCGCCGACCAGGCCCTCACGTGCGCGTGGCTGGCCGCCGAGCACGCGACGCTGGAACCGGCCGTGCACGAGGTCCCGAAGGCGATCGACACCGAGGTGGCCCGGCTCAAGCTGGCCTCGATGGCGATCTCCATCGACACCCTCACCGCCGAGCAGGAGGACTACCTGCACTCCTGGCGGATCGGCTCCTAGTGCCGCGCGGAACCTACCTGCATCTCGACGGCGACCTCGAAGAGCGCTTCCAGTGCGCGCCCGGCGCCGGCGGCTGGCGGTACGTGGGGGAGCGGTCCGACGGGCTGCGCGTGGACCTGGTGGTGGACTCGCGGTGGCGGCAGATCCGGGTGGAGTTCGTGAGCGCCGGGTGGTGGATCCGCGGCGGTGTCACGGGCCGCGACCTGGTCTGGGTGCGGGGCGGCGGCTCCGAGGCGGCCGAGCGCGCGGTGCGCGCCGTGGGGTTCCTGGGGGAGTCGCCGGGCTTCCTGGTGGCCGTGTCGCGGACGCTGGGGCTGGCGGCGGGGGAGCACGCCGACGTCCGGCTCGTCCAGGTCACGGGGACGGCCCTGTCCGCGCTCACCGTCGACCGGCGCTGGCGGCTGGCGGAGGTGACGCCGTACGACACCGAGACCGGGCCGCTGCCCGTGGCGCGGTACGAGGTGGCCGACCTCGCCACGGGCGAGGGCCAGGAGATCCATCTGGCCGGGGACGTCGTCCTGAACGCCCCGGGCATCGAGCTGGCCGAGCTGGAGAGTCCGCCCAACCTGGCCCTTCCCTGATCAGCGCTGCTCGGGCGGGGGCGGCGCCGTGTTGTACGCCCCCTGCTGGGGCCACCCGCCGGTCGGCGGCCCGTACTGGCCGGGCGGAGGCGCGGTCAGGACCTGCTGGTACGGCCCCGCGCCGTAGTTGGGCGGGGGCAGGAACCGGGGCTGTCCCGGCACCGGGGCGCTGAACGGCGGCGGCGCGGGCGGCCCCTGCCGTACCGGAGCCGCCGGAGGACCCCCGGCCATCGCCATCACCGGCACGGGAGCGGCGGCCTGCCCGGTGTTCGGCCACGCGACGCCCAGCTTGCGCATGCGCCGCGCCTGGCGCTGCCAGAGGCGCCACTCCTCCCGGCGGCGCCGTTCGGCCAGCACGGCCGAGATGAAGATCTCCGGGCGCACGCCCGGGGGCGGCGGCGGGCTCACCACCTCGGCGACCTGCGCGGCGATCCGCCGGCCGAGCTCGTCGCGGACCTCGGGGCGCAGCTCCCAGAACCGCGCGAGGTACTGCCGGGCGGTCATCGCCAGCTCGTCCGACAGCATCGAGACCTCCAGCGTGCGGCCCCACTCGGCCAGCTGGGGCGGCATGACGGCCACCGGCCCGTGCATCGCCGAGTGCGGGATCCGCTCCTGGATGACCACCGTCCCGGCGAACACGTCGCCCAGCCGCTTGCCGCGCCGGTTGAACAGCGAGGTGAGCAGCGCGGGCGCCCCGTACAGGACGAAGAACTCCAGGAACCCGGCCAGCGCCCGCACCAGCGCCTGCCGGAACCGGATCGGGCCGCCGTCGTCGGCGACCACCCGCAGCCCCACGGCCAGCTTGCCGAGCGTGCGGCCGCGCGACAGCGTCTCGAACGCGCACGGATACCCGACGAGCACCGCCGCGACCGTCAGGATGCTCAGCCCCACCGCCCACGCCTCGTCGGCGATCAGCGTGGTCATCCCGACGATGTACAGCGCCAGGTTGAGGATCATCATCTGGAAGAACAGGTCCAGAAGGAGGGCGCACCCCCGGCTGGCCAGCCGCGCCACCCGGATGTCGAGCGCCACGGCCTCGCCGGTGACGAGTTGGGTCACGATCCCTCCCTATTTATTGGTCGCCCTTGGCGTCGGGCGTTGAACGCCCTCCTTCGGCGGGCGACGCTGCGATCGCTGCATCGCTTCGACTCGCCTGGCGGCTCGCTGCGCGATCGGTTTCTCGCGGGCTCGAAACCGGCTTCGCACGCGATCGCGGCGGTTGGGGTCGCCGGTGGCTGAGGAGCGATGGCTGGGCTCCCTCCTCGGGAGTGGGGTGCCGGAGTCCATTTTGCCCGCACCGGCGGGCGAGGCGTTAGTCTCGCCGGGTGGACGTCGACGCCTACGTGGCCGCGCACAACGCCGAGTGGCAGCGCCTGGAGCGGCTGATCAACTCCAGCCGGAAGCTGACCGGGGAGGAGATCGACGAGCTGGTCGAGCTCTACCAGCGCACCGCCACCCACCTGTCGGTGGTGCGGTCCAGCTCGCCCGACCCGATGCTGGTGGGCCGGCTGTCGTCGCTGGTGGCCCGGGGCCGCGCCGCGGTCGCGGGGGCGCAGGCGCCGCTGTGGCGGGACGTCTCGCGCTTCGCCACGGTGTCGTTCCCGGCCACCGCGTACCGGATGCGCTGGTGGTGGCTGGGCTGCGCGGTGCTCGGCAACCTGTTCGCCCTCGTCCTGGCGATCTGGGTGGCGCGCAACCCCCAGGTGCAGGCGGCCATCGCCACCCCGCACGAGATCCGCGAGCTGGTCGACCACGACTTCGCCAACTACTACGTCGAGCACTCGGCGGCCTCGTTCGCCTTCCAGGTCTGGATCAACAACGCCTGGGTGTCGGCGGTCGCGCTGATCTTCGGCATCTTGCTCGGCATCCCGACGGTCTACGTGCTGCTGCTCAACCAGGCCAACCTGGGCATCACGGCGGGCCTGATGTTCGCGCACGGCAAGGGCGACATCTTCTTCGGCCTGATCCTGCCGCACGGCCTGCTGGAGCTGACCGCCGTGTACCTGGCGTGCGCCGCCGGGCTCAAACTCGGCTGGACGGTCATCGACCCCGGCCCCCGCCGCCGCGGCCACGCCCTCGCCGAGGAGGGCCGCGCCGCCGTCGGCATCGCCCTCGGCCTGGTCGGCGTGCTGCTGGTATCCGGGCTGATCGAGGGCTTCGTGACCGGCTGGGTGCACACGACCTGGCTGCGCATCGGCATCGGCGTGGTCGCCGAACTGGCCTTCCTCGCCTACGTGATCGTCCTGGGCCGCCGCGCCGTCCGCCAGGGCGAGACCGGCGACGCCGAACTCCGCCCCGACCTCGCCCCGACCAGCGGTTAACCGACCACCGCCACCCAACTCAGCACCTCCAGTTGAACAGGGACGCCAACCGTCTCTCCTCAGCCGCCGGCGACCCCAACCGTTGCGATCGCGTGCGAAGCCGGTTTCGAGCCCGCGAGAAACCGATCGCGCAGCGAGCCGCCAGGCGAGTCGAAGCGATGCAGCGATCGCGCGTCGCCCGGAGAAGGAGGGCGCCCCGCGCCCGACGCCGCAGGGCGACCAATAAACACAGGGCGACCATAAACACAGTCACAGGCGTCCGGCGGCTTTTAGGGCGAGGTAGGCGTCGGCCAGGGCGGGGGCTATCTCTTCTGGGGGTGCGTCGACGACTTCTACGCCGTAGGAGCGGAGTTCGGCGGTGAGGCGGCGGCGGTCGGCGCGGGCGCGTTCGGCGGCGGCGGCGTCGTACACGGAGGCCAGGTCGCCGCGGGTGCCGGCCATCTCGCCGACCCGGGGGTCGCTCACGGCGGCCAGCATGACCAGGTGGCGGGCGGTGAGCTGGGGGAGCAGCGGCAGCAGGCCCTCCTCGATCGCGGCCGGGTTCAGCTCGGTGAGCAGCACGATCAGGCAGCGCTGCCGGACCCGCGACATCAGCGTGGACACCATGCCCGCCGCGTCGCTCTCGATCAGTTCCGGCTCCAGCGGCGCCATCGCCTGCACCATGGCGGGGAGCAGGTCGGTGCGGGAGGCGCTCTCCACCCGGGCGCGGACGCGGCGGTCGTAGGCGAGCAGGTCGACGCGGTCTCCGGCCCGGGACGCGAGCGCGCCCAGCAGCAGCGCTGCGTCCATCGAGCAGTCCAGGCGCGGGATGTCGCCGACCCGGCCGGCGGAGGTGCGGCCGGTGTCGAGGACGAGGTAGAGGCGGCGGTCCCGCTCGGGGCGCCAGGTGCGGACGACGACGTCGGCGCGCCGCGCGGTGGCCCGCCAGTCGATGGACCGGACGTCGTCGCCGTCCACGTACTCCCGCAGCGAGTCGAACTCGGTGCCCTGGCCGCGGATCAGCGCCACGTGCTGGCCGGTGAGCTGGCGCAGCTTGGCCAGCTTGGCGGGCAGGTGGCGGCGGGACGGGAACGCGGGCAGCACCCGGACCGTCCACGGCGCCGGGCGTGACAGCTGGCGGGCGGCCAGGCCGAGCGGCCCGGCCGAGCGCACCGTGACGGTCACGGCCTTGCGGTCGCCGCGCCGGGTGGGCCGCAGTGTGACGTCGGCGCGGCGGCGCTCGCCCGCGGGGACGTCCACCCGCACGGTGCGGGGCGTCGCGCCCGCGCTGGGCGGCCACACGTCGCGGACGACGGCCTTGACGCGGCGTCGCCCGAGGTTCTCCACGACCAGGCCGGCGCGGGCGGTCTCGCCGAGCCGGACGTTGGTGTCGCCGTCGCGGTGCATTTTCAGCGCGCGTACGTTCCCGGCCAGCGCCAGGTCGGCGGCCACGCCCAGCAGCAGCGCGGCCCAGACGCCCAGCAGCGTCCACCAGCTCGGCAGGAAGATCGGCAGGACGGCGCCGAGGAGGGCCAGCAGCCCGAGACGTCCGGTCAGTGCCATGCCGCGCCCCCTTCCTCACGGGTCACGTCGGCCTGCTCAGCGCGGCGCCGGGACGTGGGACAGGATGCCCTCCAGGACGCCGTCGGCGGTGGCGCCCTCCAGCTCGGCCTCGGGGCGCAGCTGGACGCGGTGCCGCAGCGTGGGGCGGGCCAGCGCCTTGACGTCGTCGGGCGTCACGTAGTCGCGGCCCGACATCCACGCCCAGGCCCGGGAGGTCGCCAGCAGCGCGGTGGCGCCGCGCGGGGACACGCCCAGCGCCAGCGACGGGGACTGCCGGGTGGCGCGGCACAGGTCGACGACGTAGGCGGCGACCTTCGGGTCGAGGTGGACGGTGCGGACCGCCTCCCGTCCCGCGGCCAGTTCGTCGGCGCCCGCGACCGGCCTGACGGCCGACAGGTCGCGCGGGTCGAACCCGGTCGCGTGCCGCTGCAGCATCGCGATCTCCTCGTCCCGGGTGGGGACGGGCACGGTCAGCTTGAGCAGGAAGCGGTCGAGCTGGGCCTCGGGCAGCGGGTAGGTGCCCTCGTACTCGATGGGGTTCTGCGTCGCGCAGACCACGAACGGGTCGGGCAGCGGACGCGGCGACCCCTCGACCGAGACCTGCCGCTCCTCCATCGCCTCCAGCAGGGACGCCTGCGTCTTGGGCGGGGTGCGGTTGATCTCGTCGGCCAGCAGCAGGTTGGTGAACACCGGGCCCTCGCGGAACTCGAACTCCGCGGTCCGGTTGTCGTAGATCAGCGAGCCGGTGACGTCGCCGGGCATCAGGTCGGGCGTGAACTGGACCCGCTTGAAGTCCAGGTCGAGCGCCCGCGCCAGGGTGCGGATCATCAGCGTCTTGGCGGTGCCGGGCACGCCCTCCAGCAGCACGTGGCCGCGGCACAGCAGCGAGATGACCAGCCCGGTGACCACCGAGTCCTGGCCGACCACCGTCTTGGCGACCTCGGCGCGCAGCGCGGTCAGGGCGGCGCGGGCGCCCTCGGCGCGGCGCCGGGCCTCCGGGTCGGCGGCCGCGCCGGGCGGGAGCGTGTCGGACGGCGCCGCGCCGCCGTCCTTGTCGAGTCCGACTGGGTGGTTCACGAGTGGCGTACCTGCCTTTCCAGGTCGTCGAGGAGGTCGGTGAGCCCGACGAGTTGGCCGTCGTCCGCCGGTTCAGGACCGTACAGGGCCACGCCGACCATCGCCTCGTCGTAGCCGGTGCGCTGCGCGACGGCGGCGACGATCTCCCGCGCGGACGCGGGGTCCTCGGCGGCGCTGCGGGGCAGCCCGAGCAGCGGGACGAGCCGCTGCCGGGCCCCGGAGCGCAGCGCGTCGGCGGCGCGGCCACGGGCGCGGTGGGCCCGGTAGAGGCGGGCCCGGCCCTCCACGGTCTCGGCGGAGCGGACGACGACCGGCAGCGTCTCGGCCACCACCGGTCCCAGCCGCCGGGACCGCCACAGGGCGACCAGCACGACGGCGATGAGCAGTTGCAGGATGAACAGCTTGACCCCGAACGGGAGCAGGTCGGTGACCGTCTCCTCCTCGCTGCCGCTGCCCGGCGCGGGCTGGTCGGGGATCAGCCAGACGACCGAGGTGCGGGCGCCCGCCAGGTTCATGCCCAGCGCGGCGTTGCCCTCCTCGTCGAGCATGTCGTTGGTGAGCGGCTCGGGCGAGCCGAGCACGGTGACCGTGCGGTCGCCGGTCCGTGTCTGGACGAGCCGGTACAGCCCGTCGGCCTCGTAGCAGCCGGTGCCGCCGGGCGGGAGCGCGTAGGTGTCGGAGCGGTCGAACAGGACCCGCCCGGCCAGCGTCGCCTCCCGCAGGGCGCAGTCGGGGGTGCCGATCGACTCGAAGCTGCTGCCGGCGCGCTCGACGCCGGGCGCCAGGCCCTCCAGGACGTCCCGGGTCGGCTCCACCAGCAGCAGGTCGCCCCGGACGGCGCGCAGCCGCTGGACGTCGGCGCCGGTGAGCCGTTCCGGCCGGGTGATCACCAGGACGGTGCCGAGGCCGGCGTTGCGGGCGGCGTCCTCGGCCCGCCGGGACACGTGCACCGGCGTGCCGCGCTGCTTGAGGATCTCGGCGAGCGCCCGGGTGCCGTCCGGGCTGGGCGACTCGGGGTCCTGGTCCTGGGCGGTGCCGGACGGGCGCAGCGCGGCCAGCCCGATCGCCACCACGACCAGCGCCAGCAGGGCCAGGAGCACGCCCCGCGAGGCGCGCCAGCGGTGCGCGGCGACCTGGCCCGCGGAGGGGGTGCCGCCGGGCGGTGCCTCCGGCGGCCGCGTCGCGGTCACCATCGCAGGCCCCCGTCCTCGGCCCCGGCGCCGGCCAGGGCCGCGTCCTCGTCCTCGTCGAGCGGGCGGGGCCTGGTGGCGCGCACGCGGTCGTCCAGTGCCTTCATCTGGGCGTACTCCTCGGCGCTGCCGGGCCGGTCGCCGTACCAGACGTCGTCGAAGATCCGCACGCCGCCGCGCAGGTGGCCGGCCAGCTCGGGCAGCGCCTCGCCCGCCTCCGCGGCCAGCTCGTCGGCGGTGCGGCCCGGCTCCGGCGCCAGCACGGCGCGCTCCTCCAGGTCGCGGGCGATGGCGCGGAGCCGTTCCCGGATCGCGTTGGGCCAGTCGCCGGCCGCCGCGAACTCCTCGGCGGCGGCCCGGTGGTCCCTGGCGGTGGTCGGCTTCTCCTCCAGCAGCGCCTCGCGGCGGGAGCGGACGTTCCCGCGCCCCCACATCAGCCAGACGACCAGCGCGATCGCGGCCGCCACCAGGAGCAGGATCACCACCAGCGACACCCAGCCGCCGTCGTTGCCGTGCGCGGTGGGGTCGGCGGACCGGTTGAACAGGTCGCGCAGCCAGTCGCCCACCCGGTCCAGGACCCGTTCCAGCCAGGACGGCCGGTCACGGTGGTAGATCGGTTTCTCCAGCTCGCGGCGGGCCATCTCCTGGGCCTCGTCGCGGCCGATCGGGTCGAGCATCAGGACAACGCCCCCGATCCGTACCGCTGGAGCCCGTACGGGGTGGCCGCGTGCTCCGCGAGGTCGGGACGCCAGTGCTCGAAGAACCCCTCGTCCTCCACACCGCCTCCGTCATGGGACGCGCCCTCCGCGGGCGCCCGGCCGTTCGCCCGCCGCCGCTCGTGCGCGCGCGTGCGCAGCTCAAGGTCGAGGCCCTCGCGGCGCATCCGCCGGTCGAAGTACAGCAGCGCGATCACGCCCGCGTCGAACGGCAGCACCACCGACCAGCTCACGATGCGCCCCACCGTGTCCACCGCCATGGCCAGCAGCGCCTGCGATTCGCCCGCGCCCCCGCCGCCGAAGAAGAGCAGCTCCACCAGCAGGAACGGGATCCGCAGCGCGAAGAACCCCATGAACACGGTCACCAGGATCGCCAGCAGCAGCGTCCCGAACGTGCGCCACCAGCGGCCCTTCGACAGCGTCCAGGCCCTGCGCAGCGCCCCGCCGACGCTCTCCCGCTCCATCACCACGGCGGGCGCCGCCAGCACCAGCAGCACGTACAGCCACACCATCAGCGCCGCGCCGAGCGGGAACCCCGCCAGCGCCGCCAGCACGCCCAGCGCCGGATGCGCGTCCACCGCCACGAACAGCGCGAACGGCAGCACCGGCAGCGCCATGCCGAGCAGCGGCACCAGCGTGACCGCCGCGCCGACCGCGACCAGCCGCCCCAGCCTGGGCCGCAGGTCGCGCCAGGCCCCGCGCAGCGTGACGGGCATCCCGAACAGCCCGCGCCCCAGCACCGGCCCCAGCAGCCCGGCCAGCAGCACGATCCCGAACGCCGACAGCACCAGCCCGAAGATCCCCAGCGTGAACTGGGTTCCGATGGAGCGCACCACCCAGCCCGGCGACACCTCGTCCCGCGCCGTCCGCCCCACGAAGAAGAACGCCGCCAGCGACCCCGCCACCTGGATCACCGTGGTGATCGCGACCGAGGGGCCGAGGACGGCCCGCGGGTAGAGGCGGACGCAGGCGACCGCGCCGTCCAGCATCTCCGAGATCGACAGCGGCCGGAACGGGATCTCGCCCCCCAGCGCCACCCCGCCGCCCCCGGCGCCGGGCACCTCCTCGGACGGCACGGCGCCCTCGTTCCCGGCCGCGCCGCCGCCCGGGACGGCACGCTCGTCCCAACCGTCCGGTGTCGGCATGTCTGCTCCCCGTGCGATGACTCGTCAGGTCATCCTGTCACGGGCGAGCTGCCGCGATTGCCCGTACCGGCCCGGACGCGCGGCGGGCCCGGCCCGCCGATCGAGGTCAAACCGGGAAACGCGGCGCCGCTCGTTGTTTACAATCCGGCCTTTGGACGGTCCGAGCCGGACCCGTCCCGGCCGGGCGGGCGTCACCGGCCCGTCCAGGAAGGGTCATGTACGAGGCAAACGCGGGTAACCTGGCACGCCAAGGTGTGTCTTCCCCTTCCTGCACACTCCACCGCACCCCGACTTTGTGACGATGAGGGCCATGAGAGGACGCGTACTGGTCGTCGACGACGACCTCGCTCTCGCCGAGATGCTGGGCATCGTGCTGAGGGGCGAGGGTTTCGAGCCGTCGTTCGTCCACGACGGCGACAAGGCGCTCGAGGCGTTCCGGGAGACCCGGCCCGACCTCGTGCTGCTCGACCTGATGCTGCCCGGCGCCGACGGCATCGACGTGTGCCGCCAGATCCGCGCCGAGTCCGGCGTCCCGATCGTGATGCTCACCGCCAAGAGCGACACGGTGGACGTGGTGCTCGGCCTGGAGTCCGGCGCCGACGACTACATCGTCAAGCCGTTCAAGCCCAAGGAGCTGGTGGCCCGGGTGCGCGCCCGGCTGCGCCGCACCGACGAGCCCGCCCCCGAGACGCTGCAGATCGGCGACATCACCATCGACGTCGCCGGGCACTCGGTCAAGCGCGGCGACCGGCACATCCCGCTGACCCCGCTGGAGTTCGACCTGCTGGTCGCCCTGGCCCGCAAGCCGCGCCAGGTGTTCACCCGCGAGGTGCTGCTGGAGCAGGTCTGGGGCTACCGGCACGCCGCCGACACCCGCCTGGTCAACGTGCACGTCCAGCGGCTCCGGGCCAAGATCGAGAAGGATCCGGAACGGCCCGAGATCGTCGTGACCGTACGCGGCGTCGGCTACAAGGCCGGCCCCGCCTGACCCTCCCTCCGGAACGGAGCAGCTCCCCGCGATGAACAGGCTGAAGCGGCTCGTTCGTCGCGGGCTCGGCAGCGTGCGCCGGGTGGTCCGCGGCGCGGTCCGGCGTGCCTACACGCGCTGGCGCCGCTCCATCCAGGTCCGGGTGGTCACCTCCACGCTGTTCATCTCCGCGATCGTGGTGGCGATCCTCGGGCTGTTCCTCATGCAGCAGATCACCACCGCCCTGATGGACGGCAAGATCAAGCAGGCGCTGCTCCAGCTCGACGAGGGCCTCGGCGCCGTCCAGCGCGACCTCGGCACCCCCTCCGACGACTCCGGGGGGCGGCTGGAGAGCGTGGTGAACGGGCTGAAGGCCCGCAGCGGCCCGTCCGGGCTGTACGAGGTCTACATCCGCGACGTGCGCGAGCCGTACTTCGACGGGTTCGCCACCAACGAGCTGCGCGAGGAGAGCGTCCCGCAGCGGCTGCGCGACGAGCTGAGCAAGGGCCCCTCCGGCGCCCGCGACCACACCTTCGGCAAGCTGTCCTACATCGGCCGCGGCTCCGAGCCCGGCCTGATCGTCGGCGGCAAGGCGGGCCAGTTCGAGGTGTACTACCTGTTCCCCCTCGCCGAGGAGCAGCGCACCCTCACCTGGGTGGGCCGGTCGCTGACCGGGGTCGGCGCGGTGCTGGTGCTGCTGCTGGCCGCGATCGCGTCCCTGGTCACCCGGCAGGTCGTGATCCCGGTGCGGCTGGCCGCGCAGGGCGCCCAGCGGCTGGCGGCGGGGCGGCTGGAGGAGCGGATGCGGGTCCGGGGCGAGGACGACCTCGCCCGGCTGGCGAGATCGTTCAACGACATGGCCGCCAACCTCCAGGAGAAGATCGGCGAACTGGAGGACCTGTCGCAGGTGCAGCGGCAGTTCGTCTCGGACGTCTCGCACGAGCTGCGCACACCGCTGACGACCATCCGGATCGCCGCGGACATGCTCTACGAGTACCGCGACACCTTCTCCGATCCCGCGGTCGGCCGCTCCGCCGAGCTGCTGCAGAGCCAGCTCGAACGGTTCGAGTCCCTGCTCGGCGACCTGCTGGAGATCAGTCGGCACGACGCCGGCGCGGCCACCCTGGACGCCGAGTCCCTGGACATGCGCGACCTGGTGCTGCGCGCCGTCGGCGACATCCAGGGGCTGGCCGAGCGCAAGGGCAGCAAGGTGGTGTTCCAGCTGCCCGGAGAGCCGTGCATGGCCGAGGTCGACCGCCGCCGGGTGGAGCGGATCCTGCGGAACCTCCTGGTCAACGCCGTCGAGCACGGCGAGGGCGAGGACATCGTGGTGACCGTCGCCGCCGACCGCGACGCGGTCGCGGTGGCCGTCCGCGACCACGGCGTCGGCCTCAAGCCCGGCGAGGGCCAGATGGTCTTCGACCGGTTCTGGCGCGCCGACCCCGCCCGCGCCCGCACCACCGGAGGCACCGGGCTCGGGTTGTCGATCTCCCGCGAGGACGCCCAGCTGCACGGCGGCTGGCTCCAGGCGTGGGGCGAGCCAGGGGAGGGCTCCCAGTTCCGGCTCTCGCTGCCGCGGGTGGCGGGCGCGGAACTGCGCGGCTCCCCGCTGCCGCTCGTACCGCCGGGCGCGGGCAGCCCCCGCCCCCTGTTCGCGGAGCTGGAGGCGGGAGATTGATCCGGACCTTCCGGCATGTCGTGGCGCTGGCCGCGGTGGCCTCGCTCCTCGCCGGGTGCGCCGGCGTGCCGAGCGGCGGCCGCGTCGTCTCGGGGAAACGCGCGGAGGGCGCCGACCAGGTCGACGACCCCTATGTCCGGCTGATCCCGGTGCGGCCGCGTCCCGAATGGGGGCCGCGGCAGATCGTGTCGGGCTTCCTGGCCGCCTCCGCCAGCTTCGACGACGACCACGCGGTGGCCCGCGCGTACATGTCCGGGCCGGGGCTGTGGCGGCCGGACGACCGTCCCGCCGTGACCGTCCTGCAGGACCGGCAGGACCCCGACATCGTCAAGGAGACCGCCACCGGCGCCACCGTGCGGGTGCGCGGGCAGCAGCTCGGCACCATCGACCCCGGCGGCCAGTACACCGCCGACCCCAAGACCGTCGAGGTGACGTTCCAGGTCGGCCGCACCGCGCACGGCCTGTGGCGGATCACCGGCCTGCCGGCCGAGGTGGAGAACGGGCTGCTGCTGACCAAGGGTGACGTCGACCGCTCGTTCCGCACCGTGAACCTGTTCTTCTTCGCCCCCGACCAGCGCACCCTCGTCCCGAACGGGATCTTCCTGCCCCTGGTGAACCGCCGCGACCTGGCCGCCCACCTGGTCGGGGCGCTGCTGAACGGCCCCACCTCCTGGCTCGACCCGGCGGTCGAGAGCGCGTTCCCCCGCGGCAGCCGGCTGCGCGGCCGCGGCGTCACCGTCAGCAAGGACGTCGCCACCGTCGACCTCACCGGCGAGGCCCGCGGCGGCAACGTGGAGCGGATGTCGGCGCAGCTCAGCTGGACGTTCCGGCAGCTGTCGGAGATCAAGCAGTGGCGGTTGCAGATCGAGGGTGAGACGGTCGCGCCGGAGGGCGCGAGCGGCACCCAGTCCGTCCGCTCCTGGCAGGTCAACGACCCCGACGGCACCGCCGCCGACCAGACCGCCTACGTGATCGGCGCCGCCGGCCATCTCAGCCAGCTCCTGCAGGACCAGCCGCAGCCGGTCGCCACCGGCACGGGCGGCCGCCTGGTCCGTCCCGCCGTCGCCCCCGACTACGTCGAGGTCGCCGGGCTGAGCCCGCGCGGCGACCAGGTGCTGGTCGGCGACCTGGTCGCGGGCGCGGCGAACATCCGCACCCTGCTCCGCCCGTCCGGCGCGGGCTCCCGCTTCACCCCGCCGTCCTGGGACCGCCACGGCCGGCTGTGGACGGTCGAGTCGTCCGGCGACAAGTCCTGGCTCTGGGTACGCGAACGCCGCGGCCAGGCTCCGGCGCGGGTGGCGCATTGGGGACTCGGCGGGCGGCAGGTCCTGGCCTTCCGTGTCTCCCGCGACGGCGTACGGGCCGCCGCGATCGTGCACGTGGACGGCCGCGCGCAGGTCCAGATCGGCCGGATCGTCCACGAGGGCGGCACCGACGTGGGCTCGTTCCTCCCGGTCAGCTCCGAACTGGGCGGCGCCATCGACCTGGCCTGGCGCGACTACGGCACGCTGGCGGTGCTGGGCCGCAAGAACCTCGACTCGCAGGTGCTGGCCTACCTCGTCCCGGTGAGCGGCGGCGCGATCAGCACGCTGGGCGGTGGCGCGCTCGGAATGCCCCTGTCGATCGCCGCCGCCCCGGACGAGCCCGTCCTGATCGGCACCCGTTCGTCCCACGTCAAGCAGGTATGCCGCCAGCGCACCCCGCGCGAACAGTTCAGCGAGTGGGTCTGCAACATCCCCGCCGCCGACCCCACCTACCCCCGCTAACCCCACCCACCCGCCCCGAACCTCACCCCCCGCTCGCTGGAGCCCGCCCGCCGCCGGTAAAGCCCGCCCGACCTGCTGAAACATCGGACCTTCGAGACCCGAGGACGCCGGTTATCCACAATTCCCGCACCCTCTGGCCCCCTCCGCGACACGCCCGGCATCGTGGAGGCATGAATTTTTTCGCCGACCTCCTCGATCTGGTCCTGCCGCAGGCGTGCGCGGGCTGCGAACGGCCGTCGGTGCTCTTATGCGCGACCTGCCTGGCCTTCCTGGTGGCGGCCCCAGCCCGTCCAGCCTGGCCTGAGGCGGTCCCTGCGGGCCTGCCGCGCCCGTGGGCGGTCGCGTCATACGCGGGGCCCGTACGAGCCGTCATCGTGGCTCACAAGGAGCGGGCCCGCACGTCCCTGGCCGTCCCGTTGGGCAGGGCATTGGCCAGATCCGTCCGGAGCGCGGTGTCCCTGTCGGAGCCGCTGGTCGTCGTCCCGGTCCCGTCGTCCCGCCGCTCCGTCCGGTTACGCGGTCACGACCCGACCCGGCGCATGGCCGAGGTCGCCGTCAGAGAGCTGCAGAATGCCGGGGCGCCCGTCACGCTCCTCCAGGCGCTCCGGCACCGCCGGAAGGTCGCCGACCAGGCGTCCCTGCCCGCGTCCCGGCGAGCGTCCAATCTGGCGGGCGCTCTGGAGCCCTTACCCGGCCTCCCCTTGGCAGGCCGCGCCGTGGTGCTCGCCGACGACGTGATCACCACCGGCTCCACACTCGTCGAGGCAGCCCGCGCCCTGCGCACCTCCGGCGCGCAGGTCTTGGCCGCCGCCGCCGTAGCCGCAACCCCCAGACACCACCCCACCTGACGAGACACCGCCCCACCTGGGGGGACACCACCTTGCCACCCGACCGAGCCACCGCCCCGACCATCCGCGAAGCCGCCCGGCCGGGCGCTGGCGAGGACGGCGTCAGAGGCAGCGTGCCGGTCGTTGGCGCGGACGGCGCGTCAGAGGGGTGCTGGAAGGCGGCTACACCAGTGAGTCGGCTGGGCGCCGGCATGGATGGGCTCGAAGGGGGGATGTGACAAGAGTGACATGAGGGGTAAACGGGTCATTGGTGAGAATATGCCAACGAACAAGGTTGTGAGGTGGATAGTTACCTAACGTAGCTGGGATGCCCGGCCTGACGGGGCTTGTCCGTGGATGCGGGCCCGTCGAGCGTCTTGGCAGACCCGGTGGGCGGTACAGGTTCGCCGAACTAACCCGCTGGTCAGGTGGTTATGACCTGCGTCGGGAGGAGGTGCTCCCATGCGCTGCGGTCACGTGGATTCACTGCTCGTGAGCGGGCCCCCCGGGGCCGGACGCGGTGTGGAAGGCCTTCCCGATAACGGTCCGTGAGTATTTCCTCGCCCCACCCCCCTGACATTCGAGGCGTAAGGGGTTAGCGTTCCTGACATGGCACCCGCCCGGGTCCGTGGTTGCGTCGGATCGCAGTGCTCGTCGAGAGCACGGCAGGCGGTCCGGCAAGCCGATGCCAGGCGCAGGCGAAACGGCCCACGTAAGGCGACTTCTCGTCGACCGATCACGGTGCGCCTTAGAGGTGAGTCCTGCCCCGGCGGGGGATCCGACATCCCCCGCACAGGGAGAAGGGCAGTAGTGGCGAGAGCGCCGCGAGCCCCTCAGCAGGCGGATGTGGGGACGAAGACCAGGTCGGCCGGGCGGGTGCGACCCCATCGGGTCGCGGTGTTCGTTCCGCGCGCCAACGGCGGCGGGACGGGTGGACAACGCAATCGGGAGAAGGGGGTTCTCGCGTGGACATCATCGTGAGGGGCCGTCACACCGACGTCAACGACAGGTTCCGGCGTCACGTCGACACGAAACTGGCCAAGATCGAACGACTCGCCACCAAGGTCAGGCGCGTGGACGTGGAGGTGTCGCAGGAACGCAATCCGCGCCTCGCCGACCAGCGGGAGCGGGTGGAGCTGACCATTCGCTCACGCGGCCCGGTGATCCGGGCCGAGGCGGCGGCCGACGACCGTTACGGAGCCCTCGATCTGGCGCTGGACAAGCTGGAGTCCAGGCTGCGCCGGGAGAGCGACCGCAGGAAGGTGCACCACGGCAGCCGGGCCCCGGCCAAGCTCGCCATGATGGAGGCGCTCCCCGACACCACCGCCGACGCCGTACCGGCACCGCAGCAGTCGCCGAAGAACTCCGCGAAGGCGGCGGCCGCCCCCGAGGAGGCCGAGGCCGACGCCTACGAGGCGGTCGACTCGGCGATGGACGAGCAGCTCGTCCCGATCCCCATGGAGGGCGAAGGCCCCCTCATCGTCCGCGAGAAGTTCCACGAAGCCGAGCAGATGGGCATCGAACAGGCCCTTTTCGAGATGGAATTGGTCGGTCACGACTTTTTCCTCTTCCGGGACAAGGCCACAGGGCACCCCTCCGTCGTATACAGGAGGAGAGGCTGGGACTACGGCGTCATCCGCCTTGTCGAAGAGTGATGTGGCACATGCGCCACGTCACCGCCAAGAGCGTGCCATGATCTAGAAAGGCGTAACTCGAAGCAAGCCGCGGACGCGGTGGTCCGGGGGCGAGGGGTCGTGTGCCGAGTGCGCGCCCGCGGAGCGGGCCCTCGGCGGGCGATCCCGCCCCGGACCCGCCCGCCCGCGCACCCCTCCGCACGACCCGAGACCACCGAAACCGAAGGGGGGAAGCGGCGTACCTCCACGCCGCGACTCAGGTGAGCGAGAATCCCCAGGCTCGCGGCGCCGCAGCGGTGCCCCGTCAGGCCGCCGCCGGCGACACCAAGGCCGGCGAGGGCACCGACCCCATCCGCGTCCTCATCGTGGACGACCACGCGCTGTTCCGCCGCGGCCTGGAGATGGTCCTGCAGGGCGAGGACGACATCGAGGTCATCGGCGAGGGCGGGGACGGTCACGAGGCCGTCGAGATGGCCGGCGACCTGCTGCCCGACGTCGTCCTCATGGACATCCGGATGCCGCGCCGCAGCGGCATCGAGGCCTGCACCGCCATCAAGGACGCGGCGCCCAGCGCCAAGATCGTGATGCTGACGATCAGCGACGAGGAGGAGGACCTCTTCGAGGCCATCAAGGCCGGCGCCAGCGGCTACCTGCTCAAGGAGATCTCCATCGACGAGGTCCCGCAGGCGGTGCGCGCCGTGCACGGCGGCCAGTCGCTGATCAGCCCCTCGATGGCGTCCAAACTGATCACCGAGTTCGCCGCGCTCGCCAAGCGCAGCGAGGAGCGCACCCAGCAGGTCCCCGCGCCCCGCCTCACCGACCGGGAGATGGAGGTGCTCCGGCTGGTCGCCCGCGGCCTGGGCAACCGGGAGATCGCGCGCGAGCTGTTCATCTCCGAGAACACCGTGAAGAACCACGTCCGCAACATCCTGGAGAAGCTGCAGCTGCACTCCCGGATGGAGGCCGTGGTCTACGCGGTCCGGGAGAAGCTCCTCGAGATCACCTGAGGGGAACCTCCCATGACGACCACCGGGCGGGGCCGTGGATGAGACACCGGCGGCGCTCAGGGCCGGAATCCTCGGCGCCGCCTTCCGGCGAAGGCCCCCGGTGGGCCCTCTTCCCGGGCACATCGCGCCGTACGCGGCCCAGGTCTCCACCTTGGACGTCCTGCTGGCCGAGCTCGACGGGCCCGACTGGTCGGCCGTGGTCATCTACGACTGGAACGTGCAAGACGTGGTGGCGCACCTCATGGCCACCGACCGCCTCCTGGCCGACCAGCTCAGCGGCGAGCGCCCGCCCGAGTCGGACGTCGACGCCCGTACCGCCGCCGCGATCACCTCCGAGCGCGCGCACAGCCCCGAGGAGACCCGCACCGCCTGGCGCCGGCACGCCCGCGACCTCTGCACCCGCCTGACCGGCCCCGGCACCCCTGACAAGGTCTGGATCCGCCAGCCGCTACGCCTGGAGAACGCCGTGGTCGCCCGCGCGTTCGAGACCTGGGTCCACGCCACGGACATCGCCGCCGCCGTCCGGCGAAGCCTGCCCGTCCCCTTGCCCGACCACCTGCACGCCATCGCCGACCTGGGCGTCCGCTCCCTCCCCGCCGCCCTCGCCGCCCGCGGGATCGAGACCACGGGGACGGCGCGCGTCCTACTCGAAGGCCCGGGCGGCGGCGACTGGCTCGTCCCGCTCGGAGACGACCACCCGCGAACAACGCTTCGCTTGGACGTCCTGGACTTCTGCATGCTGGCCGCCGACCGCCGCACCCCCGCCGAGGTGGACGCCGCCATAGAGGGCGACCCGACCCTCGCCCACCACCTCCTGGCAGCAGCCCCCGCCTTCGCAGGCCCCTGAAAACCGGACACGCACCCGCCCTCGGCGGCACGCCACGGCTCACTTAGCCGCCTCCGCACTCTGGCGCCCCCCACTGGACCCTTTGCGCCGACGGGCACTCCCGCCGACCAAGCCGAGCCAGCACCCACTTCGACAAGCACTCATGTTCAGTTCGCCCTGCCGCTCCGCGTGGCGGGTGGGTGAGGGCAACCGGCAATGTTGGTTTGTCGGTGTTGTGCTTTAGCATCGCGGGCGTGGACGAGATCGAGCTGACGGCGGACGAGGTGCGGCGGCTTCAGTTGCGGGCGCAGGGGTTGCTCGGGCAGGGGTTCCGGCGCGGTGGCGGGGTCAAGGGGCTGCTGGGCGGGCTTGGGGCCGTGCAGCTCGACACGATCTCCGTGCTGGCGCGCTCGCACGAGCTGGTGCCCTACGCGCGGCTCGGCCCGGTCGGGCGGGACGCGGTGGAGGCGGCCTACTGGGGCGACGGGACGGGTTTCGAGTACTGGGCGCACGCCGCGTCGGTGCTGCCGATGGAGGACTGGCCGCTGTTCGCCTTCCGGCGCAGGGCGTACCGGCGGCGGGGGTGGCGCTGGCACAAGGTTCCCGAGGGCGTGACCGGCGACATCCTCAAGCGGCTCCGGGTGGACGGCCCGCTCACCACCAAGGAGCTCGGCGGGGCGAAGGCGGGCGGCGACTGGTGGCAGTGGAGCGACCAGAAGATCGCGATCGAGTGGCTGCTGGACATCGGCGAGGTGGTGTGCGTCCGCAGGGTCGGGTGGCGGCGCGTGTACGACCTGGCCGAGCGGGCCGTCCCGGCGCGGCTCCTCGAGCGGGAGCCCGACGACGCGGAGTGCCTGACGCGGCTGGTGGAGCGGACGGGGCGGGCGCTGGGCGTGGGGTCGCGCGCGGATCTGGCGGACTACTACCGGATCAAGGCCGACCAGGTCGAGCAGGTCGTGGAGGCCGCGGGGCTCGTCCCGGTGCGGGTCGAGGGGTGGAAGAACGGGGCGTGGGCCGACCCGGAGGCGCTGGGGGCGCCGGTGCGGGGGCGGCACGCGACGACGCTGCTGTCGCCGTTCGACTCCCTGGTGTGGGATCGGGCCCGGACGTCGCGGGTGTTCGGGTTCGATCACCGGCTGGAGGCGTACGTGCCCAAGGCGAAGCGGGTCCACGGGTACTTCGTGATGCCGCTCCTGGCCGGTGGAAGGTTGATCGGACGGGTCGACCCGGGCCGCGAGGGCCGCACGCTCGTCGCCAGGCAGGTGTCGTTCGAGCCGTGGGCGACCAGGACGGCCGCTCGTGCGGAGGCGTCGGTGGCGGCGCTGCGCACGGCGTTGCGGCAGGCCGCGTCCTGGGTCGGCTGCGATGACGTGCGTGTCGAGCGGATTCACCCGGTTGAGGCGGGTACGGCCCTGTCGGCGCTGGGGCTCGACACGCCCGGGTAGGGGAGAACGCCCCCGGCTTTGCGGCCGGGGGCGGGGTTCAGCCGTGGGGGTGGGTCTGGGGGTCGGTGGCGCTGGGCTTGTCCAGGGTCTCTCCGGCGGCGCCGCCGCGGCGCTTGGTGGTGCGGCCGCCGAAGACGGAGTAGTCGACGATCTCCGGGATGACGCGGGGGGCGTCCACCACCACGTCGGAGAAGATGTGGACCGCTCCGCCCACGATGAAGCCGACGACGACGATCGCGACCCCGGCCCAGAACATGATCCAGGACGGGCCGACGCACAGTGCCACGCCGCCGACGATGAAGCCGGCGACCATGATGCCGACCGCGATCCACGAGCTGGGGCGGCCCGCGTGCGAGCCGTGGTGGTCGTCGTGCGTTTTCTCGGTCATGCTCACGCTCCCTCGGATCTGCACCGACAGATCTTCCTCCGACCCGCCGGGTCAAACGGGACGCGCTGTGGATTGCGTCGCGACGTGACCTAGACCATTCTGGGTCTCGCCTACGATGGGCATCGTACGTGTGGTGTGCGTACCGCCGGGAGCGGTGACCCACGATCTGCAAGGAGCCTCCGAGAGTGCCGCCAGTCATCGATAAGATCCTTCGTGCGGGCGAAGGAAAAATCCTGCGCAAGCTCAAGAAGCTCGCGGATCAGGTCAACTCGATCGAGGACGACTACCTCGAGATGAGCGACGCCGAGTTGCGCGAGCAGACCGAGAAGTTCCGGGAAGAGTTCGCCGAGGAGGTGGCGAAGCTCACCGACAAGGGCAAGTCCGAGAAGGACGCCGAGAAGGAAGTCCTGGACGAGCTCCTGCCCTACGCCTTCGCGACCGCCCGTGAGGCCGCCCGCCGCGTACTGGGCCAGCGCCACTACGACGTGCAGGTCATGGGCGGCGCCGCGCTGCACCTGGGGAACATCGCCGAGATGAAGACCGGTGAGGGCAAGACCCTCACCTGCGTGCTCCCGGCGTACCTCAACGCGCTGGCCGGCAAGGGCGTGCACGTGGTCACGGTGAACGACTACCTGGCCAAGCGCGACGCCGAGTGGATGGGCCGCATCCACCAGTTCCTGGGCCTCGAGGTCGGTGTCATCCTCCCGCAGATGACTCCGGACGAGCGCCGGGTGGCCTACAACTGCGACATCACCTACGGCACGAACAACGAGTTCGGGTTCGACTACCTGCGCGACAACATGGCGTGGAGCCTGGAGGAGCTCGTCCAGCGCGAGCACTACTACGCCGTCGTCGACGAGGTCGACTCCATCCTGATCGACGAGGCCCGGACCCCGCTGATCATCTCCGGGCCGGCCGAGCAGAACTCCAAGTGGTACGGCGAGTTCTCCAAGATCGTGCCGCGGCTGAAGCGGGCCGAGCTGGTCAGCACCGCCGGGCAGGTCGACCAGTACGGCCCCGGCGACTACGAGGTGAACGAGAAGAAGCGCACGGTCGGCATCACCGAGTCCGGCGTGGAGAAGGTCGAGGACTGGCTCGGCATCGACAACCTCTACGACTCGGTGAACACGCCGCTGGTCAGCTTCCTGAACAACGCGCTGAAGGCCAAGGAGCTGTACAAGCGCGACAAGGACTACGTCGTCATGAACGGCGAGGTCCTGATCGTGGACGAGTTCACCGGCCGCATCCTGCACGGCCGGCGTTACAACGAGGGCATGCACCAGGCCATCGAGGCCAAGGAGGGCGTGCCCATCAAGGACGAGAACCAGACGCTCGCCACGATCACCCTGCAGAACTACTTCCGGCTGTACGGCAAGCTCAGCGGGATGACCGGTACCGCCCAGACCGAGGCGGCCGAGTTCAACAAGACCTACAAGATCGGGGTCGTGCCGATCCCGACGAACAGGCCGATGGTCCGCGACGACGTCGCGGACGTGGTCTACAAGACCGAGCAGGCCAAGTTCGAGGCGTGCGTCGACGACATCGCCGAGCGGCACGAGAAGGGCCAGCCGGTCCTGGTCGGCACCACGTCGGTGGAGAAGTCGGAGCGGCTGAGCAAGATGCTCAAGCGGCGCGGCGTCCCGCACCAGGTGCTGAACGCCAAGCACCACGAGCAGGAGTCGGCGATCGTCGCGGAGGCGGGCCGCAAGGGCGCGGTCACCGTGGCGACGAACATGGCCGGCCGCGGCACCGACATCATGCTCGGCGGCAACCCCGACTTCCGCGCCGACCTGGAGCTGCACCAGCGCGGGCTGTCGCCGCTGGAGACTCCGGAGGAGTACGAGGCGGCCTGGCCGGAGTCGCTGGAGAAGGCCAAGGAGGCCGTGAAGGGCGAGCACGAGGAGGTCGTCGAGGCGGGCGGCCTGTACGTGCTGGGCACCGAGCGGCACGAGTCGCGGCGGATCGACAACCAGCTGCGCGGTCGTTCCGGCCGGCAGGGCGACCCGGGCGAATCCCGGTTCTACCTGTCGCTGGAGGACGACCTGATGCGGCTCTTCAACTCCGCCCGGGTCGAGTCGATCATGACGCGGCTGAACATCCCGGACGACGTCCCGATCGAGTCCAAGATCGTCTCGAATGCGATCCGCTCGGCGCAGAGCCAGGTCGAGCAGCAGAACTTCGAGATGCGCAAGAACGTTCTGAAGTACGACGAGGTGCTGAACCGGCAGCGCGTGGTCATCTACGCCGAGCGCCGCAAGGTGCTGGAGGGCGCCGACCTCCACGAGCAGGTCCGCAACATGATCGACGAGGTCGTGGACGGCTACGTGGCGGGCGCCACCGGCGAGGGCTTCGCCGAGGAATGGGACCTGGACAAGCTCTGGAAGGCGTTCAAGCAGCTCTACCCCATCTCGGTGGCGGTGGACGACCTGGTCGAGGAGGTCGGCGGGGAGATCTCCGGGCTGGACGCCGAGACGCTGGCGGAGAAGATCCGCGAGGACGCGCAGGCGTCGTACGACAAGCGCGAGGAGGAGCTCGGCGCGGAGGTCATGCGCGAGCTGGAGCGGCGCGTGGTGCTGTCGGTGCTCGACCGCAAGTGGCGCGAGCACCTGTACGAGATGGACTACCTGCAGGAGGGCATCGGCCTGCGGGCCATGGCGCAGCGCGACCCGCTGGTGGAGTACCAGCGCGAGGGCTACGACATGTTCAACGCCATGCTCGACGGCATCAAGGAGGAGTCGGTCGGCTACCTCTTCAACCTCGAGGTGGAGGTGGAGGAGCAGCCGGAGTCCCCGGTGGTCGGCACCAAGGTCATCGAGGTCTCCACGACCGCCCCGGCGAAGGCGCCCGCGGACGAGGACGAGGACGAGGAGGTGTCGCTCGCCAAGGGCGAGAAGGACACCGTGCCCTCCGACGAGGAGGAGACCGAGGCCCCCGTCATCCGCGCCAAGGGGCTCGACAAGCCGAAGCGGGCGAAGAAGCTGGAGTACTCCGCGCCGACCGTCGACGGTGAGGGCGGCGTCGAGCACCACAGCGAGGACGCTCCGGACGAGTACGCCGGTGTCTCCCGGAACGACCCGTGCCCGTGCGGTTCGGGCAAGAAGTTCAAGCGCTGCCACGGCGACCCCCGCAACAAGTAGGGGCGTTCGGCAGGCCGCCCCGGTGTGAAGCGGGGGCGTGAGGACGGAAAGGCGGCGGCCTTCGGGGATGCATATCCCGGGAGCCCGCCGTCGCTTTCCCTGATGGCCGCTTCTTCACGGCCGTCTCTTAACCTGGGGCGTCGCTTTCTTTCTGACTGCCGGTTTATGGCCGTTGTATTGCTGTGGTCTCTATGGCGGTGCACCGCCAGCGGCCGCGGTGGTGGTCCAGGCGTAGCGCGAGTGCGTGGGTGCGGCCGTTCAGGACGACCACCGCCGCGATTTCCAGCACCCCTGGCGTCGGCTCCTGGAGCAGTGTCCGGGCGATGCGCGGAGGCGTGATCGGCCCGCGCCGCCGTGCGGCCAGGGCCTGCCACACGTCCGGGACGGCGCGCTCGGCGAGGTGGCGCGGCGGTCGGGTGCCGGCCAGGACTTCCAGGACGAGCCGCACGATGGCCGCCGCCTCCTCCTCGTGGGACGGGCGGCGGTCGTCGTCGCCGACCAGGGAGAGGTGCGGTCTTCGCGGTGCCTCGGGCGGCGCCTGCCGTGCCAGAGCCAGGGAGCCGTCCGTGGCGGGCGCGCCACCGTCCTGGACGATGCGCACGACGGTGAGCCGCCGGGCGGCCGGGCTGGACGTGCCGGGACGGAGTTCGGCTCGGGAACGGTGACGGCGGTCGGGCATGAAGGCGCCTCCTGGCGGTGAGGAATCGCTCACCAGAGCGCAAGGCGGGGAGGCCGATACCGGCTGGCCGTATCCGGTCATCCGCGCACGGAGAACGGCGGCGGGCGTTGTGTGGGGACGCCCGCCGCCGTTCCGGAGCGGGCCCTCCCGAAAGTGTGGGAGGAAGGAGGGCCCGCTTTTGGGGGAAGGTCCGTCAGGTGGTGTCCTCCGCGGCCGGCCTGGCCTCGGTGCCGCCCTTCGGGCGCTTGTCCGTCTTTCCGGCGCCGGCCAGTTCCGGTGACGCGCCGGGATCGGCGGCCACCGACTCCTCGCCCTCGGGTTCCCGTCCCGGGGTGGCGAAGTCGAACTTCTCGATGAGGAACTTGAAGATCACGTAGTAGAGCACGAAGTAGATCACTCCGAGCCCCACGATCAGCGGCAGTCCCTTGGTGTTGTCCTTGGTCATGTTGAGCAGGAAGTCGATGCCGCCCGCGGAGAAGCTGAAGCCGAGCTGGGCTCCGGCGGCCTCCAGCAGCGCCATCGAGATGCCGGTCAGCACGACGTGCACCGCGTACAGGACCGGGGCGACGAACATGAACGCGAACTCGATCGGCTCGGTGACGCCGGTGACGAACGCGGTGAGCGCGGCGGAGATCATGATGCCGCCGACCGCGGGCCGCCGGTGCGCGGGCGCCGCCCGCCAGATGGCCAGGGCCGCGCCGGGCAGGCCGAACATCAGCACCGGGAAGAATCCGGCGAGGAAGCCGCCCGCGTCGGGGTCGCCGGCCAGGTAGCGGTTGATCTCGCCGTGCACCACGCCGTCGGGGCCCTGGTAGTCGCCGAACACGAACCAGATCAGCGAGTTGGGGATGTGGTGCAGGCCGAACGGCAGCAGCAGCCGGTTGACCACTCCGTAGATGCCGGCGCCGGCCGCGCCCGCGCCGGTGAGCCAGTTGCCGAAGTCGGTCAGCCAGGCGCCGAGGACCGGCCAGAGGAACCCGATGACGACGCCCAGGCCGAGCGCGGCGACCGCGGTGATGATCGGCACGAACCGGCGGCCGCCGAAGAAGGCCAGCCAGGTGGGCAGCTTGATCCGGTAGAACCGCTGGTAGAGCAGCGCGGCCAGGACGCCGATGAGGATGCCGCCCAGCACGTCGGTGGGGTTCTTGGCGCCCCAGTCGATCACTTCGGTCGGCGCCCCGTCGACGACCTTGGTGATGAGGACCTTGCCCTTGAGCTCGTCGCTGTAGGAGAACATCACCTTCGACACCCGGTCGAAGACGAGGTAGCCGACCACGGCGGCGAGCGCGGTGGAGCCGTCGGCCTTGCGCGCGAACCCGATGGCCACGCCGACCGCGAACAGCAGCGGTAGCGCGGCGAACAGCGCGTCGCCGGCGTTGCCGACGACGTTGGCGACCTCGTTCCAGCCGAGCCCGTCCTTGCCGAGCATGTCGGCCTGGCCCAGCCGGAGCAGCAGGGCGGCGGCCGGCAGCACGGCGATCGGCAGCATGAGGCTGCGCCCGATGCGCTGCAGCACGGCGAGGGCGCTCGACCCTCGGCGTGGCGCAGCGCTCCCGTCCACTGCGGTTGTCGAACTCATCAGGGGTTCCTCCAATACCGGGGTTCTTCCTGGGGGTTCCGAACCGGTCGGCGTCTGGGGCTAGGTGCGCTTGGGCGGGTTTCCGAGGGCCGTGTGGACCTGGTAGCGGTCGGCCCGGTAGGTCGACACGCCCAGTTCGGCGCAGACACCTCCGGAGTAGGAGCGGCGTTGCAGGAGCAGCACGGCGCTGCCCCGGGAGATCTGCAGGTGCCTGGCCTCGGCGGCGTCGGCCAGCCCGGCGTCGATGGTCTGGTCGCCGGCGTCGAAGACCAGTCCGTAGACCGCCTCCAGGACCCCGTACAGGGAGCGGTCGGCCAGCCTGCGGTCGAGCAGGTCGGGGGCCAGGGAGGCGAGGATGTGCGAACGTTCCAGCGCCATCGGCTCGCCGTCGGCGGTGCGCAGCCGTTCGATGACGTGGACGGGGGTGCCCGGCTCGACCTCGAAGATGCGGGCGAGCCTGGCGTCGGCGGGGACGGTGCGGCGGTCGAGGTCGACCGCGCCCGGCCGCAGCCCGCGGGCCAGCATGTCCTCGGTGAACGAGACGAGCCGCAGCGGCATCTCGATCTTGGGCCTGGCCACGAAGGTGCCCTTGCCCGGGACGCGGTAGAGCCGTCCCTCCGAGACGAGCTGGTCGACGCCCTGCCGCACGGTCATCCGGGACAGCCCGTAGCGGCCGCACAGCTCGCGCTCGGAGGGGATCGGAGCGTCGACGGGCAGCTCCGAGCCCTCGATCATGTCGAGCAGGATGGCCCGGAGCTGGAAGTACTTGGGCACCGGGCTGTGCGGGTCGATGGTCGTCACGGGCTTCCTCGTGGCCGGGCCGATGAGTGGAGTTACCGGTTCGCCGTCTTCGCCTTGTTAGTGCTGGTCTAGGCCGGACTAGACCACAGCCCTCGAAGCCCTGTCAATGCACGAAAGGATAACGGCCGGATCGCGTCACGGGCCCGCCAAGATCGGAGAATTCGCAGGTCACAGCCGGTCGGCGGAAGGCGGGCCGGACGTCGGGCGGCCGGGCCCCCCGGGCGCCGCCCCGGGCCGGTGCCGGTCCGGACGCGACGCCGAGCTGTTACGTCGCGCTATCTGTCGCTCCATCTCTTTCGTGGAGTATGGTGCGTACTGGTCTAGTCCGGACTAGACCAGTACCTGACCAGTCGGCCGCCGGCGCGGCGGGACAGAGAGTGCGCACGCATGGCATCACTCCTCATCACCGCGAGCAGTTTGATCACTTCTCCCGGGGACGGCGGTCCCACCCGCGTCCTGTCCCCGGGATACGTCCGCGTGGAGAACGGAGTGATCACCGAGGTCGGCGAGGGACGCCCCGCGGGCGCGCCCGCGGTCGACCTGGAGGGCGGGCTGCTGGCCCCCGGCCTGGTCGACCTGCAGGTGAACGGGTTCTACGGGCACGACCTGGTGGACGCCGACGAGACCGGCTGGCACACGGTCGTCCGGCGGCTGCCCGAGACCGGCGTCACCGCGTTCCTGCCCACGTTCATCACCGCGCCCGTCGAGATCCAGGCCGCCGCGCTGCGCCGCGCCCGCGACCTGCTGCCCGGCCTGCCCAAGGACGGCACCCGCGTGCTGGGCGTCCATCTGGAGGGGCCGTTCCTGTCGGCCGAGCGCAAGGGCGCGCACAACGCCGACTGGCTCACCGACCCCACCCCCGAGGCCGTCGCGACGCTGCTGGAGACCGGGCTGGTCAGGCTGGTCACGCTCGCCCCCGAACGGGACGGCGCGCCGGCGGCGATCCGCACCCTGGCCGCCGCGGGCGTGCTGGTCAGCGTGGGCCACAGCGACGCCACCGCCGACCAGGTCGCGGCCGCCGCCGACGCCGGGGCCCGCAAGGTCACCCACATCTTCAACGCGCAGTCCGGCGTCCACCACCGCGACCCGGGCGTGGCCGTGCAGGCGCTCATCGACGACCGGCTGAGCCCCGGTCTCATCGTCGACCTGCACCACGTGGCGGCGCCCGTCTGCCGGATGGTGTTCCGGGCCGCGGCCGGACGGACCGTGCTGGTCACCGACGCCGCGGCGTCCGCCGGGATGCCGCCCGGCACCTACGAGCTCGGCGGCGAGCCGATCACGATGCCCGCCGAGGGCCCGCCGCTGCGCGCCGACGGCACCATCGCCGGCTCCGGGCTGCGGCTGGACGAGGCGGTCGCCAACGCGGTCGCGATCGGCGTCGACCCGGTCACCGCGGTCGACGCCGCCACCCGCGTCCCGGCCGACCTGATCGGCCGGACCGACCTGGGCCGCATCGCCCCCGGCGCGGCGGCCGACCTGGTGTGGCTGGGGCCCGACCACCGGGCGCATGCCACCTGGATCGCCGGGGAGAGAGTCTTCGGAGGGGCATCATGACCACGACCGGCCCGACCCGGATGCGCACCGAGATCGGGCAGCAGCCCGAGGCGCTGCGCCGCACGATCGACGGCCTCCTGCCGCGGCGGCCGGAGATCGCGGCGCTGGCGCGCGAGTCGCGGCAGGTGCTGTTCATCGCGCGGGGCTCGTCCGACAACGCCGCCGTGTACGGCCGCTACCTGGTGGAGTCGCACGCCGGGCGGCTGGGCACGCTGGCGGCGCCGTCCATCGCGACCGCCTACGGCCGCAGGCTGGACCTGTCGGGGGTGCTGGCGGTGGCGATCAGCCAGTCCGGCAAGACCGAGGAGATCGTGGAGACGCTGGACTGGGCGGCCGGCTGCGGCGCCCGGACCGTGGCGATCACCAACGGCGCGAGCTCGCCGCTGGCCGAGGCCGCCGAGGTCGCGCTGGTCACCGACGCGGGCGAGGAGCTGGCCGTCCCGGCGACCAAGACCTACACCACCCAGCTCGCCGCGCTGGCGGTGCTCGGCCTCGGCCTCGGGCCCGGCGAGGGGGCGGACGCGGACGACCTGCGCCGCGTCCCGGACGAGGTGGGGCGGCTGATCGCGCTGACCGAGGCGTCCGAGGAGCTGCCCGCGATCGCCGCGGAGCTGGCCGAGGTGCAGGGCGCGGTCGTGTCGGGCCGCGGCATCGCGTTCGGCACCGCGCTGGAACTCGCCCTCAAGATCAAGGAAGCCTGCTACCTGCACGCGATGGGCCTGTCGTACGCCGACCTGCTGCACGGCCCGATCGCCGTCGTGGACGACCGGACCCCGGCGCTGCTGGTGGCGGCCGAGTCCGGCCCGACCCTGCAGGGCACGATCGCGCTGGCGCACCGGGTCCGCGGGGCGGGCGCCCGCGCGTACGGTGTGGGGGGTGGACGGGGGCTCGCCGAGGCGTGCTCGCGGTCGCTGCCGGGTCCGTCCCTGCCCGAGTGGGTCGCCCCGCTCGGGCTGATCGTGCCGGGGCAGATCCTGGTGGAACGGCTGGCCCGCGAGCTCGGCGTCGACCCCGACGTCCCGCGCGGCCTCAACAAGGTGACCCAGACCGACTGACCGTCCGGAACCCCCGCCTCCGCCGTGGGGCCCCGATCCGCGCAAGAGAAAACGGAGTGAACATGGACAAGGCCGAGGCGATCCTCGCGGCGCTGGGCGGCGCCGACAACATCGTCGAGATCGAGCCCTGCGCCACCCGGCTGCGCACCGAGGTCGCGGACGCCGCCAAGGTCGACGACGCGGCGCTGAAGGCGGCCGGGGCGTTCGGCGTGATGCGCAGCGGCCGGGTCGTGCAGGTGGTGGTGGGCCCCGAGGCCGACACCATCGCCAGCGACATCGAGGACATCCTGGACTGACCCCCCGACCGAAGGAGTCCGGAGCAATGACGCGTGTTCTCTCCCCGGTCGGCGGCCGGGCGGTGGGGCTGGCCGGCGTGCCCGACCCCGTGTTCGCGCAGGCCATGGTGGGCCCGGGCACCGCGATCGACCCCGAGCGCGGTCCCGGCCAGGCGCTGTCCCCGGTGGACGGCAAGATCGTCAAGCTGCATCCGCACGCGTTCGTGGTCGTCGACGCGGAGGGCCACGGCGTGCTCGTCCATCTGGGCGTGGACACCGTGCAGCTGAAGGGCGCGGGCTTCCAGCTGCTCGCCGCCGAGGGCGACCAGGTGGTCGCGGGCCAGCCGCTGGTCGGCTGGAACCCCGCCGAGATCGAGGCGGGCGGCCGGTCGCCGGTGACCGCGGTGGTGGCGCTGGACGCCGGCGCCGACGCCCTCAGCCAGGTGGTGGAGTCCGGTGCGGTCGAGAGGGGGGCCGAGCTTTTCGTGTGGAGCTGAGCGCCGCCGTCTTCGACCTGGACGGCACGCTGATCGACACCGAGCCGCGGAACCGCGTGATGTGGACCTGGCTGTTCGAGGAGCACGGCGCCGCGCACGACCCGGCGGTGATCGCCTCGTTCGCCGGGCGGCGCGGCCGGGAGGTGCTGGCCGAGCTGCTGCACCTGTTCCCGGGCCGCGGCGTCGAGGAGCTGTACCAGCAGGCGATCTCGTACGAGCACGGCCCGGGGGCGCCCGCGGTGGCGCCGGTGCCGGGGGCGGCCGACCTGGTGCGGGCGCTGCACCGGGAGGGCGTCCCGCTGGGCGTGGCGACCTCGGGGCAGCGCCCGTACGCCGAGGGCCTGCTGAGCGAGCTGGGGCTGCGCGAGTGCTTCGCGGCCGTGGTGACCGCCGACGACGTGACGACGGGCAAGCCCGACCCCGAGGGGTTCCTGGCCGCGTGCGCCGGGCTGGGCGTGCCGCCGGAGCGGGCCGTGGGCTTCGAGGACGCCCCCGCCGGGGTGGCCGCGGTGAAGGCCGCGGGTATGACGTGCGTGGGCGTCACCACGACGCTGCCCGCCGAGGCGCTGGCGGGGGCCGATCACGTCGTGGCGAACCTGAAGGAAGTGGACGTCGTCCCGGGGCCCGCGCTGCGGGTGACCGGTGGCCGGGGCCCCATGAGACCGGTCCGATGAGATCCGGGCCGTACCGGGAAGCGATGACGAGGGAGTTGCTGTGACCGAGCGCAAGGTCAAGATCGAGTCCAAGGTGGGGCTGCACGCGCGGCCGGCCGCGCTGTTCGTGCAGACCGCCGCCAAGGCCCCGATGGACGTCACCGTGGCCAGGCGCGGGGGCGCCCCCGTGAACGCCAAGAGCATCCTGGCCGTGCTGGGCCTGGACGCCCGCCACGGCGAGGAGGTCGTCATCAGCGCCGACGGCGAGGGCGCCGACGAACTGCTCGACAGTCTGGAGGGGCTGCTGAACAAGCCGGAGCCCGAGGGTGCCTGAGCCGCTGCGGGGCGCCGGTGTCAGCCCCGGGATCGGGGCGGGCCCGGTCCGTACCGTCGCCGGCGCGGTCCCCGAGCCGCCCGCCGGCGACCGGCACGGCGGTGACGCGGCGGCCGAGAAGCAGCGGGCGCTGGCGGCGCTGGAGGCGGTCGCCGCCGATCTGGAGGCCCGCGGCGAGCAGGCCGCCGCGCGGGGCAACAAGGACGGCCAGGAGGTCCTGGGCGCGCAGGCGCTGATGGCCCGCGACCCGGGCCTGGCCGACGGGGTGGCCGCCAAGGTCGACGAGGGGACGGCCGCGCCCCGGGCCGTCTTCGAGGCGTTCGGCGTCTACCGCGACATGCTCGCCGGGGCGGGGGAGTACCTGGCCGCCCGGGTGGCCGACCTGGACGACATCCGCGACCGCGCGGTCGCCCGGCTGCTCGGCCTCCCGATGCCGGGCGTGCCGGAGTCGGACGAGCCGTTCGTGCTGGTCGCGCGGGATCTGGCGCCCGCCGACACGGCGCTGCTGGACCCCGCGCTGGTGGTCGCGTTCGTGACCGAGGAGGGCGGCCCGACCAGCCACACCGCGATCCTGGCCCGCACGATGGGCGTGCCCGCCGTGGTGGCGCTGCCGGGCGCGACCGGGCTGCCCGAGGGCGCCCGGGTGCTGGTCGACGGCGGCGCGGGCACGGTGCTGGTCGGCCCGGCCGACGAGGAGGTGGCGGCGGCGCGCGACGCCGCGTCCGCGCGTGCCTCGCTGCTGATGGAGGTCACCGGGCCGGGCGCCACCGCGGACGGCCACCGGGTGCCGCTGCTGGCCAACATCGGCGGGCCGCGCGACGTCGAGGCCGCGGTGATGAACGGCGCCGAGGGCGTCGGGCTCTACCGCACCGAGTTCCTGTTCCTCGACCGTGCCACGCCCCCCGGCGACGAGGAGCAGGAGCGGGCGTACCGGGAGGTCCTGGAGGCGTTCCCGGACGGCCGCGTGGTCGTGCGGACGCTGGACGCCGGAGCCGACAAGCCGCTGGCGTTCCTGCCGCCGCCCGGGGAGGAGCCCAACCCGGCGCTGGGCGAGCGGGGGCTGCGGATGGCGCGCCTGCACCCCGACGTGCTGCGCGGCCAGCTCGCCGCGCTGGCCCGGGCCGCGTCCGGGGCGTCGGCGAAGCTGGAGGTCATGGCGCCGATGGTGACGGACGCGGCGGAGGCCGCGTTCTTCGCCGGTGCGTGCCGCGACGCCGGGATCGAGTATCCGGGCGTCATGGTCGAGGTGCCCGCGGCGGCGCTGCGCGCCCGCGACCTGGCGCCGGAGGTGGAGTTCTTCAGCATCGGCACCAACGACCTGACCCAGTACGCGTGCGCCGCCGACCGGCAGATCGGCGGGCTCGCCGGGTTCCAGGACCCGTGGCAGCCCGCCGTGCTCGACCTGGTGGCGATGGCCGCCGGGGCGGCCGGCGAGGCCGGGAAGGGCTGCGGCGTCTGCGGTGAGGCGGCGGGCGATCCGGCGCTGGCGTGCGTGCTGGTCGGGCTGGGCGTGACGTCGCTGTCGATGAGCGCGCCCACGCTTCCGCTGGTACGGGCCGCGCTGGCCCGCCACACGCTGGACCAGTGCCGCGCGGCGGCGGGCGCGGCGCGGGCGGCCCGGTCGGCCGCGGAGGCGCGGGAGAGCGCCCGGGCCCTGCTGCCCGTCCTGCCGGAACTCGGTCTCTGACAGGGCCGGGGACGGGTCCGGAGCCGGCCGGGCCGTCCCTGGCCGGTTCCGGTCAGCCGATGATGAGCCAGCGGGCCCCGGTCAGCTGGAGCGTGTACCGGGCCGCGATCACCCCTCCGGGACGGGCCGGCGCGGTCTTCCACCGCAGGTCCTCGAAGCGCACGGTGACCTCGCCGTCCCCCGGCCCGGCCTCGGCCGCGGGGACGGTCACGCCGCGCAGCGCGGTGACGTCCTCGGCCCGCAGCCTGCTCCTGACCTGGGCGAGTCCCGTACGGCAACCGCCGGGCCGGCCGAACGTGGCGCGCTCGTAGGCGGGCGACAGGGAGGCGCACACCTTGACGTCACCGGACGCCACCCCGCGCAGGTACTTGTAGAGCACCACCCTGGCGGCCTTCGTCCGCGCGGCCGGCGCCGCCGCCGCGGCGGTCGCGGCAGGATGCGCGTCGCCGGGCTCGGGCGTCAGCGGGGGCATGGTCACCTCGTCGGTCCCTCCGCACGCGCTGAGGGACGCGCCGAGCGCCACGCCCACGCCCAGGACCGGCAGCGCGAGCGGCACCGGGCGGGCCCGGAGCGCGCCGAGCGCCCGGAACGCCCTGGACGTCCGGAACGGGGAGCGGGGGAACACGGGACCTCCTGCTGCGATACGAGGCACGGCCGTCGCGCGATCTTCCCAGGCTCCGGGGCGCCCGTCCACACGGTCACTGCATTCGGTGCGCGTCCGATCACCCGCCGTCGACGACCGCCCGGCGCCCGCGGCGCTACTGGTAGGTGAGCCCGTGCCCGAACGGCCGTCCGCCCGCCTTCACCGGCAGCCTCCCGGCGGGCTTCACCGTGCCCGCCAGCACCTTGCCCAGCGCCATGACGGCCGCCGACCCGGAGGAGTAGGTCGCCAGCGTCGCCGCCGCCCCGGTGGAGCGGTCGAGGTCGTACGGGCTGCCCAGCGCCGCGACCACCACCGGCTTGGGCCCCGGGGAGCGGATCCGCGCCGCGGTCGCCGCGCCCGCGTTCAGCGTGGTGAGCACGACGACGTCCGCCGTCGCCGGGGACGCGGCGAGCCGGACGCCGTTGCGGCGCAGCGCGTCCATGAGGGCGTCCCCGCGCGGCCCGATGACCTGGACGGTCCGGTTCCTGAGGGGCAGCAGCCCGGAGTCGTTGCGCACCAGCGTGACCGCGCGCTCGGCGATCTGCCGCGCCGTGGCGCGGTGCGCCGCGGCCCCGACGACCGCGTCCGCGCGGGCCGGGTCGGCGGTGGTGCCGCGGAACAGCCCGCGGGCCTCCTTGAGCCGCAGGATCCGGGTGACGGCGTCGTCGAGGCGGGCGCGCGGGATCGTGCCGTCGCGCGCCGCGCGCAGCACGGCCCCGTAGGAGGTGGCCAGCCGGGGCGGCATGAGGAGCTGGTCGGCGCCCGCGTTGACGGCCCGGACGGCGACCGCGCCGTCGCCGTACTTCCTGCGCGCGCCCTGCATCTGCAGCGAGTCGGTGACGATCACGCCCTGGTGGCCCAGCCGCTGCCGCAGCAGCCCGGTCAGCACCGTCTTGGAGAGCGTGGCGGGGTCGCCGGAGCTGTCGAGGCCCGGGACGACGATGTGGGCGGACATGATGGCGTCCACGCGGGCGCGCACCGCGGCCTGGAAGGGCGGCGCGTCCACGCGCTCCCACTCGGCGCGGGTGTGCGGGATGACGGGGAGCCCGGTGTGGCTGTCGGTGGCGGTGTCGCCGTGGCCGGGGAAGTGCTTGGCGGTGGCGGCGACGCCGGCGGACTGGTAGCCGCCGATGGCCGCGGTGAGCAGCTGCGACACCAGCGCGGGATCGGACCCGAACGAGCGGACGCCGATCACCGGGTTGGCGGGGTTGACGTTGACGTCGGCGACGGGGGCGTAGTCCTGGTTGATCCCGACCGCGCGCAGCTCGGTGCCGGTGATCCGGGCGGCGGCCTGGGCGTCCTGGGGGTCGCGGGTGGCGCCCAGCGCCATGTTGCCGGGGAAGCGGGTGAGGAACGGCGCCCGGCTGACCAGGCCCTGCTCCTCGTCCACCGACAGCAGCAGCGGCAGCTCGGAGGCCTGCTGGAGCGCGTTGGACTGCCGGGCGGTCGCGGCGGGGCCGCCGGCGAAGTTGGCGGGGAAGTAGATGAGCCCGCCGACGCGGTAGCGCTTGATCATGGCCCGGGCGTCGGCGGCGCTGGCGAAGGTGGGGACGAACAGCTGCCCGACCTTCTCCTCAAGGGTCATCTCGGCGACGTGTCCGGCGATCCAGGCGCCGGGCGCGGGGGCCGCGGCGGACGGCGCGGGCAGCGACGCGCCGGCGCCCGGGG